>JAVBRA010000021.1:0-42463 GCA_031548435.1 Rikenellaceae bacterium
CCCCCCCCCCACCATCAACACACCCCCCGAAACGAAAAACCGGGCCCGCGGCCGTATCCAATCACCGCCCCGCTTCTCACGCCCGAAAGGTTATTTCGACTTTTTGATATCCTTGATGCGCAACTGCGGCGACACCACGCCCCGGTAGTTGTTCTCGACCACGGTGTAGCAGACGTCGATCTGCCCGCCGGCTTTGACGTGCTCGTAGAAAGCCGCCTGCTGGAACGCGATGGACGACATCGGGTTGTAGGGGTTGTCGGCCGACACCAGGTCCATCTTCAGGTGGTCCCTCTCGGCGCCCACCAGCCGTGCGCCGCCGTTGTCGCTCACCCCGCGCGTGACGAACACGGGCGACATGTTGCCCGGCCCGAACGGATGGAACGCGTTGAGCATGGAACGGAACGACGGGTCGATCTCGGAAAAGGTCAGTTCGGCATCGATCTCCACCTGGGGGATCAGCACCTCGGGGTCGATGTGCTCGTTGACGTAGTCTGTAAAGCGCTTTTTAAATTTCTCGACGTTTTCGGGTTTCATGGTCATCCCCGCGGCGTAGGTGTGCCCGCCGAAGTTCTCCAGCAGGTCGGAGCACGACTCCACCGCCTGGTAGAGGTCGAACCCGGGCACGCTGCGCGCCGAACCGGTCACAAACCCGTTGGACATGGTCAGGATCACCGTCGGGCGGTAGTAGGTCTCGATCAGGCGCGAAGCCACGATCCCCACGATTCCTTTAATCCACGAGGGGTTATAGATGATCGTGCACCGGGCGTTGCGCAACTCGGGGTCGTTCTCCACGATCTCGTGCGCCTCGGTGGTGATGGTGCGGTCGATGCTCTTGCGGTCGGTGTTCCACGTGTCGATGTGGTCGCCGTACAGCGTGGCCTTCTCCACACTCTTGGCAACCAGTAGCTTCACCACATGGTGGCCGCCCGAACGCGTGGCCCCGTTGCCTTCGTCCTCCATCACCATGCGGCCGGCGGCGTTGATGCGCGGCCCGATCTTGAAGACGATGTCGTCGATGGTGATGGTGTGTTTCTCCAACCCGCAGATTTTGATGATCGACTCCAGACCCTTGCCCGGATGCTCGTTGAGCCGTTTCAGCCCGTAATAAGCCAGAATGCGGTTTTCACCCACCAGCGGCACGATGTCCGAAGCGATGCTCACGGCCACAAAATCCATCAGCGACTCCACCCTTGAGAACGGCAAACCCTTGTACTGGCAATACCCCTGCAACAGCTTGAACCCGACGCCGCATCCCGACAGATCCTCGAACGGATAACTGCAATCGGAACGCTTGGGGTCGAGCACCGCCACGGCCGCCGGAATGGTGTCGCCCGGCAGGTGGTGGTCGCAGATGATAAAGTCGATCCCCTTTTCTTTGGCGTAGGCCACTTTTTCGACAGCCTTGATGCCGCAGTCCAGGGCGATGATCAGCCCCACCCCTTCGTCCGCCGCATGGTCGATGGCCTTGTACGAAACGCCGTAGCCCTCGGTGTAGCGGTCGGGGATGTAGTAGCTCATGTTTTCGTACCCCATGTCCTGCAAAAACGAATAGACGATGGCAACTGCCGTCGTGCCGTCCACGTCATAGTCGCCATAGACCATGATCTTCTGGTTGGCGGCGATCGCCTCGTCCAGCCGCCGCACCGCCTGCTCCATGTCTTTCATCAGGAACGGGTTGTGCAGGTTCTCCAGCCGGGGATTAAAAAACCTGAAAGCCTTCTCGTAGGTGTCTATGCCGCGCTGGATCAAAAGGTTCGCAAGCACGGGCGCGATGCCCAGAACCGAGGACAACTCCTCCGTCCGGGTTTTGTCGGCCCGCTCTTTCAGAACCCATCTTTTCTCCTTTGACATAAACTATTTTTATTATTATTTACTAATCTTTGGTTGTCCGGGGCCTTTCCTTTGCCCGACATCATCCCGGGCCTGTTCCGGGATCTGTGGCACAGCAGCGACCAAGAAATTTTCGTAGCCGCTTTCTTGCCGGCCAAAACCTTCAAAGCGGCCGGATTCCGTGCATTAACGGCCCCACGGCTCCAACTCACATTCGAACCGGCGGGAGAAACACTCTTTGAACGCCTCTTTCACATCCGCCATCGCAACCTTGCGGCCCAGTTCCTTCTCCATCGAGGTGACCCCCTTGTCCACAAACCCGCAGGGGTTGATGTACGAGAAATAGGCCAGGTCGGTATTCACATTCAGCGCAAAGCCGTGCATGGTCACATAATGCGACGCCTTGACCCCGATGGCGCAGATCTTCCGGGCCGAGGGCCCGTGCGCGTCGATCCAGACGCCTGTGGCCCCGTCGAGCCTGCCCGCTTCGATGCCCCACCGGCCGATGCAGTCGATGACGCACTGCTCGACCAGGAACACATAGTCTTTCAGCCCCATCCCGAACCGCCCGATGTCGAGGATCGGATAGCCCACCAGCTGGCCGTAGCCGTGGTAAGTGATATCGCCTCCGCGGTCGGTGCGGAAATAGGTGGCGCCGATGCGTGAGAGAAGTTCGTCGCCAATCAGCAGGTTCGCCTCGCTGCCGCTTTTGCCCAGCGTGTATACATGCGGATGCTCGCACAGCAATAACACGCCGTTCTCATTCCTGCCCGCCGCTTTGCCTTCGACAATGCGGCCGAAGTATTCTTTCTGCCTCTCCCACGCGGCGCCGTACTCGACGACGCCGGCGTCTTCCACCCGCACGGGCCTGGTTCCGCTATCCGGCATTTTTCGCCGATTTACAACAGTTGCTGGCCTCGTAAGCCTTGTCGGCCAGATACGACGACCGCACCATGGGGCCGCTCTCCACGCCGGAAAAGCCGCGCCGCAGCGCCTCCTCTTTATACTTGGCAAATTGATCGGGGTGGACGTATTCCGAAACGGGAAGGTTCTCTTTCGTCGGCTGGAGGTACTGTCCGATGGTGACGATGTCGCACCCGGCGGCAGCCAGGTCGTCGAGCGTCGTCAGCACATCGGCCTCGGTTTCGCCCAAACCCAGCATCAGGCCGCTTTTGGAAGTCGCGCCTTTAGAAGCAAGGTAGGCCAGCACGTCGAGGCTGGTGCGGTATTTGGCCCGGCTGCGCACCCGGGGGGTGAGCCGCTCCACGGTTTCGATATTATGGCCGATGATGTCGGGCCCGGCGGCCATGACAATGTCAAGCAACTCCGTCCTTGCGTCGAAGTCGGGGATCAGCACCTCTATGGTTACGTCGGGATTGGCTTGGCGGACAGCCCGGATCACGTCCGCCCAGTGGGCCGCGCCGAGATCGGGCAGGTCATCGCGGTCGACCGAGGTCAGCACGCAATGTCTCAGCCCCATTAGTTTAATGGAACGAGCCACTTTGATTGGCTCCGAAGTATCCACGGGCAGGGGTTTTCCCGTTTTCGTAGCGCAAAACTTACACGATCGGGTGCACACATCGCCCAGCACCATGAACGTCGCCGTTTTGCGACTCCAGCATTCGGCCTGATTGGGACACCGCCCACTACTACATATCGTATGCAGATTATGCTCCCGGACGATCGAAGCGACCTCTGCAAATTCCTTGGTTTCGTGTAGTTTTATCTTAAGCCATACCGGTTTTTTTCCTGCCCTGTCTCCATGATCAGGCATGTCAGTTCACTATTTTTCCAATTAGCGCAAAGATATAAAATAATTTAATTTCTATACCTCCATCCGGAAATTTTATTTCACCCGGAGGTTGTTTCCCGCTTGCAGGCCGCGGCGGTCGGTGGAAAACCGGAAGCAGCGTTGTGACGCATCTTTCCATCAATTGCGTTAAGGCGGTATTTCACCTGGTTTTATCTCCCATCGCCATATGTGGAAATTACGGCGGAAAAAGTCGCGAAAATTTTTAGTTGAGAAATAAATCACTAATATTGCTTTAAATTAAATGCTTTTATTTAATATTGCACCTAATCCGGACTTAATAAAAAAACACAGTGGTTATAAAAATATTCTAATCAAATAATTTTATACAATTATAACCGATAATAACGACTCTCGTAACATTCTAAATCCAAGGTTATGAACAGTGAAACTCACAAGGCGTCCGACCATCCGGACATTGTAAAATACATCGTGGCCGAACGAACGGGAATGCAGCAGGTTCTCTATCGGAGAAACGTCATAGGATACATCATTGAAGGGAAAAAGGTGTTCCACGACGGCGACCGGTCGCTGGCGGCGGACAAGGGCGATCTTTTTTATCTGAACAACGGAACCCATTACATCGAAGACATTCCCGGGAAAGGCAAGAATTCCGAGCAGATCCTTTTCTATTTCAACCCCGAATGCCTTGCGCGCACGCTCAACCGGCTGAACACGGTCTTCAATGTCGACGTCCGCTCTTCCCACCACTGCCCGCAATGCACGCAAGACCCGTTCGCCACGTACAAGGGGTGGGACAATATCGAAAACTTCTTCCTGTCGGTAGACGTGTACGCAAAAGACGAAGCGTTCTGCGAACAGGGATCGATGCAGAACCTGAAATTCGCCGAACTGGTGTCGCTGATCATAATGAACAACGACTGCTGCATAAAGAAACGGATCATGGACAGCATCGACCCCGGGCGAAGCGCGTTCGAACAGGCCATCTACGACAACATCCGCGACAACCTCACGCTCAAAGAGCTGTCGACCAGGTGCAACAAAAGCCCGGCGGTATTCACCCGCGATTTCAAACTCTATTTCAACGATCCGCCCCACCGGTGGTTCACCCGGCAGCGGATGATGAGGGCCCGGATGATGCTGATCTCGTCGAACAAAGCCGTCGGCGACATCGGGCTCGAATGCGGATTTCCCAATGCATCCCATTTCATCAAGCAGTTCAGAAAGGCGTACGGAACCACCCCCGCGCAATATCGCCAGGGGCATTCGGGCAATTCGCCCCGTCCGGAAGACGATTCCGGAAGCGTCCGCTTTCCCGGGAGCGGCAAAGAAATGGTCAACCACCGCATGCCGGATTATTGACCGCCGCGGGAGAGCGTTTGCGGGCAAGAGAAAGAAACGCCCTGCAGGGTATTTATATGGCCCAGGGTTGACGCCTGGCAGCACTTATCCTGCGCCCGCCCCGAAGGCGGCGCAGGCCTCCCGTAAATCCAACAGGAACAAATAAAAACGGAGCTTCCTGCAGGAAGCTCCGTTCGGGTTATTGGGA
The DNA here is from genome assembly GCA_031548435.1 of Rikenellaceae bacterium. GTDB lineage: Bacteria > Bacteroidota > Bacteroidia > Bacteroidales > Rikenellaceae > JAVBRA01. The sequence goes on from JAVBRA010000021.1 coordinate 5,151, forward strand.
ACCGCAGAGTTACAGCGAGAATTCTTTTTTCAGCATCTCTGCGGCATCGGTTTTTTCCCAGGAGAAGAATTCGATCTCCCGCTCGGTTTTCTGGCCGCCGTAACGCAACTCCACCAGTTGTTTGTAGGGCGCGCGTCCGAAGTGGCCGTACGAGGCGGTGGGTTCGAAGATCGGGTATTTGAGCCCGAACTTCTCGACGATCTTCGCCGGACGCAGGTCGAACAGTTTTTCGATCTTTTCGGCGATCTGCCCGTCCGACAGCGTTACTTTCGACGTGCCGTAGGTGTTGATGAACACGCTCAGCGGATGCGCCACGCCAATGGCGTACGACACCTGTACCAGCACCTCGTCGGCGATGCCCGCGGCCACCATGTTCTTGGCAATGTGGCGCGAGGCGTAGGCAGCCGAGCGGTCGACCTTCGACGAGTCTTTGCCCGAGAACGCTCCGCCGCCGTGGGCGCCTTTGCCTCCGTAGGTGTCAACGATGATTTTGCGGCCGGTGAGGCCCGTGTCGCCGTGCGGCCCGCCGATCACGAACTTGCCGGTGGGATTGACGTGAAGGATGTAGTCGTCTTTGATCAGCGCGGCCAGTTGTCCGTCACCCGCAGCTTCGAGGCGCTGCTTCACCCGCGGCAGGAGAATGTGGCGTACGTCGTCTTTGATTTTTTCACCCATCTGCCGTTCGGCCGTTTTCTCGCAGCCGCCGGCCATCGAACACGAAACGAACTCGTCGTGCTGGGTCGACACCACAATGGTGTGCACCCGCGCGGGCTTGCCGTTGTCGTTGTACTCGACCGTCACCTGGCTCTTGGAATCGGGACGCAGGTAGGTCATCGCCTTCCCTTCGCGGCGGATGTCGGCCAGCTCTTGCAGGATCACGTGCGAGAGCATCAGCGATGCCGGCATGTATTCGTTGGTTTCGTTGCTGGCGTAGCCGAACATGATGCCCTGGTCGCCGGCTCCCTGTTCGTCGGCGCTGGCGCGCACCACCCCCTGGTTGATGTCGGGCGACTGTTCGTGGATGGCCGAGAGCACCCCGCAGGCGCTGCCGTCGAACATGTAGTCCGACTTGTCATAGCCGATGCGGTTAATGACCCCGCGCGTGATCGACTGGATGTCGATGTAGGCCTCCGAGTTCACCTCGCCGCTGACCACCACCAGCCCGGTGGTGCAGAGCGTTTCGCAGGCCACTTTCGAATTGGGGTCGTTGCGCAGGAATTCGTCGAGGATGGCGTCCGAGATCTGGTCCGACACTTTGTCGGGGTGTCCTTCCGACACCGATTCGGATGTGAATAGGTATCCCATATGTTGTTTTTTAGTTTTTTAGAAACGACAAAGGTATGAAAAAATATGTTGGATTTATCGTCCTTTCTGCGATTTATACTCCGGTTCTGTCCTGTAAGGAGCCCCGGCATATTTGTCGGCAAGGGCCTTGTTTTTCATTTCTGAGTCCCGTGTGAGCGCAGGATATGGAATGGTTGTATTCATTATTGGTTGTTAATATGAAAAAACATAAATTTGTTGCTTCACCGGAGGGCGGCTAACGCGGGCCCGATTCCGATAAAATGGAGATGATGATGCGCAAAGCGATATTTGTTTTACTATCGGCATTTATTCTGGCCGGTTGTTCGGGGAAAAATCAAAAAACGGAGCGGAAAATCGTTTTTGAGATGAACGAAACAAACACCGAACCGGCCGACAGTGTTTGCCGCCTGAAAGAGAACATCGGCTTGCTGGGGCATCTGGCCGACTTCGCCATCGTAAGCGACAGCTCCTTCGTTGTTTTGACAGACAACAACGCGTATCTCTATAATGCCGAAGGCGAGCAGTTGCGGACTCTGGGCCTCCAGGGGCGCGGCAAGGGGGAGTATATCAGGCCGTCGTTGGTTTTCGTCACCCCCGGCCATATTTATCTGTGGTGCAGCATGTTTTTGAAAATGCTCGTTTTTGACCGCAACGGAGCGTTCGTCTCCGAATACACGGGTTTTGAGAAGGCCGTGAAGAAATTTGCCGTCAAAGACGACCGGTACGTTTACCTGTACGGCGTGGGTGAGGAAGATGGCGGGGGCTTTAAGGAGGTGGTGCAGGTATATGATATGAATGAACGGAAGATCACGGATAAATTCTCGGGCCGCGGCGGGGCGAACGAGGTGATGTTCGCTTACGCCAACTCCGCCGGGTTGTGCGTCGACGGCGGCCGCATGCTCTATGCCCATCCGGCGGAGTTGAAGATTTACGAGCGGAGGCCTGAAGCAGAAGAGGCGGTTTATTCGGTAAACGATCCGGCGTTCGGGGTGAAATCCGTTTCCGATCATCGGGAGGTGACATCGGCCGGCTCTCAGGAATGGATGAAATTTCTGTTCCGCAGCAGTGTCGTAAAAGGAGTTTATGCCGACCGTGGGAAGATCTATCTGTGCGCCGAGATCGGGGAATTTGAATTCGACGATCACCTTCATGGCATGGATGCGGGCGGCAGAAAAACCAAGATCTATGTTTTTGAAAACGACATGACGCCCGTTAAGACGGTGACGTACGATCGGCTGCCTTTGTCGGTCGTTAAAATATACGAAGGGTTTGTCTATTGCATGGACCTCGGTGCTTTTCTTGCCCAAACCGAGAACGTGCAGTCCTATACCCTTAAGCGGATGAAGATATAGCGTTAATTCAATGGCATTAACACGCGGCTTCGCATCTGGATGCGGGGCCGTTCGTTTTTATTGCGATAAAACTTGGGGGATTTTCTTGTTTGCCGGGAAAAATAAATTAATTTTGCACCGCCTTAGTGGCTCTATACATAATGTCTAACCAATTTAATTCAAGCAAAATGGAAGAAAATCAGAAATTGGAAAAAGAGGCCAAAAAGCCTCTGAACGCATCGGTGCCGGTCGACAGTTTCGACTGGAGCGCCTTTGAGGACGGACTCGGCATCTATTCCGAGGACAAAGGCAAGATCACCGACAAGTACAACGAAACCCTGTCGAATATCCAGACGGGCGAAGTGCTGGAGGGGACGGTCATCGGCATCAACAAACGCGAAGTGGTGGTGAACATCGGCTACAAGTCGGAAGGGATCATCCCCGTGTCGGAATTCCGTTACAACCCCGAACTGGCCATCGGCGAGAAAGTGGAGGTGTATGTCGAAAACGCCGAAGACAAAAAGGGACAGCTCGTGCTCTCGCACAAGAAAGCGCGCCAGTTGCGCTCGTGGGACAGGGTCAACGAAGCGATGGAGAAAGACGAAATCATCAAGGGTTACATCAAGTGCCGCACCAAGGGCGGTATGATCGTGGACGTATTCGGCATCGAGGCCTTCCTCCCCGGATCGCAGATCGACGTGAAACCCATCCGTGATTACGACATATATGTGAACAAGACCATGGAATTCAAGGTGGTGAAGATCAACCAGGAGTTCCGCAACGTGGTCGTTTCGCACAAGGCGCTGATCGAGGCCGAACTCGAACAGCAGAAGAAAGAGATCATCTCGAAGCTCGAAAAGGGCCAGATCCTCGAAGGGACGGTCAAGAACATCACTTCGTACGGCGTGTTCATCGATCTGGGCGGCGTAGATGGCCTGATCCACATCACCGACCTTTCGTGGGGCCGCGTGAACCACCCCGAAGAGATCGTTCAGCTCGACCAGAAACTCAACGTGGTGATCCTCGACTTCGACGATGCCAAAAAGCGTATCGCTCTGGGACTCAAGCAACTGACCCCGCATCCGTGGGACGCTCTGAGCGCCGACCTGAAAGTGGGCGACAAAGTGAGCGGCCGGGTGGTTGTGATGGCCGACTATGGCGCGTTCGTTGAGATCGCTCCGGGCGTCGAGGGCCTGATCCACGTGTCGGAAATGTCGTGGTCGCAGCACCTGCGCTCGGCCCAGGATTTCCTGAAAGTGGGCGATACGGTTGAGGCGGTTATCCTGACGCTCGACCGCGACGACCGCAAGATGTCGCTCGGCATCAAGCAACTGACTCCCGATCCGTGGGTCGATATCGACAAAAAATACCCCGTGGGCTCGAAACATACGGCCAAGGTGCGCAACTTCACCAACTTCGGCGTGTTTGCCGAAATCGAAGAGGGCGTGGACGGCCTGATCCACATCTCGGATCTGAGCTGGACCAAGAAGATCAAGCATCCGTCGGAATTCACCCAGATCGGCGCCGACATCGACGTGGTTGTCCTTGAAATCGACAAGGAAAACCGCCGTCTGAGCCTGGGCCACAAGCAGCTGGAGGAAAATCCGTGGGAGGCCTACGAAGGCACTTACGGCCCCGACACCGTGCACGAAGCCACCGTTACCGAGGTGAATGACAAGGGCGTGGTGCTGTCGCTGGGCGACGATATCGAGAGCTTCCTGCCGTCCAAGCTGGTGACCGAGCCGCTGAAGGTGGGCGACAAGATCGAGGTGAAAGTGCTCGAATTCTCGAAAAACTCGAAGCGTGTGATGGTGACCACCAAAGCCGCCGAAGAGGCCCGTCAGGCCGAAAGGGCTGAAAGGGACGAGAAGAAGTCGGCCAAGACCAAAGAGCTGGACTCTACGCAGAAAGCGGTGAAAAAGCTCAACTCGTCGATGGAGAAGACCACGCTGGGAGACATCTCGGAACTGGCCGATCTCAAGGCGCAGATGGAGGCCAACGAAGAGTAATATCTTCTATATGCAGGTAAAAACGGGGGGAATCTTTCTCCCCGTTTTTTACTTCGCCATGGTTGGCTGTTACATGCTGCCGCGCCGGATTTCGTTTGTCGTCCAGAGGTTTAGCCCGGAGCGTTGAAGGCCGCAAGCACTTGAGCTGTTGAGCGCCGGCGCAAGAACGACGGGTAGAATTTGAAGCGCGTAGCGGACATTGAGAGTTGCGTCGGATTCAACATCGGGGATGAGCCATCAACGGGCAGGTTCAGGCAGCAGAACGGCTGTTTCGTGAATGCATCGGGAGCACCCGCACCGGATGACAAAACACCCTGTGGATGCAACATGGAAAGGGATAATTCCCGAATTTAAAATATATTTGTCCGTTCAAACATCGTCTGAAACCTCCATGAGATTCGAGATCACCATCCTCGGCACCGGCTCGGCCAAGCCCGACACCAAACGCTTCCCGTCGGCGCATGCGCTCAACGTGCACGAGCGGTTCTACCTGCTCGATTGCGGCGAGGGGACGCAGACGCAGTTGATGCGGTGCGGGATCTCGCCGCTGAAGCTGGACGCCGTGTTCATCACCCATACCCACGGCGATCACGTGTTCGGGCTGTACGGACTGTTGTCCACGCTCAATTTTCTCGACCGCCGGGCGCCGCTGCACGTGTTCGGGCCGCACCATCTGGGGGCCGTGATCGACAGTTTCCGCACGCTGTTTTCGCCCGAGACGGGGTACGAGATCGTTTTTTTGCCGGTCGACACGTGCAGCAGCGTCCTGGTTTACGAAAACAAGGTGATGGAGGTCTATTCCGTGCCCCTGCGCCATTCGATCCCGACCACGGGATACCTGTTCAAAGAAAAGACGCCGCCGCTCAACGTCCGAAAGGAGTGCATCGGGCAATACGGCTTGTCGCTCAGGCAGATCGCCGCCATCAAGCGGGGCGAGGAGATCGTAACCGAAAGCGGCAAAACCGTTTCCAACAGCGAATTGTCATACATCCCATACACGCCCCGCAGTTACGCTTTCCTCTCCGACACGGCTTACTCGGCCAAGGCGGCGAAAATCGTCAGCGGGGTCGACGTGCTTTACCACGAGGCCACCTATGCGGAAGAGGACAAAGCCCTGGCCAAGCCCACCGGACATTCCACGGCGAAACAGGCGGCCAAGGCTGCCGTAAAAGCCGGAGCCGGAAAGCTCATCGTCGGGCACTATTCTTCACGCTACAAGCAACTTGACGGGCTGCTGGCCGAGGCACGGCAGGTGTTTCCCGAAACGTTCCCGGCCCGCGAGGGCGACACGCATGAAATAAAGATCAAAAAGCATGACCATCCGTGAATTAGTTGACGGCATTGCGTCCGAGAAACCGGCCGAAGAGTTGTTCGCCGCCCTCAAGGCCGGCGGGGACGCGGCTGTGAGCGGGCTTTCCGGCTCGTCGTTTTCGCTTGTGACGGCTGCGGCGGTCGAACGGCGGCAGGGGGTGCACCTGTTCGTGATGGAAGACAAGGACGAGGCGGCCTACCTGTGCAACGACCTCTACCCGCTGCTCGACCCGGCGAAGGTGCTGTTCTTCCCGACGGCTTACAAGCGGGGCATTCAGTACATGACCGAAGATCCGGCGGCGATCATCCAGCGTACGGCGGTCATCAGTGCGCTGAACGGCTTTTCGGACGGTTACCTGGCCGTCTGCACCTACCCCGACGCCATTGCCGAGAAGGTGGTCAGCGGCGACAAGCTCGACAAAAACTCGCTGACGGTCAGAACCGGCGACAGCCTCTCCATCAAATTCCTGCGGGAACTGCTCGACGAACTCGGTTTCGTCAAGGTCGACTTCGTGGGCGAGCCGGGGCACTATTCGATCCGCGGCGGCATCGTCGACGTGTTTTCGTTCGCCGGCAGCAAGCCCATCCGCATCGACTTCTTCGGCGACCGGGTCGATTCGCTGCGGCTGTTTTCGGTGGGAAGCCAGCTTTCGACCGAGAAGATCGGCTTGGCCGAGATCATCCCGAACCTCAAGTCGCCGTCGCTGGCCGAAAAGCGCGTGCCGCTGACCGATTTCATCCCGGGGGCGGCCCTGTGGATTAATAATCCGGCCCATTTGGCCAACAAACTGCACGACATCCACGCCAGGCTCTCGGCCGAGGTCGACGAAAAAGAGGTCGGCAACAGCGTCATTACGTACGATGAATTTCTTGCCGGAATAAAAAAATCCTCCGTGGTGTCGCGCCACGGCGAGATCAAAGAGCGCCCCGGTGCGGTGAGAATCGAGTTCGCCGCCTCGCCCCAGCCCGCGTTCAACAAGAATTTCGCCCTGCTGGCCGACGACATCCGCACCCATGCCGCCAAGGGCTACAAGACTTATATCCTCACCGACAACAAGGCGCAGTTGGAGCGCCTCGACAACATTTTCCACTCGAACCGCGACAAGGACGTGGCTTTCGACGGCATTTCCCTCGTGCTGCACAAGGGCTTTGTCGACCACAGCCTCAAGGCGTGCTTCTATACCGACCACCAGATATTCGAACGCTTCCACCGCTACAAGATCCACGACGAGCTCGACCGCAGCGAATCGCTTACCGTGGCCGAGCTCAACTCGTTGCAGGTGGGCGACTACGTGGTGCACATCGACCACGGGGTGGGGCGTTTCGGGGGGCTGGTACGCACCACCGAGAACGGCAAGGTACACGAGGCCATCAAGCTCGTCTACAGCGACAACGACGTGTTGCTGGTGAACGTCCATGCCCTGCACCGCATCTCCAAATACAAGGACAAGGACGCCGAGCCGCCCAAGATCTACAAACTCGGTTCGGGCGCATGGCAACGGCTCAAAGCCGCCACCAAGAAAAAAGTCAAGGACATCGCTCGCGACCTGATCGCCCTGTACGCCGAGCGCAAAGCCAGTAGGGGTTACGCTTTTCAGCACGACACCTACCTGCAGAACGAGTTGGAGGCGTCGTTCCTGTACGAAGACACCCCCGACCAGGAGCAGGCTACCAAAGACGTCAAGGCCGACATGGAAACGCCCGTGCCGATGGATCGCCTCATTTGCGGCGACGTGGGGTTCGGCAAAACCGAGATCGCCATCCGCGCGGCGTTCAAGGCGGCCTCGGACGGCAAACAGACGGCGGTGCTGGTGCCCACCACCATCCTGTCGTTGCAGCATTACCGCACGTTCTCCGAGCGCCTGAAAGAGTTTCCGGTGACGGTCGAGAACCTGAGCCGCGTCAAGACGGCCAAACAGACCAAAGAGATCCTCGACGCCCTGCAACAGGGCAAAATCGACATCCTTATCGGCACGCACAAGATCCTGGGCAAAGAGGTGCGCTTCAAAGACCTGGGGCTGCTGATCATCGACGAGGAGCAGAAGTTCGGCGTGTCGAGCAAGGAGAAGCTGCGCCGGCTCAAGTCCAACGTCGACACGCTGACGCTCACGGCCACGCCCATTCCGCGCACGTTGCAGTTTTCGCTGATGGGCTCGCGCGACATGTCGGTCATCACCACCCCGCCGCCCAACCGCCAGAGCGTCACCACCGAGGTGTGCGTGTGGGACGAGCGGATCATCGCCGAAGCCGTCGAGGCCGAACTGGCCCGCGGCGGACAGGTGTTTTTCGTGCACAACCGCATCGAAACCATGCCTCGCATCCAGAGCGTCATCAAAAAAGCGTGCCCCGCCGCCCGCATCGCTGTCGGGCACGGGCAGATGCCCCCCGAGCAGATGGAAAAGACGATCATGGACTTCATCTACGGCGAGTACGACATTCTGCTGGCCACCACCATCATCGAGTCGGGCATCGACATCCCGAACGTCAACACCATCATCATCAACGACGCGCAGAACTTCGGCCTGAGCGACCTGCACCAGCTGCGGGGCAGGGTGGGGCGCACCAACAAAAAGGCGTTCTGCTACCTGCTCACGCCCGAGTTGCGGACGCTCACCGCCGAGGCCCGCCGCCGGCTGAAGGCGATCGAAGATTTTTCCGATCTGGGCGCCGGGTTCAACATCGCCATGCAGGATCTCGACATCCGCGGGGCGGGCAACCTGCTGGGCGGCGAGCAGAGCGGCTTCATCGCCGACATCGGGTTCGACACCTACCAAAAGATCCTGGCCGAGGCGGTGATGGAATTGCGTCACGAGCAACCTGTGCCGCAGGGCGAAGCCGAAGCGGCCGCGGATCGGAACCGGCCGTTCATCGCCGACTGCCATATTGACATCGGCACCGAGGCGCACATTCCCGATGACTATGTGAGCAACACCTCCGAGAAGATCAAACTCTACCGCGAGCTCGACAATACGAAAGACGAAGAGGCGTTGAACGTGTTCGAAGGAAAACTCGTCGACCGGTTCGGCCCCGTTCCGCGGCCGCTGTCGGAGTTGTTCAATGTGATCCGGCTGAGGCGGTTGTGCGTGGAGTTGGGATTCGAGAAGGCGATCGTCAAGAACGGCTATTTCATTCTCCACTTCATCTATGATCAACAGTCGCCCTATTACAAGAGCCCGCTTTTTTCGTCCATCCTGCAATATGTGTCGGAGCACGCGGGCGAATTTAAACTCAAGCAAAGTAACAATAAGCTCAGCCTGATCGTTATAAATATAAACGACACCGCCGCTGCCGCCGCCCTGTTGGCGCGGATGGCCGCTGCGGTATCGAAAGCATGATGAGTATGAACCTTGCAGTCGACATAGGCAACACCCTGGTGAAATTCGCCGTGGCCGAGCGGGGACAGATTCTGGACATCTTCAAAACCGAAACGCCGACCGTGTCTTTTGTCGAAGATATCTTCAGGGAGTACCCGGACATAGACGCGGCGATCGTCGCATGCCTCAAACCGGAGCATCGCTCTCCGGAGTTGGAGGCGATCGGGAGATGCCTTGAAGGCCGCGTGGCCCGCTATGTGGAACTCGACCACACCACGCCCGTGCCGGTGATCAACAAATATAAAACCCCCGAAACGCTGGGGCTCGACCGGTTGGCGGCGGCGGTGGGGGCGGCGGCGCTCTATCCGGGGCAGGACGCGCTGGTTTTCGACGTCGGCACAGCCATCACCGTTGATTTCGTTTCGCGCAACAACGAATTCGTGGGCGGCTGCATCTCGCCGGGAATGCACATGCGCTTCAAGGCGCTCAACCAATACACCCGTTCGTTGCCGCTGGTAGCCGATCCCGGAGCCTCGGGCATGCTGGGCGACACCACGCTCTCGGCCATCCAGTGCGGGGTGGTCAACGGAATCGTCTACGAAATACAGGGCTACATTGCCCGTTTCGAGAAAGAAAACAGCGACATAAAGATTATTTTTACCGGAGGAGACGGAAATTTTTTTGCCGAACGATTAAAAAATACGATATTTGCTACTTCGGACCTGGTGTTGTTCGGCCTGAACAGAATACTTGATTATAATAATGAGATTTAAACAGCTATTTTTGGCAGCGGCCGTTTTGTTTGTAACAGCGCAAAGCGCGGCGGCGCAGAACAACAGCCTGAATTCGTTTTCCCCGTTTTCGTTTTACGGCATCGGAGACATTCGCCAGCCGGGAACCACGGCCCAGCGTTCGATGGGCGGGGTGGGGCTGGCCTACCGCAACCCGTTTGTGCTCAACACGCAGAACCCCGCCGCCTACAGCGCCATGCTGAGGCAGACGTTCATTTTTTCGATCAACGGCGAGGGACGCAGTTCGTACCTGCAGGCGCAAGGCAAGAAAACCAGCCACAACGGGTTCAATCTCCAGAGCGTGGACGTGGCTTTCCCGTTGTTCAACAAGGTGGGGATGGGTATTTCGGTGTCGCCGTTCAGCAGCGTGGGGTACCAGACGTCGTTCGTTGAAACCGATCCGGAGCTGGCCGACACCAAGCAGATCCTCTACACCTACTGGGGCGAGGGCGATGTGGCCCTGATGAAGGCGGGGATCGGCGCCGAGGTGTTCAACGGACTGTCGCTGGGCGCCAACCTGTTATACTACCACGGGAATATCGACCGTTACAGCAACGTGGTGATAACGCCGCTGCTCACCACCGCCACCACGCGCAGCGTCACCTCGGTCGAGGACGAGTTCCTGAGCACGGTGAACTTCATGGCCGGATTGCAGTACGACATGGAGCTGACCGAGACCAACTACCTGACCCTGGGCGCGACTTACGAGCCCGCGGTGAACATGAGCGTCCGCAACCGGTTGCAGACCACCACGGCGGGGATATTGTACGACACGATCGACAACACCACCCTGCGCTACGACATCAAGATGCCCGCCCGCTACGGCGCGGGGATTTATTATATGACCCCGAAGTGGAACATCGGGTTAGACTACGACCGGCAGGACTGGAAAGACGCCATGGACGGCTCGGTCGAAGACGGCATCCGCTTCTCGGCCAACAACAACTACAAGTTCGGGGTGCAGTTCATTCCCGATCCGATGGATATGCGCAATGCGCTCAAACGTTGGACTTACCGCCTGGGGGTGCGCTACGGCGATTTTTACGTGGTGCGCAACGGCAACCGGTTCGACGACAAGGCGGTGAGCATCGGGGTGGGCATCCCGCTCCGGTACAATTCGGCTTCGAGCCTCAACCTCGGGTTCGAGGTGGGGCAGAGGGGCTCCACCTCCGGCGGGATGGTGGAAGAGACCTATTTCAATGTCTCGGTGGGCGTGAATATGTTCGGCGAGGGCTGGTTCGCCAAGTTCCGGTACAAATAACGGGTGGCGCGAATCCCCCGGTAAAAACCAACCAAGTCTAACCTAATGTTTATACAGAATATGAGAAAAGGAATTTTGAGATGGACGCTGGTACTGGCGTCCGTCGCCTCGCTTGCGGCGGTTGTGGTGAAAGCTCAGGATAACGACCCGCTGAAAAACCCCATCTACGGGCCGACCGAGGCCGTCCGCACGGACGTGCTCACCAAGCTGAACTACTTCAAAGGCGCCATCCGCGACAGGCGCTATGAAGAGGCACTGGTGCTGTCGCGTTATGTGATGCAGGTGGCCCCCAAGGCCTCCGAGGCCATGTACGTGAACAGCGCGGTGGCTTACCGCAACCTGCTGGCCAAAGCCACCAACGAAACCGATCGCGACCGCATGTTCGACAGCCTGATCGTCATCCACCGGCTGAAACTCGACAATTTTCCCGAACACCCCGAGCGTGGCAGGAACTTTATTTTGCAGGAGATCGTGTCGGACTACATGAAGTTCAAATCCCACGACAGGGACGCGCTGTACGAGGCTTTCAAAAACGCGATCCTCGACAACCCCGACCACGTGCCCTCGGCATTGGTGTTCTTCTATTTCAGCGAACTGACCAATGACTATAAAGATTACAGCCTGAGCACCGACACCTATCTGGGCGAGTACAACTATGTGGTCGGCCTGCTGAAGGACAACACCGATTCGGTTCAGATGAAGGCCCTGGGCGATATCCAGACCCTTTTCGCCACCAGCGGTGCGGCAACGTGCGAAGTGATCGAGAAGATGTATAAGGAAAAGGTCGCGGCTGATCCCGATAACATGGACCTGGTGGAAACGGCGCTCAGGATGCTTAACACCCAGAAGTGCAACACCCCGTTCCGCCTGCAACTGGCCGAGAAATCGTACAGCAGCAAGCCCTCTGCCATTTCGGCCATGAGCCTGGCCTTTGCTTATGAAGAACAAGGCGACATCTCCAAGGCGTTGGGCTATTACCGGGAGGCCATCGAGCTGGAGACCAATTCGTCCGAAAAGGCGAACTATGCCGCTACGGCCGCCTTCTCGCTCATCGACAAGGCCGATTACTCGAATGCGCTGACGTTTGCCCGTCAGGCTACTGCGGCCAACCCGTCGAGCGCCAGCGGTTTTCTGGCCCAGGCCTTGTGCTACTCGTACCTGGCGCCCCGCTCGTGCTCGGGATTCGACCTGAAGGCGGCCTACTGGATCGTGTACGACATGGCGTCCAAGGCCCGCTCGCTCTCCGATGACGACAAGATCTCCAAAAGCTGCGACGCGGTGATGGGCAACGCCCGGAACAATTTCCCCTCCGACGAAGAGATTTTCTTTATGAACCTGAACGTAAACAGTGCATACACTGTTCGTTGCGGGGTCGTCTCGGGATCGACCACGGTCAGGGCACGGTAAAAAAGGATGGGATTCACCCGGCATACCAGAAGCAAGGTAGCACTCCTGTTGTTATGGAGTGCTATTTTGCTTGTTTCCTGCCGCGCGAGGGGCGTGGCGCCCGAAGGACAGAATTTCGAGAAGCAGATTACCAATATGGGCACCAATATTGTGGTCAACGTTTCCGAAAACGGGGTGTTGCAATATACCTTCACCACCCCCCTGATGGAAGAGTACGGCCTGGCCGCCGAACCTTATACCGAATTCCGCGAGGGGGTGCACATCATCTCCTACAAGGCGGGTTCGGACACCATCGAGGCCGAGTTGACGGCCAACTACGCCATTCAATACAAACCGAGGGATTTGTGGGAAGCCCGCGGCAATGTGGTGGGCAAGAACATCAAAAACGAACTGTTCGAAACCGAGCAGCTGTTCTGGGATCACAAAGAACACCGCATCTATTCGGACATCCTCACCACCTACACCCAGGTCGACTCCAAGAGCAACGTCCTGGGCTTCGAAGCCGACGAGAAGTTCGACAACATCAAGTTCAAACAAATCGTCGGACGGATCTGGGTCGCACCCGACGAAGTACTTTCGAGCGACACCACCCGGACCCAATAGGGTTTTTATTGTATCCGCTCCAGGCTTTTTGAAAAAAACTTGACCAAAAACTTTTCGGAGAACCTGCGTATCTCGTGATTTGGTTCTGTTTTATTTGGCTGACCTTAATAAGCAGGAAATCCCTTGAAGAAACCTCTAAGTTGGAGGGGCTTTCACAAAGGGGTTTCCTGCTTATTTTGAACAGAATAAACTCAGTCACGGAAAACGAAGTTTTTCCCAAGAGTTTTTTGTTGAACTTTTTGAAAAAAAGTTCAGATGGAGTCCGGATAAAACCATATTCGGGAATATTTTAACGGGGGTGTGGTTGTATGACAAAGATTTTTCGTATCTTCGACCCCGTAATAAAAATTTAATAGGACAGAAATGGCAGGATTAAACACCTTGAGAACCCGCGGAGGGGTTATTATTTCGATAGTGATCGGCGTGGCGCTGGTTTCGTTTTTGCTTACCGACTTTATTTTTCGGGGCAACATGGGCGGCGGCGGCAAGTTGGTTGTGGGCCAGTTGGGCCGCAACAAGATTTCGCTGGCCGATTTTGAGACCCGTTCGAACTACCTGACCGAGATCAACAAGATCGGGTCGAACAGCGAATCGCTCAACGAGACCCAGCAGCAGAACGTTACCAACCAGACCTGGGAACAGCTGATCTCCGAGATCGCGATCAATCCCGATATCGAGAAGCTGGGTTTGTCCGTCGGTTCGGCCGAAACGGTTGACATGGGCAACGGCGTTTATGTGTCTCCCGTCATCATGCAGATGTTCGCCGATCCGTCGACCGGGCTTCTGAGCCGCGAGGCATTGCAGGAGTTCATCGGGCGCGTCAACGGCGACCCGTCGGGCCGATTGAGGATGTTCTGGGCTTACCTTCAGGACGAGATGGTGCGTCAGCGCGAATTCGAAAAGTTGCAGACCCTGATCTCCAAAGGGGTGTTTGTGACCGACCTCGAAGTCGAACATGCCGTGGCGCACAACGCGTCGAACTATTCGGTGAGCTATGCGCAGCAACTCTACTCGTCGATCGCCGACAGCACGGTGAACGTCTCCGAGGCCGCTATGAGGGAATTCTATAACAAGCACAGCCACAGCTATAAACAATATGCCTCGCACGATGTGGAGTACGTGGCATTCGATATCATGCCTTCGGAAAGCGACTACGCAGATGCCAAAAACGAGGTGGACAAGATTGCGGCGGGTTTTGCTGCCGATCCCGAGCCGATGCAGTTCGCCCGGATGAACTCGCAGCAACCGGTGGATATGGGCTATTATAAAGACGGGCAGTTGGGCGCCGGGTTGAACCTGTTCGCTTTCACTGCCTCTAAGGATAGTGTTTACGGCCCTGTGCTTGAAGGGGATATGTACACCATGGCGCGCATCGCCGACAAAAAAATGCTGCCCGACACGGTGGGGTTGCGCCACATCATGCTGCCGGTGGCCATGAAAGAGCAGGCAGACAGTATTCTCAAGGCGCTCAAGGGTGGTGCGGATTTCTCGGCTCTGGCGCAGACCTATTCTTACGACAACAACACGAAACTGGTGGGAGGCGATCTGGGTAAGGTTACGTTCAACATGTTGCCTGACATTGCAGAACCGGTGTTCAATGCCAATAAGGGCGATATTTTCATCGCCTCGTCGAAATACGCTACCCACATCGTTGAGGTGACCTACCGCGGCCCCTTGTTCAACAAGGTGCAACTGGCGATGGTCAAGTACGAGGTGGTGCCCAGCGATAACACCCAGCAGGGGATTTACGCCCAGGCGAGCGCCATGGTTACGGCCAGCGGCAACTCGCTGGAGAAATTCTCGAAGTATGTTGAAGAGAACGGCCTGTCCAGGCGGGTGGCGCGCCTGAGTGCGAGCAATCCCGAGATTTCGGGGCTGAACGGCTCGAAATCGGTGGTGCGATGGGCGTATAACGCCAAAAAAGGCGAGGTTTCCACGGTGCTCGAAACGAGCGATTGCTATGTGGTTGCGGCTTTGGCCTCCGTGAAAGAGAATGGCACGTTGCCTTTCGAGGAGGTCAAAAACGGCATCTCGTCCCTGCTGATCCGGGAAGAGAAGGCCAAAACGATAGCGGCCCAGGTGAACGGAATGTCAGTGGAACAGGCAGCCGACCAGTTCGGGGTGGCTGTGAAAGAGGTTTCCGGGGTCAACGGTTCTACGGGGATGATTCCCGAAATCGGATACGACCTGGCCCTGGCGGGCGCCATCACTTCGACTGAAGAGGGGCCGGCGCTCAAGCCCGCCAAAGGAAATACCGGGGTGTATGTTTTCCGGATCGATACCAAAACGCCGGTCGAGCCTGCGGTCAACGCCGACGAGGAAAGGGTGCGCCTGCGTTCCTATATGCAGATGTACACGATGGAACGCGTGCTCGATGCTATCTACCAGCAAGGCAACCTGAAAGACAACCGCGCCCGGTTCTTCTGACCTTTGATGCAGATAACGGAAAGGGCTCCTGTGCAGGGGCCCTTTTTTGTAATGGTTTGCGGCAAAAAGCGATCTTTGCCACTGTAATTTCTTTCGGGGAATCGTGCGCCTTTGTCTGGCCAAGATCAGTATTTACAAGTGCCAGGAGGTCTTTGGGCTATTTTTTTTCGAACATAAAATGAATATTCCCGTGTGCCGGTAGGTACTTTTTCCTATCTTTGGGCATTGTTAAACCAATTTCGTCATCAATATGAAACTACTCGAAGGGAAAGTTGCCATCATCACCGGCGGCGCAAGGGGCATCGGGAAAGCCATCTCGGTATGCTTCGCCAAGGCGGGTGCTGCCGTGGCGTTCACCGACATCGTCGCTGACGACAACTTCAACGCCACCGAAAAAGAACTGCAATCGTACGGCGTAACGGCCAAAGGATACGTCTCGGACGCCAGCAAATACGACGATTCGATCAAACTGGTAGACCAGATTGTGGCCGATTTCGGCAAAGTGGACGTGCTGGTGAACAACGCCGGCATCACCCGCGACGGCCTGCTGATGCGCATGAGCGAAGAACAGTGGGATATGGTGATCAACATCAATCTCAAATCGGCGTTCAACCTCACCAAAGGGGTGATCAAATACATGATGAAGCAGCAGAGCGGCTCGATCGTCAACATGAGCTCGGTGGTGGGTGTGTCGGGCAATGCCGGCCAGGCCAACTACTCGGCTTCGAAAGCGGGCATGATCGGCCTGACCAAGTCGGTGGCGCAGGAGCTCGGGCCGCGCAATATCCGCTGCAATGCCATCGCTCCCGGGTTCATTATCACCGAAATGACAGCCAAGTTGTCGGACGAAATCAAGGAGGGGTGGGCGGCCAAAATCCCCCTGCGCCGCGGCGGTACGCCCGAGGATGTGGCCAACACCGCGCTGTTCCTGGCCAGCGACCTGTCGTCGTATGTCAGCGGACAGGTGATCAACGTCTGCGGGGCGATGAACACCTAAACGGTCTGGATCTTAATCGAAAAGGAGGCTCGGAAGCCTCCTTTTTCGCGTTTATGGAGAATTTGTTGTGGATTGATTTTGCCTGCCGGGGGGGGCTGACTTTCTGGCATTGCCCAAAAAGGGTGCAAAAAGGCTGCGATCCCAATGAAATTTCCGCTGAAGGTTTCCGGGCAGTTGCTAAAACGGAGCCACAGTCTCACTTGTTATCGGGAACCACCACACCACACTCAGGAATGTTTGAGAGCGAGAAAAGGTTGTTGCTCAAAAACACCCGATGGGTGCGCAACTGACCGGCAACCTTCCCCTGCGGGCCGCGGAATTTCATATGGCCCGGAACCTGAGCGCTCGGCGCGCTCATCGGGCACACGCTCTTCAACATGATTAGTTAAACGATGGATTTTCTGACCGCGATCGGTAGCATGCGGCACCTCTGTTTTCGACCGGGCCCTGCTTGGGTTTTGCCGCCGCGGTCAAACAAAACCGGCAGGAACAGTGGAGCGCAACGCAGTGAAGCGGAATCGGGAGCGGCGTTTTGTTCAGCAAGAGCAAAATCCTTAGCGGGTGGACGAAAGCAGCAAGCGGCTTGATTCTTTGTCCACTTTTTCCTTGATGAAAAAGTGAAATGAAAATTCTTTCGATAATAAAGAATACGATTGTCATCCTGGCATCACGAAAGATGACAGGTCAATCCATGGATTATTTGTTCGTTGCAGGAGGCCTAACTGTCTGCTATTGCTTTTCGGTCAGGTATTTCCAAAATCGGTGGGGCAGGTGCTGGCGGTGGAGTTTGGGGTTGATGCGCTCTTTGATGGTCATCGAATTGAAGTAGCCGCGCCACAGTTCCTGGAACATTTTTTCGTCTTCGGATAAGATTTTGTCATCGAGTTTGCCGGCGATCAGGTGGGCGTCGTCATCGAGGGTCACCTCGGTTGCTTTTTCGAGGTCGTAATAGTAGCCGTAGTGGCGGCGGGTGTCGTAAATCAGCCACGGTTGGTCTGCGAAGCGGTCTGTAAAGTGGCTGATCGTCAGAGGTAAGGCGTTGTGTTGCGGGGCTACGGGCGCGAAGTAGCTGCCGTCGGCTGCTTTCTGGAACCGCACGAACTGGATCAGCCGCAGCCGTTCCATGGCTACCTTGTGGGCGATTTTCTTGGCGACAAGGATGTCGCTGTCGGCAAAGTTGCTTTCCACCGGGCCGGGGGAGTCGAATACCTTGCGGATGTAGCGCATCAGCAGTTCGTCGCTTTGCGGCTCTTCCGACAGCCACACGTGCACCAGCATGCCGCACACTTGGGAGGCGAGTTTCTTTTGCAGCCCCGTCCATACGCGCCCCGACTTCGCACGGTCGGTGATCACGGTGTGAATCTCTCCGGCGAACAGGGGCTCGGGTTCGCCCGGGCCGATGAGTTGCTCGGGGAACGTACGGCGGCTGTAGGCGTCGAACACGGCTGTCAACAGCCCTTCGAATGTGCGGTCGTAACGGAATACCTGCATGGGTGCGCCTCCCGGTATCCGGGAAATAGTTGTTTTCTGTTCGCAAAGGTATAAAAAACCGAATGGGCGCTCCCGGCAGAAGATATCTTCATGCAAAGATGAAGTAAATATCTCCCGGGTGCCGAGAGGCACCGGCAGCCGTAAATGCTTGGAGACAACGCACCGGCAAGCCGGCAGCGCGATTGGCTGTGTAGGCCGGGTGGACTTCCGTGCTGAGGAAGAGCAGGTAGAGCCCGTGCTGCGTGCTGTTGGGCGACGCAGACCAATTGTATCCGTTGCTGGAAGCGTTGCCTGTGCTCCCGGAGGTGCTGGAGCGTACGCCCGAAGCCGGGAAGAAAAAACACCCGCTCGTTGAACGCGGAAGAGATCTATGAAACTCTTCCACGAACGTTTTTGATAGCAGGGACACACAGTGTTATTTGCTGACCAGAGCCGCTTCTCACTCACCGATGCCGCTGCGGAACGAACGTCCCTGGCGGCAAAAGCGTCTGATGGTAAACGTGCCTGTGAGAATCAAATGCCCGTGTCGATCAGAGGGCATCGTCTCATCCGCAATTGCTGCAAAGCGGAACAAACGCTCCCGGTAACAAAAGTGACTGCGGCTCCCTGCGGGGTGCTGAATTTACGGGGCGCTCTCTTGCAAGCCGTGGCCCGCAAGACTCCGGCCCATGCCGTGCCATTCGGTTATATTATTTTATTCGGTGAAAAGCAGCGCGAGCTGACCCTCGTCCGACGCTTTCCTGGCCTTGCGGGTGAGCAGCCTGCGCACGTGGTCGGGGTGTGTTTCGTTGATGGTGAAGGCGGGTAATTCATTGCAGGTAATGAAATACTGCGCCTTTTTCATCACCACGCCCATTTTTTTCAGCGTTGAGGCCGTGATGCGGGCTTGGCGGCGCGAAACGACGATCATCTTGGCCGACTTGACGCCGATGCCCGGCACACGCAGAATGGTTTCGTAGTCGGCGCGGTTGACGTCGACCGGAAACGCCTCGGGATGCCGCAATGCCCACGCCAGCTTGGGGTCGATCTCCAGATCGAGGTCGGGGTGGGCGTCGTCTGCGATCTCCGAGGCGTTGAACCCATAAAAACGCATCAGCCAGTCGGCCTGGTAGAGCCGGTTCTCGCGCACCAGCGGCGCCTGTTTGAGCGCCGGAAGCCTCGAATCGTATGAATTGACGGGGATGTAACCCGAATAGTAGACGCGTTTCATGCTCGGGCGGGCGTACATGGCCGTCGACATCTGCAATATTTCGCGGTCGCTCTCGCCCGTGGCGCCCACGATCACCTGGGTGCTCTGTCCGGCGGGGGCGAAACGCGGGGCATGGCGGAATTTCCTCCGCTCCTCGGCGCTTTCGAGCACCCCCTGCTGGATGTAGCTCATGGGCCGCAGTACGCTGGTGTGGTCTTTCTCGGGGGCCAGCAGCCGCAGGTTGGGCTCGGTGGCGATCTCCAGGTTGACGCTCAGGCGGTCGGCGTATAATCCGGCCTCGCTCACCAGCTCGCGGCTCGCCCCAGGGATGCTTTTCATGTGGATGTAGCCGTTGTAACGATGCTCGGTGCGCAGCTTCTTCACCACACGGATCATGCGCTCCATCGTGTAGTAGGGCGTGTTGACGACCCCCGAACTGAGGAACAGCCCCTCGATATAATTGCGGCGGTAGAACTCGATGGTCAGCTCCGTCAGCTCGTCGACGGTGAACGTGGTGCGACGAATGTCGTTGCTGCGCCGATTGATGCAATACGCGCAATCGTAAATGCAGAAGTTGGTCAGCATGATCTTCAGCAGCGACACGCACCGCCCGTCCTCGGTGAAACTATGGCAAATACCCCACCCGTTGGCGCTGCCGATGCCTCCCGGCACGCTCTTGCGCGTGGTTCCGCTCGAAGCGCACGAAACATCGTATTTCGCTGACTCGGCGAGAATTGTCAACTTTTCCAAAACCTCTTCCCTCATACCACAAAGAACGTGAAAATTTACGAGCGGCATACATGTTATGAAGGATTTTTCCAGTTCCCTATCGAAGCTTTCTGAAAAAAAATCAGATAGAGTCCCGGAGCGGAATCCATTGTAATATGTATATTATTCGTAATTATTTCCTTTTTATTTGGCTGTTAAGTTGTTGTGTATTAGATGATTTTAATATGATATTTAGTTTGGGGCGGTGTTTTTTGTATGAAATCCGGTGATATCCGGGGTTGACTGTCTTCTTTTTTATTATCTTTGAAATGAATTTTTACCGGACGGGAGTTCCGGGCAGTTGTACGGGTATGACATTCAGGGAAGTTTTCGACTCCGAAAAGGAGAATATCGGCAAAATCATTCTTTACCGCGAGGGGTTGTTCTGGAAGGCTTACGAGCGGTCGGCCTACCATTTCGTTTCGTATGTCAATTCTTATAAGGTGAGCCGCAAGCATGTCAAATCGCTGGCGGACGATGTGGTGTCGGTCGGGTTTCCGACTTCCGTGCTCGAAGCCCACAAGGGGAAGTTCGAGATCGAAAGCGAAGAATACGGCCGGGTGATTATCATCACCGGCAAGCAGATTGACGACGCCGCATTCACTGCATGGAAAGCGGCCGTCCCGATGGCTGTCGGCACGCCGGTTGCGGCAGCGCCTGTGGTGCAGAACGGTTCGGCAGGTGTTGCCGCGTCGCCGTTCATTCCCTCCAACGGGTTGTTGAAAGGCGCATTGGACATCATCGAGGAGATCAGGCAGTTTCAGATCGAGAATAAAACCCCGATGGAGTGCATGATGTGGGCGGCCGACCTGAAAAAAGCCGTGCGTAACATTTAGTCGGGATATATGGCAACATACGATTCGCTTCCGGTGTTCAAGGCCAGCTACGATCTGCTGCTGAAGATATTCAACCTGGGCCAGCACTGGCAGCGCGACATTAAATACACGCTTGGGGAAGAACTTAAAAAGGACATGTTCGGTATTTTGACGCTGATCTATCAGGCAAATGCCACGCGGGACAAGGATGCATATATCGAACAGGCGAGGGTGGGGTTGGTGAAGGTGAAGTTGCAACTTCGGTTGCTGCACGACCTCAAACAGATGTCGCTGAAGCAATACGCCCTGTCGGCCGAGATGTCGGAGTCGATCTCCAAGCAGTTGGCGGCATGGGCCAAATCGCAGCGGGCGGCGGATCTCCGGAATTGAGCGGCGGTATGGGCCGGAGTCCCGCGGGTGTCGCAGGCGCTTACGTTATCGGAGGCATTCGTGCGTTCGATTTTGCAAGTGGGCGCAGCGTGCTTTCGGGAGCGAGCTCCGTAAATTCAGCGACCCACAACGGATCGATCGGGAATCGTCCGTTCGTTATGACCGATCGTTGCGGCAGGAGTGGCAAAAATTTTTACCGCACCGAACCGGCGGTTGCTTTTTTCTTCCCGGCTTCGGGCTTCCGATAGGGTTTGTCGGGGAGCATGACAAGCGTTTTCGGCGGCGGGTTCGACTGGTTCGCCTCGCCCAGCGGTTCGACGGTCGGGTACGGCTTGGGTTGCGGCGGCCAGCATGTCGATCCGGGCTACGGTTTTCCGGTGCGTTGTCTCCAAGCGTTTATGTCGTCGCCCGGTTCCGGAGATTGATGAAACGATATAACCTTAAGCGGTTGCGAGACCAGAGTCCCGCCAGGCCACGGCCTTCGGGAGCGAGTCCTGTAAATTCAGCAATCCGCAGGGGGCCGCAGGCACTTTTGTTATCGGGAGCGTTTGTTCCGCTTTGCAGCAACAGGTGGGGCGATGCTGTCTGATCGACAGGGGCTTTGATTTTCACTGGCACTTTTGCCATCACGGATGCTTTTGCTGTCAGCGGTGTTTGTTCCGTGCGGCAACATTTGCGGGTGGAAGGCAACTCTTGTCAGCAAGTCACATCGTGTGCGCCTTGCCGCGATTGTGAGTGAGATTGAGAACGAAAGAAGTTGTGATTGGGTCGGCACTCCGGCCAACAGCCAGCGGCCTCTTGTTATGCAGTCCGGTTTGCCGGCGGGCGCTTCCCGTCGGCAAACAGAGAGAGGTTGCTCTCTTATCCCGGCTTCGGGCAACCGCCGCAGCGACACCGGAGGCATGAACAACGTTTCCGGCAACGGATTCTACTGGTCTGCGTCGCTCAGCGGTTCGACGGGCGGGTACAACCTGAACTTCAACAGCACAGGTGTCAACCCGAGCAACGGCAACAACCGTGCGAACGGTTTCCAGGTGCGTTGTCTCCAAGCGTTTACACGACTGCTTAAGGTTTTTTTATGCTTTAACAGAGGAAAATATCTATTTTCAATGCCGGGCGGTTGCACGGATCAGAGTCCTGCGGGCCATGCGCTTGCAGGAGAGCGTCCCGTAAATTCAGCAACCCGCAGGGTACCGCAGGTGCTTTATATCCTTGAAAGCCTCCGCTCCATGGAGATGAACCGGGAGAGGGAGGCTTGAAAAAAAAACGTATTTCGATCGGGAATGTGTTATGATCAGGATTTTTGTTTCACTTCGAGGTAATCGGAAGGGCAGAACGGCCTCCGATGAAAAAAGGGCCTGCAACTCCTTGTTATTGAATTCCAGCCTGTGCGAAAGCCCCCGACCTTTCGTGCATTTAAACAGCGGTTGCTTCATCCGATCGGCTTCGGGCTTGCGCAACTACAACTCCGGCGGCATGGGCAACGTTTCCAGCGTCGGGTACAACTGGTCTGCCTCGCTCAACGGTGCGACGAACGGGTACAACCTGCGCTTCGACAGCGAAAGTGTCAACCCGAGCAACAGCAACAACCGCGCGAACGGCTTTCCGGTGCGTTGTCTCCAAGTATTTACGGCCTCCCGGCGTTGAAAATGATCTCTGCACAACTCCCCTCCGGCACCCTGCTCGAAGATGTTTTCCGGGCCTACTACGACGCCCGGAAAAACAAGCGCAACACCAAGAGCCAGATGCTTTTCGAGGTGGATCTCGAAAGCAATCTCATCAGTCTGTACAACGACCTGAAAAACCGGACTTACTACCCCAGTCCGTCGGTTTGTTTTGTCGTTACCAAACCCGTGCGGCGCGAAATCTTCGCCTCGCAGTTCCGCGACCGGGTGGTGCACCATCTGCTTTACAATTACATCGCTCCCATTTTCGAGAAGTGGTTTATTTATGACAGCTATGCGTGCCGCAAGGGTAAGGGGACGTCGTTCGGCATTGACCGCATCGACCACCACATCCGTTCGTGCACCGACAACTACACCCGGCAGGCCTATGTGCTGAAGCTCGACCTGAGCGGCTATTTCATGAGCATCAACAAGCAGCGGCTTTACGATATCATCTCCAAAGCGCTGAAGAAACATTGGGAAAAAGCCCCGGCCGACAGCCCCCACCCGTACGACAAAGCGGATCAGGATCTGGTCTGTTTCATGCTCGAACGAACCATTTTTAAAGACTCGACCGAAAACGCGATTATCCGCAGCAATATGCACAAGTGGGACGACCTGCCCGCATCGAAATGCCTTTCCAAGACCCCCAAGGGGATCGGCCTGCCCATCGGCGACCTTACCTCGCAGTTGTTCAGCAACATCTACATGGGCCAGTTCGACAACTATGTCAAGCGGGAGCTGCGGGTGAAGCACTACGGCCGCTATGTAGACGATTTCTTCGTGATCCACCGCGACAAGGAATACCTGAAAAAACTGATCCCCGTTTTCCGCGAGTATCTTGACAAGGAACTGGGGCTGACTATCCATCCCAACAAGATCTATCTTCAGGAGTGCACCAAGGGGGTGGTGTTCCTCGGGGCCATGGTCAAGCCTTACAGGCGCTATGCCTCGAACCGCTCGGTGAAGCATTTCAACGAAACGATCACCCGCATCGAAAAGGTGTGCAGGCAGGACGGTGTGCCGCACAAGACGCTATGGTACTACCGCGCCACGCTCAATTCCTATCTTGGCTATCTGGCCAATTTCAAGACCCGCAAGATCGTCGACAAGCGGATGCTGCGATCTCCCATCCTGTCCAAGTTTACCTATCTGCCCAAAAAGAACAAGGTGGTCTTCCGGAAGCAGAAAGCCCCGAAACAGGTGGAATGATGTTGAAAATTAGCCTTATAAGCAGGAGGGTCGGGTGATAATGTGTGTGCGGATGATAAAAAAATGTATCTTTGCATAGATAATGTTCCGCAGCACAGAGATCTTTTATCCTTATTTTTCTGGATAATAGCCCGTTTTTAAATCTTGTAGCCGATGGTTTCGGATAAAAAAACAGGGCTTTCTTGCGGTACTGTCCGTTTTTATTTTAAACTTTGCCCGGCAGAAATGTGATCATCAGCATAAAACTCAACCCATGAATGAAAAACTGTCTGAAAACAAGCCCGCCGAAGGCATGAGCGACAAGTACGTCAAGTCGCTCAGGGACAAGTATCCGCCGGGGAAAGAGATCGCTCCCGGGGTGCTTGACGCTGTCCGCAATGGCGATCACGATGCGTTCAAGAAGGTTTACCTCCATTATGTCACGCCGTTGAAGAACTTCATGACGGTGTTGCTGCGCGATGAGGAGGAAGCCAAAGAGATGACCCAGGAGGTCTTTGTGCGGTTGTGGGAGAAACGCGACGCGATCAATCCGGCCAAGAGCGTCAAGGGGCTGATCTATACCATGGCCCGTAATTGCGCCCTGAACTATTTCGAGCACAAAAAGGTGATCGACAAGTACAACCTGCTGGCCGTGGCGGCCTCGGAGCAGGAGTTGTCGTCGGACGAGATCGTCATTGCCAAGGAGACGGCCATCCTCACCAAGATCGCCGTGGCGCGCATGCCGGCCCAGCGCAAGCGTATCTTCGAGATGAGCCACGACCAGGGCCTGAGCAATCAGGAGATCGCCCAGCAGCTGAACCTGAGCAAAAATACGGTCGACAACCACCTTGCCGCTGCACGGAAAGATCTGAAAGAAGTGCTGACCCTGTTCCTGTTGCTGTTCATTTCACAATAGATCGGCTTTTCTCCTTATAATTCGGTGTGGGCCTTTTCGGGTTCACACCGAACTGCTTTATAGCCTTATGTTTTCTCGCATTGCCATCCAGCACCCAAGGGGTGTTTTTTAGTGGGAACCGCTCTCTGGTGAGCCGTGGCCCTGAAGGGTCTCCGTCATAGCGAATCTCTTTTTCGCTTTCATCCGGAGACCCTTCATTCCGTTCGGGATGACAGCTCCTGAAAATATTATCTGTATATCGTTGATAATCAAAATAATATAAAAAATGAGTAAAAAAATTACAAAACCGACTAGTCCGAAACAGGGGTTTGCCTGTAATTATGATGTACGGGCAAACAGCCTGGAGCCATTAACCTTTAATCCGACCGGCAATGAATACGGAAAATAGGAACAGAGCGGTTTCTATCCTCGAAGAGTACTTCGGGGGGGCTTTGCCTGTGGAGTTGGAGCAGGTGATCCAGGGTTGGTTTGCGGCCGACGATAAAAACGGAGAAAAGAGCGGCGCGTTCGAGAGCATCTTCGACCGGATGGTCAATTACGACCCCAAACCCGGAAGGTATGCCTATAACTCGTACGAGAAACTGTGCGCCCGTCTCGGATTTCCGCAGGACAAGCGCAGGCTTGTGATCCTGCCCCGTACGCCTTTGATGCGTGTGGCTGCGGTTGTGTTGCCGATCATTGCCATTGCCGGGGCCACCTACTTCTGGGTCAACCGGGGGCATCATGCGGTTGCGCCGCCGCAGACGGCCCAGGTGACGGTTTCCGTCCCGTACGATACGCTGGGAACCCGCATGCAGCAAAAGCTGTCCGACGGGTCGAGGGTATGGGTCAAAGCAGGCAGCACGATCAGGTATGCGGATAACTTCGACGATACGCGCGAGGTGTACCTGACCGGCGAGGCGTTGTTCGAGGTGGTGCACACGCTCGACAACAAGCCGTTCGTGGTGAAGACCGACAACCTGATCATCACCGTTCTCGGCACCCGATTCAACGTCGAGGCTTATCCCAACCGCAACTATACGCTTGTTACGCTTGAGTCGGGCAGGGTCGTGGTCGATTCCAAAAATTCGGGAGAAAGCATTACGCTGGTTCCGGGCGACGAGTTGGTTTATGACCATCAGTCCGATAAAATGATGCTGACCAAAGGAGAATTGGAAGAAGAAAGCGGAGTTGCTCCGGTGGAAGATCCCGGCACGGCTGCTCCGGAAGGCATTCAACCGGTTCCCGCTCAGGGCGCGTCTGATAATACAAGCGGACAACCTGCCCCGGCTGGCCAACAAAGCCAAACGTCCGGACAGGCTTCGGGCACGCAACAAAGCGGAGCCGTTCCGGAGGCGCAACAGAATGCCGCCGCAATTTCGCAGCAGGGCGGCGCAACGGGCCCGGAACCGGATGCCGACACCGTGGGAGTGTACCAGGGCAGTCCGCTCGAAAACGTGGATATGACGCTCGGCCAGATATTCGCCGCCATCGAAAAACACTATCGTGTGTCGATCGAAGTGAGTGCGGCGTTGGATTCGACCGAAAAATACGACATCGTCTTCTCTCCCGGCGAACGCATCGAGACGGTCATGTCGGTGTTGCAACGGCTCTCGGGCGGTTGGAAATATCGGATCGAAGGCAGTAAAGTGACAGTAACTAATTGATAATCCATAAATAAATGTTTAAACAGATCAAACACCTCAAACGATCGTTCGCGTCCGGTCAGGCCAGATTCTTTGCTGTGCTGGCGTGTGCGGTAACCCTCTCTTTGCCTGCCTGGTCGCAGGGTAAGAGCGTGACGCTGTCGAGCAACGATATTGTTGTCAGCGAGGCTTTCAAGGAGATCGGCAGCCAGACCGGATACAATTTCGGTTACAGCCGGTCGCGTTTCGATGTTTCCCGAACGGCGCACCTGTCGCAGGTCGAAGGCCCTGTAGAACAGATCCTTGCGCAGCTTCTGGATGGAACGGGATGCACCTGGGCCATTGACGGCAACTATGTCCTGATCACCTCCGGGCCTACATCGCCGCAGATGGCGGCGGGCACTGCCCAGGGAAGCGGAACGTCGGCCGCAAATCAGTCGGGCGCGGTTGCCTCCTCCCCGCAGGAAAGCACCGACTCTACCAAAAGCCTGATGCTCTATTTCCGCTTCAGCCGGACATTGCTGGAACGGGATTTCATGACCAACCGCGAAACGCTGGCCGAGCTCGACCGGCTTCTTTCCGATAAAAACGAGGTGTCGCAGATGATCCGCATCGATGTGACCGGTTCGTCGTCGCCGGAGGGCCCTGTCGCGCTGAATGAGCGCATTGCCGCAGAGAGGGCGAGGGCCGTCAAGTCGTATATGATGTGGAAGCATCCGGAGTTCGACCGGACCATGATCTACACCCATTCCATCGGCCCCGACTGGACAGGATTGAAAGAGATGGTGGAGTCGGACAACGACATCCCTAATAAAGACAGGGTGCTGGAAGTGCTCTCCGACACCGATAACAAAGCTACGTGGGAAGAGCGCCTGAGGGCTATCGGCGGAGGTTCGTTCTCGTATATGGAGAAAAATATGTTCCGATACCTGCGCAGCGGTGCGGCGTGTGTGATTCTTTATCGCAAAGGGGATTCCGTGATCGAAGAGCCGGTGGTGTTGATCCCCGACGCGATCGATACGATCGGCGGCGAACCGGAACCCGTCGTGTGTGAAGAACCGACGCCCGTTATCGAGGTTGTGCCTGTTGAGCCGGAACCTGTGGAAAAACAATGCTACTGGGCGGTGAAGACCAACTTGCTGTACGATTTGGCCCTGCTGCCGAACCTCGGGGTCGAGTTTTCACTGGGACGCAAATGGTCGCTCGAACTCGACGCACAGTGTGCCTGGTGGCAGTTCAGCCATGATTTCTACCGGATACAGGCCGGCGGCGTGGAACTGCGCAAGTGGTTCGGACGCACCTCGTCCACCCCGCTTCACGGCCACTATATCGGCCTGTATGGGATGGTGGGACAGTACGATATCAAGTTCGGCGACACCGGCTATATGAGCACCGATCCTTCCTATTCGGTGGGGCTGAGCTACGGCTATGCCATGCCCATTGCCCGCCGCCTGAACCTCGAACTGGGGATCGCCCTGGGCTACCTCAGCGGGGAATACGACGAATACACCTACGACGAAACCGAAGACGACTATCCGTGGTTGCGTACCCGCGACCGCAGCTATTGGGGGCCGACCAAAGCGAAAGTTTCCCTGGTATGGCTGCTCGGCAAGGGGACGAATGCGAAAAAATAATTAACAAGAAGATGCAGATAAAGATGAAGAAGATCATATTGATATTTTCTGCCGTGGCCTTCCTGGCCTCGTGCAAGCAGAAAGAGCTCTGCTATCAGGAGCATCCCCACGGGCAGCAGGTGAATGTCGTGTTCAACTGGCCTGGCGGGGTGACGCCTCCGGCGCAGGGAATGCGGACAAACCTTTTTGCCCTCGGGCAATACCCCGGGTTGGGTGTAAAAGACTACCCGAGCACCGGCGGTAAGATCAGGATCCCTTACGACAGGAGCTATTTCTCCGTATGCTACGACTATTTCGGTTCTGAGGACGTGTTGTTCCGCAACGAGGACAACCAAGCCGGCCTCGAAGCCTACACTACGGCCGTGGTGCGTGCCACCTACTCGCGCTCGTTCCCGACCGAAAACACGGTTGCCGAGCCCAGCGACCTGTATACGGGCAAAGTGGCGTCGTTCTCCGTTCCCAGGGAAGGCACGCCCGACGACCTGATCTTTTATCCGGAGAATGTGGTGAAGACCTATACGTTCGAGATCACCGGAGTCCGCGGAGCACGGTTCATCACCGCCACCCGCGGGGCCATTTCGGGCATGTCGGCCTCGCATTTCATCTCCACCGGCTCGCTGGCCGCGACCTCGTCGACCATATTGTTCAATGCCTCCAAAGACGGGGATAACAACCGCATCACCGGGACATTCAAAACCTTCGGCCGTCTCAATGAGACCAACACGTTTACCATCGAGATCCTCTATCCTTCCGTGCACGAAGGGATCATCCAACTGTCGTGGGACGTGACCGATCAGATGGCCCTGAGCGACAACTTCCACCTGGATATCAATGCCGACGTCGATATTATTCCGGATGCCAACGGCGGCGGATCGGCTTTCGATATCCTTGTCACCGACTGGGAAGACGTCTATATCCCGCTTCCGATGTAATTCATATTCATTTACATAAACCTTAACACTTTAAAAACAAACAACATGAAAAAACTTTTAATCCTTTCGGCCGTTGCCTTTGCTGCAATGACAAGCTGCTCGAACGACGAGACGGTGGCCGTAAACAGTGATCAGGCGATCAAGTTCGACGCCTACACGTACAAGACCACCAAGGCCGGTGAAACCACCACGGCAACCATTGAAGATTTCGGTGTGTTCGCCTACTACGATGCCGACGCTGCAGGAATGGCAGCTACTTTGAATCCGGGCTACATGTACAACTTCGAAGTGTCTACTGCTGACGCCGGTGTGACCTGGACTTACAGCCCGGAAAAATACTGGCCGTCGTCGGGCGAGCTCCACTTCTTTGCCTACAGCCCGTACAAGGCTGCCATCACTGCGGATCCGTTCAACTTCACGCCCGCCGCTAAAGGCACTGCCGGAGCTCCGGTACTGGTTTATACTGTAGGTGCTACGGCTGCCGCTCAGGAAGACCTGCTGGTTGCCAAGGCAACGGATCAGGTGAAGGTCGGTTCGCCCGCCGCTCCGGTTGACATGGTGTTCGACCACGCCCTGTCTCAGATCGTGTTCTCTGCCCGTAGCGGCAAGGAATCGCTGACATTCGACATTCAGGAAATCAAGATCGTGCGTGCTAAGAATAAGGGTACTATCGACCTGAGTGCCGCCACGATCGTCTGGAATGCCCTGGACGGTGCCGCCGACTACACAGCTGTTCTTTCGAATAACACCGACCTGGTTTACAGCACGGCCG
Source organism: Rikenellaceae bacterium (assembly GCA_031548435.1). GTDB lineage: Bacteria > Bacteroidota > Bacteroidia > Bacteroidales > Rikenellaceae > JAVBRA01. The sequence goes on from JAVBRA010000021.1 coordinate 35,294, forward strand.
CCTACACTTCGTTGACAGCCGCCGATGCCGCTTTGATGATCATGCCGCAGACGCTGGCCGGTGCTGCTTTCGGCACTCCGGGCGACTATACCGATCCGGGAACGGGTAACTATCTGTATATCCAATACGGCGCAAAAGACGTTGATACCGGTGCGCAGATCATTGCCGACAACACGGTGAAAGCCATTCCGCTCAATATCACGCTGGATCCCATGAAGAAATACAACTTCCAGCTCGAATTGACCGGCGAAGCGCTTGAACCCATCACGTTTACCGTCGATGTGAACCCGTGGGATGCCGTTATCGACACTCCGCTCGGACTGTAATATTCCATCATACAGGCCGCAGGGGGTTGGTTCTCCCTGCGGTTGCAAGGAGCGCGAGGCTCCGCATGAACACGTAAAACGACAATTAAAATAAAAACAAACGAAAATGAAAGATCAACAAACAGTTAGAATGAGGCTTGCGGCGACGCTCCGGCGGGGATTGTTCCTCTGCACCGCTGGTTCGGCCCTGCTGCTGGCTTCATGCTCGGGCGACTCCACGGTAGACGAGAGGACGAATGGTTCCGACGTCATCGGCTTCGGGATCAAAGGAGCTGTGACCAAAGGATCGGCGACTGTCACTGCCGATGTCGATTCGGTCGGGGTGTTCGGGTTCTACACCGGCACCGATGCATGGGCTACGGCCGGCGCTACCGCCACGCCCGATTATTTCTGCGACAAGCTGGTTGAAAAAAATGGCGCTGTATGGACATACACTCCCGAAAAATATTGGCCGGTGAGTACCGACAAACTGTCGTTCTTCGCTTATGCGCCCCACAGTTCGACCACCAACGGGGTCGTTGTGCCCTCGGGAGCGGACGACGAAGGGGTTCCCACGCTTGCCTATACGGTCGATGCGGCGCCTTCCAAGCACATCGACCTGTTGTGGGCTGCTCCCCAGTACGACAAGTCGCGTCCGGTTGTCGCCACTCCCGTGCAGCTGACCATGGATCATGCCCTGACGCGGATCTCGTTCTCGGCAGCCATGAAGGAACAGGGTGTCGCCGGTAAATACTACAAGGCCACCGTGACCGAGATCTCCATCAATAATGTCAAGACCAAAGGGACGCTCAACCTGGCCACCGGCGGCTGGACGTTGGACGAAGACCTGCAAACTTACGACCTGCTCCTGTCCGACGGAATGCTGGTCAACAAAGAGTTCGACAACAACGTGCCGGGCGATATTTTCAACGACCTTGTTCCCGGAAAGAACTACACTTCGATCACTCCGGCCAACGGTTACCTGATGGTGCTTCCGCAGACGCTCAGTGATGATATTTTTCTGAGCATCACCGTTGAAATCACGGGCAATATCACCACCACCGTCACTTCGAGCCTCCAGCTCAACACCACCACTGCGCAGTGGGAGCCGGGCCAGGCCATCAATTACCAGTTCCAGATCTCGGGCGAGTTCATCAACACCCAAACGATGATCACCTTGTGGGACATGCAAAGCGCTTCAGGAAACGTAACCCAGTAAGAGTATGAAAATAAAACCGATTTATCTGATAATGCCGCTGCTTTTCGCCTGTGCGTGCAGCGAAGGCGGGCCGAACGGCAACGACGGCCGGGTTCCGGTCGAGTTGAGCGTGATGGATCTGGCGGTTGCTGTCGATGCCCAGACCAAAGCCCCGCTCAATGCGTGGAACAACACGCCCATCAGTATGGCCTACGGAAATAACGCCGACCTTACCACCTATGCCAAAGCATGGCACGGGACGGTCAACCGCAACGTCACTTCTTTCTCTCCGTTGCTGTTCTACCCGAACGACAACAGTGTCATCTACCTGCGCGGGTTTTACCCCCGTTGCGCGGGAACGGAAACCAGCATCACGGGCAACCTGGTTTCTTACACAGGGCTCACCGGCAGCGAAGACGTCATGATCAGCAATAAGGTGTCGGGCCAGCAGTCCAACACCATCAAGAACCAGGGCGAGCCGGGCATCGTGAAGTACAGCCACCTGCTGACCCAGCTTTCGTTCCGGTTCCGGAACGACGGCACTTTCCCCACATCGATGAAAGTGGCCGGGGTGCGTGTAAACGGCGTGCGCAGGGATGCCACGCTGAATCTGAACGACGGGTCGCTGACTTTCAGCGGTGTTGCGGGAAGCATCCTTACCACGAGTGATTTCGGCACTCCTTATGAGGTGACGACCGTCAGATCGACCCCGAAGGGGATTGTAATGGTCGAACCGGGTGTGCCCGTTACGGTCGACATCCTGTTCAATAGCGGAGACGAGATCACGGTGTCGGATCTGACCATTGCCTCGGGAGGGGCCGTCGGCAAAGCCTATGAGGTGGACCTTACCTTCAAGGGGACGAGCATTATGGCCTCGGATATCAAGGCGGTGTTGTGGCAGACCGTTACCGTGAACCAGATCCCCGGAACCGTTTGGTAGAATAATAAAAAAGCGAGATAAAGAATGAACAGATTATGGATGATATGCTTGCTCGCCTTCGGATTGGGGGCGTGCAACAAAGAGACTCCCATCCCGGGCGATGGCATGGAGCGGCTGACGCTCAGCCCTGCCGTTGTGCATGCGTCTCTGACTGCCGAAGCAGGAGCGCCTACCCGCGCCGCCGTGCTGAGCAACCACTTTTATGCGGGCGACACCCTCGGCTTTTGTATCGTGAACACCGGAACCTTTGATCCCTATTTTGCCGGTTACAATAATATCAAGGCCGTCGGCAGGCAGGTGGTTTCGCATACCCCGGCTTATTACGACACATGGTCGTACACTCCCGCGGGGACGGTCTCCAAGACCGACTATGTCGGGGTGTTCCGCAACCGGGGCGATATCGATATCTACGGTTATCACCCCTACAACAAGACGGTGACCGACATCACGGCGATTCCATTCACCGTCAGCACTATCGATTCGACCCACTGCGATTATATGTGGTCGGCCAATACGAATGTCGACCTGACGACTCCGGGGGCCGTGACGGAAGTTTCGCCGCTGTTCCGGCATGCCATGACCCTGCTTGAGTTCCGGCTCAGCACTTCATACGTCGGCCCGATGACTGTTTCTTCCATCGAACTGGAAGCGTCCGAGCCGGTCTTTTGTCTGAACGGGACGTATAGCGCCGTCGACGGTACGATTGCTCCCGATCCTCTGAGCCTGACCGACAAACTGACGATCGTTTACGGGAGTCACGGAAAACCCAAGACCGTCGCCCTGACGGGGAGCACCCCCGCTTATACCTCGTGTTGCATCATGGTGCCCGAGATCAGCGTGGATGCTGCTGCGACAACGAAACTCAAGGTCACCTTCAAGTTCGACTCCGACAAGCCGCTGTACCACCAGGGAGGCTCCTATGAATTTAACCTCAAGGATGTGGTGACGACCACCGGAGACGGGCCCAAGTATGGTTTCATCAAGGAATGGAGCTATGTTTTCGGGGTCAAGATCGACAATTTCATCAAATATTCCGGTTATCCTGTTCCCGTTAGCTGGGGAGACGAGGTGCAACCCGAGATAATATTCTAAAGGTATGAAGAGATTAGTTTTATTCGCGATTATTTTGACGGCGGTTGTTTCCGCCTGCTCGAAGGAGGTAGGCGCTCCGGCGGTTCTGCCTGCCGAAGAGATCGGATACCTGTTTCCGCAGGCCGGCGCTCCTGCCGAGAACACCACCTACACCATCATCAGCTACCGTTTGGGCTATGCCACCGACCCCGATGTGTCCGGCAGCCAGCGTCCGGAAGGATACTACGCTTATCAGGACGGAGCTGTCGGCAATGTCCTGGTTCCTGCCGACGTGGATGCCTCTTATGCGTTCGTTGCCCGCAACAATGCCAAAGGACAGGCTCTGACGGCAGGCAATTTCCAGACGGCGCTCATCTCGCCGGCCGTTAAGCTTGAGAGTACCCCCATCATCAACGGGACGAGCCTCTGGTCAAAGCGCGTGCGCTTCAAGAAAGACCAGCAGATCATGGCTTCGGACACGTTTTTCATGGCCGTGAGCGGCTATCAGTTGTTCCAGATTCCGGACAACCTGCCCATCCGCGATATCCGCTCGAAGGTGGTGTTCGATATTTACCAGGGGGCTTCGTCGGCGTTCACCATCAGCAACTGCAAACTGCTCAATGCCGGGAACGACGGCTGGTATCACCCTCTGCTCGGTGTGACCGATATCAGTTACGGTACGGTAGGCCAGCCCGATTTCTCTTACACCAGCGGCGATGAACAGACCTGTCCGATGGTTTCCACCGGAAACGCTCCTGCGGCGGATACCAAAATGTACTCTTCGGGCGATGTATACGTTTTCGCAGCCGACTATTCGAGCGAACAGACCCTTTCGCTGGGGCTTCTGTTCGACCTGTCCATGGACAGCTATTCCGTGCCCGTGAACATCCCGATTTCGATCAAGATGGAGATGAGCAAGCGTTATCTGTTCAAACTTACGGTCAAGTCCAAGATCATCCGGTTGAGCTATGTCGTGACGGATTGGTTCGATGAATACACCGACGACCGCGACATCGGCGGGCCCGACGTGGAGATCCACCTCGGAACCTGGGATGCCGGCAACTGGATTGCAGGCGGCGGCGGCAGCGGCGACATCGGGGAGGTAAACCCTTAACCCCGGCCGGGCTTTCCGAAAGACGATAACATAAACAAGATAAAAAATTAAAATAGCATAGAATGAAAAAGTTCAAAATGTATTCGTTAGCGATCGTTGCCCTCGGCCTGTTCTGGGCGACGTCGTGCACCAGGGACGAGAACCTGAATCCGGTTCCCGGCCCCAAGGGCAATGTCATCGAGGTGCCTTTCGGCTACCGCATTGCTTCGGAGCTTGCTCCCGACGGCACGGAGATTCCCATTGTCAAGAACGCTCCCGGCAACATGAACGAAAACCATATTTTCAACGTGTGGGTATTTCAGTTCGACGGCACCGCCTCCAACAGCAAGCTGATCGGCGCGCCTTCGTATGTCGACATGACCGTGGCCGATCCGGTGTTGCCGCTCGTTGAGTCGGGCGGAGCGACCCACCGCCTGGTGTTTGTCGCCAACGTCAACAACTCGCTCTACAGCTGGAATATGCAGGCCGGATCGAGCACCTATGAGTTCCTGCTCGGACGCTACAACACCATCAGCAACGAGTCGAGTTCGTACGGCGGCGCAAGCGCGAACCTCACCATGAGCTCCACCATCCCCGCCGTGATCGACAACACGCTCGATCTGACCGGCGCCAACGCTCCCGAGTTCACCCGCAGCCTGGCCCGTGTCGAGCTGAACCTTTCGATCGATGCCGATAAGGCAGCCGGATTCGAGGTGCTTTCGGTGCAGCTGTGCAACATTCCCGCCCGCCTGGATTGGGCCGACTTCTTCGTGACCCACGGGACGATCTATCCGACCGAGTCGAACCTGATCGACTATGCGGCCGAAACGCTCGGTATGCCCGTCGACGACGGCGTTGCCAAGAAATTCGTTTGGTACGTTCCGCGCAACCAGCAGGGGACGGTGGTCAACGCCATCGTGTCGCAGAAAAACGCTTTTGCGCCCGCTTCGGCCACTTACTTCAAGATTTTGGCCAAGGACGGCTCCGGCACGGGGGTGATCTACCGCGTTTACCCCGGCGCCAACATGACCGACGACTTCAACATTGTGCCCAACTATAAGTACACCATCGACCTGAACATCGTGGGTCTGGGCAACGCCGAACAGGATTCGCGCATCGAAAGTTTCGGTACGGTGAATCTGGCCGACGCCAATTCGTTCATCATCAACGCGCCCCCGAGCGGGGTGGCTGCCCGCCAGTTCAACGTGCCCATCACGCGCGTGAACGACTATTGGGGCAGCGGCCTGAACGGCTACGGCAACCTCGGGGGGAGCCCCATTCAGGCGGCGACCAAGTGGGTCGTGAAACTGCTGTGGCAGGATCGCAACAACCTGGTAGGCACGACCGAAGGCGAAAGCAAGATTACGCTCAAGGTGGATCATGGCGTTGGCGTTACTCCGTTCTCGATCCTTGTTCCTGCGGGCACTCCTAGTGGCAACTTCGTGGTTGCGCTTTATGAGGCTGAAGCCGACGGCACGACTCCGAAAGGCAACATCCTCTGGAGCTGGCACTTCTGGGTGACGGACTACAACCCCAACCAGAAAGTGACGGTCAACGGGGCCAAATGGACTTATCCCGTTCCGGGCGGCAAGGTGGTGCGTTACGGCGGTTCGATGTGGGGCTATGCCAATTATGCCACCAACGATTACACTTACAATTCGGCGATCACCACGACCGCACCTTATGCCCAGAGCGTGATGATGGACCGCAACCTCGGCGCCATCGACGCGGGTTATCCGGCGGGCGGCAGCGGACGCGGCGCCATTTACTACCAATACGGCCGCAAAGACCCGTTCCCCGGCCCGATCGACCTGTACGACATCGGCGGCAACGCCCTCAATTCGACGGTGTGGAACAAAACCAACGCCAACGCGGTCGAGGCTCCGAACAACTCTCCGGCTCCCGGTTACAACGTGCCTTTGGCCGTGCAGAACCCCATGACCTTCTACATGAAAGCTGCGGGCGGCGACTGGTCGTACATGAACGAAATCGATTTCCTCTGGGCCGATGCCAAGCAGGTGCTCGGCAGTTCGGGAGCATGGCCCGCCGATTTGGCGGCCAAACAGGGCCGATATGGCAAGAGCATTTACGACCCGTGCCCCTCGGGATGGAAGTTGCCTTTGAACGGCGCATACAACGATTTCCGCCCCAATTTGACGGTGTTGAACGCCACGCGCGGCCTCGACTGGACGAATGGTATCGGACTGAACGGTAACGGCTTAAGATACTGGCCTTACATACAGGTTGGTACAGGGTACCCCGTAAACGACCTCGTCTTCTTCCCGGCTTCGGGCTACCGCGTCGCTTCTTCCGGGGGCACGAACCTCGTAGGCAGCAACGGGTACAACTGGTCTGCCTCGCCCAACAGCACGGCGAACGCGTACTGCCTGAGCTTCGGCAGCGCAGGTGTCGGCCCGAGCAACGGCAGCCATCGTGCATGCGGCTTCCCGGTGCGTTGTCTCCAAGAATAATACAGCTCGCACCGCGCGAAGTGGGGGCGGAGCCCCTCTTCGCTGCGGAATGAGCGTATTCGTTTGATTCGATTCATTTGATTCATTTACCG
>JAVBRA010000025.1:0-12826 GCA_031548435.1 Rikenellaceae bacterium
TCATTGCCCAAAAAGGAACCAAAAAGGCTGCGGGGAGCCACAGGCTCACTTGTTATCGGGAGCCACACCACACTCAGAAATGTTTGTGAGCGAAAAAAGGTTGTTGCTCAAAAACACCCGATGGGTGCGCTGAAGGTTCCCAGTCAGTTGCTAAAACGCCGGACTCCTCCCTTTTAGTCACTCTGCTGTGCTCCGTGCCTAACGGTCGTCAAACAACGCGGCGTTTCTTCACGCACCCGTCCGGAAATCTTCCCCTGCGGGCCGCGGAATTTCATATGGCCCGGGGTTGAGCGCTCGGCCGCGCTCATCGGGCCCACGCCCCCGAACGTGATTAAAAATCCATCGTTTTCACAAAGGGGTAATCCTGCGGATAACTACGCCCTTGTTTACAAACACTCGCAATCGCCGCCGACCTGCACCGTTTCGATTCCCACGCGGCCGAGCAGTTCTACGCCATCGGTCGAGTGGTAGTCGTCGCAGTAGACCACCCGCCGGATGCCCGCCTGGATGATCAGTTTCGAGCACTCGATGCACGGGGCCGAGGTGACGTAGAGCGTCGCCCCGTCGCTCGAATTGCCCGACTTGGCCACCTTGGTGATGGCGTTGGCCTCGGCATGGAGCACATAGGGCTTGGTCTTGCCCGTTACCTCGTCCTCACAGATGTTCTCGAAGCCGCTGGGCGTGCCGTTGAACCCGTCCGAGATGATCATTTTATCTTTGACGATCAGCGCCCCCACCTGCCTGCGCACGCAGTAGGAGTTGGTGGCCCAGATCTTGGCCATCTGCATGTAGCGGATGTCGAGCTGACGCTGTTTTTCTTCTTTATACCCCATAATCGACTATTTTTCAGAGGAAACCAACTTGTACACTTTGTCGCCGCGGCGCAGCAGCATTTCCGATTTAACGGAGCAGGGAACCCCCTGCAACGCGCGTTCAACGGGCTTCAGGTCGACCCGGATCTCCCCGGCCGTCATCTCCACCACTCCGGTGGTTTCGCCCATCACCAGCATTTCGTCGCCCCGGTCGAGCGGCGACGCTTCGACCAGTATTTCGGCGACCGATATGTTTTTATAATAGTTCACCACCTTGCCCACATACACCTTGCGCTTGGTGGCCGACGATCCGTAGGTGCGGCTCCACTGGCCCAGCCGTCCTCCGGCGTAGTAGCCGTTCCAGAAACCCCGGTTGAACACCTCGCCCAGCCGTTGCTTCCAGCCTTCCGCTTTTTCGGCCGAGTAGCTGCCGTCGATCACAGCGTCGATCGCTTCGTTGTAGCATTCGCATACCCGCTTGACGTACTCGCCCGAGCGCGCCCGTCCCTCGATTTTGAGCACCCGTACGCCGGCGTCGATCACCTCGTCCAGTATGTCGATGGTGCACAGGTCTTTGGGCGACATGATGTATTCGTTTTCGATGGTCAGTTCCTGCCCGGTTTCCTTGTCGGTGACCCGGTACGACCGGCGGCAGATCTGCCGGCACGAACCCCTGTTGGCCGAATGGCCCGAATCGTGCAGGCTGAGGTAACACTTGCCCGAGACGGCCATGCACAGCGCCCCGTGCACGAACATTTCGATTTTCACCAACTCGCCGCGCGGCCCCCGGATGCCGCGGGATGCGATCCCCTCGTGTATTTTTTTCACCTGGCCCAGGTTCAGCTCGCGCGCCAGCACCGCCACGTCGGCGAACTGCGCGTAGAATTGCAGCGTCTCGATGTTCGACACGTTGAGCTGGGTTGACAGGTGCACCTCCAGCCCGATCTGCCGGGCATAAAAGATCGCCGCCTGATCCGACACGATCACCGCCGACACCCCGGCCGATTTGGCCGCGTCCATCACCTGGCGCATCAGGGGCAGGTCGTCGTCGTAGAGCACCGTGTTGACCGTCAGGTACGGCCGGAGGCCCGCCTGGCGGCAGATCTCCGCAATGCGCCCCAGGTCTTCGAGCGTGAAATTGGCCGACGACTGCGACCGCATGTTCAGCCGAGCCACGCCGAAATAGACCGAGTCGGCCCCGCCCTGGATGGCCGCCATCAGCGACTCGTACGACCCCGCCGGGGCCATCAGCTCTATGTCGGTGCGTTTCATCATTTGTCCCGGTATGAAAGCATTTCCACCAGTTGTCCCAGCGGCGCCTTGCGCTCCGGGGCGGCGTCCACCCCGTCGAGGATTGCCCGGGCGCGAAGGGCGAATTCGCCGACCAGCCGTTCGGCCTGCTCTTTCACCCCGAGCTTGTCGTAGAGCGATTTTACGGCGTCGAATTTATCGTCTTGCGAAAGGCCGGCCTTGTCCAGCAGCGACCGCAGCAGCACAAGGTCGTCGCCTGTTGCCGAGGCCAGAGCCGACACCAGCAGGATGGTCTTTTTGTTCGAGGCGATGTCGCCCCCTATTTTTTTGCCGAACGTGGCGGGGTTGCCATACGTGTCGAGGATGTCGTCGCGCAGCTGGAACGCCATCCCCATGTTCAGCCCGAAGTCGTACAGCCGGGCGGCTTCCGCCTCCGGGGCGCCGCCGACGAGCGCTCCCATCTGCATGGCCCCGGCAATCAGCACCGACGTTTTGAGGCGTATCATATCGAGGTATTCGGCTTCGGTTACATCGTCCCGCCGTTCGAAATCCATGTCGTATTGTTGCCCTTCGCACACCTCCATCCCGAATTTGTTGAATATCCGGGTCAGCGGGCGCAGCAGTTGCGCCGGGGCGTCCATCAACTGCTCGTAGGCGTAGATCAGCATCGCGTCGCCCGAAAGGATGGCCGTGTTGCGGTCCCACCGGGCGTGCACCGAGGGCTGGCCGCGCCGCACGAACGTGTTGTCCATGATGTCGTCGTGCAGCAGGGTGAAGTTGTGGAATACCTCCACGGCCATGGCTGCGCCCCAGGCCCTGTCGATGTCGCCGCCGAACAGGTCGCAGGCCATCAGCAGCGCCACGGGGCGGATGCGTTTGCCGCCGGCGTCAAGGGCATAGCGGATGGGGTGGTACAGCCCGCCCGGCTCTTTGTCCAGGGCCAACGAGGCGATGCGGGCGTCGGTAAGCGAAAGCAGATGGTCGAATGAATGCATGGGCATAGACGTGTTTGTATTATCGATCCGGACACTCTCAGGATGCTTTGTTGTCAACGCCCGTGTTCGATTTACGAACGTTCCAGGGCGAAACATCCATCGGCGATCGGTTAAAGAAGACCTCGTTTTGCGCTGAATGACTGCGGCGCAAGATCGGCCCCCTGCCGATAAATGCAGTTGCGGCGTTGACAACAAAAGAGCCTGCGGCTCCGGCTCCAAAATTACGATTAGTTTCCGGAATATGGAAACTGCGTTCCTGTCGCCCGAAACTGTTGCGGGAGAAATTTTATTTGCTTAGTTTTGTTATCCTTAAAAACTAACACTCAAAAATAATGAAAAAACTAGCAGCAGGCATCGACATCGGAGGCGGAAGCACCGCCCTGGCCCTGATCGACCGCGAAGGCAATATCCACGCCGAGGGGTTGGTCGATATGAAAGAATACAAAGAAAAATCGTTCGACGACTACCTCCAGGCGTTGGTGTCCGAGATCGGGCGCATGACCAGGGCCGTGCCCGGCAGCGAACTGGCGGGCATCGGCATCGGCGCCCCGATGGCCAACTATTATAAGGGCACCATCGAATACGCCGGCAATCTGCCCTGGAAAGGGGTGGTGCTGCCGGTGGTGGAGAAGATGCATAAGTTTTTCCCGGAAACCCCCATCAAAATCACCAACGACGCCAATGCCGCCGCCATCGGCGAGATGATCTACGGCGGGGCCAAGGGCATGAAAGACTTTATTGTGGTGACCCTGGGGTCGGGCCTGGGCAGCGGCTTCGTTGCGGGCGGACAGCTCATCTACGGCTCGGACGGGTTTGCCGGCGAACTGGGGCATATCACCGTCATGCGTCCGGGACGCCAGTGCGGCTGCGGAAAACGGGGCTGCCTTGAGACCTACGTGTCGGCCACGGGCATCCGCCGCACCATTTTCGAACTGCTGGCAGAGTTCAATCCTCCCAAACCCACGGAGGAGAGCGTTTTCCATCGCACCTCCTATGCCTCCCTGAAGACCGAAATGATCACCGAGGCGGCCGAAAAGGGCGATCCCATTGCCCTGGAAGCATATGAGTTCACCGGAAAAATGTTGGGGCAGGCGCTGGCCGACATGGTGACCATCACCACGCCGGAAGCCATTTTCCTGTTCGGCGGGCTGGCCAACGCGGGCAAGTTCATCTTCGAACCGACGAAAAAACACATGGAGGAGAACCTGCTCACCATCTCCAAAGGCAAGGTGCCGATCCTGCCCTCGGGCGTCGATGAAGGGAACGCGGCGGTGCTGGGGGCTTCGGCACTCATCTGGCAGGAAATCGGGTAGCGTTTTTCGGACAGATCCCTTGTTTATCTCTGTCGTCCCGGGCAACAGGCAAGGGACGGCAGAGTTATTTGTTTGATGGCGGGAGTCTTTGCGTCGCCCCGTTTCTGAGCGCATGAAAAGAACAAAATGAAAAAGATCATAAAATTTTTCCTCAACGCCGTGCCGCGCAAATACCTGCAACGGGTGAGCGGGGCGGCCACCAAAACCGCCGCCCTTTTCTACGTAGGGAATAACGTGGAGTGTCCCGTGTGCGGGCGTCATTTCCGCAAATTTTTGCCGTACGGCTACGTCGTGCTGCGCGAGAACGCGCTCTGTCCCGGCTGCATGGCACTGGAGCGGCACCGGCTGTTGTGGCTCTATTTCAAAGAGCAGACCCCGCTGTTTTACGACAGGCTGAAGGTGCTGCACATCGCGCCCGAACATTGCTTTCTGACGCGGCTGGGCAGGATGGAGAACCTCGATTACATCACCGCCGACCTTGAGTCGCCGTTGGCCGCGGTGAAAATGGACATCCAGCAGATCCCTTTCGGCGACAATACGTTCGATGTGGTTATCTGCAACCACATCCTCGAACACGTCGACGACGACCTCCGGGCGCTCTCCGAACTGTTCCGCGTAATGAAGCCCGGCGGATGGGCCGTCGTGCAGTCGCCGGTGAACCTGCGGCGCGAGGCCACCTATGAAGACCCCTCGATCACTTCGGAGCGGGAGCGTGAAAAACATTTCGGACAGAAAGACCATGTGCGCGAGTACGGCGCCGACTATCCCCAACGGCTGGCCCGGCCCGGTTTCGAGGTGGTGCATCAGCGTTATGCATGGGATCTGGACGACGCCCTGGCGGAACGATACGCCCTGGTGCGCGAAATCATTTACATTGTAAAAAAACCGGTATGAAAAAAATAGTGTTGCCGGCCCTGATGCTCATCTGCGGCCAATGGGCGTCGGCCATGCCGAATGATAACGGCAATCTCAAGCTGTGGTACAACCGGCCGGCGTCGTCGGCCTCGGAAGACCGTCCGATGTCCGACAAATACAACGAGCCCGACTGGCTGAAGGCGCTGCCCGTGGGCAACGGCTATATGGGGGCGATGATCTACGGCGATGTTTACACCGAACGCCTGCAGCTCAACAACAAAACCCTGTGGTCGGGGGGCTGTTGCGACAGCGACAATCCCGACGCTTATCAGGCGCTGGAGCGAATCAGGCAGTTGCTGGCCGAAGGCAGGTATAAGGAAGCCTACGGATTGACCCTGAGGAATTTCAAGTGCAAGGGAAAGGGAAGCGGGGGAGGCAGCGCCGCCATAACCGATGCCCCGTACGGCACCTACCAGACGCTGGGCGATTTGTGGATCCGGTTCGACTCCGTCGCCCCGTACACCGATTACCGCCGCGATCTCGACCTGTCGGAGGCCACGGCCCACGTGAGCTACGGGCAAAAAGACAATGTCATCACCCGTGAATATTTCGCCAGCTATCCCGACAATGTGATCGTCGTGAAGATCAAGTCGTCGAAGAAAGGCGGGGTGAACTTCTCGGTGAGCCTCGACCGCCCGGAGCGTTATCACACGACGACCGACGGCACCCTTGTGATGAGCGGAACGCTGGACGATTATCAGGGCGGCCGGGGAATGAAATACGTGGCCCGCGTGGCTGTGCGTACCAAAGGCGGCGCGGTAACCTCGTCGGCCTCGGCCTCGATGGTGGACGGGAAGAGCGTGACGTCAGCCGGGATCAGGGTTTCCGGCGCCGACGAAGCCGAATTGTACATCACCTCGGCCACCGACTATCGGCAGGAGTATCAAAACTATCTCGATCCGGAGTTCAGGGACCCGACCGCCGGCATCCTCTCCGCCGCGATGTCAAAATCGTACGATGAGCTGAAAGATAGGCACATCGCCGATTATAAGAACCTCTTCAATCGGGTGCAGCTCGCGTTGAATGATTCGGGCAAAGACCCGAACGCCACGCCCACCGACCAGCGACTGCAAGAATACAAGAGCGGGGCGCCGGACGCCTATTTGCAGACGCTCTATTTCCAATTCGGCCGTTACCTGCTCATCGCCTCGTCGCGTCCGGGGTCGCTGCCGGCCAATTTGCAGGGGGTGTGGAGCAACAAGCTGCAAACGCCCTGGAACGGCGACTATCACGCCAACATCAACGTGCAGATGAATTACTGGCCGGCCGAGGTGACGGGCCTTGCCGAGCTGCACCTGCCGTTTCTGGAGCTGATCGCCTCGCTGGTGAAACCCGGCAGCCGAACGGCGGAAGTCCACTATCACGCCTCGGGCTGGGTGATGCACCCCATCACCAACGTGTGGGGATATACCTCGCCCGGCGAGGGAGGGCTGTGGGGCATCCACATCGGCGCGGCCGGATGGGTGTGCCAGCATATCTGGGAACATTACGCCTTTACCGGCGACCGGGAGTTTTTACGCCAATACTACCCCGTGATGGAGAGCGCCTCTCGTTTCTACCTCGACTGGCTGGTGCGCGATCCGCAAACTGGCAAATGGGTGTCGGGCCCCAGCGCCTCGCCCGAAAATGCCTTTGTCGCGCCCGACGGCAGCACGGTGGCCATCTGCATGGGGCCATCGCACGACCACCAGATCATCGGAGAATTGTTCGGCAACACGCTTAAAGCCGCACAAGTGCTCGGCATCGATGACGAATGCACGAAGCGGATCGGCGAAAAACTCTCCGACCTCTCCCCGATGCAGATCGGCTCGGACGGACGCATCATGGAGTGGGACAAGGAATACAAAGAGGCCGAGCCGGGCCATCGCCACCTCTCGCACCTGTATGCCCTTTACCCGGGCTACGCCATCACGCCGCACACGCCCGAACTGCTCGATGCCGCCGGGCGCTCGCTCGACATGCGCCTTGCCAACGGCGGCGGCCACACGGGCTGGAGCATGGCCTGGATCGCCAACCTGCGTGCGCGCCTGGGCCAGGGCGACCAAGCGCTGGAGGCCATCGACGCGTTGCTGAAAAAGTGCACGGCCCCTAATTTGTTCGACCTGCATCCGCCATTCCAGATCGACGGCAATTTCGGGGCTACCGCCGCCTTTGCCGAGATGCTGGTGCAAAGCCACGACGACGGCATTGTCGATATCCTCCCCGCCCTGCCCTCCGGATGGAGCTCGGGCCAGGTGCGCGGCCTGAAAACCCGCGGCGGCCATACGATCGACATCGAGTGGGATCATAACGGGTTGGCAAAACTGCAAATAACGGCCGGTTACGCCCCGCATATCACCGTGCGGTATCATGGCGACATCATCATCGACAAACCCTGCGCTCCGGGTTCGGTGATCGAAGTAGCCACGCACGCTCCGGCCGGATAAAACGACACTCCGCCACTGCCCCCGAGGCAGTTGCCGAATGGAAAAACGGGCGGCCCTCTCATTGGGGCCGCCCGTTTCAATGGAGTGGCTCAGCCTTGGCGGAGAGCCCCATTATCGCGGATCGTCAGAGGTTACGGGGAACGATCCGGTCGCTATCAGCTGTATTTGCCGTTGTAAATCCCTGACCTGGTATTGGGGGCCATGTCGGCAAGCAGAAGTGCGGCGAGCAGGAAAAATAGCACGGAGAAGGCGAAACTGCGTTTTGTCGGATCTTCGTTGCCCCCCTGAAGAGAGACAAAAATAAAAAAGAGCCTGAAGAATCAGACTCTTTTTAGTAGCGGGAGGAGGACTCGAACCTCCGACCTTTGGGTTATGAGCCCAACGAGCTGCCAACTGCTCCACCCCGCGATGTATGTTTTCCTTAACTTGGATTCACTGTCAAAGACGTTGCAAAGATAACACGTTTTGCCCGATTTTCCAAATTTTTTCGAGGGAGGCGAGTGGTTATATTTTCATATCACTGAAAGTCAGTGATTTAAAATGGCAGGTCACTCCCGTCGTCAATGGGTTCCAGGTCGGGTTGCGGTGCTGTTGCCGGGACGGATGCCGTCGCCGGAGGGGCATACGACGCCGTTTGTGCCGGACGCTGGTACGAGGGGGCGGGTGCGCCTGCTTCGTCGTACTGCGAATCGGGGCGGCGGCTGCCCAGCAACTTCATGTCGTCGGCCAGGATGTCGATCGTGCGGCGTTTGGTGTTGGTGGCGGCGTCTTCCCACTCGCGCGAGCGGATCTTCCCCTCGATATACACCTGGCTGCCTTTTTTCACATACCGTTCGGCCACGTCGGCCAGCCCGCGCCACAGGGTGACCGAGTGCCACTCGGTGTGGTCGCGGCGCTCCTGGGTGGCTGCGTTGTAGATGCGTTCGGTGGTGGCGATGCGTATGTTGGCCACCTTCACTCCGCCTTCAAGTACCCGCACTTCGGGGTCGGCGCCCACGTTCCCGATCAGTATAACCTTGTTTATCATTCTGTTTTCGGTTTTTGCATGATGTATCAAAGGTACGATATTTTTCGCAACCACGAAATATATCGCTGCAATTTCTGCCGCGACTCTCCCGAATAATAAAACGCCTTTGCGGGCCGTCCTGATTTCGCAGGAGAGCTCTTGTGGCGCGGGAAACAGATGCAATCCGACGTAAAGAGAGTAAAAAACGGTTTGATATCTGTTTGAAAATCGCTATTTTTGCTGAGCCTCCTGCAACAGGAGGGTGTTTGGCCTTTTCTCGGGAGTGGATCCGGATGACTCGGCCCCCTTACAGTCCATGAATACATCTTTAAATAGAATGAAAAAGAATATTATGACAACCTGCGCCGGGGCCGTTATGCTCCTGGCCTCCATCGCCGGACAGGCACAGGTGCAGCCTGCAAACGGGCGGTATGCCGAAGACTACCAATACATCACGCGCAACGGATCGTGGTGTTGGTTCTCCGACCCCAGGGCCATTTACATCGGCGACCGCATCTTCGGCGGGTTCGTGGATAACGAGGGGAGCATCTGGTCGTTTTCTTACGATCCGTCAGATTATGGTTACAAGCAGGTGAAGGTGTACGACAAGCTCGATCCCGACGATCACGCCAATCCTTCCGTGATGCGGTTGCCGGACGACCGCATCGTCATCTGGTTCTCCGGGCATGGGGGCTCGAAAAACACCCCGATATATTACGCCGTGACCAAAATGCCCGCCGACATCTCCGAATGGGAAGAATTGCAGCAGATCACGCCCGACATCCCGGGCCAGATGGGCTACTGTTACACCAATACGGCCATGCTGTCCGAAGAGGGGAACAAGATCTACCTGTTTTTCCGCGGCCCCGATTTCAAACCGGATTTTGTCACCACGACCGATTTGCAACAGTGGAGCGAACCCCACGGGCTGGTCAGGGACGATACGACGGCGGCTTTTGTCAGGCCCTACCTGAAGATGACTCACAACGGCAGGGACAAGATATTCTTCGCCTTTACCGACGACCATCCGCGCAACAGGGCCGATAATTCGATCTATTTCGTGATGTACAAGGGAGGAAAATATTATGCCGCCGACGGCCGCGTCATTTCGGACGATATCACAAAGCCCGTGCCCACCCGCGATGCGGACAGGGTCTACGATGCCCGGAAAACATTCGACAAGGCGTGGATATGGGATATCGCTTTCGACCAAAACGAAAATCCGGTGATCGTGTACGCCCGTTTCAGCAAAGTGGCCGGCGAGCACTCCTATTGGTACGCAACGTGGGACGGCGAAAAATGGAACAACCGCCTGATCGCCAAAGCAGGCCTGTGGTTCAACCGACGCGATTACACCAAAAGTTTTTTCGAATACGAATGCAACTATTCGGGGGGTGTCTACCTCGACCATGAGAATCCGTCGGTGCTTTACACCTCCCGGCCTTTCGGCGATATCTTCGAACTGGAGCGTTGGCAGACCTCCGATGCCGGAAAAACATGGCAGACGGAGCCCGTTACCCGCGATTCGGAGCTGGACAACGTCCGTCCGTTCGTGATCCGGGGGCACAAGCCGGGCCAGCCCGACCTGTTGTGGATGTATGTCTACAACTATGAGCACGGGTCGGAATTCCATACCGGTATCCGGATCAACCAGGCGGCTAAAGCCGATCCGGCCGCGATGCGGAAGCAGGACATTCTGGCCGTGGGGCGCAAGGCGGCCGACTGGCAGATCGCCCATTACACCGACGACACTCCCAAGGACTGGATCGCCGCCACATGGCACAAGGGGCTGTTCGATTTTGCACAGGCGGCCGGCAGCGAGGATTACTTCCAATGGCTGATGACGCATTACAACCGGATGCACTGGCAGGTGGGCGACCGCATGTACCATGCCGATGATTTCTGTGTGGCGCAGACCTGTCTCGACATGTACAAAAAGTACGGGGAAGAGAAGATGCTCGCACCCACCCTGGCCCGGGCCGATTGGGTGATCGCCCATCCGCTCGACGGCCGGGTTGCGATGGATTACACCAAAAGCAGGGCTACCGACCGCTGGACATGGTGCGACGCCCTGTTCATGGCCCCTCCGGTTTACACCAATCTATACGCTATTACGGGCGACAGAAAATATATGAAATTCGCAGACCGGGAGTTCCGGGCGTGCTATGATTCGCTGTACGATAAGAGCGAACGACTGTTCTATCGCGACATCCGCTTCAAGACCAAAAGGGAAGAGAACGGTGCGAAGGTGTTTTGGGGCCGCGGCAACGGCTGGGTGGCCGCCTCGCTTGTGGAGATACTGAAAACGTTGCCCGAAACGGATAAGCGGTACCGTCCGTTCTATGAGAACCTGCTGAAAGAGATGTGCGGGCGGCTCGCCGGGCTTCAGGGGCCGGACGGGTTCTGGCACGCCAGCCTGCTCGATCCGCAGAGTTATCCCGCTCCCGAAGCGAGCGCCACGGGGCTCATCGTATATGCGCTGGCTTACGGCATCAACTCGGGACTTTTGCCGCAGGACGACTATTTTCCTGTGGTAAAGCGCGGATGGGAGGCATTGGTGTCGGCCATAGACACGGAAGGAAAGCTCGGCTGGGTGCAGCCGGTTGGCCACGATCCCAAAGAGGTGACGAAAAAAATGACGGCGTTGTATGGCGTGGGGGCGTTCCTTATGGCCGCGAGTGAGATCCATCAAATGGCGGAGTGATTTCCCGCGAAGCCGGCTCCATTAAAAACGGGAGGGTTGTCCGTAAGGATAGCCCTCCTTTCATTTACCCTCAACCGGGAAGCATGACGTCGGCTTAATGCGAATTTGGAGTTCCTAACTTAGTCCGCTCCTTCGTCCTGTTGCTACTGAAATTTTGTCATAAATAATCGTCATAACTTCATTTTGTCGCTATACTCTCCCTGGCGGCTATTTGATTTATTATTGCGCATATCTTTTGAGATTTCCGTCAGCCTTTTGGAGAGGATTTCTTTCCACTCGCCGGGAACACCATTGTTGCTTATTTCCTTACCCTTTAATTCTGCAATCAATCTTAACTCTGGGCAGTATTACGGTTAGTCCAGCAGCTTGCTATGAAACCAAGAACAATCACGGTACCCCCGTAAGCGAAGTAACGGATGGCATTTTAAAGGAGATAAAGCCTATTATAGGCGACTTGGCTAAAAAAGGCATTGATAAGCTGTGATTTGGGGGGGCATTTACCGGCTTTCACGCCCCTATTTACGCCCCTGCCCCAATAAGAAACCCTCTAATCTGCTGGCGGTCAGCTAAATTAAAGGGTTGCTTTGAGGTCTGAAGCGGACGCCATAAATATTAATTAAATTTAATTTATTTTAATCTTAATTAATTTATATATCAGTTATTTACGCGTACTGTATGGTGGTTTTACAATGAGTGAAAAATAATTAATTCAGGTTTGGCCGTACAAATGCCGTACAAATTTTATATCTTTGCGGTAAATCAAATTTATTGCTATGGCCTCATTTTCATTTCGGGTACGGTCGACCAAGAAGGGTGTTCTCGCCAAAGTATTAGTCCGCTTTAATGTGGATAAAGCCACCTCGTTCTATGCCGACAGCGGGTTGGTGGTACTGACCGATGCCTGGAGCGACAAGACACAAGGCATCAAAAGCCGCTATGCGTTCACCGAGGACTTCACCAATGAGATGGGGCTGAAACTGACTACCTGTTTGGCCGACCTGCGTAGCTTCATCCTCAAGGCGATGACCGAGGATGCCGCTAACGATATGACCAAGCCCAAGCTGGAGAAGCTCATCTACCGCTTCCACCATCCGAAGTCGACCGTCGAGAAGAAACGGGAAACCCTGCGGGATTATATCGTCCGCTATGCCAGGGAGATCGAGGATGGCACGCGGCTCAATATCCACAAGTTACGCTACGGTTATTCGACCGTCAAGAATTACAAAGGGTTCATCGTGCAGTTCGACGAGTTTTGTAAGGCTAGGCGCAAGCGGTTCGACTTCGAAGACATCGACATCAAGTTCTACGATGATTTCGTGGCGTTCTTTTCGGCCAAAAGTTACGCCATCAACACCATCGGCCGCCATGTCAAGGAGTTGAAGATCATTATGCGGGCCGCCCGCG
>JAVBRA010000007.1:0-157327 GCA_031548435.1 Rikenellaceae bacterium
GTGGTCGGTGGGTGGGGTGTCGGGGCCGTGCGCCCCCCGTCCAGTTATTAATATTCTTAAAACTACCAATCACCGTGGGGGGAAAAAACCGGGGGGGGGGCTCTGCATACCTCACCCCCCCGCCTCATGTTTCAACAAAGCCTGCCTACCGCACAATCGTCTCGCTGCGGTCGGGGCCCACGGAAACGATCTTCACCGGCACGCCGGTCTCTTTTTCGATGTATTCGATGTATTCTTTCAGTTCGGCCGGAAACTCATCGTAAGCCCGCAGGTGGTTGATGTCGCGGTTCCAGCCTTTCATCTCCTTGTAGACAGGCACAACGTCGCCTTCCACCTCGTAGGGGAAGTCGGCCGTTTCGACGCCGCCCACACGGTAAGCCGTGCACACCTTGATGGTTTCGAGCGTATTCATCACATCGGCCTTCATCATGATCAACTGCGTCACGCCATTGATCATCACCGAATACTTGAGCGCCACCATGTCGAGCCAGCCGCAACGGCGCGCGCGTCCGGTGGTCGAGCCGAACTCACGCCCCACGGCGCGGAGCATCTCGCCCGTTTCGTCGAACAGCTCGGTCGGGAACGGCCCGCTGCCCACACGGGTGGTGTAGGCCTTGAAGATGCCGTACACTTCCCCTACTCTATTCGGCGCAACGCCCAGTCCGGTGCACACGCCCGCGCAAACGGTGTTGGACGAGGTAACGAACGGGTAGGTTCCGAAATCAATGTCGAGCAACGACCCCTGCGCCCCTTCGGCCAGGATCGCCCTGCCGTCGTTCATCCGCCTGTTGACCAGGGTCTCGCTGTCGATGAACGGAATGCGCTTCAGGTTCTCGATGGCCTGAAACCACTGGGTTTCGTACTCCTCGATCTTATATTCGTAATCGTATTGCCTGAGCAGCTGGACGTGTTTCTCTTTCAGTTTTTCATAACGTTCACGGAAAGCGGGCGATTCGATGTCGCCGATGCGCAGCCCGTTCCGTCCGGTTTTGTCCATGTAGGTGGGGCCGATGCCTTTGAGCGTGGAGCCGATCTTGGACTTGCCCTTGGCGGCCTCCGACGCCGCGTCGATGATACGGTGGGTGGGGAGGATCAGGTGGGCCTTGCGCGAGATGCTCAACTTCCCGGCCACGTTGACGCCCGCCGCCTCCAATTTGGTGATTTCGCCAAGCAGGATCACCGGATCGATCACCACCCCGTTGCCGATGACGTTCGAAACGCCATCACGGAAAATCCCAGAAGGGATGGTATTGAGCACAAAGCTCTTGCCCTCGAAATGGAGCGAGTGTCCCGCATTGGGCCCACCCTGGAAGCGTGCGACCATATCGTACCGGGGTGTGAGCACATCCACAATCTTGCCCTTCCCCTCGTCGCCCCACTGGAGGCCTAAAACTACATCGATTTTCATTTTAAAAGTTATCGTTTTATTGGTATTTGCTTACATATCTTTACTCTTCGATGAATTCCCTGTCGTAAACCAACCATCACTCATCACAGCCCCCTAAGACCGCTGCGTCCCTGCATTTTGCAGGCCGAATCCGAACAGGACTGCCGCCAGTAAGATCATTTTTTTCATCGCCACCTATTTTGAAGTGTTAGACATGCATTTCTTACACGTTCCGTAGATATAAAGCGAGCAATACGATATTTCGAACATCACCCCCGGCCCCATCTTGTTCTTGACATGGTCGGCGATCTCGATCGGGATTTCCATGATGTCGCCGCAACTGTTGCAGATCAGGTGGATGTGGCGCGAATTGACGTCGACCCGCTCGTATTTGGCGCAGTTGGCCCCGAACTGGTGTTTGACCACCAACTGGCATTCCAGCAGCAGTTCGATGGTGTTGTAGAGGGTGGCCAGGCTCACGCGGTAGTTCTTGTTTTTCATCAGCAGGTACAGTCCCTCGATGTCGAAATGGCCGTCGATGGAATAGACCTGGTCGAGGATGGCGTACCGCTCGGGGGTCTTGCGGTGGCCGTTCCGCTGGAGATATTCGGTGAATATGTTCCGGGCCCGCTCGATACGTTCTTTCAGTATATTTGTCATGGCAAACGCCTCCATTTTTTACCTTTCAAAGGTACGCCTTTTTATAATAAATAAAAATAAGGCCCGGAGTTATTCGACCGGTTCCATCACCACTTTCAGCAGCGGGCCCCGAGCCCCGCACACCCGGTAGCGGTTGTCGGTGCGCAGGCCGCACAGCCACACGATGTCGCCGCCCGAGACCAGCACGGCCACACGATGTTTGTCGGGCAGGGGCACTTTCATATCGACCAGGCAGTCGCTCACTTTTTTCGTGCCATCCATGCCGAAGGGCATCATGCGGTCGCCTTCGTCCCAGGGCCTCAATGTCAACGGAAACACCAGCTGGTGCAATGGAAAGAACGCCGTCCGCCGATCGTTCCGGGCCAGCGCCTCGTCAAACGCACCGACCACCGTAAAGGAGAAAAGCGCGCCGTCGAATACGATCGTCCCGTCGGGAGAAACAATGTCCACCCCGGTCGGGCGTTCCGTTTTTTCCGGTTCAATGATGATCCGGCCCCGATCGACCGCGGCCCGGAAGCCCCTGGCCTCAAACACCCGCCCCGACAAACCGTTTTCAAGCGCACGGCACATCCCCTCGGCAGCCGTGGCGGTAAAACCGTACCCGCGCACCATTTCGTACACCGCAAATCCGCGGTCGGGATCGGCCGCCAGACCCGTCCAGTCGATCTCCGTCCGGCCGGGGCGTTCGGTTTTTATACGATCTGTGATCTTTCCCAGACTGTGATCGACAAACGCCTGCACCTGCGACAGATTTTGCATACTATGGCGCATCACTTCCAGAAAGGCGGGCGATGCCTTCTTCAACCCGGGCAGAACATGCAGGCGGATCTTGTTCCTGAGGAACTCGTCGGAGCCGTTGGTCGAATCGTGCCGGTAACCGACATCGTTCTTCCGGGCATATTGTTCGATCTCGTGCCGCGTGGAGAAAAGCATCGGACGGACAACGCGCCCCCTCACGGCATGGATGCCGGTAAGCCCGCGCAACGACGTCCCCCGCACCAGATTGATGAAGAACGTCTCGACCGAATCGTCGATGTGATGCGCCACGGCAATCCAATCAAGCCCCCGCCCGGCCCGTACCCGTTCGAACCAGTCGTAGCGCAGCCGCCGCGCGGCCATTTCCACCGACTCGCCCGCCCGGGCGCTTTCGCCGTAAGTATCGAACGAAGCCACGTGGCACACCACGCCCAACCGCGCACACACCTCCCGCACCAACTCCTGGTCGCCGTCCGACTCCGCGCCCCGCAAATTGAAATTGCAATGCGCCACCTCGACACCACAGCCCCCCCTGACAAAAAGGTCGAGCATCACCATCGAATCCACACCCCCGCTCACCCCCAGCAAAAGCCGGGAATCGCGCCGCACGCCACACGCGTCGGCCATGTGCCGGATGAATTTTTCGTGGTATTCCATCTAAACTTTTTCAAGAACTTTCGGGAGATACTTTCGTATCTCTTGATTACCTGTAGTTTAATTCGGTTGTTTTGTCGGACGTTTTTTGTTGAGCTTTTTTTCAAAAAAATTCAGATCTGGTACTGAAAAAAACTCATCCGACCATGCTCACCTCGGGATGCAGCCGGATACCGAATTTCGCATCGATGTCGTCGATGATTTTTTGCGCCAGGGCGGCTATTTGGGCGCCGGTTGCCGTGCTGTAATTGACCAGCACCAGGGCTTGGTCGCGGTGCACTCCGGCGTCTTTGTCGCGATAACCGCGCCAGCCCGCTTTGTCGATGAGCCAGCCTGCGGCCAGTTTCACACACCCTTCGTGCCAGGGGTAGAGGGGCATGTCGGGATGAAGGGCTTTCAGCGCCTCGGCCTTGGCCTGGCCGACTACGGGATTTTTGAAGAAGCTGCCTCCTGAACCCAGCTTTTTCGGGTCGGGGAGTTTGCTCTGGCGTATTTCGATGATCGCCCGGCGGATATTTTCGAGGGTCGGGCCGCCGTATTGGGCGACCTTCCGTTCCACATCGCCGTAGCCGAGTTTGAATTGCGGGTTCAGCGACAGCCGGTATACGACCGACGTCACTACGGCACGGCCTGCGAGCGAGTGCTTGAATACCGAATCGCGGTAGCCGAACATGCACGACGAGGCGCACAGGTATTCGACCCGGCCCGTTTCGACCATATAGGCGTAAACCCCTTCGACCGCATCGCCGGCCTCGACGCCGTAAGCGCCGATGTTCTGCACCACCGACGTACCCGCGAAACCGGGGATGAGCGACAGGTTCTCGACCCCGCCCCACCCCTGCGCCACGGCATGGGCCACAAACCCATCCCACGGTTCGCCGGCGGCCACTTCCACCAGCACGTGGTCGGCAGCCGACTCCGCCACCCGGATGCCCCTGAGGGCGGGATGGATGATCAGCCCGTCGTAGTCGCCGACAAAGAGTGTATTGCTGCCGCCGCTCAGGATATACCATTTACACTCCGTTCGGGAAATAAACCCGAAGATCTCCTTCAACTCGCCGACCGAGGCGAACGAAGCGAAATACCTCGCATTCACATCGATGCCGAACGTGTTATATTCTTTTAAGGGTTTGTTTTCTTCTATGATCATTTATACTGGGAATAATCCAACGCAAATGTAGCCAAATTTCCTATATTTGTCTTCCGGCTGAAAACCCCGCCGCAACCCATGAATATTTTTTCAGACGCCGTGTTATGTTTTCGCCCGCAGTTCGTTAATAAGATAAAACAACCAAACAAGAAAAACACAATGAAACGATTTTTTCCCCTGCTGGCTTTGGCGGCCCTTGCGTTCGGCCCCACCGCCGGCGCACAGACCGAGGAGTATATCATCATCAACGGGCAAAGGGTCACGCAGCCCCAATTCGAATCACGCTCATGGGGCGTTATCGAGACCCGCGAATTCAACGGCACCTCGATCCGCTTCAGCCCCATGCTCGAAATCAACGTGGGCAATACCACCACCACCTCGTACAAGAAAAAGGCCCGCCGCCCTTACCGGCCGTTCGCTTTCGAGGGGCACGGGCAGGGATTTGCCTGGGGGATGAATTTCCTGCCCAAGGTCGACTACTCGGACTACCCCGACACCGACGACGGTTTCATGGATCTGAACGTGGCGCGTTCGTGCTATTTCGAGCTCAACCCATGCAATCTGGGCATCGGGCTCAACCGGGCCAACACGTTCGGCATTGTGACGGGCATCGGCATGACCTGGCGCGACTACGTCTTCTCGGACAACATCACGATCACCAAACAGGGCGGCATGGTCACCCCCGAGGCAATCGACCCCAAATACAAGAAATCGAAACTCAGCACATTCTCGTTCATGGTGCCGCTGACGCTCGAAGTGCAGTTTCCCCGGCGCAATCCGCCGTCGAGGAGGTTCTTTATTGCCGGCGGGGTTTATGGCGATGTCGCCCTAGGAGTACACACCAAATACAAAAAGCCCAAGGAAAAATCGAAAAGCAACCCTTATATCAATACGCTCAGCGCGGGAACAACGCTGCGCATCGGATACGGCGATGTGAACCTGTTCTGCAACTACAGCCTCGTTCCCCTGTTCGAAAGCGACCGCGGGCCCGACACCAAAGTAATGTCGGTGGGCATCGGGTTCGGCTTTTAGGTTTTGTAAAAACCTGCGGCGCCTCGCGCACCTTCTTTCATAACAAACCGAACAGACGGGCGTCCTCTTCAACGGGGACGCCTTGTTTTTATAGCCTGAACCTATAGCCCGATAAAAAAATACAATTTGACACGCGTTGGAACAAGGGCTACCTTTGTGATGACTTTTAACTCAAACGAATCGATCATCATGAAAAAGAAGTTCATCTGTACCGTATGCGGCTACATCCACGAAGGCGACGACGCGCCCGATTTCTGTCCCCAGTGCAAGCAACCCAAGAGTAAATTCAAGGAGTATGTCGAGAACGACGGCAAAATGGCCTGGGCCGACGAACACCGGCTGGGCGTTGCCAAAGGGGTCGACAGCGAGGTGCTGGAGGGATTGAAGGCCCATTTCAACGGCGAATGCTGCGAGGTGGGAATGTACCTGGCCATGAGCCGCCAGGCCGACCGCGAAGGCTACCCCGAAATCGCCGAGGCCTACAAGCGCATTGCCTGGGAAGAGGCCGAGCACGCCTCTAAATTCGCCGAATTGCTGGGCGAAGTGGTATGGGACACCAAAACCAACCTCCGGGCCCGCATCGACGCCGAGAATGGCGCCTGCACCGACAAGAAACGGATCGCAACCCGCGCCAAGGAACTGAACCTGGACGCCATCCACGACACCGTCCACGAGATGTGCAAAGACGAAGCCCGCCACGGACAGGCGTTCGAAGGGCTCTACAACCGCTTCTTCGGGAAGAAATAGAAACCTTCGCAGAAAAGAGAGGCCGGGCGCAAGCGCCCGGCCTCTCTTTCTTCGCCCCAACGACGCCACTCCCGGAATGGGAATCAACGGACATCCCTGCACCCGGCCCCTCTTTTGGCTCCAAACAAAGCCGGCGTGCCGGCGGATACAGGCTCGTCCCTCTTTTCACTTCCACTCCCCCTCCCCCAACAAAAAGCCGGACAGGAGTAGAATCCCGTCCGGCTCTTTCTATCTGCACACAAAGGCTACGCTTTGTTTTCGTCGCCTTTCTTGATCATGTCGTATGCGATGGGCGTTGCCACGAACACCGACGAGAACGTCCCGATGGCAATCCCGAACATCAATCCGAAGATAAACCCACGGATCACCTCGCCGCCGAAGATGAAGATGGCCAGCAACACCACCAGTGTCGTTCCGGCCGTGTTGACCGTACGGGCCAGCGTGCTGTTGATGGCGTTGTTGATGTTCACATCGAGGTGGCGTTTGGGGTAGAGCGTCTTGTACTCGCGGATACGGTCGAAGATCACCACCGTATCGTTGATCGAATACCCGATGATGGTCAGAATGGCCGCAATGAACGCCTGGTTGATCTCAAGGTTGAACGGCAACAGGCCGTAGAAGATCGAGAAGATACCGATGGTCAGCAGCGCATCGTGCGCCAGCGAGAGCACACCGCCCATGGCCCACTGCCACTTGCGGAAGCGGAGTGCGATGTAGAGGCCGATGGCGATAAGGCTGAAAATCACGGCAATGAACGAGTTGCGCGTGATGTCGCTCGCCACGCTCGGCCCCACCATGTCGGCACTCACGATCCCATAAGGATTGAGTTTGGTGGTGGCGAATTCATCCATCCGCAACGGGGTTTTGTAGAGCGGATTGAGCGATTCGAACAGGATGTTCTCGATTTCGCTCGATACGTCGTCGCTGCGGTCGGCGATTTTGTACTTGGTTACGATGCGCATCTGCGACTGGCCCTGCAAAGTCCCGTACTGTTTCACTTCGGGAGCGTCGCCGAACGCCGGTTCAAGGGCGTCCCTGACCTGGGTCGCCGTCACTTCGTTGTCGAAACGCACCACATAGGTACGGCCGCCGGTAAAGTCCACCCCGAAGTTGAGCCCTTTGGTGGCAAGCGACGCAATGGTGACCACAAGCAGCACGATCGATACGATATAGGTGTATTTCCGGGCCTTGATGAAGTTGAATTTGGTGCCCGCCAGGAAGTTTTCAGTGAGTTTGGTCGAGAACTTGATGTTGCGTCCTTTCTCCAGGCGTCCCACAAATATCAGGCGGGTGATGAAGATCGAGGTGAAGAGCGAAGTGATGATACCGATCACCAACGTGGTTGCAAAACCCTGAACCGGACCCGTCCCGAATACGAACAGCACGATGCCGGTAATGAGCGTGGTGGCGTTTCCGTCGATGATGGCGCTCATGGCGTTCTTATACCCGTCCGTCACGGCCGACGACAGGGTTTTCCCGCCCTTGATCTCTTCCTTGATGCGTTCGTATATAATGACGTTGGCGTCGACGGCCATACCCATCGTCAGCACGATCCCCGCGATACCGGGCAGGGTCAGCACCGCCCCGAACGAGACGAGGATGCCCAGCAGGAAGAACAGGTTGGTGATCAGCGCCACATTGGCAGCCAGACCGGCTCCGTTGTAGAAGAACAGCATGTAAATGAGCACCAGCACGAATGCCAGAGCGAACGACGACAGACCGGCGTTGATCGACTCCTGTCCCAGCGACGGCCCTACGATATTTTCGCTTGTGATGTGGGCCGGAGCGGGCAGTTTACCCGAGTTAAGCACGTTGGCCAGGTCGGTGGCTTCGTTGATGGTGAAGTCGCCCGTGATCTGCGAGTGGCCGCCTTCGATGGCGTTCTGCACGTTGGGCGCCGAATAAACGTAGTCATCGAGCACGATGGCAATGGCCTTGTCGATGTTGTCGGCCGTCATGCGGGCCCAGGTTCTTGCGCCGGCGGGGTTCATCACCATCGACACTTCGGCGCTGCCTCCCATCTGCGAATAGCGGCCCACGGCTTCAACCACGGCGCCGCCGTCGAGCGGGGCTTTGCCGTCTTTAGTGTTGGCCCGGATGGCGAACAATTCATAGTGCGTTTCCGAACCTTTGATCGGCTTCACGCCCCACAGCAACTTCAAATCGCGCGGAAGCATCGACTTGATCTGCGGCATGGCGAAGATCGCGTTCACGGCTGCCGTATCCGAAGAGGCCGCGATGCCGATGGCTGCCCCGTGTGAAAGAGCGCCGTTGCGGTCGGTGTGCGGGCTCAGTTTCGAGAACAGCGGAAACTCCTTGGCCATATCGGCGTTCGAGAGGTTTTCGGCATCCGGTGCGGCGGCGCCCTGTTCCAGTTCGCTGATAAGCGACGACCCGGCGGTGTCGGCCGGAGCTGTTTCCGCAACCGTTTCCGCAGCCGCTTCGGCAACCATCGCGGTGTCGGCCGGCGTCGATTTCATTTCCCTCAGGCGGGCGTTGACATCTTCGAGCATCGGATAGATCTCGGAATTGTCGTACGTTGCCCAGAATTCGAGCGAAGCGGTTCCTTGCAGCAGTTTACGCACGCGCTCAGGCTCCTTCACGCCCGGAAGTTCGACCAGAATGCGGCCCGAGTTTTCGAGGCGCTGCACGTTGGGCTGCGCCACGCCGAAGCGGTCGATACGGTTCTTGAGTACGTTGAATGAGTTGGAGATGGCGCTTTCGGCCTCGGCTTTCAGGATGCCGATCACCTGCTGGTCGCTCATGTTGGGCGTCACCTTGTCTTTGAGCTCGTACGACAGGAACAGGCCGCTCAGCGGCTGGCCGGGCGCCACCTGGCTGTAAGCCTTGGCGAACAGGTCGATGAAGTTCTCGCGCGAGGTGGTCTGCTGTTGCCGCGCAATGGCCAGCGCCTTGTTCAGGTTTTCGTCGGCCGGATTGTTCGACAGCACTTTCACCACTTCTTCGGTCGAGATTTCGAGCATCACGTTCATCCCGCCCTTGAGGTCGAGTCCCAGGTTGATCTCTTTTTCCTTACACTGCTTGTAGGTGTATTTAACCAGTCCCAGATTATACACGACCTGATTCTTCATCGAATCGAGGTAGGCCGACTCCCTGTCGGGGTCGCCCTGGGCTGTTTTGGCCGCCGTGTTCTCGACGTGGCGGGTCACCAGCGTGAACGACAGCTGGTAGGCACAGGCGATCGCCAGTACGATCACCAGTAGTTTTAGCGCTCCTTTGTTTTGCATTGTATATAAATTATTTTGTTGTTTACTTCGGTGTTCAGTGCCGCGCAATGGCAGCGGGATACTTTATTACAACTGGCAAAAGTAGTTTTTTTTCCCGAAAATAAAAACACCAGCTAAAAAAAGGGAGCCGTCCATGACAATTTTACCGGCCGGCGGTGAAGGAAAAGTTTGAAAATCCGGCGGAAATTAACGATATTCGCACAATAAAAACCGACCCGTTATGACCGATTCGCTGACCGTGGCAGCCAGAACCGTGGCAGCCCAAGCCCTGCCCGCCGATACCCTGACAGCCGATAAATTCTGGATGGTGGAGCGGCTCGACGAAACGTTGGTGAAGGCGCACGTCCCGTTTTCGGGATTCATCACCTTCCTGGCGGTCGTGGCCGCGCTTTATGTGATCCTGTACCTGCTCAACCTGCTGGGCAACCGCGTGATCCTGGCCGTTGTCAACCAGTTGGCAAAAAAGACGAAAGCCCAGTTCGACGACTTCATGGTGCAGCGGGGATCGTTCAAGAGGGCGTTCGAACTGCTGCTGGCCATCATCACCAAGTCGCTAACCGAGACGTTTTTCGCCGGGTTCACGCAAGGCTACCTGAAATTCATGAATGTGGTGCTGGCCTGCGTCATCGCCCTGTGTTTCACCCGGTTGGCAACCAGCATCGTCAATGTTGTCAGCGATGCGTACAACCTCAAGCCCCAATCCCGCGAGAAATCGATCAAGGGGTATATCCAGCTGACCAAAATCATGCTTTATATCCTGCTCGGGCTCACGATGATCACCATTATTTTCGGCATCAAGCCCACCACCATGCTGGCCGGATTGGCCACTTCGGCATTGGTGGTGTCGCTGGTGTTCAAGGACACGATCCTGGGGTTCGTGGCCTCGATCCAGCTTTCGGCGCAGGACATGGTGCGGCCGGGCGACTGGATCGAAATCCCGTCCAAGGGGGTCGACGGCAACGTCATCGACATTTCGATCAACACGGTCAAAGTGCAGAACTGGAACAAAACCATCGCCATGATCCCCATCTACTCGCTGGTTTCCGAGCCGTTCACCAACTGGCGCGGGATGCAGCAGGGCGAAGGGCGCCGCTTCCGCCGTCCGTTCCTGATCGACATCCACAGCGTCAGGTTCATCGAGCGGGGCGATATCGACCGCTTCGGCAGAAACGGGCATGTGGCGCCGCTGTTCGACGACATGGTGCGGATCTTCGACCAGTCGAACGAAAGCGGGACGCTGACCAACCTGGGCGTTTTCCGCGCCTACATCGAGGCGTTCCTGTTCAGGAACAAAACCGTCAACAACACCCAGCCGCTGTCGGTGCGCTATCTGCCGCAGGACGAAAACGGAGTGACGATCGAGCTCTACGGGTTCTCGTACGAGAAAGACTTCATTCCCTTCGAGCGGGCCGTGGGCGACATCGTGGAGCATATCATCGCCATCTCGGGCGTGTTCGGCATCCGGATCTACCAACGGACTTCGGATCAGGGAGGCAAACTCAGCGGCAATTAGCGGCATGAAAAACTACGAGGAAATTTGCAGGGAGATGTGCGACGTGGCCCGCAAGGCTGGAGCGTATATCGCGCACCAGCGGCTCCATTTCTCGCGCGGGATGATCGAGGTGAAGGGAAGCCAGAACTTCGTGTCGTATGTCGACAAGGGAGCCGAACAGATAATCATCGAGGGGCTCGAAAAGGTGCTGCCCGGCTGCGGGTTCATCACCGAGGAGGAGGGCGCCCGGGACGCGGGGCAGACCTATAAATGGATCGTCGATCCGCTGGACGGCACCACCAACTTCATCCACGGGGCTCCGCCCTATTGCGTCAGCATCGCGCTCTACGACAGCGGGACGAAAGAAACGGTGGCCGGCGTGGTGTTCGAGGTGACGATGGACGAATGCTTCTACGCATGGAAAGATTCGGCCGCCTATATGAACGGCCGCGAAATATCGGTGTCGCCGGTGGACAAACTCTGCGACGCGTTGGTGGCGGTAGGGTTCGCCTATGACATCGAAGACAAGCTCGACGCGCTGATGGCCCAGATGAAACACTTTCTGATCCACACCAACGGGGTACGGCGCATCGGGGCGGCGGCCGCCGTGCTGGCCTATGTGGCCTGCGGACGGTTCGACGCATTTGCCCAGATCCGGCTCGCGCCGTGGGACGTGGCCGCCGGGGCGTTCATTGTCCGGCGGGCGGGCGGCGTGGTGACCGACTTTTCAGGCGGGGGCGATTATGTTTTCGGGGGCCGGATCGTTGCAGCCACCCCGCCCCTGTACGACGAATTCAAAAAAATCGCGGCCGATGGTCAGATTTAAATACGGAATGTTGCTGCTGCTTGGCAAACTCACGGGCTGGCTGCCGCTAAGGGTGCGGTTCGCGCTGGGCACGGGGCTCTACGGACTGTTGTACCATGTGGTGAAATACCGCCGCGCCGTTGTCCGCAAGAACCTGACCGAATCGTTCCCGGATAAAGGCACGGGCGAAATCGCGGCCATCGAGCGCCGCTTCTACCGCACGCTGGCCGACCTGTTCATCGACACGATGGCCATCGCCTCGATGCGGGAGAAAGAGATCCGCGCACGCATGGATTTTCCACACGCGGCAGACTTCGAGGCCGCACTGCCCGCCGCATCGATGCTCAGCCTGATGGGGCACGTCGGATCGTGGGAACTGACCTCGGGCTATCCGTTGTTCTCGGACAAGAACGTGCTGGCCGTGTACCATCCGCTGCAAAGCAAGGCTTCCGACCGTTATTTCTGCCACGTCCGCAGCCGCTTCGGGTCGCACCCGGTGCCGATGAAAGGGGTGACGCGCGCCGTGGCCGACAGCATTCGGAAGAACGAGCCGATTGCCGTGGCCCTGATCGCCGACCAGAACCCCACCTCGAAGGGGGCCATGGGGTGGTTTCCGTTCCTGGGACGCGACACGGCGTTTTTCACCGGGGCCGAACGCATTGCCCTCAAATACCACCTGCCCGTGGCACTCCTGCGCATAAAGGAGACCCGGCGGGGATACTACCAGGCGCGACATGAACTGATCTACGACCCGTCCGAACAGGTGCCCGATGGAGAGATCACGCGCCGTTACGTGGCCGCGCTGGAGGAAATGATCGTCGAATCGCCCCACCTGTGGCTCTGGTCGCACAAACGATGGAAACTCAAGAAAAAGCCGCAGCAATGAAACTCTCGGTGGTGATACTCAACTGGAACGGGCGGAAGCACCTCGAAAAGTTCCTTCCCTCGGTGACGGCGCATTCGGCCTCGGAAGGGATCGAGGTGGTGGTGGCCGACAACAACTCGGCCGACGACTCGGTGCAATTCGTGGCAAATGTTTTTCCCGGGGTCGGGCTTCTGACTTTCGACAGCAACTACGGCTATGCCGGAGGCTACAACCGGGTGGCCGGGGCCGTCGGGGCGGAGTACGTCATGATGCTCAACTCGGACGTGGAGGTGACGCCCGGATGGCTCGACCCGCTGGTGGCGCTGATGGACGCGCGGCCCGACGTTGCGGCCGTCATGCCCAAGATCCGCTCTTACGCCGACAGATCGATGTTCGAATACGCCGGGGCAAGCGGAGGCTTCATCGACAGGCTGGGATTCCCTTTCTGCCGCGGGCGTATTTTATCGGAATGCGAAAAGGACAACGGGCAATATGACGACCCGCGCGAAATATTCTGGGCTTCGGGAGCGGCATTGCTGGTGCGGCGGCGCGATTTTCTGGACTGCGGCGGATTCGACGAAGACTTTTTCGCCCACATGGAAGAGATCGACCTGTGCTGGAGGCTCCGTTCGTCGGGCCGCCGGGTGATGGTCGAGCCCTCATCGGTGGTATACCACGTCGGCGGGGGAACGCTCGAAGCCGGATCGCCCCGCAAAACCTACCTCAACTACCGCAACAACATCGCCATGCTGGTTAAGAACCTGTCGGGGCTGTCGCTGGCGCCGGTGTTGCTGTGCCGCGTCTGCGCCGACACGGCGTCCGCGTTCGTGTACCTTGTGAAAGGCCGGCCCCGGCTCGCCGGAGTGGTGTTCAAAGCCTATGGGAGTGTGGCCCGGCATCTGGGGTTGTGGCTGCGCAAACGCCGCACGGTTCAACGGGCGCGGAAGCGATCGCCGGGGGCCATTTATAACGGCAGCATCGTGTTGCGCTTTTTTCTGGGAAAACGGACGTTCGGGAAATTGTTATAACCGTTCGGCAATGTTGCCATAACACGAAAAACAGGCTGCCTTTGCCCCTTTTCGTCTTTCTCACATCATGCCTGCGGGGCGAGGAGCACATCACCGGGAGGGGTGCCCTTCCCCTTTTTCGTCCTTCTTACATCATGGAACCCGTCATTCTGAAGCACTTCTCCTGGCGTTTGTCATCAGAAGCCTTTACGCACCCGGCAACGATCGGAACCGGAATACCCCGTGGCTCTCTCTCCGGCATAACGAAGCGCACGAAAGCACTTTTAAAATCAGGAGCCCCTTTACCGCATTTCAGGATGACAGTACCCCGCAAACACCACCGTGCGGACAAACAACCCGACCCCGAGAGTATGGCCCTTATCTGAAGTCAGACACCTCGACCCCCGGGTGCTTCTTCTTATCGAACACAAACGTATTTTTGTCCGTAGCTACGTTCGGCGTCAGGCGCACCACCTGCAGGCTGATGTCGCTCTCGCCCTCGGGCCGGATGACAATGGACGACGGCAGCCGGTCTTCACCCAGCATCACCACCAGTTTGTAGGCCATCGGCCCCCGGACGGGTTTCAGTTCGATGATGTCGTACTTTTTGCCGCCGACGGTCCGCTCGCCCGCACTGGCCGAGACGAACTCCTTGCTGTCGAAAGCGAACAGTTTGGCAGGGTTGGTGAGGACGCTACCGGCGTCGGCGTTGTTTTCGATGATCACCTCGTTGTCCTCTTTATTATAGGTATAGACCGCCTTGCCGTCGCACGAAATCTCGGCGTCGGGCAGGTCGAGGAAGAATTTGTCGCCCTCGGCAATCAGCACCGCCCGATCCAGCCCCGTGGCGCCGTCGTACAGCACGGTCATTTCCACCTTGTAGTTTTTATAGCCCGACAGCCTGGACGACATCTCTTTAAGCAGCGCCTCCGACTTCGTGTCCGCATGGGCGCTGAAGGCCGCAAGCAGGAGCATCGGTATCAAACCCGTTTTTTTCATCGTTATGGGATGTTTATCAACAACAATTCGAGCGAGGTCAGATCCTGCACCAACACCTGGCGCGGCTTGCTCCCCTCGCCTTTGCCCACCACCCCGGCACGTTCGAGCTGATCCATGATGCGGCCGGCCCGGTTGTATCCGATCGAGAAGCGTCGCTGGATGGTCGAGGTCGACCCCTGCTGGCTGATGACCACGTGGCGGGCCACCTCGTCGAATAGCGGGTCGCGGTTGCTCAGGTCGGCGTCGCGGCCCAGCAGGGCGGTTTCGCCGTCGGGAACAAATTCGGGCAGCTCATACGCCTCGCCGTAGCCGCGCTGCTCGCCGATGAACTCGGCAATGCGTTCGATCTCGGGCGTGTCGATGAAGGCGCACTGCACGCGGGTCAGCTCGCCGCCGTTCGACACCAGCATATCGCCGCGGCCGATGAGCTGCTGCGCCCCCGACTGGTCGAGGATCACCTTCGAGTCGATCGAGTTGGTGACCTTGAAGGCGATGCGCGCCGGAAAGTTGGCTTTGATCAACCCCGTAATGATGTTGGTCGAGGGACGCTGCGTGGCAATCACCAGGTGGATGCCCACGGCACGGGCCAGCTGCGTCAGGCGGGCAATCGGCGTTTCGATCTCGCGCCCCGCCGTCATGATCATGTCGGCGAACTCGTCCACGATCAGCACGATGTAGGGCATGAACCGGTGGCCGTTCTCGGGATTGAGGTGGCGTTTGCGGAATTTTTCGTTGTATTCCTTGATGGTCTTGACCTTCGCCTTTTTCAGCAGGTCGTAGCGGCTGTCCATCTCGATGCACAGCGAGTTGAGCGTGGCGATCACCTTCTGCGTGTCGGTGATGATGGCCTCCTCTTCGGTGGGATACTTCGCTAAGAAGTGTTTTTCGAGCCGCGAGTAGAGCGACAACTCCACCTTTTTCGGGTCGATGAGCACGAATTTCAGCTCCGACGGGTGGCGCTTGAACAGCAGCGAGGCGATGATGGCGTTGAGCCCCACCGACTTACCCTGTCCCGTAGCCCCGGCCACCAGCAGGTGGGGCATCCGGGCCAGGTCGAACATATAAATCTCGCCCTGGATGGTTTTGCCCAGCACAATGGGCAGGTCGAACTCGCTCTCCTGGAACTTCTGCGAGCGCACCACCGACAGCATCGACACCACCTGCTTATTCTTGTTCGGCACCTCGATGCCGATGGTGCCCTTGCCGGGCATGGGCGCAATGATGCGGATGCCTAACGCCGAGAGGCTCAGCGCAATGTCTTTCTCCAGGCTCTGGATTTTCGAAATGCGGATTCCGGGTGCCGGAACAATTTCGTACAGCGTCACCGTCGGGCCTATGGTAGCCTTGATCTTGTCGATGGTGATCGAGAAGTTCTCAAGCGTGCGAACAATGCGCGCCTCATTTTCGGCGATCTCCTCGGGGGTCACCACGGCGTTATTGACCGCGTGGTCGTCGAGCAGCGTCACCGGCGGCCGCTGGTACGACGACAGGTCGAGCGTCGGATCGTAAAACCCGTAATCGATCTGGTCTTCTTCGAGCAGTTCTTCCTCCACGCCGGTATCGACCTCCAGTTCCACGGCGCTCCCCGCGCCCACCGGATTGCCCTCGGCGTCGAGCACGGCAAACGCCCCGCCGCCGGTGTACGGGGTTTGGTACTTAGGCTGAACCGGTTCGCGGAATCCGTCGCCGCCGCCGAGCGAGTGCACGCGGAAACGAGGGTCTTTCTCCGGTTCTTCGTCAACAACGAACGGAGGATCTTCCTCGAATTCGTCGCTGGAGTCGAGGTACTCCCTGGTATCGAAGCGCACCTCTTCTTCAATGGCCTCCTCTTCCGGCTCTTCTTCCTCGTCCACATCGAACGGAGGCAGGTCGCCTCTCTCATAGAGGTCGTCGGCCGGCTCGGGTTCGTCTTTTTCCTGCTTCAGCGTCTGGATGTAGTCGCCCGCCTTTTGCGAAACGTACTCCCCGGCCTTCATTGCGTTGTCCACCACTCCGTGCCCGACCTTCTTAAGCAGCTTGATGGTATTGATATTGATGTAGATGGCAAACAGGATCACCAGCATCAGGATCACCAGTCCGGCCCCCAGTCCGCTGATTTTCGACCCCAGCCAGTCCGACATGTAGATGCCCTGCGCCCCGCCGATACCCGTGCCGTAAATGCCCCAGGCGCTGCCGAAGACATAGCCCGTTGCAAGCGACCCCAACAGCATGGTGATCACCAGTATATGCACCGACTTGCGCAGTTTTGCCGGCCGCCAGTCGAGGATGCGCAGCCCCAGTATCATCAGGATCAACGGGAAGCAGATGCCGAAAAATCCGAAATTCTTCCCGACGATGAAGTCGGCGGCAATGGCCCCCAGCACATCGCCCTTGTTATGCACCCGTCCCTCGGGCCGCTCGCCGATGAACCGCCACTGGGCGATGTCCTGGTCGGCCGCCCACGAGAAATAGTACGACACGACCGACACCAGCAGAAAAACCCCCACAATCAACACGAACAACCCCACGCCCCATTTGAGCATCGTGTAGTCTTTTTTGCCGGGAGCCTTTCTTCTGGCGGGGGATTTTTTCTTTGTCGGGACAGCCATTATTTTGTGTGTTCTCTTTTACCTGGTATACTCGCGAACGGCACCCGGGCCGATGAGCCGGGTTGCTTTTTCTTTCATCTTAAGGCGGTACTCCTCGTCGGCCGAGGTGTGGAACCGGTATTGCGGCACGTTGCTTTCCGGGGCCAGCAGGTTTTTCTCTGCAAGCAGCCGGCGCACCTGGCGCGCAACCGCCGGTGCCGGATCGACGATCGCGATCCCTTTCGGCACGGTGATCCGCTCCATCGCTCCGGTCAAAAAAGGATAGTGCGTGCAGCCGAGCACGATGTGATCGACCCCGGCCTCGACCAGCGGCCCGATCACCTCTTCGACCTGACGGCGGGCCATCTCGCTGTGTTCCATATCCCGCTCGACAAGGTCGACAAACCCGTGACCTTCGGCCGTGATGATGCGCACCTTGTCGCCGAACGCTTCCCCGGCCCGGCGGAGGTGGTTGCCCTTGAGCGAGTTCTCGGTGGCCAGCACCCCGATCACCCCGGTCTTCGAGGCCAGGGCGGCCGGTTTGACGGCGGGCTCCATTCCCACGAACGTCATTTCGGGAAACGCGCCGCGCAGGGTTTCAATGGCTACCGCCGTGGCCGTGTTGCATGCCACCACAATCATTTTGGCCCCCTGCCCGATCAAAAATGCGGCGATGTCGCGCGTTATCCGCCGCAACTCCTCCTCGCTCTTGTGTCCGTAGGGGCAATTTTTCCCGTCGCCGTAATAAATGACGCTTTCATGCGGCAGCAACGCCACGATCTCTTTCCAGACCGACAGCCCGCCGAGCCCCGAATCGAAAACGGCTATGGGAGAAAATTGATCCACGGTCGCCGGGCGGTTTATTTCTTATGGCTCTCGATCCACCGGCGCGCATTGACGAACGCCTCGATCCACGGCGACACTTCGTCCCCGGCGCGATCCTCGGGATAATAAGCCCAGTTCCACGGACGGATGGCGCGTTCCAGGTGCGGCATCATGGCCAGATGGCGGCCGTCCTCCGAGCAGATTGCCGCCGCATTGTAGGCGCTGCCGTTGGGATTGGCGGGATATTCGCCGTAAAGGTACTTCATCGGGATCGAATACTTCTCCTCCGGATAGGGCAGATGGAACTTCCCTTCGCCATGGGCGATCCAGATGCCGAGCGTACTGCCCGAAAGCGAGCCGAGCATCACCGAGCGGTTTTTTTCGATGGTCACTCCCACGAAGTTCGATTCGAATTTGCGCGTGTCGTTGTGCAACATTTTCGGTTTATCGGTATGCGCGGGGGTTATCAGGCCCAACTCCACCAGCAACTGGCAGCCGTTGCACACCCCAAGCGAAAGGGTGTCGGGCCGGGCGAAGAAATCGTCCAGCGCCTTCTTGGCCTTGGGGTTGTAAATGAACGCCCCGGCCCAGCCCTTGGCCGAGTCGAGCACGTCCGAGTTCGAGAAGCCGCCCACGAACACGATCAGGTTCACGTCCGTCAGGTTTTCGCGGCCGGTGATCAGGTCGGTCATGTGGATGTCCTTCACATCCATGCCGGCCAGGTGCATCATCCACGCCATTTCGCGGTCGCCGTTCGACCCTTTCTCGCGGATGATGGCCGCCTTCACGCCGCTCCTGGTCTTGCGCCGCGGATCGATGCCCCATTGCGACAGCTTGCCGGTGAACGAGGCCGGGAATTTGTATTTGAGCTCCTGTACCTTATAATTGGTGTAACGTTCCAGCGCCTTGTCGGCCCCGCTCTGCTTGCGGTCGAGCAGGTACGAGGTGCGGAACCACTTGTCGCGCAGGGCGTTGATGTCGAACGTTTCTTCTTTGCCGCCGAGCGACACGGTGAAACTGCGGGCGAAATTCACTTTTCCGACCGTCACGGCCTCAACGCCCTGCACCGCCAGAACATTGCATACCGCCGCTCCGTCAGCCACCTGCAACACCACGGCCGGCTTCTCGCTGAACAGGGCCTTTATGATATCTTTCTCATTCAGCCCGTCGAGGGTTATTTCCATCCCCGAGGCATTGTCCGCAAACGTCATTTCAAGCAACGCGGCAATCAGCCCGCCACCCGACACATCGTGCCCGGCCAGCACCTTGCCGCTCTCAATGAGCGACTGCACGGCGTTGAACGCCTTTTTGAAATAGGCCGCATCGGCCACCGCCGGCACGTCGCTGCCCACGGCGTTGAGTATCTGCATGAAGGCGCTTCCGCCCAAGGCAAAGCCCGAGCGCGAGAAGTCGATGTAAACGATATCGCCGGCGGTGTGTTTGAGCGCGGGCGACACCACTTTTTTCACATCGGTCACTTCGCCTGCCGAAGTGATGATGACCGTTCCGGGCGAGTAGACCACTTTGCCGTCGCCGTATTTCTGGGTCATCGACAGCGAGTCTTTGCCCGTGGGGATGTTGATGCCCAGCGCGATCGAGAAATCGCTGGCCGCTTCGACCGCGTTGTAAAGGCGCGCGTCTTCGCCGGCATTTTTGCAGGGCCACATCCAGTTGGCGCTGAGGGAAACGCCGTCCAGACCGCCCTCGACGGGAGCGAACACGATGTTGGTCAGCGACTCGGCGATGGCCAGCACCGACCCTTTCGCCGGATCGGCCAGCGCGGCCGCCGGAGCGTGCCCCAGGGCGGTGGCGATGCCGCGGCCGCCATGGTAATCGAGCGCCACCACGCCGCAGTCGTTCAGCGGCACCTGGATACTGCCGGCGCACTGTTGTTTGGCGATGCGTCCGGTCACCGAACGGTCGACCTTGTTGGTGAGCCAGTCTTTGCAGGCCACCCCTTCGAGCTGGAGCACCGTTTCGATGTACTCGTTTATTTTCGACGCGTCGTATGCCGCTTCCTTATAGGTTTCGCCGACCGTGCTGTCGGTCAGCACGGTTTTGGGGGTGTTGCCGAACATGTCGTCCAGTTGCAGGTCGATGGGTTTTTCGCCGTTCTTGTTGTTGACGAACGTGAACCGCATGTCGCCCGTGGTCTCGCCGATCACGTACATCGGGGCGCGTTCGCGTTCAGAGATGCGGCGCAGTTTCTCGATGTTCTCCTGTTTGATCACCAGCCCCATGCGTTCCTGCGACTCGTTGCCCACAATCTCTTTGGCCGAAAGCGTGGGGTCGCCCACGGGCAGCCGGTCGATGTCGATGCGCCCGCCGGTAGCCTCCACCAGTTCCGAAAGGCAGTTGAGATGCCCGCCCGCACCGTGGTCGTGGATCGACACGATGGGGTTGTCGTTCTCTTCGGCCAGCGCGCGGATGGCGTTGTAGGCGCGTTTCTGCATCTCGGGGTTCGAGCGCTGAATGGCGTTCAGCTCGATGGCGTTGGCGTATTCGCCCGTGGCCACCGACGAAACGGCCCCGCCGCCCATGCCGATGCGGTAGTTGTCGCCGCCCAGCAGCACCACTTTCTCGCCCGTGGCCGGTTCGTCCTTGAGGCTGTCGATTTTTTTGCCGTAGCCCACCCCTCCGGCAAGCATGATCACCTTGTCGAACCCGAACGCTTTGCCGTTCTCGGTGTGCTCGAACGTCTGCAAGCTGCCGCAGATGAGCGGCTGGCCGAACTTGTTGCCGAAGTCCGACGCGCCGTTCGAGGCTTTGATCAGGATCTCTTCCGGGGTCTGGTAGAGCCATTTGCGTTCGGCAATCGGTTTCTCCCAGCTGCGTCCCTCATCCAAACGCGGATACGAGGTCATGTAGATGGCTGTTCCGGCCACGGGGAAGGCACCCTTGCCCCCGGCGATGCGGTCGCGGATCTCGCCGCCGGTGCCGGTGGCCGCGCCGTTGAACGGCTCGACCGTGGTAGGGAAGTTATGCGTTTCGGACTTGATCGAGATCACCGATTCGAAATCGGACGTTTCGAAGAAATCGGCTTTGTCGTGCGTGGCGGGGGCGAACTGCTCCACCACCGGCCCCTGCAAAAAGGCGCAGTTGTCTTTGTATGCCGACACCACCCTTCCCGGATGGGCCTTGGTCGTTTTTTTGATGAGCCCGAACAGGGTGCTCTCTTTTTCCTGCCCGTCGATCACGAACCGGCCGTTGAATATCTTGTGGCGGCAATGTTCGGAATTGACCTGCGAGAAGCCGAACACCTCCGAGTCGGTGAGGCGGCGGCCGATCTTTCGGGCAACGCTTTCGAGGTAGCCGATTTCGTCGTCGTTCAGGGCAAGACCCTCCTGCATATTGTACGCGCGGACGTCGTCGATGTACCGGATCGGATCGGGCTGCCTGCTGACCTCGAAAATATCCTGCCCCAGGCCGTTATAAAGGCGGTACAGCATATGGTCGTAGACCGTATCGGCGGCAGCGGGCGTAAACTCCTCGATGCGCACCATGCCGGCGACGCCCATGTTCTGGGTGATTTCCACGGCGTTGGTGCTCCACGGGGTGATCATCTCGCGCCGAGGCCCCACGTAGTAGCCATCGAGCCTCTCCTGCCCGATTTGTTCGGCATTGCCGAAAAGCCATTTGAGTTTGCCGATGTCGTCGGTTGAAAGAGCCCCGCCGGCCTGTGCGGCGTATATGGTCGAATCCGGTTTCCTGAAAAAGATGATCATTCCGCTATATGGGTTTAAATATACTGACGCAAAGGTACCTATTATAAAGTGAAAAACGAAAAATGGACGGATTAATCTGCCTTCTTTCGCAATGCTCAGGATGACAACCATCTATCAAGGAATTTTCATTCCACTTCTTCCTTGATAAAAAAGTATAAAAAAATCAAGGCAGAGCCACAGGCTCGTTTGTTGGCAATAACGACGGATTTCTTAATCATATTGGAGAGCGTGTGCCCGATGAGCACGGCCGGGCGCTCAGATTCCGGGCCATATGAAATTCCGCGGCCCGCAGGGGAAGGTTACCGGTCAGTTGCGCACCCACCGGGTGTTTTTGAGCAACAACCTTTTTTCGCTCACAAACATTCCTGAGTGTGGTGTGGTTCCCGATAACAAACCAGGCTGTGCCTCCTTTTTGGGCAATGACAAAAAGGATGGCCGCGCCGGCAGTCAATATTAATCCATCGTTTCAAACAAAAAAACACCCATATTCCCTCTCGGCGATTATCTTTGCAGAACATTTCGGAACAATGAACAAACTTTTCAGGAACGACCTCACCACCCTGCTGTGGCGGTTGCTGCCGCTGTACGCGGTGTTGATGATCTGCCGCATCGTCTTCTACTATTATAACGCGTCGCTGCTGGGAGGCATCGGCGCGGACGAGGTGTGGATGCTGCTGAAAGGGTCGCTCGTGTTCGACACCATTTCGGTGCTGTACCTCAACTCGCTGTTCATCGCGCTGTCGATCGTGCCGTTGCGCGTCCGCGGACACCGGCTCTACCAACGGGCGCTGTTCTGGATCTACATGATCACCAACTCGGCGGGAATCGTCGTGCTGAACCTGGCCGATTCGGTTTACTTCCATTTCGCCCGCAAACGCCTCACGGCCGAGGAGATGCATTTCGCCGGCAACGACAACAATTCGGCCATCATTCTCCGCAGCATGGCCGACAACTGGTACCTGGTGCCGATTGCCGCCGGACTGATCGCGGCGCTGTGGTTCGCCTATAAGAAAATCAAATACCGCCCCACCGACATCCGCAACCCGTGGGCCTACTATCCGGTGAATCTGGCCGTAGCCTGTTTCTGCGCGGCCATGTTCATCGGGGGCGTGCGCGGCGGTTTTTCGCACGGCATCCGCCCCTACACGCTAAGCAACGCCGCCCATTACGCCAAAAGCCCGCAGAAGGCGTCGATGGTGCTGAGCAACCCGTTCTGCGTGCTGCGCACCTCGGGGATCAGCGAGATCGAGGTGCCGCACTATTTCGACGACGAAACGCTGGGCGCCCTCTTCACCCCCCGCCACAACAACTACCACGACCGGGGACTCGACAAAAAGAACGTCGTGCTGTTCATCATGGAGAGCTTCAGCAAGGAGCATTCGGGCTACCTCAACCCCGACATCTATCCCGACGGCCAGGGGTTCACGCCCTTCCTCGACTCGCTGATGCAGGAGGGATTCACGTTCCCCAACGCCTTCGCCAACGGCACGAAGTCGATCGACGCCCTGCCTTCGATTTTCACGTCGATCCCCTCGTACAAAACCCCGTTCGCCCTGCTGCCCAATTCGTTGGGCGAGATGCGCGGACTGCCCCGCCTGCTGGCCGACGAAGGCTACCAAACGTCGTTCTTCAGCGGGGCGCAGAAAAACTCGATGGGCTTCGAAGCCTACGGGCGTCTGGCCGGGATCGAAAAATTCTACTCGCGTGAGGATTTCGAGAAAGCGAAGGGCAGCGGCAAAGAGCTGATCGAACCCTACTGGGGCGTGTTCGACATGCCGTTCTACGGGTATATGGGCGAGGTGCTGAGCCGCGAGCGGCAGCCGTTTTTCGCTTCGGTGTTCAACCTGACCTCGCACCATCCGTTCGTCGTGCCGCCCGGGTATGAAGGGAAATTGCCGCAGGGGCACACCAAAATCCACAAATGCGTGGCCTACACCGACCTGTCGATCCGCAAACTGTTCGATCAAATAAAATCCGAGCCGTGGTTCGGCAACACCATTTTCGTATTCGTGGCCGACCACGTGTCGTCCGAGGTGTATGCCGAGAAGACGCGCACGCCCAAAGGCAACTCGGCCATCATGATGTTCATCTACACGCCCGACGGATCGGTCAGGGGGTCGGACGCGTCCACCACGCAACAGCTGGACGTGATGCCCACCCTGTTGGGGCTGCTCGGTTACAACAAGCCCTATTTCGCTTTCGGGCGCGACG
The DNA here is from genome assembly GCA_031548435.1 of Rikenellaceae bacterium. Lineage (GTDB taxonomy): Bacteria > Bacteroidota > Bacteroidia > Bacteroidales > Rikenellaceae > JAVBRA01. The sequence goes on from JAVBRA010000007.1 coordinate 24,131, forward strand.
TGTTCGGCGAGCCGTGGCGCATGCCCATGGCCACCAATTACTACAACCAGCTCTACCAGTGCATCACCGACCCGGTGACCATCTATTTCGACGGATCGAAGACGATCGACGCTTTTTCGTCCGACGACATTTTGCAGAAAAACAACATCGCCGACCCCTCCGACCAACGGCAGGCCGAAGCGGAACAAACCCTCAAGGGCCTGTTGCAGAGCTATTACACGCATGTGAAGAATAAAGACTACCTTGCCCGATGAAATTTCCGGGGAAATTTCTGATGAACGTCTCCAAACGGCGATGAAAAATCCATGGATTCATTTCGCCTGCCGACGGGGCCATCCTTTTTGTCATTGCCCAAAAAGGATGCAAAAAGGCTACGGGAGCCACAGGCTCACTTGTTATCGGGAACCACACCACACTCAGAAATGTTTGTGAGCGAAAAAAAACACCCGATGGGTGCGCTGAAAGTTCCCGGTCAGTTGCTAAAACGCCGGACTCCTCCTTTTTAGCCGCTTCACTTCGTTGCGCGTCTAACGGTCGTCAAACAACGCGGCGTTTCTTCACGCACCCGTCCGGAAATCTTCCCCTGCGGGCCGCGGAATTTCATATGGCCCGGGATTGAGCGCTCGGCCGCGCTCATCGGGCATACGCTCTCCAACGTGATTAGAAAAAATGACCCATTAAAACCGACAAGGCATTAAACCCAAAACCATGATCGAATCTTCGGAACTGATAATCAACCCCGACGGGTCGGTGTTCCACCTGCACCTGCGGCCCGGACAGATCGCCGGCACGGTGTTGCTGGTGGGCGACCCCGGGCGCGTGGACACCATCGCCGGCTACTTTGACGGCGAAGAGTGCCGGGTGTCGAACCGCGAATTCAGCACCGTCACCGGGCGCATCGGGCAAAAGAGGCTCACCGTGCTCTCGACCGGCATCGGCACGGACAACATCGACATTGTGGTCAACGAGCTCGACGCCCTGGTCAACATCGACTTCACAACACGCGAAATCAAGACCGGCAAAACCTCGCTCAACCTCATCCGGCTGGGCACCAGCGGGGCTGTGCAGCCCGACCTGGAACTGGGCGCGGTGGTGCTGGCCGAGGTGTCGTGCGGGTTCGACGGACTGCTCAACTACTACGCCGGACGCGACAGTTTCTGCGACCTGACGATGGAAGAGGAGTTCATGAGCCACATGGGGTGGAACGACAAACTGCCGTCGCCTTACTTCATCCGTTCGTCGGAAAAACTGGCGCGGAAATTCGCAGCATTCACCACCAAAGGGATCACCGTGTCGGCCCCGGGGTTCTACGGCCCGCAGGGAAGGGTGCTGCGGCTGCCGCTGGCCGATCCGGCATGGGTGTCGAAAATCGAAGCGTTCCGTCACAACGGGCACCGCATCACCAATTTCGAAATGGAAAGCTCGGCCCTGGCCGGACTGGGAGCCATGCTGGGGCACGAAGCCACCACCCTGTGCACGATCATTGCCCAACGCATCGCCGGCGACAGCAGGCCCGACTACCAAAAGTTCATGCGTTCGCTGATCGAGAACACGCTCAGCGCCATTTGCCGGGACAGTTCCGAATAGTCTATCTTTACAATTCGAGCGGCATCGGAAGTCGCCGTTTTTTATCCGTCCCGAGAAACGGGCAACACGCCCCTGCCCGGAACGGCGCTTCCAAACGGCACGGAAAGAGCCCGATCCGATAAATTTTAAACCACCCCTTGACAATTATTCCCGATAATTTTCGTACTTTTGAACCCAAAGGCTTTTCGGCCCGTGAACGAGCTGCAAAACACCCCCACTCCGAAATATAAACAGACTAAAAAAACACAGAGCATATGAAATTTACGGTATCCAGCGCGGAGCTCCACAACCTGCTCCAGGCGGTCAGCAAGGTCATCAGCAGCAAGAACACACTGCCCATCCTCGATTATTTTCTGTTCGACCTCAAGGGCGAGGAACTGAGCGTCACGGCCTCCGACACCGAAACCACCCTCACCGGGGCCGTCAAGGTCAACACGGTCGAGGAAGAGGGAGTGATCGCCGTTCCGCACAAGTTGATCCTCGATTCGTTGCGAGAGTTGAAAGACCAGCCGATCGAAATCGCGGCCAACACCTCCACCTGGGAGATCGTCATCAAATGGAGCAACGGCAAGCTGGCCGTGCCGGGCGCTTCGGGACACAGCTACCCCGAGAGCAAGAAACTGGGCGAGGATTCAGCCTCGATCACCATCGCCGCCGACCAGCTGGCCGACGGAATCAGCCGCTCGATCTTCGCCACGGCCGACGACGAGTTGCGCCCGGTGATGAACGGCATCTACATGGCGCTCGAAGCCGACGCGGTGACGTTCGTGGCCACCGACGCCCACAAATTGGTGAAATACACCGTGCGCGGCGTGACCTCGGACAAGGCGGACGCCTTCATCCTGCCCAAGAAACCGGCCAACCTGCTGCGCAATATGCTGGCCAAGGAAAACAGCGAGATCAAGGTGGAGTTCGACGACAAGAACTCGGTCTTCACCATGAACAACTATACGCTCACCTGCCGCCTGGTCGAGGGCAACTACCCGAACTACAACGCAGTGATCCCCACCTCGAACACCGAAAAGGCGATCGTCGACCGGCAGAGCCTGCTGGCGAGCATCAAGCTGGCGGCCGTGTTCTCGAACCAGTCGACCAACCTGGTGAAGCTCGACATCACCGAGAACAAGATCGTGCTCATCGCCCAAGACATGGACTACTCGACCTCTGCCGAACAGACCATTCCGTGCGACTACTCGGGCGAGGGCATCACCATCGGCTTCAAGTCGACGTTCCTGATCGACATCCTCTCGAACATCGACACGCAGGAGGTGATGATGTCGTTCACCGACGCCACCCGCGCAGCGCTGTTCCTGCCCGTTGCCGAAGGGCAGCCGCAGGACGACATGCTGATGCTGCTGATGCCGATGATGATCAACGCTTAACGGGAACCCATGGCAAAGTTAGCGCTCAAGCGCCCGCTCATCGTCCTCGACCTCGAAACCACGGGGGTCGACCCGGCGAAAGACCGCATCGTGGAGATCTCGCTGATCAAAATCTACCCCGACGGGCTGGAGGAAACCAAGACGCGCCGGATCAATCCCGAGATGCACATTCCCGAGGAAGCCTCGGCCATCCACGGCATCTATGACGACGACGTGAAGGATTGCCCCCGGTTCAAAGACATCGCCAAGTCGCTGGCCGAGTACATCGCCGGCAGCGACATGGCCGGGTACAACTCGAACAAGTTCGACGTCCCGGTGCTGGCCGAGGAGTTCCTGCGTTGCGGCACGAGCATCGACCTGAAGAAATGCCGCTTCGTGGACGTGCAGAACATCTTTCACAAAAAAGAGCAGCGCACGCTGGTGGCCGCCTACAAGTTCTACTGCGACAAGGAGCTGGTCGACGCCCACTCGGCCGAAGCCGACACCCGCGCCACGTACGAGGTGCTGCTGTCGCAACTCGACCGGTATCCCGACTTGGAAAACGACGTCGAATTCCTGGCCGAGTTCTCGTGCAAAGACCGCAACGTCGACTACGCCGGGCGCATCGTCTACAACGACAAGGGGGTTGAGGTGTTCAACTTCGGCAAGCACAAGGGCGTTCCGGTGCGCGAGATTTTCCGCAACGAGCCCAGCTACTACGCATGGATGATGAACGGAGAGTTTCCGCTGCACACCAAGCAGGTAATCACTGAAATACGGCTGAAAAGCATCGGCGAAAAGTAATGCGCGCCGTGTGTTCCGCCTCCGGAACGTCGATGAGCGAATTCAGGTTGTTATTCTGAAATACCTTATGGGCGTCGTGAAAATTCAAGCAGTTTTAATACTACGGATGAAAAAAACTTTTTTTGCAATCCTGCTCCCATTTCTGTTCTGCACCCTTTCTCATGCGCAGAGCAACCTCTCGACCAGCAGGGTGACGATCGACAACGTGATCTACTACGTCCACACGGTGGAGGCGGGCGAAACGCTCTATTCCCTCTCGCAGGCGTATAACGTTCCCGTGGGCGGCATCATCGCGGCCAACCCGGCCTCGGCCGAGGGAATCAGGGCCGGACAGGTGCTCAAGATCCCTGCGGCGGACACTCCCGTCGAAACGCCGAAGGTGAACAAGCGCAAAAACATCATCCACACGGTGAACCAGGGCGAAACGCTCTACTCCATCTCGAAACGCTACCAGGTATCGCTCGACGATATCAAGCAGGCGAACCCCGGGCTGGTGGAGAACGACATCGCCATCGGACAGCAGATCGTCATCCCGAAAGATGCGGCCGGCAACGCCGACAACCAGGAGATCGACGACCAGTGGGAAGACTACACCGACAAGCTCGACGCCCTGTCGCCGCAATACATCCACCACCTGGTGCAACGGCAGGAGACGCTCTATTCGCTCAGCCGGCAGTATAACGTAACGGAAGAAGCGCTCCGCACCCTCAATCCCGAGGAACTGAAAGACGGGCTGAAGTACGGTTCGATCATCAAGGTTCCGAATGGGGTCGAGATCCAGGTAAAGCACGCTGGAGTTGGCGAAGGGCATCCGGTCGACATCGCGGTCGATCCGCGCGGCCTGTTCCCCGGCGGCGACATCACCGGCAGGACGACGCCCGCCGGAGTGCCGGAAGTTCCGAATGCTGCAACGGGACGGAACGTCCGCGTGGCAATGATGTTGCCTTTTACCAGCGACGGCAAGCCGAACGAGTCGATCGCCAAGTTCTATCTCGGCACCCTGGTGGCCCTCGATTCGTTGAAACGCAAGGGGATCTCGGTAACGGTCGACGTATTCGACACCCGGGGCGAGGCGGAAACAGCCGTCGGGCTGCTGAACGAACCGGCCCTGAAAAACGCGGCGGTGATCATCGGCCCGGTTTACGAGGAAGAGTTCGCCCAGGTGGCCCGGTTCGGGATGGAGCACGGCATCGGAGTGGTGTCGCCCCTGCGCGTGGTGCCCGAGAGCAACCCGTACATCATCCAGGCGTCGCCGATGGCCTCCGACAAATATTGCGATATCAAGGGGATGCTCGCGGCCGACTCGCTCAACGTCATTTACGTCAAGCCCGCCTCCGGAACCGATGCCGAACTGACAGCCGAATACGAAGCCGTACTGCCCCCGGGTTACAGCACGGTGTCGTACTCTAAGGCCGGAGGCGTATCGCAGTTCAAATCGCCGATGCGGCGCGACAAGGTGAACCTGTTTGTGGTGGCCTCGAACAACTCGGCCACGGTCGACGACATCCTGCGGTTCATCTCCTCGGTGCAGAACGGCGCCGGCGACGCCTACAAGGTCGCCGTGCTGGGCAACCACCGCTGGGGCGCGTTCACCGACAAAGACATCTCGCCTTACTTCCGGCACAACGTCTTTTTTCCGGCCTCGTACTTCGCCGATAAATACAATCCGGCGGTGGCGGCCTTCGACCGGAAATACATCGCCGCCTTTTCGTCGTTCCCCGACTGGTACTCGTACCGGGGCTACGACGTGATGATGACGATGACCGAGGCGGTGGCGGCCTACGGCTCCAACTACATCTCCATGCTGGGCAACACCGACAGCGCCCCGTTGCAGGTGCGCTACCGCTTCGTGAAAGAAGAGGGCGGAAAAACCGGCAACGAGCGCTGGATGATTGTCCGCTACCGCAGCGACAACACCATCACGGTGGAATAGCCACCGGAGCACCGGATGGAAAGGAGGCGGCAACGGCCTCCTTTTTATTTTCCGGAGACCCGCAAACGATGTACGATGACAAAAAACCGGCGGGCACAACATTTGCGGAAACTGCCGACGGCAGGGCGCATCGTAGCCCGAAATTCACTATCTTAGCAGAATAAACAAAAACCCATGACGGAACAACGGAAAAACAATCCCGAAACCGAATTTCTCGACTACGTCAAAGGCAACTTCAGCCGGCACAGCTTCGAGATGATCACCGGCGCGCTGAACCTGGCCAGGGAAAAGATGGCCGGCATGGAGCGCTACAACGGCAAACAGTTCATCGAGCACGACATCCAGACGGCGCTGATCGTGGCGCGCGACATCGGGCTGGGGCGCAACTCGGTGGTTTCGACCCTGCTGCACGACGCGGCCCGGCTCAAACTGATCGACCTGGCGGCCATCACCAAAGAATACGGGTTCGAATGCGAGAAAATTCTCCGGGCGCTGTGCAACATCTCGGAGGTCGATCCCAAGGTGTCGAACATGCAGATCGACAACTTCCGCGAACTGATCATCTCGTACTCGTCCGACCCGCGCGTGATCCTGATCAAAATCGCCGACCGCCTGGAGGTGATGCGCAGCCTGGGCGATTTTCCCGAACAGAAGCAGATCAAAAAATCGTGGGAGAGCATCAACATCTACTCGCAGATCGCCCACAAACTGGGGCTGTTCTCGATCAAGTCCGAACTCGAAGACCTGTCGTTGAAATACCTCGAACCGAAAGACTACGCCGAAATTTCGGCGAAACTGTCGGAAAGCGAACAGGAACGCGAAACATTCATCGAAGCGTTCATCCGGCCCATCAAAACCAAGTTGGCCGAGCTGGGCATCGCCTTCAACATCAAGTCGCGCACCAAATCGGTCTACTCGATCTGGCGCAAGATGCACAAGCAGAACATCCCGTTCGAGGAGGTGTTCGACCTGTTCGCCATCCGCATCATCATCGACGCCGCCCCCGAGCGCGAGAAGGCCGAGTGCTGGCAGGCCTACTCGGTGGTGACCGACTTTTACACGCCCAACCCCGACCGGATGCGCGACTGGATCTCGATCCCCAAATCGAACGGCTACGAGTCGCTGCACGCCACCGTGGTCACGAAACAGGGGCGCTGGGTCGAAGTGCAGATCCGCAGCGAACGCATGGACGAAGTGGCCGAAAAGGGGGTGGCCGCCCACTGGCGTTACAAAGGGGTGAAGCAGGGCGCCATCTCGGGCGAGGAGTGGCTGCTCAAGATCCGCGAACTGATGAGCGACCAGGACGCCCAGGGCAGTCTGGCCGATAACCAGGATCTGCTGAGTATCTCCAGCAAAGAAGTATTCGTCTTCACGCCCAACGGCGACCTGCGCCGCCTGACCGAAGGGGCCACGGTGCTCGACTTCGCCTACGACATCCACTCGAACATCGGCACGCGGTGCGTGGGGGCGCGGGTCAACAACAAAAACGTGTCGATCCGCGAGGTGCTGCACAACGGCGACCTGGTCGAGATCCTCACCTCCAAGAACCAGAAACCCAAGGCCGACTGGCTCAACATCGTCGCAACCAGCAAAGCGCGCACGCGCATAAAAGTGTTCCTGCGCGAAGAGCAGGCCAAAGAGGCCAACCTGGGCCGCGAGGAGCTGGAACGCAAGATGAAGAACTGGAAAACGGCCATGCCCATCGACGACGCCGTGACGGCCCTGTGCAAGCACTACAAAGTGAAGACCGGCACCGAGCTCTACGCCCTGATCGCCTCGCAGCGCATTTCGATGGGCGAAATAAAAGAGGTGCTGACCTCGGCCGCCGACCGCGAGAGGGAACCGGAAATCCAGAAGTCGCCGGCCGCGGCGGCAAAGAAACCGAAAGAGGGCAGCGCCGACACATTCGTCATCGACGAGCAGCTCAACGGCATCAACTACCACCTGGCGCGCTGCTGCAACCCCATTTACGGCGATCAGGTGGTGGGTTTCGTCACCATCTCCAAGGGAATCACCGTGCACCGCACCGATTGCCCCAACTGCCAGTGGCTGAGCCAGAAATACGACTACCGCATCATTCCGGTGCAATGGAAAGGCAACGCGGCGGCAGCGGGAAGCTTCATCGCCTCGATCAAGATCCACGCCAGCGACGAGAGCGGCATCATCAACCGCATCACCGAGATCATCACCAAGGATCTGAAAATCAACATCCGGTCGATGAACCTGTCGACCGTGCGCGGCGGAATGGAGGGGGTCATCAACATCGAGGTGTCGGGCACGCCCATCGTCGACCTGGTGGTGCATTCGCTCATGCGCATGAAGGCGGTCGACAAGGCATACCGGTTGAATAAATGAGGTCGATTTACCTGATCTGCGGGTTCGCCGCCACCGGACTGGGGATATTGGGCATTCCGCTGCCGATATTGCCGACCACTCCGTTCCTGCTCGTGGCGCTGTGGTGCTTTACCCGCAGTTCGCCGCGAATGCGCCGGTGGCTGCTGGAAAACAAATACTTCGGGCACTACCTGACCGATTATACCTCTAAAAAAGGGGTGGAACGCGGGGTGAAGGCGTGGGCGCTGACAGTGCTCTGGTGTACGATCGGCGCCTCGGCGATATGGGCGACCGACAAATGGTGGGTGCGGGCGGTGCTTGTTGCGGTCGCCGCGGCCGTCACCATCCACATACTGATGCTCAAGACATTGAAAAAGAATGAATAGGATACTGGTCATATGCGCCACCTGGGGCGAGATCGAGGCTTTCATGGCCAAAGAGGAATTCCGGCAAAAAGGAGACATTTTCTGCGGGGAATATAAAGGGAAGGAGCTCTCCGTGGCCTCGACGGGCGTGGGGCCGTTGCGCAGCGCCGTCGAGATCATGCGGCTGGCGGCCGAGATCGAACCCGACCTGATCGTTCAGGCGGGATTTGCCGGGTGTTACCGCCTGTCGGAGTTGTCGGTGGGCGACAACGTCGTCGTTTCGCACGAACGGGAAGCCGACCTGGGAATATTCACCCCGGAAGGGTTCAACCCGCTGTGGAAGATCGACTTCGGGCAAGACTCCCTGACCGGCCGCAACGGGTTCATGGCCTGCCCCGAGGCAGAGTTGATCCGGGCCTCGGGGATGAGGGAGGTCAAAAGCAACACGGTATGCTGCGCGGGGGCCGATTTCATCCCCTCCGACGATGCCGAGATCGAGAACATGGAAGGGGCGGCGCTGTTCCGCGTGGGGCTGCGCCAGCACATTCCGTTCGTCGAGTTGCGCACCGTCTCGAACGCGGTCGGCGACCGGCAAAGCTGGAACATCGCCCTGGCCAGAGAGCGCGTGGCCGACAGCCTGACCCGTTTCTTAAAAACGTTGTGATGAAACTCTCCATTTCGCCCTGCCCCAACGACACGTTCATGTTCGACGCCCTGCTGCACGGCAGGGTCGACACGGGCGGCATGGCGTTCGACCCCCTGTTCGAGGATATCGAGCAACTGAACCGCCACGCCATCGAGGGCATTCCCGACATCACCAAGATATCGTACGCCATCTATCCGCTCATCAGCGGCCGGTACCGGCTTCTCACAGCCGGCAGCGCGCTGGGCCGCGGCAACGGGCCGGTGCTGGTGGGGCGGGAAAAGAGAACGCCGCAGGAAATCGCCCCGCTGAAAATCGCCATTCCCGGCGAGCACACCACGGCGGCCCTGCTGCTCAAAAGCCTGTATGGCGGCAATCTCGACTGCCGCAGTTACCTCTTTTCGGACATCGCCGGGGCGGTGGCCGGCGGAGAAGTCGACGCCGGGGTGCTGATCCACGAAGGGCGGTTCGTGTTCCATGAAAAAGGGCTGCATAAAATCGCCGACCTGGGACAGGAGTGGGAGCGGTCGACCGGGCTGCCCGTGCCGTTGGGAGCCATCGCCGTCAAACGGGAGCTGGGAGCGCAAACACACCAAAAAATCAACGACGCCCTGAGGCGCAGCATCGCCTTCGCATTCGAGAACCCGGCATCGGGCCGGAATTTCGTGAGCAGCCATGCCCGCGAACTGTCGGAGGAAGTGATCCGCGCCCACATCGAAACGTTCGTCAACGGCTTCTCGCTCGACGTCGGCGCCGAAGGCCGCGCCGCCGTGGAAAAGCTTTTGGCCGTTTCGGGCGCCGGTTTCGATAAAAACGATATCTTTGTATAAATTATCCGACACCGGAAGGCCGCTTTAATAATGTAACCCAAACCGACCATATCCCATGAAAAAAACACTGTTAAGCCTTGCGTTCGCCCTGTTCGTACTATGCTCCCACGCGCAGGAGTACGCTTTCAACCACGGCCCCTACCTCCAGGAACTGACCACCGACGGCGCGACCGTCGTTTTCACCACCAGCCGGAAAGGGTTCTCGTGGATCGAGGTCAGAACCCCCGACGGACAGGTGCAAACCCGCTACGACCTGCAGGACGGTCTGCGCAACGCCAACAACACCTTCAACACCATCCGCATCGACGCTCTGACGCCCGCCTCGGAGTATTCCTACCGGCTCGTCTCGAAAGAGATTGCCGATTTCCAACCCTATAAGGTGACTTTCGGCGACAGCATCGCCTCGCCGTGGTACGACTTCCGCACACTCGACCCGGCCATGAAACGGTTTTCGTTCATTGCCGTGAGCGACATCCACCAGGAGAGCGAAAAACTGCGCACACTGCTGGGATACGCCGATATCAACAGCGCCCTGATGGCGTTCTACGTCGGCGACATGATGAACTACTACGACAAGGAAGAGACGCCGTATAAAGGGTTCATCGACACCAGCGTCGAACTGTTCGCCTCGGAGAAGCCGTTCGTGCTGGTGCGCGGCAACCACGAAACGCGGGGCGCACTGGCCCGCCAGTACCACCAGTTCGTTCCCAACCGCAGCGGCAAGTTCTACGGCTGCTACCAGGTGGGCGAGGTGATGTTCGTGATCCTGGACGGCGGCGAGGACAAGGAAGACACCCATCCCGTCTACGCCGGCCTGATCGACTTCGACACCTACCGCACCGAACAAGCCCAATGGCTGAAGACGGTGGTGGCGGGAAAAGCGTTCAAAAAAGCGAAATACCGCGTGGTGATGTCGCATTTTCCGCCCTATGCCACGCGCGAGAGCGTCGATCACGGCATGCAGGAGATCAACGACAAGATCATGCCCATCCTCAACGGAGCCAATATCGACGTGATGTTTTGCGGCCACACCCACGTCTACGAAATGATGCCGGTCGAAAAGGGGCGCAACAACTTCCCGATCGTCATCGGCAGCAACAAAAGCATCTCGCGGGTGGACGTGGACGAAAAGTCGATGAAAATAAAAGTGCTGGACACGACCGGCCAAACGCTGGGCGAGTACACGATCGACAAAAAGTAGCGGCCCGCACCATAACAGAGCCCCGGCTCTTTCAACAACAAAACCCGTATGTGTTGGCCGACGCATACGGGCTTTCGCACATAAACACCTCCGGACACTCAGAATGACAACACAATATAAGCCGCGGTTTCCCTGTTTCCATTAATTTCCCTATCTTTGTCCGGGAAAAGCGGCCCGGCCCGAATACCGGGAGGCGCTGTTTCCACTTTTGCCTCAAAATCCAGACAATGAACAACACCCTGTGCGGCATACGCCCGATCATGGAGGCCATAGCGGCCGGACGCACCATCGACAAAGTGATGGTGAAAAAAGGAAGCGAAGGCCCGCTGATGACACAACTGCGCGAACTGTGCCTTGAAAAAAGGATCCCGGTTCAGGAGGTTCCCGTCGAAAAACTCAACCGCACGGCCAAAGGCAACCACCAGGGGGCTGTGGCGCTGGTGTCCGAGATCGTATACGCCGAGATCGCCGAAGTGCTCGAAGCCATCGCCGCCAACGAAGAGACGCCGCTGATCGTGGTGCTGGACGGAGTGACCGATGTGCGCAACTTCGGGGCCATCGCCCGCAGCGCCGAATGCGCCGGAGCCCATGCCATCGTCGTTTCGACCAAAAACGGCGCGCCCGTCAATGCCGAATCGATGAAAAGTTCGGCCGGGGCGTTGAGCATCCTGCCCGTGTGCCGCACCGGAAGCATCCGCAACACGCTCAAATACCTTAAAGAAAACGGATTGCAACTGGTGGCCGCCACCGAAAAGAGCAACACCCTGCTCTGGGAGGCCGACATGAAAAAGCCCTCGGTGGTGATCATGGGCGCCGAAGACAAAGGCGTATCGGGCGAGGTGATGAAAATGTGCGACGTGAAACTGGCCATTCCGCTGATGGGGTCGATCGAGTCGCTGAACGTGTCGGCGGCGGCGGCGGTCATGCTGTTCGAATGCGTGCGGCAACGAAAAATGGAAGAGTAAAGTGTATTCTCCATCTGCGGGCCTCGTCGCGCTTACTTAGGCTGCCAAGTGTAAAGAAATACTCCAATTGAGGAATAACACATTTCATACTATGGAACACTCCCCTGTCATCGAACTGCGCGAGGTGTCGATCTACCACATTTCGGGCCTCTATTCTCGCAAACGGTGGAAAGCCACCGCTCAGGAATTGATCCTCTCGGACGTGAACGTCGCCATTTATCCCGGCGAGCTGGTTTACCTCATCGGTAAAATCGGCAGCGGCAAGAGTTCGTTCCTCAAGACGCTCTACGCCGAACTGCCGCTGGTGCACGGCCGCGGCCAAGTGGCCGGATACGACCTGGAGACGATCAGAAAGCGGCAGGTGCCGCACCTGCGCCGGCGCATGGGCATCGTGTTCCAGGACTACCAGCTGCTGGGCGACCGCGACCTGTACGACAACCTGCGCTTCGTGCTCAAAGCCACCGGGTGGAAACGCGAGCCCGAAATGAAACAGCGCATCATGGAGGTGCTGGGTATGGTGAACCTGGCCCAGAAAGCCTACAAATTTCCGCACGAACTCTCGGGCGGCGAACAGCAGCGGCTATCGATCGCCCGGGCGCTGCTCAACAAGCCCGACCTGATCGTGGCCGACGAGCCCACCGGCAACCTCGACCATGTGGCCACGTCCGAGGTGATGAAAATCCTGTACGAGATCGCCCAAAGCGGATGCGCGGTGGTGATGTCGACCCACAACATTTCGAACATCCAGAAATACCCTTCGCGCACACTGCGCTTCAAAGACGGACGGGTCGAGGAAATCGACATCGAACCCCTGTTTCCAAAATAGGAGTGATCGCTGGAATGAGGTACATCATTGGATTGCTTTCAGCCATATTCATTGCCATTGCGCCGGCTCACGCGCAACAAAAGCCTGTAAAGTCAGGCATCCGCGCCGACAGGCCCACGGTGGATTTCGGGATCATTGCAGAAGAGAACGGCCCCGTTTCGGCCACGTTCGACTTCACCAACGGCGGCAACGAGGCCTATGTCATCGACCAGGTGACCACCACCTGCGGATGCACGGTTCCCTCGTTCAGCAAGACACCGGTCGGGCAAGGTGAACGGGGCAGCATCTCCGTCACGTTCGACCCCACCGGCAGGCCCGGGGAGTTCGAGAAACAGATCTACGTCTCGGCCAACAACCGCAAATACCTCGACACGCTGACCATCAAAGGCGCCGTCACACCCCGCCCGCGCACGGTCGAAGAGTTGTTTCCGGTGGAATTGACCGACGGGCTGAGGGCGAACTCCATGACCGTGCTGTTCGGCATGATCTCGCGCAACCAGTATTGCTACGGCACCATTGGGCTGGCCAACACCTCGGACAGGCCGGTCAACGTGGCGGTCAAATTCCTGAACGACGCCCCGCATAAAGACGTGCACGCCTCCCCCACCCTGCTACTGCCCGGAGGCGAGGGCGAAATTGTGGTGGAATACGATTTTTCAGGCACCGACATCTGGGGCATCGCCAGCGACCCGTTCGAGATCACAATCAACGGCAGGAAGTGGCGGACGCCGTTCTCGGCCAACGCGACCGTGATCGAAGATTTCAGCGCCCTGACAGCGAAACAGATGGAAAACGCTCCCGCGGCCAGGCTCTCATCGTCGTATTACCATTTCGGCAACGTGAGGCCGGGCAGCGTGCTCACCCGCAGCTTCGAGCTCGCCAACACCGGCGGCAGCGATCTGATCATAAGACACATCCAGCCCACAAGCAACGCCATTCGCTACACCGTCAGCAAAACGACGCTGAAAAAGGGAGAGAAAGCCCGGATCACGGCCACCCTCTCCACCGGTTCCGACACGGGACACATCACCGACAGCCTGATGCTGATCCTCAACTGCCCGTCGACCCCGGTTCTGGAATTTAAATTGGCAGCAACCGTTCAAGAATAACGATATATGTTCAAAATCAAGAAGAAAGAGCGCTTGGCGCACGGCATCTGTCTGATGGACGTCGAAGCGCCGCGCGTGGCCGCCAGCGCACAGCCGGGCCAGTTCGTCATCGTGCGCACCGACGACAAAGGCGAACGCATCCCGCTGACCATCTGCGACTACGACCGCGAAAAAGGGCTGGTGACCATTGTCACGCAGATCGTCGGCAGTTCGTCCGAAAAAATCTGCAACCTGGAAGAGGGCGGGGAGTTCCTCGATTTCGTAGGCCCGCTGGGACACCCGTCCGAGTTCGTGTACGACAACATCGACGAACTGAAAACCAAGAAGATCCTGTTCGTGGCCGGAGGGCTGGGAACGGCTCCCGTCTACCCGCAGGTCAAGTGGCTGTGGGAGCACGGGGTGAAGGCCGACGTGATCATCGGCGCGAAAACCCGAGACCTGATCATCTTCGAGGAAAAGATGCGCGCCGTGGCGGGCAACCTCTACATCGCCACTGACGACGGATCGGCCGGGTTCAAGGGGCTGGTCACCGGCCTGATCGAGGATCTGATCGAGAATCAAGGCCGGAAATACGACGTAGTGGTGGCCATCGGCCCGATGATCATGATGAAATTCGTGGCCCGGACTACCGAAAAATACGGCATCCGAACCATCGTCAGCCTCAACTCGCTGATGGTCGACGGCACGGGCATGTGCGGCGCCTGCCGCGTGAGCGTGGGCGGAAAGACCTACTTCACCTGCGTCGACGGCCCCGAGTTCGACGGCCATCAGGTCGACTACGACGAGGCGATGCGCCGCCAGGGAATGTACAAAACCATCGAAAGCCGCAAGCGGAAAGCGGCGGAAGAAAAAGCAGCCGGGCACAACTGCCGCATCGGGCTGAATAAATAATTCTCATTTAAACAAGGAATAGAAAAATTTTCTGTTGTGTGCAACGTGCATCATATTTTGCCCGTCGTTTTTCCTTTCGTCAGGAGCCGGCTGAACGCAGGATGAAGATGTAAAATATCGTGCGCGATCCGCACAACCGACAAGAATCATAAAAGCCAATGGCAAACAAAATACCCAGAGTCCCGGTCAGGGAACAAGACCCCAAGGTAAGGGTCACCAATTTCGAAGAGGTGTGCTACGGCTACAACGTCCAGGAGGCGATGCTCGAAGCCGGCCGATGCATCAATTGTAAGAAACCGCGTTGCGTGGAGCAGTGCCCGGTGTCGATCCGCATTCCCGAGTTCGTCGCGCAGGTGGCGGGCGGCGACTTCGTCGCCGCCGCCCGCACCATCGCGCAGGATTCGCTGCTGCCGTCGGTATGCGGCCGGGTGTGCCCGCAGGAGAGCCAGTGCGAGGGGGCCTGCATCCTGGGCGTCAAGGGCGAGAGCGTCGCCATCGGCAAGCTCGAACGCTTTGTCGGCGACTGGGGAAGCGACAACAACGTGGAGCTGTTCGAAGCCATCGCCCCCAACGGCAAGAAAGTGGCCGTGGTGGGCAGCGGCCCCGCCGGGCTGGCCTGCGCCGCCGATCTGGCCAAGATGGGATACGATGTCACGATATTCGAAGCGCTGCACAAAGCCGGAGGTGTGCTGGAGTACGGCATTCCGGAGTTCCGCCTGCCCAAAAGCCGCGTGGTGGCCAGGGAGGTCGAGAATGTAAAGAAACTGGGCGTCAAGATCGAGACGGACGTGATCGTCGGCCGCACGGTCACCATTGACGAACTGATGGACAACGAAGGTTTCGGCGCCGTATTCATCGGTTCGGGCGCGGGGCTGCCCCGGTTCATGGGCATTCCGGGCGAGAACCTGAACGGCGTGGTGTCGGCCAACGAATTCCTCACGCGCGCCAACCTGATGAAAGCGTTCGACGAAAGCTACGACACGCCCATCTATACCGGAGAACGGGTGGTGGTCGTGGGCGGGGGCAACGTGGCGATGGACGCCGTGCGCACCGCCGCGCGTCTGGGCGCCGCATCGACCATCGTCTACCTCCGCAGCGAAAAGGAACTCCCCGCCCGTGTGGAAGAGGTGCACCACGCCAAAGAAGAGGGGATCGAGTTTGCAATGCTCACCAATCCGGTCGAAGTCCTTGGCGACGACCAGGGCTGGGTGCGGGCCATCCGGTGCATCCGCATGGAGCTGGGCGAGCCCGACGCATCGGGGCGCCGCTCGCCGGTAGAGGTGCCGGGCAGCGAGTTCGACATTCCGTGCGACGTGGTGATCATGTCGCTGGGCACTTCGCCCAATCCGCTCATCGCCGCCACCACCCAAGGGCTCGAAACCAACCGCCGCGGCTGCGTCGTGGCCGATGACCGGGGCGCTACCTCGCGTCCGGGAGTGTTCGCCGGCGGAGACGCGGTGACGGGCGCCGCCACCGTGATCCTGGCCATGGGCGCCGGACGCAAGGCAGCCGAGGCCATCGATGAATATCTGTCGCGCAGGTAACGCCGCTTCCCCCTGCACAACCGAATAATCGTCCGGTCATGTTGTTTCCCGTTCCGTTTCGGAGCGGCGGATTTCAAAGCGTTCCGCACGAAAAAGCGAGGCGCCCGCAATTCGACAATCCAAAAAAACACCAGAAAAAGGTAATTTTTTATAACTTTGCGCAATAAACCGGTCATTTGAACGCTATATAAATGTAGCGGTTCTTACAGAACGGCTATTATATAAATTAGGTTGTTGGTTATGGAGGGGCTCCCGTGAAAACGGGGGCTCCTCTGCTTTTTTAGCGATCCGGATACATTGACAACCAAAGAAATGTTATTTTTGTTGCATCATTCACCAACACAGACCGTATGGACACCTTATTCTGCCAGAGTTGCGGAATGCCGCTGACCGCCCCCGGGCATCACGGCACCAACGCCGACCAAAGCCCCAGCAACGACTACTGCACCTATTGCTACAAGAACGGCGAGTTCACCTGGAAAGATGCCACCATGGACGGCATGATCGAACATTGCGTCCAATTTCTCGACGAGTTCAACAAAGACTCCGCAGAGCAGTTCACCCGCGAGCAGGCCATCGCCCAAATGAAACAGTTCTTCCCGACGCTCAGGCGCTGGGCCGACCGGTCGTAAAAATCCGGCAAAAAGATCTTTCCCGGCAACTGCACATCATTTTTCTCCTGCACTTGGACGGAGATGGAGAGTCCGGCCCCACTAAAGTCGCCTTGCAAATATCCGCAAGGCGACTTTTATTTTTACATCGAAAATATTGGATTTGGCACGGTTTTTGAATGACACCCATCTCGGATGCAAAAAATAATCTATTTGGGTGATGTCATAAAAATACGATATATTTGCATCCGGACAGAGAATTTGATCTTCATTCAATTAACAGGAAGCGCACGGCCATGTTGCCTGCAGCCCAAGAACGGGTGTTCTTTTTATTTTCCGCGAAACGGCATCGAACCGGATATGTTCCGAGTAATTCTATAAATGATTTATGAGAACATAACTTTCATACCATGAAACTGTGAGAGTCAAGAGCATACTATTTCTTGCCATATTATCATTCTGGTCGTTGCGCGCCGTGTGCGCAACTCCACCTGTTTATTCCGATCCGATCATCACGTTCCAACAGGACAACGACGTCCTTTATCCCGATTACAAAACCAACCGCCCCAACCTCACGCAACTGGAATCAACCGTCGCCCGGTACGAGGACATCATCCTGTCGGGGAACGGGCACATCCGGCTGGTTTCCTACCTGTCGCCACACGAGAAGAACGATCCGGTCGCGATCAACATGGCCGTCACCAGGGCAGCGGTCGTCCGCACCCACCTGATCCACAAATTCCGGATGCTCACCAGGTGGTGCTTCACCTTTTATATGGACATCGACGCCTCGAAAGCCAACTCGGTGGAGGCCTCCTTTCAACACGGCCGCGTGGCGATCGACGCGCCGGACGACATCTATTATTCGACTCGCAGGAATAACCCCGAAGCCATCCACACGATGTTATCCAGATTCGGGGAGCTGCCTTTCATCTCCGACCGGATGCCGCAGCAACAAGAACCCGTTGAAATTCCGGAAAGCCCCGTTGCGGCGGCAGGCCTGCCCGATGACGGGGAAACGGACGCAGTGGCGATATACTACAGATGGGACGAATCGACGATCGACCCGCACTACCTGTCCAACCCGTACAACCTGCACAAACTCGACTCGCTGCTGACCTCGGCCAGCGCGCCGTACATCGACACGCTCACCATCGTGGCGTTTGCCTCGCCCGAAGGGAACACCATCTACAACGAGCGGCTCTCGGAGCATCGGGCCGCCGCCATACGCAGACACATCACCGCCAGCTACCCCGCGATCGACGCGGCAAAGATCGTAACCGTAGCGCGGGGAGAAAACTGGGACGGGGTGGAGCGGCTCGTTTCGGGTGATCCGAACCTGCCTTCGAAAGAGAAGGTACTCGAAATCCTGCGCTCGCCGATGAACGAACGGCAGAAGCAAAGCGCGTTCCTGCAGCTCGACGGGGGAAGCACCTATTACCGTTATATTCTGCCCAATTACTACACCTATCTGCGTTTGGGCACGATGGTATTCATGTCCTACGGGCCGCAGCCGCCGCCCGAGCCCATCCCGGACGGAGAGCCCGCCCCGCCGGACACGCTGATTTCCGTAACACCGAAAGACACTGTGTCGCAACCGGAACCCGGAGTTGAACCCGGTGTCAAAGGCGGATCCGAACCTGAACCCCTGCCGGTTCAATCGCGTCCGGAGTCCCGGGCAGCAAAGCACCCCGTCGCATTGAAGACCAATCTGCTCTACGACCTGGTCGGCGCGCCCAACCTGGGAGTGGAATTGCCCATCGGCGAGCGTTGGTCGGTGATCGGAGACGCCGCCTATGCCTATTGGCGGACAGGGAACCACCTTTACGCCTTACAGACACTGGAATACGGCCTTTCTGGCCGGTACTGGCTGCCCGTCGGCGGCCGGCGCAAAGCCCGCAATGCCGAATGGGCCAAACCGCTCAGGGGATGGAGCGTCGGTATTTACGGACGTTACTGGCAGCGCTACGATGTGCAATGGATCGACGGCTACCAGGGCGATGCGTCGTGGTCGGCGGGCCTGACGGCCGGATATGCTTTCCCGGTGGGCCGCAACCTTTCGCTGGAAGCGGGGATCGGAGCAGGATATTTCTCGACCTCGCAATACCGCGCTTACGACAGGCCGGCGTTCGACGATGAAGGGAATTACCATTTGATGTGGCGCGAAACCGGAACATGGAACGGCATCACGCTTACGAAAGTCAACTTTTCGCTCGTATGGCTGATCGAAACAGGAAAAGGAGGGAACAAATGAAAGTCCGGAGCAGCATACTGGGGATCGTAATTTTTGCCGCGGCGCTTTGGGGTTGCACCGAACAGCGCGACCTCTACGTGATTTCGAGCCCGCAGGTCAAGATCAAATGCGACTGGAGCCGCGCCCGCCTGAATCCCGACATATGGACGGTCATGTTCTACGGCGACAACGCTTCCCAGCCCAGGCAGTTTGTGACGGATCGACCGGTGGACACAACGCAGCTTCCGCCGGACAGGTACAAAACACTGGTAGTCAACGGCACGCTGGGCAGCGGGATCGATTATGTCGGCTTCAGGGGCACGAACAACTACAACACGTTCGAGGCGTATGCCACCACCGCCCGCATCAAGAATAACGGAGACATCGTGGTGAACGAGCCCGACACGCTCGCCGGCACCGCCCTGATGAAAACCATCGGCGGCGAGAACAGGTTCACGGTCAAATACGACAACGGACACCTGCAGCCCGGCGACGTACTCCATTATGTGCAGGATTCGATCGAGTACGTGCCTTGCAGGCTGGTGTACCTTATCCATGTGACGGTAACCATCGAAAACATCGACTACCTGCTCGCCTCGCGGAACGTCACGGGCGAAATCCACGGGCTTGCCGGCGGCGTACTGGTGGCATCGCGCATGCCCACGCACACGCCGGTCGTTTATTCTTTGACGTTCAAAAACAATAATTTGCCCCCGGCAACCGTTGGTAATGTCGAAACCTCGTTTTCGACGTTCGGCCCCGCGCTGGATCTGACGCAAGAGCGGGAGTACACCATGAACCTTGCGTTCGTACTTGTAAACAACCAGGTTTACAGAGAGGCATTCGACGTGTCGGATCAGGTCGCAACGATCGCGGCGCAGATAAAAGACCGGATCGACCGGGGAGTGTGCGACGCGGGCTTGAACCTGGAAATCAGCGTGTCAGTCACCCTGCCCGATCCATCGCCCGACACAGGAGACGTCGATGTAGACCCATGGGGAGACGAAGAGCATCAAGATATATTTTTATAACTTTTTTATAATTTTTTTTGAAAAAAAATGATCGTATTGAAAAAACATATACATTTGCCACGACAAATCAATCACAATCAACAATCATATATTTACTAAATTATCAATTAATTAACCAGTCAATAAAACATCAACATGAAAAAATCATTTTTGGCTTTTCTGGCATTGTCCATTGCTGTGATAATGTCAAGCTGTTCTACGAAAAACGAGGTTATCGAAAAGAACGGCCCCACTCCCCTGAAATTCCGGGTCAGCACCGGCAAGATCACCAAATCCAATGCCGGAGAGATCAACGACTTGGGAGACAGAACCATCACCGTTTTTGTCCATCCCTCGGTAGGCAATGTCATAGACGCAACGGGGACTTCCATCTCTTCTTTCTATTTGAAAACGACTTCTGGAATGGAGCCTGGAACAACAACCTCATACTCTGACTTTGCCGGAACTATTCCTCTTGCACTTTACTTGACCGAAGACGCGGATGTAGAGTTCGGGGCTTTGGCCGGCAACGATACAGACGGCGACGAAATTGACTTTTACGGTTCGGGCTTCAGCTTCAACGGCACCGACATAACATACGACGGCTATACAAGCCTTCCGCTGAATGAAACTGTTTATGCCATTGCCACCGGAATAACTCAAGATACCGAAACAATCGCGCTTAATTTCAAGCACATCGTATCTCAAGTGATGTTCGCAGTAGCCAAGGGTGCGAGTGTGAGCGGCGATGGGGGCGACGAGCTGAATATCCAGATCACCGACCTGAGCGTTATAGACGTACCCACTACGGGTGATTTGACAGCTACCGCTTCGGGCGCCGCTTGTGCCAACTTTGGCTATGGTGGTTACGGATTGGACGAAATGGAGACTACGTCTACCCAAAATATGGATTCGAATACCGCCGTAGATGATAATAATAATGCTATTACCTCAAGGAAAGAAGAATTCACTTCGTTCTTCGTTCTGCCGTGGACGATAGATAATGCAAATGCGAAAATCGCGGTCACGTACAATATCACCGCAGCCGATGGCACGACTGTCATTTACGAAGATCTGACACAAGATATTCCATTTAGCGGTCTTGGCTCCATAACAAAATGGGAGTCGGGCAGGAGGTACACCTACATTTTCAAACCGGGTACCTTGACGCCGCTGGCGGCACGCATCACCGTAACCGCCGAGAAGTCGCCGTGGGAAGATGATCTTTCTAACGAGATCGAAGTTGAAGATTAACTAATTAGCCCGTCCGCGGTTTTCCGCAGCGGCAGGGGCCTTGTGTAACAGCAATCGGCCCCGGATATTGCGAAACATTTACCTATGCGAGGCCGATAACCTCGCATAGGTGCTAAAAAGGGGGGTATATGCCGGATTTGATCTCCTATATTCTTGTGGCGGCGGGAATGGTCGTCGCATCGTATCTGCTCGGTCACATCGTTGCGCTCGCGGGCGGCGGACAGGACGAGGGGAACGAATTCGAATACGCTTTCCGCAGGCTGACGCTGGGAGCCCTGCTGATCGTCACGCTGTATGCCGCGGCAAATTGCGCGGGCGCCACCATCCTGGCCGGAACGATCCCCCTGTTGCTGCTCGGGGCGCGGTTCAAACCGCTCCGCTGGCGCAGGATAAAGGTCAGCCCCGCGGCAGCCCTGTTGTTTTTCGGGGTGTTCGCCCTGCTGGTTGCGCTGCACTATTTCGCGGCCTGCGACCTGAAAGGGAATCTCTACTCGCTTCATTACGACCATTCGTTTTACGCCTCCCTGGCCAATTACGTCGACCGCAGCGGCATCGAGTCGGCCAATGTCGAACTGATGTATCCCGCCCTGCAAAGCCCCGGGATCTACCACTGGTTCGACGTCCATCTGGCCGCCTTGACGGGCAACCTGTCCGGGAATTACTTCAACGCCCGGCAGTTCATCACCCTTCCCGTGTCGGCAGGCGCAGCGGTGCTTGGTCTGGCGGCCGTCATCGGAAGGTATTGCGGCAGGGCGGGACGAAAAACGCCCTGGCTGGCATCCCTTGTTTTTTTCGTCCCCGTGGTGCTGGTGCACCTGATCGACTCCAAATACCGGTTTCTCACCCTGCCGTTCCACAACATCATCCCCGAGAAAGTCCACGTGATGATGTGCGTGACCGCATGGGCCATCCTCTCGAAAAACAAAACGCTGCCCCTGGTTATCGGCGGCCTGCTCATCTCCACGGCCGCACCGGCGCTCTTCACGGGGGCATTCATTGTTCTGGCGGCCGGGTTCAAAGCGGAACGGCGCAGCGGACAATACTGGAAAAACGTGGCGGCCCTTGCCTTCGGAACATTGTGGTGTGTGGCGTTTTACACGCTGACGGCCAAAGAGAATCCCTATTTTACGAGCTACCTGTCCATCGCGCAACAGATCGGGCGCGCCTTCACCGAATCGACGCTGCCGCTGGCAAAGGAATACACCGAAGGGTTCGCGATACGAATTGCAATGAACCTGAGCCCCTGCGTGCTGATGTTCGCCCTGCTCGACAAGGCCGACCGCCGGAGTGTCGCCGCGCTGGTCAAAGAGAACCTGGCGTTGGTGGTGGCGATTGTTTCGGGGATCGTATTTTCGTGCCTGACATGGTTTGTGCGCGATGCGACGCAGCTGGCGAGCGAGGTGAGCGTCCCGTTCGCGTTTATTATGGAAACAACACTGCTGGCCATGCTGTTCACCAGCCGCCGCAGGGTGGCAAAGGCCTCGGCTGTTTTGGTCGTCGCGGCAGGCGCGGCGCTCATCGGATTCCGCAGCGGCACATTCAGGGCGGGGCCGATGAACGCGGATCACCTCCGCGAACTGATCGCCGCCGACGGCCCCATCGCCTGGGTGGACACCGAGCAGCGCAAGGAGGAGGGCAGCGAACTGGTGCGCGACCCCAATTATATCGTTCCGTTTTCGGCGGTCAGGCGGTTGCGCAACGACTATTTCCCCATCCGGCTCGACGTCTATGATATCGTCTACGACCCCGAAGATATACGGGACTACTCCGTGCTCGCCTCGATCGAGAATTCGACGTTCTGCCGCTGGGCCGAATCGAACAAAATTCCGATGAACGCGTTGCGCCAGGCCCAGACCAGATTCATCCTGGAGCACAACATACGGTATGTGATCACTCCCGCCAACGATCCGTGGATATGGGGCCGGGGATTCAGGATCGAAGACCAAGTCGAGTTAGGCTCCCGGGGATACACCCTTTACAGGATAAGCTACGATGACCATCCCGTTCAATAAACCATACGTTTCCGGGTTCGAGTACGGATACATCGCGGAGGCCGTGAAGCTGGGTAAGCTCTCGGCCGACGGCCACTTCACGCGCCTGTGCAACAGCCATTTCGAGCGCGGGCTGGGTTTCAGGCGGGCCCTGACGACCACCAGCTGCACCTCGGCATTGGAGATGGCGGCCATGCTGTGCGGGATCGGGAGCGGCGACCGGGTCATCGTGCCGTCATACACGTTCGTGTCGACAGCGCTGGCCTTCGCCAAATTCGGAGCGGAAATAGGTTTCGTCGATTCCCTGGCCGGCCATCCCGACATGGACGCCGCGCAGATCGAAGCGTTGGTCACGCCCCGTACAAAGGCCATCGTCGCCGTGCATTACAACGGCGTCAGGTGCGACATGGAACGCATCTGCGCGTTGGCCCGCAAATACGGGTTGTTTGTGGTGGAAGACGCCGCACACGGCATCACCTCGCCCGAACTGGGCCACGACGGAGACCTGGCCTGTTACTCGTTCCACGAAACCAAAAATATCCACTGCGGCGAAGGCGGGCTTCTGGGAGTCAACAACCCCGACATGGTCAACCGCGCCGAAACGCTGTGGCTCAAGGGAACCAACCGCCTCGATTTCGAACGGGGAAAAGTCTCCGGCTACGAATGGACGGATACGGGAGGGGCATACGCCATCCCCGAGTTGGGTGCCGCATTCCTGTGGGGACAGCTCCAGGCCGCAGAGAACATCGTTGCCAGACGCCGCGCGCAGTGGAGCCGTTATTTCAGAAATTTGCAGGGCATATCTCCCGAGCTTCCTTCCGGCCAGGGCAGCAGCCACATATTCTATCTCGTGTGCCGCGACCGCGCCGGCAGGGACAGCCTCATCGCACATTTGGCGGCAAACGGCGTACTCGCTCCGTTCCACTACCATCCGCTGCACCTGAGCCCCTTCGGGCAACGGTTCCCGGGCGACCGCCGAATGCCGCATGCGGTGCGTTTTTCGGAGTGCCTGTTGCGCCTGCCGCTGTTCCACGAGCTTACGGATGATCAAATAGACCATGTGTCTGAATTGATAATAAAATGGGATACGTCTATATTGCAGGGATCTTAGCCTTTTCCACCTACGCCCAGATAATCGGCAAGTGGCGGATCAACTCTCTGGGATGGGAACTCGCCCGGGGAAACCTGTGGGCCAAGGCATGGTCGTACCTCGGGCTGCTTTTCGACCCCGTCATGCTGACGTGTGTCGCCGCCGCCACAGCCGCGTCGTTTTGCTGGAACATGGCCATCAGCAGGATGAACCTCACCTCGGTGCTGCCTTTTTCGGCCTCGGTGCCGGTGTTTGTCTTTTTTTTAGGTATATTTGTGCTTGGCGAGACATTCACGCCCGGAAAGCTAATCGGATTGTTGTTGGTCATGGCCGGGATATTCGTCGCCATAAAATTCTGAACGGGTGATCTCAGTGGTTTCTCCGGTGTACATGGCCGGCAACATCGTGGACGAATTGGTGCGCAGGCTCAACGCCGCCCTCGCTCCGTTGGGGGAGTACGAACTCATCCTGATCGACGACCATTCCGGCGACGATTCATGGGAACGGCTTAAGGCCAGGGAGGGGATCACTGCGTTGCGCAACGATCGCAACATCGGACAGCATGCCACCATCAGGCGCGGGGTGGAACTTGCCCAGGGCGATTGGATCGTGGTGATGGATTGCGATTTGCAGGACAATCCCGACGACATTCCGCGCCTGTATGCCAAGGCCCTCGAAGGTTACGACGCGGTTTACGCCCGCCGCTGCAACATCCGGCAGAGCCGGCCGCGCCGCTTTTTCGCCGTGGCGTTCCATAAGGCGTACTCGTTGCGCAAGGGCATCAAAACCGATCCGGCCATCGCCAACTTCGCCATTTACCGGAAAGGGTGTTACGGCTGCCGCGATTGCCGGAAGGCCGTCGTGGACGTGGAGCACTGCCCGCGTTATGCGGGCCGGTCGAGCTACACGCTGTGGAAATTGTTGAAATTAACGTTTTCTTTATTGCGATGACGTATAATCCGTTCTCTCTCAAAGGCAAGACCGTTCTGGTAACCGGCGCCTCGTCGGGCATCGGCCGGGCCACGGCCGTGGAGTGTTCGCGCATGGGAGCTCGCCTGTGCATCACCGGCCGCGACGCGCAGCGCCTGGACGAAACGTTCCGGACGTTGGAAGGAGAGGGCCATATTCAGATAACTGCGGATCTGACCGACGAGGGCCAGATCATGGATTTGGCCGCCGGGCTGCCCATGCTCGACGGGGTGGTGCACTCGGCGGGGGTGTGCCATTTCATGCTGGCCCGTTCGATCGACATGGAGGATATCCGGGAAACCCTGGACGCCAACGTCGCCTCGATCCTGCTGCTCAACCGCGAACTGCTGGAACACCGGCGGATTAACCCGGGGGCCTCGTTTGTGTTCATTTCCTCGGTGATGACGCGTGTCAACCACATCGGCTACACGCTTTACTCAGCCTCGAAGGCCGCCGTCGTGGCGATCGCCGGGGTGTTGGGACGCGAATTGGCCGAGATGAAGTGCCGCGCCAACGTGGTCTCGCCCGGGATGGTCGATACCCCTCTGGTCGAGGCTTCGCCGGACGAAATCCTTGAAAAGAACAGAACGCTCTATCCTTTCGGCTACGGCAAGCCCGAAGACGTGGCATGGACCTGCGTTTACCTGTTGTCGGACGCCGCCCGGTGGATTTCCCGCAGCGAATTCAACATTCACGGAGGATACCTATGACAGAGAGTGCGCATCCGACAGTGGAGCTGGTTCCGTTGACCGAAGCCGGGCTCGAACCCGTCCGCCGGTGGCGCAACTCGGAGCACGTACGCAAATTCATGGAATTCCGGGAAGAGATCACCCCGCAGATGCAGCAGTCGTGGTTCAAATCGATCAACAACCGGCACAACCACTATTTCATCATTGTCTGCGACGGTAAAGAGATCGGATTGACCAATATAAAGGACATCGATTACACGACCAAAAGCGGAGAGACCGGGATATTCATCGCCGATCCGGACTATCTGGACTCCATAGCTCCGGTTCTGGCCTCCATACTCGGGCTGGACTTCTGTTTCGAACAGCTCGACCTGGAAACGATATACATCAAAACGGCCGAAGAGAACCTCCGGGCCAGGCAGTTCAACGCCGCTTTCGGCTACGAACCGGTCGAGGGGATGGCGAAGGGGCGCTTCAGGCATTACAAACTGACCAAACAGTCGTATTACCGCCACAGAGAACATTTAACCGATTTACTATATGGAACTGACTGACTTTACCCGCGTTGCGGCCTCGGCTTTCGAGGACAGGCAAAGCATCACCCCCGGCACCCGTTTCAAGGAACACGACGAGTGGTGTTCGATTGTGGCCATGACGCTGATTGCGATGGTGCGCAAAACTTACAAGATCACACTCAAATCGGAAGATCTCCGCAACAGCGGGACGGTGGAAGATCTGTTCAATACCGTAAAAAACAGGTAGTGGCGCTTTTCGGGATCCCCTCGGTCAGAATTGACGGCATTGCGGCGTGCGTTCCCGCGGCTGTCCGCGATTTCAGCGACCTGTCCCACCTGATGGACGAGAAGCAATACGCCCAATTCGTGAAAGCGACCGGAGTCGAGCGCGCGAGGACGTCGGTCGCAGGCCAGACCACCTCGGATCTCTGTTTCGCCGCCGCCGAACGCCTGTTGCCGGGCATGGGCGTCGCCGCAGAAGAGATCGACCTGCTGTTGTTCGTGTCCCAGTCGCCGGACTATGTCATTCCGATGACCTCCTGCCTGCTGCAGGAGCGGTTGGGACTAAGCACCCGGTGCATCGCATTCGACATCACGTCCGGCTGCTCGGGGTATGTCCAGGGGCTGGGCATTGCCGCGTCGATGCTTTCCGCCGGAGAATTGCGGCGGGCGCTCCTGTTGTCGGGCGACACCCACACATCCCTGCTTTCAATGAATGATAAAACGACGTGGCCCCTGTTCGGCGATGCCGGATCGGCCACGCTGCTCTCGTTCGACACTTCGGCCGCGCCCATGTTCTTCGAGCAGGGAACCGACGGCAGCGGCGCAGAAGCCATCATGATACGCGATGGGGGTGCCCGCCATCCGGTTACGGAAGAGTCGCTCCGCGAAGTGCGGTATGCCGAAGGGATCGCCCGCCGGAACACCCACCTTGCGATGAACGGCCAGGAGGTGTTTTCATTCGCCATCTCCGAAGTTCCCGACAGCGTGGAGCGCCTTTACAGCCACTTCGGCCTGAGCATGGAGAAAACCGACCATTTTGTTTTCCACCAGGCCAACAGGATGATCCTCGAAACGATAGCGGATACTCTCGGCATCCCGCACAAGAAACTTCCCGTCTCCCTCAAGAATTTCGGCAACACTTCCTCGGCATCGATCCCATTGACGATCGTCACCGAACTGGGCGGAATCCCGGCTCCGGCGTCCCTGTGCCTTTGCGGGTTCGGGGTGGGGCTTTCGTGGGCGAGCTGCCATGTCGAAACAGAACGGACCTGGTGCCCGCCGCTGATAGAGAGCTGAGAACAACCGCATCGCGGCAGACTTCACTGCAAAATCCGGAAATAAAGAAAGGAGGGAACATTCACTGTTGCCTCCTTTCACATTCGGGGAATGGATTCCCCAACTACTAACCCAAACTTAAATAAAATGAAGAAACTTTGTAAGCGCCCGTCCCTCAGAAGGACAGACTGAAAGTTTTTACTTAAGTGCATTTATGTAAATGCAAATGCCGTGCCAAAAACAAGGAAAGAAACTTTCCCCATCCCCGTGCATATTATCGGCTTTTTCCGTATCTTGCTGTGCCTTAAACTTACTTAAACCATATTGTTCCTATGAAAAAACTATTGTTGATCTGCGCCCTGCTGGGCACAGCCTTTGTTATCCATGCAAAAAAGGTGCCGGACTGGAAACTCGGCGTATCGATCGGGATCGATGACGATTTTCCGCAGGAAGTATTCGATGCCGCGAAAAAAGCCGGCTTCACTTACGTCGAGGCATTCGTGTACCGATCCATCCTGACCGACACGGCCCGCGAAGAAAAGATCGCCACATTCCGCAACAGGGTCGAAAAAGCCGGCCTGAAAATGTGGTCGGTGCACATCCCCTACGGCTGGACGATGGATATCTCCGAACCCGACCCGGCCAAGCATGCGGAATACGAGCAGAACATCCTCACGTTCCTTGAGCTGGCCCGCGGATTCGGGAAGTACCAGAAAGCCATCCTCCATACCAGTTTCGAACCCATCAAACCCGAAGTCCGGCAGGCCCGGCTCGATGCGCTGAAATCGAGCGCGGGGCCGTTCGCAGCCAAGATCAAAGAGCGGTTCGGAGTTTCACTCGTGCTCGAATGCCTGCCGCGCACCTGCCTGGGCAACACATCGGAAGAGATGCTGTGGATCCTCGAAGGAAACGACAACGTGGGTGTGTGTTTCGACTCGAACCACCTGCTGAAGGAATCGCCGGAAGCGTTTGTCCGCGCGCTGGGATCGAAGATCACCACCACCCACATCTCGGACTATGACGGAATCGACGAAAAGCACTGGCTCCCCGGCGCGGAAAAAGGGGTCATCGATTGGGTCGCCGTAAGCAACGCCCTTGGCGACGCCAGGTACAAAGGCCCCATCATGTTCGAAGTCATGGACATCCTTTTCCCGAAAGACAGCCCGGAATATCCCAAAACCCAATACACCTTCCAAACAATGGCCGACTTCTGGAAAACCACCCGCGCAACGTGCAATAAGTAGGATTCTTCCGGTACTCGACCTGAACTTTTTTGCAAAAAAGTTCAACAAAAAACTCTTGGGAAAACTTCGTTTTTCGTGATTTACTGAAATTCATAATCCCTCTTAAAAAGAGCCCCCTCCAAGTAAGTTTCCTTAGAATGAACTTTGCTTGGAGGGGGTCTTTTCAGATGGATATTGGGTCGAGTCCGGTAGATCATGAGATACGCAGTATCTCTCAAAAGTTTTTGATTACGCTTTTTTCAAAAAGCTTAGATTGCGTACAGGGAAAAAACCTATCTTTGCAGGAATGGATTTCAGGATCGAGCACAAGGATACGGCGAGCGGGGCTCGGGCGGGGGTGATTTCGCTGCCGCACGGGGATGTTCCCACACCGATCTTTATGCCTGTGGGGACTGTCGGCAGCGTGAAGGGGGTTTTTCACCGCGACCTGGCCGGGGACATTGACGCGAAGATCATTCTGGGCAATACCTACCATCTTTACCTGCGTCCGGGCACCGATGTGCTGGAGAAAGCGGGGGGGCTGCACCGGTTTTCGGCCTGGGATCGGCCATTGCTGACCGACAGCGGGGGGTTTCAGGTTTTTTCGCTGGCCCAGAACCGCAAAATCACACAGGGCGGGTGCGAGTTCCGGTCGCACATCGACGGGTCGAAGCACCTGTTCACACCCGAGCGGGTGGTGGACATCCAGCGGTCGATCGGGGCGGACATCATGATGGCGTTCGACGAGTGCCCGCCGGGCACGGCCGAGTATGCCTATGCCGCCAGGTCGCTGGCATTGACCAACCAATGGCTCGAACGGTGCTTCGAGCGCCATGCGTCCACCCGGCCGCTCTACGGATACGAACAGACGCTGATGCCTATTGTACAGGGGTGCGTTTATGAAGACCTGCGGCTCAAATCGGCCGAATATGTCAAGACGTTCAACGCCGACGGGTATGCCATCGGCGGACTGGCCGTGGGCGAACCGGCCGAGGAGATGTACCGCATGATCGAGGTGGTGAACTCGGTGCTGCCGCAGGACAGGCCCCGCTACCTGATGGGGGTGGGCACGCCCGAAAACCTGCTGGAGGCCATTGAACGCGGGGTGGACATGTTCGACTGCGTGATGCCCACGCGCAACGGCCGCAACGGAATGCTGTTCACCGGCGAGGGCATCATCAACATCCGCAATAAGAAGTGGCAGGATGACTTTTCGCCCATCGATCCCGGCGGCACATCGTTCGTAGATCGCACTTACACCAAAGCGTACCTGCGCCACCTGACCATCGCCGGCGAGATGCTGGCGGCCGAGATCGCCTCGATCCACAACCTGGCGTTCTACCTGTGGCTGGTGCGCACGGCGCGCGAAAAGATCGCCGAAGGCACGTTCGCCGGATGGAAAAAAACGATGACCGGAAAACTGTCGAACAGGCTATAAACCCATGTTTCGCAAATGGAAGGAACGGAAAGCACAAGAACGAAAAAATCGTGGTGGCCGGGGTTCAAGATCCTGGACCGCTATATCCTGGGCAAGTTCATCGGGACGTATGTGGCCGCAATCGCGTTCCTGACGGTGGTGATCGTCATCTTCGACATGGCCGAGAAGATGGACGATTTCATCGAATACCGCGCCAGCTTTTTCAATATCATTTTCGGCTACTACCTCAACTTCGTGCCGTTTCTGGTGAACCAGTTCAGCGGGCTGTTCACCTTCATCTCGGTGATCTTCTTCACCTCGAAGATGGCATTCAACACCGAGATCATCGCCATTTTGTCGAACGGGGTGAGTTTCAACCGACTGCTGTGGCCCTACTTCATCAGCGCGCTGCTGATCGCCTGCACGAGCATGGCGCTCAGTTTCTACATCATTCCGAGGGCCAGCGAGCGGCAGTTCGCTTTCGAATCGCAATACACGCGAAAGGGGCGGAACGCCCAGTTCCAATACGACCGCGATATCTACCGCCAGGTGGCCCCCGGCACGTTCGCCTATGTGCGGGGATTTTCGAAAGAGCTGAACGAGGCGCAGTATTTCGTGATCGAAACCTACGAAAACAACCGCATCGTGGCCTCGCTCACGGCCGCCCGCGCCACTTACAACGAAACCACCGGCCGCTGGACGTCCAACAAATACATCGAACGCCGCTTTATCGACGGCTGCGAGGAGTTTCTCCAGAAGCAAAACCTCGATACGGCCATCAACCTCACCATCACCGAGCTCGGAAAAACGTCAAACCTGGTGAAGACACTGAATATCAACGAGCTGAACCAGTTCATCAAACAACAGAAAGACAAGGGGTCGGACATGGTGTCGGCGTTCCAGATCGAGTTCTACTCACGCATCGCCTACCCCCTGTCGGCGTTCATCCTCACCCTGATCGGGCTGTCGCTTTCGTCGCGGAAGGTGCGCGGAGGCATCGGGATGCAGATCGGCGTGGGCGTGGGCCTGTGTTTCACCTACATCATGATGATGAAGATCGCCGAAGAGTTCGCCAAAAGCAACACCATGCCGAGTTGGCTGGCCGTCTGGCTGCCCAATATCATCTTCGGCGTGATCGCCGTCTACCTCTACCGCAAGGCGCGGCGATAACATTCGTTCCGGTGACAAACGCCGGCAAATAAGATTGGGGCGGTGATAAACACGCCCCCGCGATGTCATTCGGAATTTAGAGAACATGAAAAAGGCTCCTTTGAGGGAGCCTTTTTTTATTCTGCCGGAAGCGGCTTCACGACGTCAGCCAAGATACGATTTCAGCAACTTGCTGCGCGAGTTGTGCCTCAGCCGCCGGATGGCCTTTTCTTTGATCTGGCGCACTCGTTCGCGGGTCAGTTCCAGATCGTCGCCAATCTCCTCAAGCGTCTTCTCGGGGCAGCCGATGCCGAAAAACGAACGTACGATCTGGCTCTCGCGTTCGGTGAGCGTCGACAGGGCGCGATCGACCTCGGTCGAGAGCGACTCGTTGAGCAGCCCCTTGTCGGCATTGGGTGCATCGGGATTTACCAGCACGTCGAGCAGATTGCTCTCCTCGCCCTCGGCAAACGGAGCGTCGACCGAGATATGGCGGCCCGACACGCGCAACGTGTCGGCGATTTTCTCTTTCGGAAGGTCCAGTTCGACCGCCAGTTCTTCGGGCGACGGCGTGCGTTCGTGGGTCTGCTCGAAACGGGCCAGCGCCTTGTTGATCTTGTTGATCGACCCCACCTGGTTCAGCGGCAGGCGCACAATGCGCGACTGCTCGGCCAGGGCCTGCAGAATCGACTGGCGGATCCACCATACAGCGTACGAGATGAATTTGAATCCGCGGGTCTCATCGAACTTTTCCGCCGCCTTGATCAATCCCAGGTTGCCCTCGTTGATAAGGTCAGGCAAGCTAAGACCTTGGTTTTGATATTGTTTCGCCACCGAAACCACGAACCTCAGATTCGCCCGCGTCAATTTTTCCAGGGCCTCCTGATCACCTTTCTTGATCCTCTGCGCTAACTCAACCTCTTCCTCCACCTTGATCAGATCCTCTTTGCCAATCTCCTGCAAATACTTGTCGAGCGACGCACTTTCGCGATTGGTGATGGACTTGGTGATCTTTAATTGTCTCATTTTATACCTTTCCCTTTATATGATTTCCGCACCCGTTGCGGTTGCATTTCAATGTCCGTTGCCTTGCGGCGCCCCGGCCGAAGGCTGCTTCACGATGGAGTAGCTGACATACCGCCCGTCGGGATAGACCCCGTCGATCGATTCGATTTCCGAAGTGATCCGGTTGATATCGGCTACGCTGTTTATCCGGTTGCCGTTGATGTGGGTTATGATATAGCCTTTACTGATGCGCGAACGTGCCAACACCCCATCCTCCTTAACCCCAATCACTTGCACGCCGCCTTTGATATCCAGGTCGCGTTTGATCCTGTCGCTGATCTCGGCAAACTGCCCGCCGAGGGCATTCACCGCATCGACGGCATCGCCTGCCATCAATTCCTCTTTTCCTATTCTATTACGCAGAACGACGTCAAATTGTTTCACATCGCCGTTTCTTTTCACTTCGATTTTCAGGGCGTCGCCGGGACGGAACCGGGCAATCACTTCAGACACCGTGGCTTTCGACGTTATTTTCGTGTTGTTGATCTTGGTGATCACGTCGCCTTTTTTGATCCCGGCCGCGGCCGCGGCACTTTCTTCAAGCACCTGTTCGACATAGGCCCCGCCGGGCTGTGTGATGCCCGTACGCTCGCCCTCCTGTTCAATGAACGCCTCGTTGATCTCGCGGTACTGGATTCCCAGATACCCCCGCTGCACCACGCCGTATTTCATGAAGTCGGCCACCACCTTTTCAGCGATCGACGAGGGGATCGAGAACGAATAACCGGCATAGGTGCCCGTGGGCGAATAGATGGCCGAATTGATCCCCACCAGCTGGCCGCGCGTGTTGACCAGCGCCCCGCCGCTGTTGCCGCTGTTGACGGCGGCGTCGGTCTGGATAAACGACTCGACGCTGTACTGGTCGGGAATGGACGAAATGGAACGGGCTTTGGCGCTGACAATGCCCGCCGTCACGGTCGACGACAGGTTGAACGGATTGCCCACAGCCAACACCCATTCACCCAGGCGCAGGTCGTCGGAATTGCCGAAGGGCAGCCAGGCCAGACTGTCGGCCTCGATTTTGATCAGGGCCAGATCGGTAGCCGCATCGCTCCCTATCAGTTTGGCTTTGTGGATGCTTTTATCGTTGAGGGTGACTATGAGCTCGGTGGCTCCCTCCACCACATGGTTGTTGGTGACGATATAGCCGTCGGGCGAAATGGCCACGCCCGATCCTCCGGCACGGCGTTCTCTCTCCTGGGGTTCGCGCTGCCGCGGTTGCAGGCCGAACAGTTCGGCAATGGCGTCTTCGTACGAATTTCCGGCAACCCGCACCTTGCTGCGGCTTTCGATGTTCACCACCGCCTCCACCGCCTTTTCGGCGGCATAGGTCAGGTCAGGATAGGCTTCTCGGTCGAGGTTCACCACGCTGGCGGCGGCCAGGCCATTCCCCTCCCGGGCGTTGCAGGAAGGCACACTCGTTACCACAAAAGCGGCCAATGCGCCCGACAGCACAGCCGCGGCGATGGCCCATACATACACATTCTTTTTCATAATTCGGACTGGATTAATTATTAAAAAAGTATGCTTATTTCATTCGCAATGACGTTATTTTGGGGTTTACACTATAAGAAACGATGAAACGGGCCGCTTATTGTAGCCCCGGCGAATCTCTGCCGCCAACTGAGGAAAGGCCCGGGGCCGTCGCCACGAATCCTCTCGCGTCGAATCGTTCCCGGAATGCCTACTGCTTGTTTTTCAACAGATCGCGGATTTCGGCCAGCAGCTTTTCTTCGTTCGACGGCTCGGCCGGGGCGGCGGCAGCCTCGGCCTCCTTGCGCTTGAGGCCGTTCAGTCCCTTGACCATGGCAAAGATGGCAAACGAGATGATCAGGAAGTCGATGATCGTTTGCAGAAAAATACCATAGTTAATTGTAACAGGCGCCGTTTCGGCCGTTGCCTGGCGAATGACGAGCGTCAGTTCGGAGAAGTTGACACCACCGATCAGAAACCCGATCGGCGGCATAATCACATCCGACACCAACGAACTGACAATCTTGCCGAAAGCCCCCCCGATGATGATACCCACTGCCATGTCGATGACGTTGCCGCGCATGGCGAAACTTTTGAATTCAGAAAAGAATTTCATGATGATCGTTTATTTAATTTGTATTGTTGTCATGCTATTTTTCGACTGCATCAAACTCACAGCAACTATCTGATTTCAATCTTTATAAACCATAAAATAGAAACTTTAGCAGAATCTATTGAGGCATAAAAATAATGATTATTGCCCGCAGATAAAAGTTTTCGTGTATTTTTTGTTTACAACATATTTTTTTTATCTTTGTAATAGCCGCCTCCCCTGATTGAGGGGGGGGGGGGGGGGATTGTATTTACCCTTAAATTTCAAGTTTATGAACAAAAAACTTTTTAAGACCTTCATCTCTCGCCGCACGGCATTCACACTTGCAATTGCAGCGTTTTGCATTGCAGGTTGCACCAAAGACGACTTAATTTCCACTGCGAACCAACCCAAGCCCGTGGCAATACTGTCGGAAGTCGAGGCAAAGGTACTCTCGTTCATGGGCGAAACGAAGATAGCCCCCGAAATCGCCATCGAGAACGCCCTCGAAGCAGCCAGTTTCATGTTCGACGACGAGGTCTCCACCCGCGGCGCCGGCATCAGCCGCAGCGTCGGCAATATGCGCGCGCTCGTCTACCATAACGACCCGCTCACAAAGAGCGACGGTTCGTCGGTCGCTATCCCCGACACGTTGGCCTACATCATCAATTTCGACGACGAGATGGGTTTTGCCGTGATCTCGGCCGACAAGCGCATTCCCGACCCGATTCTCGCCTATGCGGGCAGCGGCAGCCTCGAACAGGAGATCGACAACCCCGGAATGGCCATCTTCTTCGCCGGGCTTGAAAACTACGCCACCCAGGCCATTGCCGCCGCCGAATGGCTGAAAGACTCGCTTGCTCAGCAGGTCAATGAAAAACTGGCTGAATTGAACACCACGGCCCCCATGACCAGGGTGGACTACTACGGCACCGAATACGAAGACTGTCCGGGACGATGGGAAATGATAGCACAGAAAACGCCCATGCTCCCTGTTCAATGGTTCCAACAATATCCTTTCAATCTAAACGTTATGAATAGAAATGGGAGCACAAAAGCTCCCGCCGGATGTGTCGCCGTGGCAACAGCCCACATCATGGTTTACTGGTGTTGGCCGCAGACCATAGGGCATAAAGAAAAGGCCTACTCTTTTTACTGGAATGAACTGTCGAGATATACCGGA
This sequence comes from Rikenellaceae bacterium, assembly GCA_031548435.1. GTDB lineage: Bacteria > Bacteroidota > Bacteroidia > Bacteroidales > Rikenellaceae > JAVBRA01. Next base: position 60,266 of record JAVBRA010000007.1, read on the forward strand.
TCTTTTGACGCCTGGAAAGACAATCAACAGAAATGGGCTGGTGCAATCGGAAACTACCCGTGCCCTGATTATGTAACGCAAAATGCCCAACTTCTAATGGAGGTTATCGGGGCAAAAGTCGGAATGGAATACCACGATAATGGTTCGGGGGCCAACTCCAACGATGCCATACAACTTCTGAAGAATTACGGTTATAGTTGTTCTGTCACTACTTTACCATCCGGAATAATCACCAGCCGCGCTCCTTATGACTACACTCAACTCGTCAATTCGCTCAATGCCGGGTGTCCGGTTTATACGACCGGTTACGCAAAGAAAAAAACGATCCTCGGTATTTTTAACGAATTCTCGGAAGGCCATGCGTGGGTAATCGACGGCTATGCTCAAAGGAGACAAAAAGTTGACCGTTATCGTCTGGTCTTCGACCGCTTTACCGGAAATATCGTAGAAAGAACCCATGTCGGCACTACTTACAACAACGTAAGCCTGTTCCATAACATTTGGGGGAATAGAGACCAGACTAACGGCTATTTTCTGGCAAAATGTTTTAACGCCAATCTCACCCCCGAGGAATTGTTGCCGTATGTATATGTCTACGACCCGGGTTATGAGGCGCCCCCTACGCGTCCATTGCCGAACGACATCGCAACAAGAAGCGACGAAGAAGGGCAATTCGGGAACTACCAATTCAACAACGATTTTGTTTACATGTTAAGAAAACAATAATGTTTACAGACATGAAAAAAGCAGCTTTCAACTTCTCCGTACTATTCGGAGTATTATCGGTTCTTGCCGGTTGCCGCAGTGAACTTCCGGGCCCTTTACCACCGAGACTTGGGAACTCCTACATCTGGTGTTTTATAGAATGCGATGAAATCATCGTATACAGCAGGCCGTTTTATATCGAGGAGAAACATGGACAGAAACACATCTATTACAGGGAAAAAAGCGAGGAAACCCTTTCGATCGCAAATGGGACGGCAATAGCTGTAATGCTTGTAGGCAACAACTTTATTTTTTCCAAGGACAAAGAATTCCAAGAATACGTAACCCAAATGGGCGACACCTTGTTCAACTACAAAAAAGCCCTGAAAGAGGGGTATGGCAACGATTCGCCCTATGCCATTACAAAGACGCTGGAAACGGTCGCCGTTACCTGCGACAAGGAGTACAATGCAACCTATCCGGCAGGGAGCAACCTAAACAACCTGCTTTCCGTTTGTATAAACGATTACCAGAGCTTTGTCAAAAATGGCTACCAGCTTTACAACGGCGAAGATGCCTATAAAATGGAAGTCGCCATGGCTTTCGACGGTATCTATCGGAAATTTGCGATGGAGGAGACGGATTTCTCTCTTTATCCGTTCATGAACCCTTATATGTTTATCCTTTTAGAGCAGGCTCCCGAGCAAACCGATACCTACTCCTTCACGGTAACGGTCAAGCTCACCGACGGCCGCACGCTGACCGCCACCGCCGACCCCATCACGATCGAGGGCGAAGCGCAATAACAGCCCTAATGAAATTCCCCGCCGCAAGCGGCGGGGAGTTTAACCCTTTGAGATTAAAAGCACCCGGCCGGAGGATGAATACTCTCTCCGACCGGGTGTTTTTACTCCCCATCCGGGCCTCCCGCTCGATTCCGATACTACGGCACAAAAAACAGGAGGCCCCAGAGAGACCTCCTGCCCACAGCCTCTGCGGGCTTATTTGTGCTTGTCCTTTTCTTTGCCGATCTGCACCTTCAGGGCGTCGACACACTCGTCGACCGCTTCCTCAAACGTGTGGCACTGGCGCTCGGCCACCAGCGTGGTGTGGGGCACCTCCAGCTTAATGACGGCGATTTTGTTGCCCAGATCGTGGTTCTTGTCCAAACGGAGCGTCACCTCGGCAAGGATCACGGGCTCTACGAATTTTTCGAGTTTCACCAGTTTTTGTTCGATAAAACTGGTCAGTTTAGCGTCCGCATCGAACTTGACGGACTGGATTCTAATGTTCATAATCAATCCTCCTCATTGTTTTTTAGCCCTGGGGTGGGCCTTCCGGTAAACATCCTTCAGGGTGTCGATCGAGTTGTGCGTATACGCCTGCGTGGTGGCGAGCGACGAGTGGCCAAGCAGTTCCTTTATCTCGCGTATGTCCATCCCGTTGCTCAGCAGATGGGTCGCGAACGAATGCCTCAACACGTGGGGCGAGCGTTTTCCCTGTACTCCGGCCAACTGCAACACCCGCTTCACCACCGACGAAATATACGCCCGGGTCAACGGACTCCCTTTCTCCGATAAAAATAGGTAATTTCCGTTATTAAAACAAATACCTTGCCGTTCGCGTTCGCCCATGTACAATTTTATTTTTTTTGCCACCGGGCCCAGCAACGGAACAACCCGCTGCTTGTCGCCCTTGCCCGTCACGACAATGGTGCGCGCGGCGAAATCGACGGCTTCGGCCGGCAACAGGCGCAACTCCTCAAGCCTGATCCCGGTCGAGTAAAACAACAGCACGATCAGGTTTTCGGTCTGCCGTACAAAATCGTCCGGCACATCGTCCATCGACTGCACCGCCCTCACCAGCTTCGACTGGTCGACATAGGTCGGCAGACGGCTGGGCTGCCGCAGCGACTGGATGTTCAGCAGCGGCGACTTGCGCACCACCCCCTTGCGTTTAAGGAAGTTATAATACGACCGCAACGCCGACAGTTTCCGGTTGATGGAACTCTGATTGGTCTTTTTCCCCATCAGCTCCATCATCCATTCCGAAACATCGTCGCGGGTAACGACCGCCGGGTCGAAATCGACCGGATCGGCCCCGCAAAAAAGCAAAAACTGACGGATGTCCGTTTCATACGAACGCACCGTCAGTTTCGAGTATCTTTTTTCGGTCAGAAGATATTGAAGAAACGCCTCCACCATATCATCCTCGGTTGCGGGGAGATACACCCCGGTTCACACAAAATTTCCGCAACGGGCAGGGACTAACCCAGCTCTTCCGTACGCTGCAACTGCTTCACGTAGATGGCGTGACGCTTCTGCTCGCGGTTCAGGATCGAAGGTTTGGTGAAGTACTGCCTGCGGCGGAGTTCCTTCAACACACCCGTTTTTTCGTATTTGCGTTTGAATTTCTTGAGAGCCCTCTCGATGTTTTCGCCCTCTTTGATCGGCATGATAATCATATCGTTGTGTTGTTTTAAAAGTTTTTGTTATGGGGCATCCCTCGCGGAGCCTCTTTTACTTTGCCGTGCCTGTGTTGCTGGTAAATGGCGTAACCTCCCTTCAATTATGGGCCGCAGCACGGAGCGGCCATTGTTTACAGAGGGCGAAGTTACGTCTTATTTATCTAAAAACCAACAAGGGGCGTTAATTTTATTTCCCCGTCAGCAAGGCCGTGTCAATTGCGATGTAGGGGCGCAGTCGATTGAACATATAGTCGTTCACCACGTAGCTGCGTTTGAAGTCGTCCGGACGGCGGAACACGGCCCCGGCCTTGCGGTAGTTATCGATAACGGCGGCTTGTTTGGAAGAGAATCCCAGCAGCTGCAGCTGTTCCACGGAGACCGTATTCGGGTCGAACATGAACAGCGGATCAGCCTTAACCTCATGCCCGAGCGTATCGACCTGCACCTTGTCCGGCGCTGTGTTCTGCGCTGTGGAAGCGGCCGTTCCGGCCCCGACCGCCGGGATCGCCACCCATGGGCGCAGACGGCGGTACATCGTGTCGCTGAGCACATAACAACGGCGAAAATCGTCGGCGTCCCTGAACCGTCCTCCCTTGGCGCGGTAATTGAGGATCACCTGCGCCTGCTTCGGCGAGAAACCAAGCGAAACAAGCTCGTCCTTGGTTGCCGTGTTCGGATCGAAACGAAACAGGGTGTCGCGCCTGGGAACAGACGTCCCCGTGCTGCGGTAACTCACCGTATCGGTCGTTGCCGCAACCGTTTCCGGCGCCACTGCGGCCACAGGGCGGCGATGCGAATGACGAAAATAGCGCCAACCGGAAAAACCCAGCAGCACGGCAATCAGCAACACCAGCCCGTAACGCTCGACCTGACGGAACGAAAACAACGCCCCTAACGGCTTGAAAAAATTTCTCATTCCACCTCCGCTCCGCCGTTTTTCACCAACGGCATATACTCCGGCGACGGCGACGGCTCGAACGCCCCAAGGCCATAACCGCTCCATTTTTCATCGACCAGGGCGATGGTCGCGGCCGACGACGTCACCACATTGGGCCAGGGACGCGTGTAACCGCCCGAGGGCAGTTTGCTGCGGGCGTCGAACAGCACCACCCCGTCGCAAATCTCCACATCGCGCGAGGGATCGCAGTTGTTCGCCCCCAGCCACACCAGCGAAGCGGGCCGCTGCGACGAAGCGCACCCGTCGAAAACAACGACGTATTTGATGCCCGAGACCGAATTCTCGCGCAACAATTCCGGCACCATCCGGCCCACAGGCAACACACTGTCGGTAAACACGAACAACACCCGCCACAGGGCCGCCATCGAAGCGTCGACCGCGCGCACATCCGGAGGCAGCTTTATTTCGCCGGGCAGGTTCAGCCGATCGGGCCCGGGAGCGGGCGCCTCTTCGGGCAGGCGCGCCGTAAGATCGGCCATCATCTTGCCGCCGAAGCCCATCGCCGGCGCGGCATGGTCAAGCACATCCAGCGGCCCCTTCGAGAAATAGATGTCGTCCGGACACAGGCGCGACAGCAGCGGGGCCAGTTGCGCCGGATCGTGTATGTCGACCGAGGAGTCGGCCACAAGCATGAACTTGTTGAACATCATCTGCCCGGCGCCCCACATCGACGAAGCGGCCTTGATCGCCTGCCCCGGATAGCTTTTGTCAATGGCCGCCACGGCAATGTTGTGCGCCACCCCCTCGAACGGCATATGCAGGCCGGTCACCTCGGGCAGCACCGCCAGCCGGATCGGGACCAGGAAAATTTTTTCGGTGGCCAGGGCCATCCAGGCGTCTTCCTGCGGCGGCACGCCCACGATGGTGCCCGGATAGACGGCCCCCGCGCGGTGCGTGATGCAGGTGACATGGAACACCGGATACCGGTCTTGCAGCGAATAGAACCCCGTGTGGTCGCCGAACGGCCCCTCGACACGCTTCTCCTCGGCCGGATCGACATACCCCTCGATCACAAAATCGCAATCGGACGGGATATACAGGTCGTTGGTCAGCGACTTGACCAGTTCCACCGGCTTTTTGCGGATGAAACCGGCCAGCAGGTACTCGTCCATGTTGTCGGGCATGGGGGCCATCGCCGCATAGGTGTAAGCCGGATCGCCGCCCAGGCACACGGTCACGGGCATCCGATCGCCTCGCTTTTGGTATTGGCGGTAGTGGCGCTCGCCGGTTTTGTGTTTGTGCCAGTGCATGCCCGTTTCAGTGGGCCCGAACACCTGCATGCGGTACATTCCCACGTTGCGCACCCCGCTTTCGGGATCGAGGGTGTTGACCATCGGAAACGTAACGAACCGCCCGCCGTCGTGCGGCCAGCATTTCAGGATCGGCAGTTCCGACAGGTCGGGGCGCTCCATCACCACCTGCTGGCACAGCCCGCGTCCTTTTTTCTTGACCGGCATCCACCCGGCCAGTTCCATGAGCGTGGGCAGCAGCCGGATCTTATCCGAAAACCCCTCTTTGGGCGACATGATCTTTTTGAACATCGACTCGATGCCGCACGACAGCTCATCGAGTGTCTCCACCCCCAACGCCATGCAGATGCGCCGGTGCGAGCCGAACAGATTGGTAGCGACCGGGAACTCCGTCCCCGTGTTCTCGAACAGCAGTGCCTTGCCTCCGCCGGGCAGTTTCGACTGGCGGTCGGTGATCTCGGCGATCTCGTATTCGGCCGACACGGGCGTTTTCACCCGCAGCAGTTCGCCGGCCTTTTCAAGTGTATCGATAAACGCGTTCAGGTTTTTGTACATACTTTTATTCATTTAAAAACGGACGGCAGCCGTAAATGCTTGGAGACAACGCACCGGGAAACCGTAGGCGCGATTGGCTGTGGTGCTCGGGTAGACGCCTGTGCTATTAAAGTACAGGGAGTACCCGTTCGCCGCACTGCTGAGCGAGGCAGGCCAGTTGTACCCGACGCCGGAAACGTAGGCCATGCTCCCGGAGGTGTAGTCGCGCCGGCCCGAAGCCGGGAAGAAAAAACACCCGCTCGTTGTACTCAGAAGAGGTACGCGGCAGCCCTTCCACGAACGTTTTTAATAGCAGGAGACTCCCTGTGTAAGCTAACAAGAGCCGCATTTCACACACAAACTCAGGAACGCGGAACCAATAAAGAGCCTGCGGCTCCCCTGCGGAGTGTTGAATTTACAAGGCGCTCTCTTGCAAGCGGCCGCCCGCAAGACTCCGGCCCATGCCACCGTCCGATCGTTTATTCGGTATAGCCGAACCGGCGGAGTTGCAGGTCGCTGTTGCGCCAGTCGGGATTCACCTTCACGTAAAGCTCCAGGAACACTTTTTTGTCCAGGAACTCTTCCAGCTCCTTGCGCGCCTGCGTCCCCACCTTCTTGAGCATCGCCCCCTTGTGCCCGATGACGATGCCCTTCTGCGAATCGCGCGCCACGTTGATCACCGCGCGGATGCGGTCGATGCCGGGCTCTTCGCGGTACTCCTCGATCTCCACCTCCACCGAATAAGGGATCTCCTTGTCGTAGGTGAGCAGGATCTTCTCGCGGATGATCTCCGAGGCGAAGAAGCGCATCGTGCGGTCGGTGAGCGAGTCTTTGGGGTAATACTCCGGCCCCTCGGGCAGCAACTCCATGATGCGGTCGAACAGTCCGCCGACGTTGAACCCCGCGATGGCCGACACCGGAACGATGATCGCCCCGGGCAGCAGTTCGCGCCATTTGTCGACCAGCGCCTCCAGCGCCTCGGGCGTGGTCAAATCTATTTTATTGATTACCAACAGCGCGGGAATGCCGCTCAGATTGATCTTCTCAATGAATTCGGCATGTTTGTCCACTTTTTCGACCGTATCGGTCACATACACCAGCACGTCGGCGTCCTTGAGCGCGCCGGTCACAAACCGCATCATCGACGATTGCAGCTTATAGTTGGGCGTGAGGATGCCCGGCGTGTCGGAGTAAACGATCTGAAAATCGTCGCCGTTGACAATACCCATGATCCGGTGGCGCGTGGTCTGCGCCTTGGAGGTGATGATCGACAGCCGCTCGCCCACCAGAGCGTTCATCAGCGTCGATTTGCCCACGTTGGGATTGCCTATGATGTTTACAAATCCTGATTTGTGCATATTTATTTTCTCTAAAAAAACAGCCGTTAATAAATGATGGATTAATCTATCATCTTTCGTGATGCCCAAGATGACAATCATCACGAAGAGCAAGTTCTTTATTATCGAAAGAATTTTCTATTCCACTTTTTCATCAAGGAAAAAGTGGACAAAAATCAAGGCGGAGCTACAGGTTCATTTGTTGACAAGAATCTTGTTTCACTCGCTAAGTATAAACAAGAGAATGAACGTCTTTGCCTAAAAGGAGGCTGTGCCTCTTTTCGTCCACCCGCTAAAGGTTTATCTCCGCGGGGCAAAGGTTAACTATCGCTCCACTGCGTTGCGCGCCCGAGTTGACTTTGCCCTTTTCGCGGGCTAAACCTTAACCGGGCGCCCGGCCGAAAACAGAGGCGCCACACGCTCCCGATCGCGGTTAAGAAAATCCATCGTTTTTGATTATTATAATACCCCATTCGCCTTGAAACTGTAACATTCGCCGTCGGTGATGATCACATGATCCGACAGCCGGATGTCGAAAAACTGAGCGGCCTCTTTCAACCGGGCCGTGAGCGCCACATCCTCGGTGCTCGGCAGCGAGTTGCCCGAGGGGTGGTTGTGTACCAGTATCAGCGACGAGGCCAGCCGGTCGAGCGCCCCGCGGATGATGATCTTGTTGTCAACCGTCACGCCCGCCGTGCCCCCCTGCCCCACCCGCACGCTCTCGACAATGCGGTTCGAGTTGTTGAGATACACGACCCAGAACTCCTCGTGGTCGAGCATCCCCAACTGAGGCACGAACATATCGGTGATGTCTTTGCTGCTGGCAATGCGGTCGGCGATGACCATCTGCTGCATCTGCCGGCGGCGGCCCAACTCCAGCGAGGCGGCCAGCACACAGGCCCGCGCCAGCCCCAACCCGTTGAACCGCCGCAAGTACGATATGTCGCGTCGGGCCAAGGCGATCAGGCTGTTGCGGTTGTCAGCCAACAGCAATGCCGCCGCACCCAAGGCCGACGTCCCGCCCTTGCCGTCGAGCACAATGATGCTCAGCAACTCCTGGTCGGTAAGCGCCTCGGCCCCGCGCGACATCAACTTGTGCCGCACGATGTCGTCGGCCGAAAGCTCTTCCGGCGAACCGGGCGATTTGATCCCTGACTTCAACTGAAATACTCCTTAAAATTTTCCGCTAATTTAATGATTTTTAGCTCACCGGGTAATTCCGACAGAAATTGCCCTGTTTTTCCGGGAGAAATAGTCTGAAACGTCCGCAATATACTTTTAGATGTTACAGATAACGATGGATCGGCACTATATCTCAACTCTTTTGGAGATAACGATTTAATACGTATCTTTGTCCCATTGGTTTTTCGGGGTGTAGCGCAGTCCGGTTAGCGCACCTGCTTTGGGAGCAGGGGGTCGTGGGTTCGAATCCCGCTACCCCGACGAATGAAAATCAAGAAGTTGCGATATTAGTCGCAACTTCTTTTATTTTTTGTTTGCACACGATTTGCACACAACTCGGGCGATCGTCTGCTTTTTTATCTTTACGTATGCCCGCCATATTGTCCAAACAGATTGAGACGCAGGGGGGCAAAATAAGGATCTTTTTTTCTGACTAAACAGCGCTCCTTACCAATATACATGAATCATTGATTGCAGATCGATTCTCGCGTGCTACAATACGACTGACACCGCATTGGCTTTTTCATCACTTTGAATCCCATTATCTCAATTTTTCTTCCATGTAAACAGCATATCGAGAAGTCGGATTTTCCCGGTGTGTATTTTTCCGCGAATATGCTTCTCCAATGAGGATTCCGTGATCGACAATTCCATCAACCCAGCCTCTTTGTCGAACGATACGACACCGAAGTCCACATCCTTATCCTCGATACGAACGACAATCTTCTCTCCCGGATGCAACTCAAAACCACTGGTCACCCCAACAGTCCCCGCATACGACACCGAATCCATGCGGATAAGGTCTATTTCGACAACCCGGTCTGTTTTTATCGAATGCATCATAAAATAGATGCCGGCAAGCAATACCACCAGCATAATCGATATGCCGTATTTTACGACAAATGTTGTTTTATGTACCCTCAGTCCCATCAGTCGGCCAGTTCCAGTTGGTTCTTAATCAGATTCAAATACACGCCGTTTTTCTGAATAAGCTCGGAGTGGATACCTGTTTCCTGTATCATTCCGTCTTTAAGCACGACGATCTGATCGGCGCTTTTCACCGTACTCAGTCGATGGGCGATCACCACAACGGTTTTTCCGACGAAGAAATCGTCGAGGTTCTCGACAATGATGCGTTCGTTTTCGGCATCGAGCGAGCTGGTCGCCTCATCGAAAAACAGATAATCGGGGTTTTTATACACCGCGCGGGCGATCATGATACGTTGGCGCTCTCCGCCGCTGATACCCGTGCCGGCCGATCCGATCTTTGTGTCGAGCCTCAGAGGCTTCTCGTCGATGAACTTGCTCAAGTTTGCAATCCGGATAGCGTCGGCCAACCGCTTTTCGTCGGCTTCTTTATCGCCCAAAATAATATTACGCCGAATGGTGTCGGCAAAGATATAGTTGTCTTGCATCACGACGCCACATACGCCACGCCATTGGTCGGCCGAATATTCGTCGAACAAGGTGTCGCCTATGAAGATTTTTCCTTGAGTCAAGGGGTAGAATTTCAACAACAGTTTTACAAGAGTGGTTTTGCCACTGCCGCTCTCACCCACGATAGCCGTTGTTTTGCCGCGTGGAATGACCAGATCGATGTCTTTTAAAACCAATTTGGAATAAGGCCCTTCGTAACGAAAACTAAGGCCGTCCAGAACAATCTTATCGCAATGCCTTGGAATGGGTTTGTAAGACTCCCGGTTGTCCTCATCTTCCTGAATATACACCTCGCCTGAACGTTCCATGCTGATTTTCGAATCCTGAACACTCTGCACAAACCCGATCAGTTGCGACAGGGGCGAACTCATCTGCCCGATGATGTACGATATGCTCATCATCATTCCCAGGGTGATGCTTCCTTTCACTACGGCAATGGCGATCAGGAGCGTGACGATGATATCCCTCGATCGGTTGATGAGGGTATAGCCGGCAGATTGCACCTGTCCCAGTTTCATCGACCTGATGCGGATCTCGTAAAGCCGCTGCTGGATATCTTCCCATTCGTTGCGTTTGTATTCCTGAAAATTGTTGAGCTTGATCTCCGACATTCCGCTGATCATTTCCAATTTGGCCGTTTGATTCTCAGACCCTATGCGGAACAGTTTATAATCGATCACCTTTCTTTTCTTCAGAAACGCGACCAGCCACACAATGCTGACGCCCGAGAAGATGAGGTAAAGGAGAAGAATCCGCAAGTCGTACAAGGCGATGATTACAAAATAAACAATGAACGACACGAACGAGAAAAGAGTGGCAAGCGTCTCCGAAGTGGCGAACGACTCCAGCCGGTAGTGGTCGGAGATGCGGTTGTTGAAATCGCCGGCCGATTTGGTCTCGAAGAACTTGATCGGCAGCCGCATCACCTTGTAGAGGAAGTCGGAAACCAGGCTAATATTGATGCCCGTCCCCATATAAAGCACCACCCAATTGCGGATGATGCCTATGACGTAGCTACCGACGAAAAGGGCCAACTGGGCCAGCATGATCGTTACGATCATGTTCAGATTCCGGTCGCCGATCCCCCGGTCGATAAGCGCCTGGGTGAGAAAGGGTGTGATCAGCGACACCACAAGTCCCGCCACCATCGCCAGCGACAACTGGAACAATTCGTTTTTATAGGGTCTCAGATAGTTCAGCAGGAACTTCTTGATGTTATGCTCGTCCTTGGGCGGTTCCAATTCGAAGAACTGCTCTGTAGGCTCGCAAGCAATCGCAACGCCTTTCTCGCCGCTCAGCCATCCGGCGGCAAAATCATCTTCGCCGAACCGGTTCTTTCCATAGGCCGGGTCGGCGATATAATAGCGGGATTTACCCCGCGAATTGGTTTGTATCTTATAAAGAACGACGAAGTGATTCTGATCCCAGTGGATGATGGCCGGCAGCGGGCATTTGTTTTTGAGTTCGTCGAGCGACATTTTGAATGTCCTGGCATTCACACCAATAACCCCAAGACCCTCAGTAATGCCCGCCACCGACACCCCCTCGCGGCTCAGATATGAAAGATTGCGCAGGTAGATCAACGGATAGGATTTGCCATGGTAATGCGCCACCATGCGCACGCACGCCGGGCCGCAATCCATCGAATCGAACTGCCGGAATACCTTTAGTCTCCTTTTCTTATCCATTTATTTTTTTCTGCATCGGCTTTGTTGGTCATAATGGAAACCCGATCGACCATCGCCTCGTATTTATCTTCTTCTGTCATTCCCAGAGGACATACATTTTCCTCGAAAGCTTCCAACTGGTGTTGGGTGCATCCTCCTTTGCACAATGGAAGAATTTTGCATTTCAAACAACTGTCGTTTATGAATTTGCATTCCATTCGATCGTCATACCGTTCATTAAACGAAATTGTTCCGTCGGTATTTAAAACACCCTCCCGTATTTCCTTTACGAAATCACGGGCAGTACATTTGAATACGTTTCCATCATAATTAATTATGTGGCCGTTGGGCGTATCTGCATAACAAACAGAATCGGAGAATTCGTTGATCAGCGACATATTCTTTATTCCGCATTCCGCAACACGCTCCCCCATTTTCCCGACCAATTTCTTCATTCCTTCCGAGTCTTCTGCCTGCCATATTTTTTTGAACATGAAAGATAAATTATCCTTCCATTTCTCGTCGACATCCGAGAATTCATCGATCAAATCCTCGAACCCCTCTGCCGTATCTTCCGAATAATTGCATCGCACTAATATAGTCATTCCTTTCGACAGTGCGTATTTTATGTTTTCAATGGAGATGTCATAGGCAGATTTATCGTTCCCGGGCAACCGTTTTATCTTATTATGCTTCTCCCTGTTTCCGTCGAAAGGGACCTGAAAAAAGACCTTCTTTCCCAAAGTTGCCAGCCGGTCGATCTTTTTCTTGTCCAACAATGTAGCGTTGGTGGTGAACATGATCGGCAAATTACACCCGGTTTGATCGCATACTTTAACCGCATATTCAATAATAGGCAGGATAGAAGTATCAAATCTCATGAGCGGTTCTCCTCCGAAGAAAGACAACTGTAAGGTCTTATACTCGCTTCCTTTTTGCTCGATCAGCAATTCAATCGACTTTCGGACTTCCTCCGTCATGATGCTGTCACTAACATGGGACTCGTAACAATACCAGCATTTGAGATTGCAATCCATTGTCGGGTTGATAACCAGATTATAAAAATTTTTGGAATTATTTGCCATCTGGATGGAATCCATAACCCCCTGTTGTTCTTCTCCTATTGAACCCACTACAAATTTCTTCCCAACGAGATAGGCATAAAATTCCGGATGAATGTTCTGAAGGTCGTCCAGATGATCGATATGTTCGTCGACCAATTGCCTGAGTTCTGGAACAATGGCCATGATTTCCGCCGTTCTGCAGTTGAAAATAACGTGCCGCCCGTCGAGGTTGTCTATCGCAAAGTTATAATGACTCCATTTCATAAAATTGTGGGATTAGTTGTTTCCGAGAATGAGGCACTCTGTTTTAATAGAGATCCGACAGAGTGCCTCATGATTTGCGTCACATTGTTAATTTACTACTCAGGTTCGGATGTTCCAGTGGGCGTAGGAGTCGGCGTGGGAGCGGCAGTAGTTTCGCCACAATGGGTTGTGCACTGACTTTTTTTGCACTTCGTGCCTCCATTGAGATTAACGGGACAGTTGGTATTACAAGTGACAAGGCAAATACCGTAATTGGCGTTTTCCGCCTCTGCCGCAGCCATTAGAGGTTCGAACGATGAGACCTCTCCAAAACCACCTTTTAAGAGATGTTCTTCGTTTTTTGTCAAAGGAGTCAGGGCCACCTCCAGATCCATTAATTTCTTTTGTTCCATAGCATTAGAATTAGCTTTTCTCTACTCATTTCAGGGCTTTTCGAGATACTCCCATAATTTCTGCAACCGGTTTGTTTCTTCATTCGGATCGGAACTTTAGAGGTTGTTTTAAAATTTAGTTAGGTAATCGCTTGATCATCAATTTAATCATCGCGAGGTATATCATGTTTTCTTCGTATTTTGTTTCGAACTCATATTCCCGGCTCAATCTTCGGTACGACTCCCACCAGGCAAATGTCCGTTCCACCACCCACCGCTTGGGCAAGGGTTTGAATTTATTGGATTTATCCTTGCGAAGCGTAATCTTCAGCGTGCACTTTAACTCCTTCTTTACAACGTCCTTTAACTCACCGCTATAGCCACCGTCTGCATAAATCTTTTTCATCCGCCCGAACTCCGGTTTCAACTGTCCCATCACATCTATCGCCGCCTTGCTGTCGTGCCGATTGGCCGGATGAACTTTCACCGCCAACATCAACCCTTGGGCATCAGTGATGATATGCCGTTTGCGGCCTTTCACACGTTTACCACCGTCGATACCGCGCTCCTTACCGCGATATGTGCCATGAACACTTTGAGAGTCAATAATTCCCACACTCGGCGAAGTCTCCTTTCCTGCGCGGCGGCGAAGCAAGCCTCGCAAATAATCGTGTACCTTTTTGAAAGTCCCGGCAAGGCTCCATTTGCGGAAGTAGTAGTAAACAGATTGCCATGCCGGAAAATCTCCGGGCAACTGATGCCACTGACAGCCGGTCTTTAACAGGTAGAAGATCGCATCAAATATCTCTTTCAATGAACGTCGGCGCTTGCGTTTGTCGCCAATTATGCCTAATATTGTCGCGTATTGGTTATCGGTCAGATTGCTCGGATATTGTTTTTTCATTCTTTATGTGGTTGAGAACTATAAAGATACGAAAAATATCCGACAATCTACTGATAATCAATTATTTATATCTGTAAATTTCAAAACAACCTCTAAGATTTCTCTGTCGACGAGTTGCTACTCCCAGATCCGTTGGATTTACATCTTCTTTTTTTCTTTTTCGTATCTTCCGTTCCGGCTCCATTGCGACAAGTGCGGAAGCAAATCAGCGCATTGGTGTTGGTCTTAGTCTCTCTTTTTGCCGTTGCAGCGGGTTGAAATGAAGCGACTTCACCAAACCCTCCCTTCAACAGACGTTCTTCGTTTTTTGCCATAGGCATCAGGTTCACCTCCAGATCCATTAATTTTTTTGGTTTCATAATCTAAAGTTTAATTGTTTAGTTACTTGTACAACTCCGATATTTATTCGAGCGGCGCTCCAAAGGATTTCCGTTCAGCGTCGACTTTCTTGGCTTTCTTATCCCCTCCGCTTTTAAAACTGTAACTTAGGGAAAAATTCAGCGAGGTAACCGGGGACACGGTTCGTGTCTGATAGTTGTAGTAATCGTTGTGAATGCCCGAGGTATCCGAATTCTTGAAAAGAATGCTACTGATCCCAACACCTGCCAGCAGTCTGTTCTTGAATAGAAATTTATAGCCGCTGATATCGATACCGTAGCTGGGCGTTCTTTTGTAATATCCTTCTTCCTGCCCGGTAGCCCCTCTGAACGACAGGCTGCCGCCCCAATTCCCCTTGAACGAGAACGAGTTGTTGATAGACAGTCGTGCCACATTGCCGGTATAATCGACATCCGGATTCGAGGTCTTCATAATCGCGAACGCTGCCTGCGGATTCATGCTCCACCATTTGCATATCTTCACGGGATAGCCGGTGCCGAACATATGGGCAACCTGTCTGCCTGCATTTACCGGCATGACGTAAGTGACGAGCGGATCGGAGGCATCGGTGAAGGTTTTAGGAAAGACCACATCGTCTATCCGATAATAGTTATAATAGACCTGCCATTTGTTCCGAAGCACGTAGCTCACCTGCAACAGATGCCGGCTGTCCGGTTTCAGCAGCGGATTTCCGACAGAATACGAGTGGTCGGACAAGGGAATGACGACCGGGTTAAAGAGATTATAGGTCGGAAACGACAGGGCCCGTTTGTAGGTGACATTCACCAATGTACCCTTCTGGCGATTGAAAAAACAGGCGATCCCCACATCGGGATAGATCCCGAAGTAATTCCGGTTTACGACCGTATCTTCCTTGAAGGAAGTGAACCGGGTGGTGTTCCATGTGGCATTCAGCCCCGCATTGAACGAGAAACGCCCGATTTCCGAAATGTATTCGGCATAGCAGTTAAAGTCTTGTCCGTTGTTGGTGAAATCGTCGCTCTGGCCGGAATCGGCCACCCAATTCCCGGATGTGTAGTTCTGATAAACCAGCTTGCCGGTGGTGTTGCCCGATGCGAAATAGCCGCCGAAGTCCAGTTCGGAATTCCCAACCATCACTTCGAAATGTACCTCGGCATTAAACAGGTCGTCCGGGTTCATATCGCGCATATCCCGGGTTTGCGACAGGTCGGAATCGCCGGAGACCAATGAGGTATAGTCGTAGGTGTAACACCCGTTGTTTCGTACCGGTGTATTGGTGTAATCCACCTGAATGTTCATATTGGAGCCTTCCTCGTCCAGATCCAACAGGTAGTTCAGCACGCCGTAATACTCGTCGGTGCGGTTGTTCACCTGCGATTTATACGACGTCCACTCGAGCGGCGACCCCGAATAGTCGGATGTTTCGGAGAGGGAGCGCCCGGACAAATCGCTGCGGGTGCCGTAGTAACTGAAATTCCCGCCCAGGGATTGTTTCTCATCTATATCGTAGACAAGGCTCAGGATATTCGAGAACGTATTGGTGCCGGTGGTGTTGGCCACATCGGTGTTCATCCTGACCTGGGAGCCGGGATAATCCCCGTCGGTGACGCGCTCGGTGAAATTGTCGGAATAGGAATAGCCCGCCTGATCGTAGACGCTCCATTTCTTGTACCTGTAATTGATCGTTCCGGTGATGCTTTCGCTCTTAAAACCGTTTTCGTCGACCGAGAGGTTGTTGTTCACATTGCCGTAATACCCGTTCTCCAGATTCTTCTTCAGTCTGATTTTTATGACCCCACCGACCACCTGGGCGCCGTATGCGCTGCCGGCGACAGGAGTGACCTCGATGCTTTCGATGTCCTCGGCCCGGATACCGCCCAGTTCGTCGTTCCGTTTCAGCTTGCGCCCGTTGAGGTACACCCGGTCGACGTTGAGGCCATTGACCTTCAGCCCCTCGTGCATGGTAACTCCCGGAAGGAAACCCAATACCCCATAAGCCGACTTGCCTTTGGCAATGGGATTGCCCTGCATACTGACAGTATACTTGTTCGACATCCGCCGGATGAATTCGCCCTTTACGACCACCTCGTCGATTTTAACGGCTTTGGGGCTCAGACGGATGGTATCCAGGGTGATGTTATGATCCAGCCGGAGCGTCTGCGAGTATTCCTCGTAAGCCATGTGCGTAACCCGGAAAACATAGTCGCCGGTTTCGATGCCGCTGATAACAAAACCGCCATCCTGACCGGAGAACACCCCGCCTACCGTCGGCCCGCCCGAGGCGCGTTCGACGGTCGCGGAACACAGGCCAAGCACCTCTCCGGTTGCAGACGTCACAACCCCCGACAGGGAATGTTTCTGGGTATTCTGCCCCCATGCTGAAGTTGAAATACAGAAACACACACACCAGACAAAAATCTTTCGTATAATTTTCCCCATACCCGTTATTTGGCGTTTATTTTATCGGCCACAGCGTCATTGATTCTGCAAAAATTGTCGTATCCGGCCGTAAGTATATCCGAATAATAGCCCCGGAGATTTTCGACTTCCTCTTGCCGTTCCTTCATCATCTCCGCGGCCCGGACATAATTGATGTAATTGATTCCTTTCATTGCCCGAATGACTTTCCTCCTCAACACTTCCGGCAATACGGTTTCGGCAATGAACATTTTGTTGTAGAAAATCTCCAGGCTATCCATCACGTAAGGAAATTTATTCCGGAATAGATGACCTATCACCACATCGGTCAAGAGGCGGCATCGCCCTCCTTCCATCCATGCCTTCAGGCTGATGTATGCTTCTTCACATCCATACAGCCTCAGACCCTCGAATCCTCGCAAATAATTCCAATACTCCTTGGTGGCGGCATAGCATGCCCCCAGTACACAGGGAACATCGACGAGGTTCGTATCCGAATAGATGTTATAGGTCACCCAAGCCACATTGACTACTGCCCGTTCTTTCGGCTCCAGAGCCTTAAAGTAGGCCGCATAAGGAGGTTCGCATCCGGTTTCCGCTTTTTTATCAAAACTCCACGATTTGCAGCGGCAACAATAGATCGCTCTTGGATCTTCTTTTATCGCGCTCACGATTTTAAGCCACCAGTCGTCATGATAAAACCGCATATGCCCGTCTATAACCAGAAAATAAGGAGTCTGACAAGCATTGATTCCGGCCTGTTTGGCCGGGCCGCTTCCCAGGCGATCCGAATGTTCGACATAAAGCGTCCCGTATCGTTCAGCCACCGACTTATAATCAAATCCGTCATCCGAGGCATCGTTTACAAGAACAATATCCACAGCGTCTCCGGCCGTTCTCTTAATCTCTCTTATGGTGATTTCAACTTCGTTCCCTTCGTTGAGAAAAGGGATGACTACTGTCAGTTCATTCATACCAACTGAGACTTCTTTGTTAATTCGGCTATAAACCATTCGTTTATTTTCGAAAACCGATCGTAACCGCCCTTAAACACAGAAGCGTAATATTCTCTGAACTCATCGACCTTACCCTTAACAGGCTCCATAAGTTCCCTTGCCTGAGCATAATTCACATAATCGACCGCCTTTATGGCCTTTATCACTGGTCGGGCAATGGACTCGGGTAAAATGGTTTCAGCAATAAACAACTTGTTGTAGAATAACTCCAAATAGTTAACTGCATATGGAAACTTCTTTCGGAAAAGATGCCCTATAGTCACGTTATTGACGAGGCGGCATCGCCCGCCTTCCATCCATGCCTTCAGGCTGATATAGGCCTCATCGCAACCATACAGCATCAAGCCATCGACGCCTCTTAAATAGTTCCAATACTCTTTCGAGGCAGCGTAACTCGCACCCAACACGCACGGAATATCAACAATTTCTGCTCGTGAATGGATATCGCGATTGATCCACGTGACATCCAGTATACCTCTCTTCTCGGAATCGAGCAACTTGAGACAGGCGCCATAACCCATGGTTCCTTTTTCTTTCTTCTCTTCAAAATCCCACATCCGGCAGCGAGTACAGTAGATCGCTCTCGGATCGTCTTTGATCGCTTTCACTATCTCGATCCACCAATTATCGTTGTAAAATCGCATATGCCCATCGATGATGAGAAGGTAGGGCGTTCGACATAAACGAACACCTATCTCTCTTGAAGATGCGCAACCTTGCCGCATTTGGTTCTCAACATAGCGCGCATTATATTTCACTGCAACACCACTGTAGTCGAATCCGTCCGTTGAAGCATCGTTGATCATGATCACATCCACCGCCCCACCGGCCGTTCGCCGAATCTCCTTCAGCGTTGTTTCAACCTCGCCTCCTTCGTTGAGAAAAGAGATGATGACGGTGAGTTCATTCATAGCCGAAGTTCAATAATTTGCGTTCGATCAATCCGTCAAATAGAGAATACGCTTCATTGTAATAGGTTTCTTCACCGGCCTCCCCGTTCAAGTAGGCCTCCCGGAGCCGCAGAAAATTCTTCAACCGGAACCCTCCCGCCCCCAATTTGATTATGGACAGGTAATAATCGATTAATTCGTTTTTCACATGTCGTGTTCCTTCCTGCAATTCATCATACCTGGTAGCGGACAGTTGTGCGGGAGAACGGCGGTACTTCAACAACACCTCTTGGATGTTTGCGAAACACCCGACTTTGATAATATCACACCACATTTTATAATCATCGGCGAATGAATACCCGTCCCGGTAGCGGATATCATGGGCATCCAAGATGGATTTTCGTATTATCGTCGACGGATGCGCCATTTGACAGGAGTGAACCATGTTCGATATAATATCTTCATGATTCGCACTTGTTTTTATTACTCCCGTTTCGCTTCCAAATAATTCGATCCAACTGCCGCAAACAGCGACATTCGGATTGGACTCCATAAAATCAACCTGTTTTTGAATGCGCCCGGGAAGCATAACGTCATCGTGATCCATCCTCACAATATACTTTCCCTGGGACAGGTCGATTCCTTTGTTAAGGGTCTCTAGACGGTTATGATCAAATTGAAATAATTTGATCCGATGGTCATCATAAGATTGTATGATTTCAATCGTGCTGTCGGATGAACCGTCATCCACGATTATCAGCTCAAAACCCTTGAATGCCTGCAATAATATACTGTCGACAACTTCAATAATGAATGCTTCCGAATTATAGGTAGCCATCAAAACAGAAACATCGCACATAATGTAACCATAAAATTTTATGTAAACATAAAAAAAAAAATCAATTCATGCAACAACAAATGATTAGATATGTTACCGGGAGCCTGAAAAGGGCCGGTTTTTCATCGTTCCTCTGTTGTAATAAAAACTATACAAGCAACATCCCCTTTTAAAACAGCCACCTCAAAGGGTGGCTGTTTAGCATTCATCGCATGGAAGAATTACGCCGGGTCGTCGGAAAGGTATTCTGCCATCTGACTCGGGGTAAGACCGTGGAGGGAGTCTGGGGCATCGGCAGGCAAATGAGATAGCACCTCTGTCATTTGTGCATGGGTGAGCCGCTCTTTAAAGATGCTGTTTTCTTTGCGCTCCAAATAATCAGCCCATTCTTCATCGGTAAAATAGGGACGTTTCTCTTCGCGCGTCAGCGGCGGGCCTATGAATGAGATAACGTCAGTAACACGAGGCGGTTCGTCCGACCCGATGATGCTCTCGGACAGGATAATCACAACGCGCTCCTGTGCGCCCGGTTTGTTCATCATCGACATCATGCGATCGATCTTATCCTTCTTCGTTTCCATTCAGTTGATAAATTTGTTTGATTTTTTCTTCGAGTGCGTCGACCACTTTGTCCGGCGCGTTATGCAGAAACCTCTCAAGTGCGGCAAATTCCGCTTCGATCTGCTCCTGTATCGATATGGGCGACATTTTAGGTGTCGTATAGGCCATCAGCCGCTCGACGATCGCCCAGCGGTCTTTCGGGTCGAGGGCTTTCAAATCCGCCTCCAGTTGCGTCCGGTTGCCGTCGATGAGTTGCCGTATCCAATCTCGCATAGACGCTGTCACCTTGTTCGGTTTTCCTTTCGGGCGCCCTTTCGGATTGCCTGTCTGCCCTTTACGCTGCGCCATAATATGTAACTCAATGTTATTTTAGTGTCGTTAGTCCGTAGTTTTTGCAGATTCCGAAGAATGTGCCGATGCCGGTGCGGGAACAGGTTCGAAGGCATCGGTCATACTGCCGGTCGCATTCTTTGGGTCTGTATTTCGACGATTGCGCCGAGATGGCATGATACCATCCCCGGCCACTTTCTCCAAATTCTGCGGCTAACGCACGGCCAATTGCATACCATTCATCGTAAAAGTCCGTGATGTCGGTACCTGTCTGCTCGATCATATCTACCAGTTTGCGCACCCGGAGAGCCGTTCTATCTGACTCCGACGGCGACGGGGGTACGTAGCGCATAATAGATTCGGGGGTCAACATCCTGGTAAATACCTCCGCATTGGGATTGTAATAGGGTTGAGGATCGTAACTCGCACCGCGCAACCGTGCTATGTCACGGCAGCCAGCATCGACAACCACTCCCCGACCCTGCAATTCGAAAGCGAGAGCAGCAAAGTGTTCGGTATGCCGGTCTGGGTATGCGACGCGAAACAACAAAAACATCCCGTTCCCGCCCGCAGACAGACCGGCATACAACAGCCCCGGCAAGTCGACGACCGACGATTTAACGGTCTCCCAATCGCCGATATCAAGGTTTTGGTCGCCATCAATGTCGATGCAGATGATCCCGGTGTACCGAATAAGGCCGTTGTTGCACCGTTTCGAGAACACTCCGCTCGGGGTGATCGCCGGAAGCCGCATCTTGAGTACCCGGCGCTCGACTTTATCAGGACACGCCCGGATGGCCTCAACCTGTTTTCGATAGGTTGAGGCGAAGAGGAAGTCCGCAAGATCAACCTCCCTGCAAGGGCGCGAGTCGGTGTAATTCCGGAATACCGAAACCGAAACTTTTGAGGGCTCCCTCTCTTCTACCTCAGTCATCCTATTCATATTCCTAATCATTATCCTTATCGGGGGTTTTAGGGGTTTTGGAAACCCCGTTGGAGGTTTTTCGTGGTCTGCCTCCAAGTTTACCATAATCAGCCCCCTTCATGCCGTTTTTACGATTTTTTACGCATGTGGCCTCATAACGCTCATTCATCTCAACCACAAAAGGTTCGATGAACTTCCACGCTACCAGTACTGAGCCATGAAGATTTTGCGGGTAAATGCCCTCGAATTGGTATTCCATTAAAACGGTAAGCAACTGGCCTCTCTCCTCAACAGATAATGCTTTGATAGCCCCCGTATGCTGGCGGTGTATCATCAACGTGTCCTTTCTCATAACTTGAAGTCTTTGGAGGTGACTATTTTTAGGACACTGAATATGCCCTCCAGCCGGGCTGGAAGGTCTCGGGGTTGTTTCCCGTGAAAGTGATAATCAGACAGGGCCGTTACAAGCAGCCCGGACTCTTTATCCTCAAGATCCAAGAAGAGATCCTTGAATTGTTCCGGGATGACGAAGTATTCTTCTTGTTTATTCATAAACACCTCCTTTTTGATCGGAATCAAACAGTTCATGTCGGCCTATCATTTACGACGCGCAGAAGCGGCAATAGTGAGGGCGGCATCGAACTGCCTGGCGCTTTGCCTGACCTTGGATTCGACCCATACAGTCAACTCGACACGAGAAAAGGAGAGTTTTTTGCCGATCCGTCGGCATGGGATCTTGCCGCCTGCTGTTGCATTGTAAAGACTGCCCCGAGTGAGATAGCATCCTTGTGACGCAAGAAAAGAAAGCGCGTCATCAACATTAAGAATGTCAGAGGGAGGCTGGGTGTTGCTAACGGGAGGGATCTGCGCCAGTCGCTCGCAGATCAGATCATTAAAGAACTGGCGGGCTTCAGCGATTGTCATTGCCGCCAAAGGCAGTGATTCATTTGTGGTCATTCCATCTTAGGATTTGGCAGGCATCATTACCTGCGTTAATAAAATGGGCCGCATAACATTACCCACTACGGCCCGTAGTTTTTCCCCTTCGGATGTGGGTGCCCGGCAACTTTACCGGGATTGCTAATGCAAAGATGAAAAATAATTTTAAAACCTCAAACGCATTTGCAGAAATGAGAACCAAATGAGAACCATGACACCCATCCTACTTCAACCGCGATAATATATTTTGCATCTGAAGCACCTCATCTTCGGTTATTGCCCGCTTGCCGGGAATATCCTTTGCGCCATCATATGCAGACAAATACGTATCAATAAGCCTGTCCGTTCCAATATTGGAAATTCTTTCACGAAAGCACCCATACATTGACCGCTTGCTTTTTGTCCACGTTATCACCTGCGACTCTCGTAACGCCAACAATAAAATGGAGAACTCCCGGCCTCCTATATCGCTAAACTTCGATATAACCGGATCAACTAATTCAGGACTCACAAATAGATCCTCCAGCGACAACCCACTATTTCTCTTTTGGACGAGCCCCCGGATTCTATCAAATGCAGATTGCTTCCACATCAATTCGCGCTTCACAGTGGCTGTTATATGTACATTATTCGGAAGGCTCCCTCCAAAATACTCTTCTGCGATACGTTTTGATTCTTCCATTGCCGTCGGGCTATCGTCATAGCCTACCCGATACTCAAAATCATCTTTTGAGATACGCAAATGATCCAATGATAGCCCCTTGTCGTCTTTCATAATCCGAATTTAGTCAGCAATTCCGCATTTTTCACCCGCTCCTCTTTTTCGAATGAAGCGAGGTAGTTCTCCGTGGTTCGGAGATCCTGATGGCCGAGACTTTCGGATATATAGGCGATATTCGCGCCGGAGCGCTTAAGCACAGTAGCATATGAGTGCCGGGCGGCGTATGTCGAGATAGTACCGATTCCCAGTTGTTTGCCAATCTCAGCCATGCGCTTATTGATGGCACGGGTCAGTTGCTTGGTTTTTTGCTTGAGCTTCAACGCATCCTCCCTACCATCTAAAACCGGGAATATGTAATTGCTGGGGCAAGATGGATTGCTCCATGTGTCGATGATACGTTTTACCGAATCCGTGATCACAACGCGCACCTCTTTACGGGTTCGGGTGGTGCGCTCGGTTTTCTGCCGGACAAAGTATATTTCGCCGTTTTCAATATCGCTGTATTTGAGTTTCACAAAATCAGCCATGTTCATACCATTGCATAGATATAGAAACAGCCACCAATCGCGGTATTTGGCCGTCGCCTTGCTGCCGTCGTCATACCGGGCAATCAGTCCGATTTGTTCAATCGTTAAAGCCATTTTACGGCCTTCACCAGTTTGGGGAACATACTTGTCCCGTCCGAACGGATATTGCGCCTCTTTGATTACCCCACCGCGTTTGGCTGCATTGAATATCGCGCGGAGTGTTCTCATGTGTATCGAGATTGTCGTGACCGCTTTGCCCTCAGCCTGCAAAAACTTCTCATAACGCTTCAGCCAGTCAACGCTCACTTTATCGAACCCGATCTTATCCCCGGCAAAACGTTCTATACCGCTCAGCACATTCAAATACACATCCATGTTGCCGATCATGTTGTCGGACTTTAATTCAGCTATCTTGGCTCTGAATGCAGTATTTACCGTGTCGCTGACCGCTCTTCTGAGTCGTCCGTTGAGGTTGTCGAAAGTAAAGATCCCTTCAGAGGCAAGAGCCTCAACGGCACCGCGCACAATGTCAAAGCTATTGCGAATGCTTTCGCGTGTTGCAATAACAGCCCGCACTTTCGAGGCAGGCATCTTTTCCCATTCAGGCTTGGTCATTCGCTTGCCCGTGCTATAATACTTCCGATCCCGTCGATAGGTGACGCGTACTTTAACCGGGTATTCTCCAACCTCCGTTGATCGCCGGGTATCAAGCATAACCGACACTGTGATTCCGTCTTTTGAATAATCGTACATCTATCTGCATGTGTTTTGTGTGGATCAAAAATTTGCACACACTATTTGCACACAAATATAACGATTATTATTAAATAACTTCAAATTAAATGAGAATTATTCTCTATATTTACTCTGTAAAACAACCATTTACGGATTAATATGAATTATTTAAAAACCACATGAAGTTAAATTATTATGCTTTGGGAGCAGGGGGTCGTGGGTTCGAATCCCGCTACCCCGACAATCCTTAAAAAGACACTTGCATCTTTTGCAGGTGTCTTTTTTGGTTTTTTTACGGTCAGTTTTATTTGAAAAAGGTATTTAGAAACGTTTCATTCAAGATTCGACATTTCACTTTTTCTGCAGATTTTCCGAAAATTTCATGGAAATCGACCCGGTTTAGATGCCATCAAAAAAGGGTTCCCTGTCGTTCGAGTCCTTTTTCATCTTTGCCGGAAAGCCCTTGACCCCGACCCATTTCTTGAGGTTTTCAACAACTGAACACACTCATTATCAGCAGACACAGATCAGCGCGAAGATATCTCCGAAACAACAAAAGCCTGCCGGGAAGCAGACTTCTTATTGAGATTTTTGACGGATCACCCCGCAAACGCCTCCAGCCGGGCGCACAGGGCATGCACCGGCAATCCCATCACATTGTAGAACGACCCCTCGATAGCGCTGACGGCCATATAGCCGATCCACTCCTGGATACCATACGCCCCGGCTTTATCGAACGGCTTGTAATGGCCGATGTAATACGCGATCTGCTCGTCGGTCAGAGTAGAAAAGGTCACCGCCGTCTCCACATCGAAACTCTCTTTGCGGGACGCGCTGCGCAGGGTGCATCCCGTCACCACCGAATGGCTGCGCCCGGAGAGCATCCGCAACATCCGGGCGGCATGGGCGGCGTCCGACGGTTTGCCCAGGATCGCATCGTCCACAATCACCACCGTGTCGGCCGTGATCAGAATATCCTTTTCGCCGAGCGGCTGCGGATAGGCCCCGCTCTTTTTATCGGACAGATAACGGGCCGCCTCGCGCGCAGACATCCCCTCCGGCACCGACTCGTCGACTGCAAACGGCACCCCCTGTTCAAACCCGATGCCGCACCCGGCCAGTAACTCCCGGCGGCGGGGAGAATTGCTGCCCAGGATCACCTGCCAGCCCGACAATTTATCGTTCAGTAACATAAGAAAACCGGTTCCATTCGATGATCGCCCCTTTCAAAACGCCGCAAAGCGGAAGAGCCGCAGGCTCTCTGCAAACGAAGCGATCATCATAAACGCCCACAAGGTTGTTTCAGGAATCACCTTGTGAATGCGCACAATAATAAATGCATCTGCGATGCGGAATAAAAAAGGAGGTGCTTCCCGTAGCGAGACCACCTCCCTGTCAATCATTTAGACGTTATTGTCCGCAACCGCAACCACAGGAGGATTTATCCTCTTCACAGCCGCACGAGTCGTCGCAGTTACAGCCGTCGTCGCCACAACCGCAGCCGCCCATCATGGCCTGAAGCTTCATCAGGTCTTCTTCGGTCACGTCGCGCACACCGATCACTTCGCCCTCGAAATGGAGGCTTTTGCCGGCCATCGGGTGGTTGAAATCGAGCATCACCACGTCGTCCCTGACCTCTTTCACCACGGCGATGTGGCGGTTACCTTCGTTGTCGCTCATGGTCAATGCGTTGCCGATATTCAGCAACCCCTCTTCGATCACGCCATCAATCATGAACGCCGTCTTCGGGAACTCGATCAGCGCCGTTTCGTCTTTCGGGCCGTAAGCCTCTTCGGCCTCAAGCGAGAATTTGAACGTGTCGCCCACACCCTTGCCCGCCAGGTTCTGTTCGAATTTCGGCAGCAGGAAGCCCGAACCGAAAATGAACTCCAACGGCTTTTCGGCCGTCACGTTCTCTACCACCTCACCGCCAACGGTCAAACGATATGTGATGGAAACAAATTTGTTCTCTGCAATTTTCATCTTATCTTCAATTGATTAGTTACTAACAAACGTTTTTAAACCCAATTTATTTCGCCCGTAATACCCACCGGTTGTGCGGAGAGTGCGTCGTTCCGGAATATCGTTTTGTTTTTCAACCGCAGCGTACCAAAAGACGCGAACATCGGTAAAAGAACAGACGTCCCGCAAATGGCATGCCATACGCACAGCCTACAAGTATGCCTCCAGCGCCGTACAGGTACAAACCAGGTTGCGGTCGCCATAGCCTCCGTCGATCTTGGTCACATGGGGCCAGAACTTGTTCTCGGCCACCCAAGCCAGCGGATAGGCCGCCTTGTGGCGCGGATAGGGATGCGACCACTCGTCCGAAGTGGTTTCGAAATCGGTGTGCGGCGCCATTTTGACGACGTTGTCTTCGGCATCGGCCGCACCCGCCTTGATCTCCTCGCACTCGGCCTTGATCTGGATCAGCGCTTCCAGGAAACGGTCCATTTCGGCCTTCGGTTCGCTTTCGGTGGGCTCGACCATCAGCGTGTCGTGCACCGGGAACGACAGCGTGGGGGCATGGAACCCGTAGTCCATCAACCGGCGGGCGATGTCGCCGCACTCGACGCCGTACTCCTTGCGGATATGCTGCATGTTGACGATCATTTCGTGGCCCACGCGGCCCGTTTCGCCCGTGTAGAGGATGTCGAAATGCCCTTTGATGGCCGCCGCCATATAGTTGGCATTGACGATGGCCATTTCCGTGGCGCGTTTCAGGCCGTTGGCCCCCAACATCTTGATATAGGCATAAGTAATGGGCAGAATGGCCGTGCTTCCGTAAGGCGAAGCCGCCACCGCCGTGATGCCTTCCGCCCCGCCAGTGGCCACCACCGGATGCGAGGGCAGGAACGGAGCCAGATGCCTGGCCACTGAGATCGTCCCTACACCCGGGCCGCCGCCGCCGTGGGGCATGGCGAAGGTCTTGTGCAGGTTCAGGTGGCACACATCGGCCCCGATGAAACCGGGATTGGTGAGCCCCACCTGGGCGTTCATGTTCGCGCCGTCCATATACACCTGGCCGCCGTTTTCGTGCACCACGTCCACCATCTGGCGGATGCGGCTCTCGAACACGCCGTGGGTCGAGGGATAGGTGATCATCACGCACGAGAGGGTCTGTTTATACTGTGCGGCCTTTTCGCGCAGGTCGTCGACGTTGATGTTGCCCTTGTCGTCGCAGGCAACCACCACCACCTTCATACCCGCCATGGCGGCCGAGGCGGGGTTGGTACCGTGTGCCGACGCCGGGATCAGGGCCACGTCGCGATGCCCTTGCCCGCGGCTGATATGATAGGCACGGATCACCATCAGGCCGGCATACTCGCCGCTGGCGCCCGAGTTGGGCTGCAACGACGTGGCATGGAAACCGGTGATCACCGACAGGTCTTTTTCCAGTTCATGGATCATTTCAAGGTACCCTTCGGCCTGCGATGCCGGCACGAACGGGTGGATATTCGTGAACCCGGCCAGGCTGACGGGCATCATCGAAGCGGCCGAATTGAGCTTCATGGTGCACGACCCGAGCGGGATCATGCTGTTGGCCAGCGAAATGTCCCTGCGTTCAAGTTTCTTGATGTAGCGCATCAGGTCGGTTTCGTTGTGGTAGCGGTTGAACACCGTTTCCGTCAGGATCGCGTCTTTGCGGACGAACGAAGCCGGGAAAGATGTTTCTTCCCCGATCGCCTCGATCGTTTTGTAGGTTTTTCCGGCGGCTTCGGCCAGAATCGCAACCACGGCGTTCACTTCATCGAGGGTGGTCACTTCGTCGAAGCTCATCTGCACCGAGCCGGCGTCGGGATAGAAGAAGTTGATCCCGCGGGCCAGGGCGATGCCTTTGACCTTCTCGGCATCGGCCGCAATGCAGATGGTGTCGAAGAACGTATCGGACACCGGTTCGTAACCCAACTCCCTGGCGGCTTTCGCAACGGCGGCGGCATGCGAGTGGGCGTTCAGGGCGATGCGCTTCAATCCCTGCGGGCCGTGGTAAACGGCAAACATCCCGGCCATGGTGGCCATCAACGCCTGGGCGGTGCAGATGTTCGAGGTGGCTTTTTCTCGCTTGATATGCTGTTCGCGGGTCTGCAATGACATACGCAACGCCTTGTTGCCCAACCGGTCGACTGAAACGCCGATGATGCGGCCCGGGATCACGCGCTTGAACACGTCTTTGGCGGCCATATACCCTGCCGACGGCCCGCCGAATCCCATCGGGATGCCCATGCGCTGGGTCGATCCCACGGCAATGTCGGCCCCCCACGAGGCGGGCGACTGAAGCAGCGCCAGGCTCAGCAGATCGGCGGCGGCGGTAACGAACAGGCCGGCTTCGTGCGCCCTGGCGGCAAAGGCGGTATAATCGCACAATTCGCCGTTGGCAGCCGGATACTGCACCAGCACCCCGAACTCGCGCCCGGTAAATTCGTAATCTTTAAAACTCCCGCTGGCCAACTCAATACCGAGCGGTTCGGAACGGGTCAGCAGCACGTCCATCGTCTGCGGGAAAATATTTTCGTCCACGAACAGCACGTTGCGGCCCTCTTTCACCGCCTCGCGCGAACGCTGGTTGAACATCATGTTCATCGCCTCGGCGGCGGCGGTAGCCTCGTCCAGCAGCGAGCAGTTGCTGATCTCCAGTCCGGTAAGGCTCACTACCATCGTTTGGTAGTTGAGCAGCGCTTCGAGGCGGCCCTGCGAAATCTCGGCCTGATAAGGAGTGTAGGAGGTGTACCACGCCGGATTTTCGAGCACGTTGCGCAGCACGGGGGCCAGACAGGCCGTGCCATAATACCCCATGCCGATGAACGAGCGGTATTGCTTGTTCTTGTCGGCCAACGAACGGATATGCCCCGCGAATTCATATTCGCTCATCCCCTCGGCCGGAAGCGCCAGCGGCTCTTTCAGCCGGATGTCGGCGGGCACCACCTGCCCGATCAGTTCGTCGACGCTCGCCACGCCGATGGTTTTCAACATTTGATCCAGGTCGGCGCCCTCTTTCACCCCGACGTGACGGTCGATAAATTTATCCTGTGCCATGCTTATAATGATGATTTTAGATTTTTTCAACACGAAGCACAAAGGTAAGAATTATTTGCGGGGATACAATCCGCCCGCCGGCACATTTTAAAGAAGCGCGGCCTCCGCGGGGAGGGAAAACACCGTTTCCCGATGCAATAAAGCCATTGCCGGCGGATCGGCATTAAACACCGCAACCGCCGGACAATCCCGAAATTTCTCGCCGATAGCAAAAACATAACGGCCGCATCGCGCGTTTCTAATTTGAGAAAGCGTTTTTTTTGACTACTTTTGCAAATCTTGTGTTTTGTGGGAAAGGCTTTATGACGGAAAAGAGATTGCACGAAGGCGGGCCGGTAAGGATCGTGGCGATAGGGGCAGGCAACCGCACCTCGAAATATATGGAATATTCGGTTCTCAACCCCGACAAACTGAAGTTGGTGGGGGTTGTGGAGCCCAACCGCATACGCCGCGAGGCCATCGCCCGGAAGTACGGGGTGCCGGCCGGGCATTGCTTTGAAGAGTACCCCGATTTTTTCCTCCATCCGGTCGAGGCCGACGCGGTCATGATCTGCACCCCCGACGACAAACACTACGAGCCGTGCATGATGGCCATCGAAGCCGGATACCACGTGCTGCTGGAAAAACCGATTGCCCAGACATTGCCCGAATGCCACGCCATTGCCCGCAAAGCGAAAGAGAAAGGGGTGATCGTGGGGGTGTGCCATGTGCTGAGATACCATCCTTACTTTGTCAGGATCAAGGAGATCATCGACTCGGGCGAACTGGGCGAGATCATCACCATCAACCACTCCGAGGGCGTGGGCATCGACCGCACCACCCACGGGTTCGTGCGCGGGATATGGAGCCGGGAAGAGCGCACCAACCCCATGCTCATTTCCAAATGCTGCCACGACATCGACTTTCTGCTGTGGCTCACCAAAACCAAATGCCGTAAGGTCAGTTCGTTCGGGTCGCTGCGCTGGTTCCGCCAGGCCAACGCCCCGGCCGGCAGTTCCACGCGTTGCATCACATGCGGCATCGAGAAAGATTGCCCGTTTTCGGCCGTCGACCTCTACTACAACCGGCGCGACTGGATCTCGAATTTCGACGTGCCCCCCGGGAAAACCCTCGACCAGGTGATCATGCAGGAACTCGAAACGGGCGACTACGGCCGGTGCGTCTACCATTGCGACAACGACACGGTCGACAACCAAACCGTATCAATGGTGATGGAGGACGACACCACCCTCTCGTTCTCGATGAACGTCTTCTCGGTCGAGGACAACCGCGAAACGCACATCATGCTGACCCACGGCGAAATCCACGGCAACGAGCGGAAACTGAAGATCCACCGTTTCCGCGACCGCAGCGAACACGTCATCGACTTTTCGGCCGTGTGCATGGAACCGTTCCACGGCGGGGCCGACCTTGCGCTGCTTGAAGATTTCCTCGACACCGTCCGCAGCGGGGACACCACCGGCTTCCGCACCTCGATCGACGAATCGCTCGAAAGCCACCGCATCTGCCACGAGGCCGAACGCAGCCGCCTGTCGGGCGAAACGGTGACGCTATAATCGCACTGCCTTGAAACACAAAACCGGGAGTCTGGATAGGCTCCCGGTTTTGTTTATCCCCGCCCGATCAATGTTGCGGCAGGAATTTCACCGCATCGGCATCAGAGAAAAGTGCGTATTGCTTCGCACCCGGAATTGAACCAACCGTAACTTTTTTGTCCGAATAAACAACCAACCAGTAGAGATCCGCATCCTCCTCGGGCGACAGGGACACAAGACCCAACATGACAAAAGTGGTCGCATCCTTCTCTTCAAAAGCATTCACATATAGGAGCAGAGGCCCATCCGGGCGCAGGTACTCATACCTTTCACGGATAAAATCGTCAATGCCGGTCGCTTTATCCTCATGCAGACACATCTGCACCGTATTCAACCCTCCATCTTCGTCCAAAAAGTACCTTATGAGCGAAATAGCATCCGACACATTGCTGTAAGTGATGAGCGACCCATAGTCGTGCTCGGGCTCCCCGTGCCTGTCGATGATTTTTTCTCGGGAAGCTCCCCATTCGGTGATCGGTTCTTCATACAGGTTATACACCGGTTCAACCGTCACCTGGCAGGCGACCCCATTGGCATGGATCGTGGCAGTCCCGACCTTGCGGGCGGCCACCAGCCCAGCGTTCGAGACCGAGGCCACGAACCGATCGGACGAACTCCAGGCAATCGATTTCCGCCCCTCTTCGGAAGAGATCAGCTGACGCGTCTGGCCTGCCTTGAGTGTAATATTCGAATAATTAAGCGACGGCGCCTGCTTCGGATCGGAAGAACAGGCCGCAAGGAACACGCATGCGAAAAAAGACGCGGTCAAAATAGTTCTCATTTGCTTCATAAATACATGGAAGTTTGTTAATATATTCAAAATATACTGCAATGAACGTATTTTCCAAATACAATACTTGGGCCGTTGCGACCCGGGTATTTTTCAACCGACGGAAACCTACAACGCCAGCGGGATACCCGAATAAAAATCAAGCACCTTGCGTTTGAAGACGAACTCGTACTTGGACTGGATCATGTCCGATTCGGCGCGTTCGAGGCGGGTTTTGGCATCGTTGAACTCATACAGGGTCGAGCCGTCCACACTCATCCGGATCTCCTCGTAGCGGAACGCCTCGCGCGCGGCATTCATGGCTTCGGATGCCGACTCGTATTTCTTCCTGGCCGCCTGGGCGTCGTAATAGGCCTGTTCTATCTCCTTGCGCAAGGTTTGCTTCACCTGCTCCAGGGCCAGCTCCTGCGACGAGATTTGCAGTTTGGCCGTGCGCACATTGTTCCGCACCGCAAAACGGCTGAAAATGGGAATACTCATGCTCAGCCCCACCGATTCGCTGCCGTTTTTCCTGAACTGCTCGCTGAACGACGTATTGACAGCCCCGTCCATGAACGAGTAGTAATAACCGTTGCCGTACCCTGCGCTCATCGAAATCTGCGGGTAATACGACGACCGGGCCAGTCGCAACGAGGTGCGGCTGCGGTCGAGGCGGAGGTTTTCGGCCAGCACCGCCGGACGCGTCAGGGAAGCATAACCGTACACATCGTCGGGCGCGGGAACGGGCTTCAGCGCATAGGCGAGCAACTGTTCGGCAGCGGGATCCTCGATATCGAACCCCTCGTACTCACGGAGGTTCAGCGCGTGCACCAAGGTCAGCCGCGATAACGTCAGGTTATTCCCGGCCTGGGTAAGGTTCATCTCGTCCTTGGCCAGCACCGACTTGGCGTCGTATACCACCGACTCGGGACTTTTGCCCTCGCGGAACATGATCTCGCTGCGCTGCAGCTGCCCGCGGCTGATCTCGACCTGGGCCTGCGCCACCCGCAATATCTCTTTATTGAACAACACCTGGAGGTAAAGCGAGGTGATGTTCAGCGCCACATCGTCCCTGGCGCGGGCCAGGTCTTGCAGCGACGCTTCGAGGTCGAGCCTGTTCCCCGCGATCTCGTGGTTGATGCGGAATCCCGCGAACACCGGCACCCCGACCGAAGCTCCGATCGAGGTCGAAGCCTGGGTGTTGTCCTTGTAAACGCCCGTGCGGTCTTGCCCGCGCCCGAACGACAGGTTGCCGCTCATGTTGGCCCCCAGCGATGGCAGGCGGCTGTTCCGCGCCGTGTTGAGCGCCACCTCCTGCTGATCGGCGGCAATGGCCGACCGTTGCACGGAGATGTTATTCTCGATGGCGTAATCGATGCATCGCCTGAGGCTCCAGCCCCCCTGTCCGTATGCCGGCATGGAGGCCAGCAACAACAGCGCCGCCACACCCAATTTTATCTTGCTCATTGTCAGAGTCTGTTTAAATTTTCACCAACACCCTTGTCATCAAGAGCGCTCATTTCGCATTACAAGCCCGGTGAGCGGAACGAACCTCCCGTCAACAAGCGAGGTTGCGGACTTTATTTGCCGGACTTTTGCGATCCGCGCAGGTTGTCGCCCTCTTCCACTCCGGAGAGCACCTCCACGTTCACGCCGTCCGAGAGCCCCAATGTCACTTCTTTTTTCTCGAACACCTGCTCTTCGGCCTCGGGTTTGCTCGTGAGCGCGTAGACGCACGGTTTCTCGTCTTCGAACGCCACCACGCTTTCGGGAATGGTCAGCACCCCCTGCCGGCTGTCGGTGACAATGCTCGCGTTGGCGCTGTACCCGGCCCGCACGAACACTCCTGCGGGAATTTTCACTGCCGCCTTCATTTCAAACAGCACCACGCCGTTGCTTTCAACCCCCTTGGGCGAAAGGTATTCCAACACGGCGTCGAGATTGACGCCCTGCAACGCCCCGATGGTCAACGCCATCGGCATTCCCTCTTTGAGCCGCCCCACTTCCGCCTCGTCGATCTGCCCGCGGAAGATCATATCGCCCAGGTCGGCGATCGAGGCGATGGTCGTGCCGTCGTTGAAGGTGTTGGACTGGATCACCGAGTTGCCCACCTTGATCGGGATGTCGAGAATCATGCCGTTGATCGTGCTGCGGATCTGCGTGTTGCTGGCCCCGCTCATGCGGCTCGACGCCCCTTTCTCCACGATTTCGAGGTTGTCTTTGGCGTTCTGTAACTCCTCTTTCACCCGGGCGAAGTCCGATTTGGCTTTCTCGTATTCCTCCAGCGAAATCACGCCCGAGTCGTACAACTGCTGCGTCCGGTTGAAATCGGTCTGCACCTGGCCCATGCTGATGTTTGCCAGCGTCAGGCGCGACTGGGCGGAGTTGAGGGCCCCCATCTCGGGGATCACCTTCACCCGGGCGATCACGTCACCCTGCCTGACCATCTGCCCGGCCTCGAAGTAGATGTCGGACACGATGCCCGAGATCTGCGGCTTGATCAGCACCTCGTCGCGGGCCTCGACCTTGCCGGTGGCCACCACCCGTTTTTCGATGGTGTCGACGGCCGGCTGCACGGTGTTGTACACCACCTTCACCGGGCGGGTTTTGCTCCACAGGAACACGAATGTGCCGATAAGCAGCAGTACAAAAAAGACGATCATAAAGATCTTAAAAAACTTTTTCATTGTGGTATGTTGTTTTAATTTGAATCCCTTGCGGCTGTTAATTATTCGCACAAACTACTCTTCCCGTATCGCATCCACCGGCCTTACGTTCACCGCGTTAACCGCCGGAATAATCCCCGCGATCACCCCGCCGAGCACGATCACCGACAGGGCCGACATCGCCAACCCGAACGACACCTGCGGCGAGGCCCATTCGCCCCCCGAGGCGGCAATGATTTTCTCGGCCAGCGCCAGCACGCCCACTCCGAAAGTCAGTCCCGCCACCCCGGCAATGAACGTGAGGATGAAACTCTCGCTCATAATCTGCCCGATCACATTGCCCGGCGTGGCGCCCAGGGCCCGCCGGATGCCCATCTCCTGGGTGCGTTCGCGCACCACCACCAACATGATGCTGCTCACCCCGAACACCCCGGCCAGCAGCGTTCCCAACCCCACGACCCAGATCAGCAGGTTGATGCCCCACATGAAGTTGGTGAAGAAACTGAAGCTCTCCTCCATGTTAAACCCTTCGATGGCCTTGTCGTCGTCGGGCGAGATGGAATGCCTCTCGGCCATCAACCGTATCACCTTTTTCTGGAGTTCGGCGGACGAGATGGTGTTGTCGCCCGAGATGGCCATGAAATCGAATTTGTCGCCCTGCCCCGGGAGCATGCTCTGGAGCGTGTTCACCGGCATCACGATTTTTTGTGAGGGGTCTCCGTTGAGATTGACGCCGGAGTTGAGCGGCTTGTTCACTCCCACCACCGTGAAATAGAGGTTCCCGATTTTGATGATCGTTCCCGAAGGATCTTCCCCCGAGGGGAAAAGTTCTTTCCACACCTGATTGCCAAGAACACATACTTTTCGGTTCTGGGCGATATCGATGTCGTTCAGGTAGCGGCCGTGGATGATATCCGTGGTAAAGATCAGGTTGTAGGCGGGCAACACCCCTTCGGTCCGGTAGCTGCCGCTACGTTCGCCGGCCGTTACATTGATCCCTCCCCACCGGTCCAGGATCGGAGAAACGTATTTCACCCCGTCCATTTCCCTGATCGCTTCGATATCGTCGTTGGAAAAGCTCCACCGCCGCCCTTCCGCGAAACCTTTGTACGGCACCGAGGTCGGCCCGCAATACAGGAAGCACGAGTTCATGGCCAGCGACCGGGTCTGGCTGCCCACGAAACGCTCGACCGACAGCCCCGCCCCGGCCATCACCACCAGCATGAAAATGCCCCACGCGATGCCGAATGCAGTAAGAATGCTGCGCATGCGGTTGCGCATGATGGTGTTGAGGATCTCCTCCCAGCGGTCGAGGTCGAACATGGCTTTTTGTTTTAAAAGTTAATTCGACCCCATGTTCGAGGTTTCCGCAATGCCGTTGAGCACATTTTCGAACTCGCCGACGGGAATCCCTTTCCCGACAAACATCAGGTCGGCTATGGCCAGGAATTCGTCGTCATACATATCGACGGTGATCACCCAAACGGTTTCCCGGATGCATCCCTTCTTCTCCCTGGTGTAGATCCGCAGGCCGACCGGGGCGGAACCGCCCGTTATGATTTCTTTAAGCGACTGCGGAACCTCATAGCTCTCATACCCCTTCAGCGCCTTGTCCACATCGCCGATAATGGCCGGGTCGCACTCCCTGACGCTGATGCTCTCGATTTTATTGAGCACCTCCAGGGTTGCACGGTCTTCCTCCGACAACTCGTCCGTTTCGGAAACATTCATCGCTTCTTTCATTTGCGAAAGCGGGACAGTCTCCCAACTTACCACGTTT
This sequence comes from Rikenellaceae bacterium, assembly GCA_031548435.1. GTDB lineage: Bacteria > Bacteroidota > Bacteroidia > Bacteroidales > Rikenellaceae > JAVBRA01. The sequence goes on from JAVBRA010000007.1 coordinate 96,510, forward strand.
TTCTGTTTCTGGACTTTGGCTAACGTCTTGAAATAATCCTGCGCCGAGACGGTCGATACACTCACGCACAATGCCAGTGCGGCAAAAACAACTTTTTTCATACTCCTTAATTTATTTGAATTGATTACATTCCGGGGGTCATATAGCCGACATAACCGACCAGGTCGCTTTCCGACACGCCTTTGTCGAACATCATATCCATCATGGTGATGCATTCGGAGTCAGACATGTCTTCCATGTCGGACACATCGAAAACAAGCACGGCTTCCCGGACTTCGCCTCTTTTAACCTTAGCGTAAACCTCGATATACAAGCCCATCTCCCTTGCCTTCTCGATATTCTCCTTCATCTGTTCCGGGAATTCGATCTCTTTGTACCCTTTCAGCGCCTTGCGGATGGACTCGCGGTCATCGGTTCCGCCCATTTTGACGGCGGCCAGCGTGATTTTCTGCGCCAACCCGTACGCTGCCCGCTCCTGCGGCGACATCTGGTCGGGACTTCTCTCCTCGGTGGAAAGCTGCATTTTAATTACTTCCATGGGGATCTCCTCCCACGAACTTTCGGTTTGGTCGCCCTGAGACTTGGCCAGCGCCTTGAAATAATCCTGCGCCGACGCGGTCGTCGCACCCATGCACGCAATCAGTGCAAACATCAACATTTTTCTCATTTTAAAGTCCTGAATTATAAAGTTCTTCTAAAAAATCTCTCGTCTCTACTTTGAATACATCGCGGTCGAAATCGGCGTCGAACACAACGATGTCTCCCTCCATCTCAGACATTTGCAAGAACAACACCAACTCCTTTATGACCGTTCCGCCCCGACGCGAACGGACGTAAGCCGTAATGCTCAACTCGCCGTCCGTCTTTTCGATCTGTCGTGCGACTTCCGGGGGAAGGGCGAAGGGTTGATAGCGTTTCAATCGTTTTTTCCCGAACAGCTCAATCTCTTCCGGGGAGCACACCCGGCGCGACCAGAACAGCGTCCGCTCGGCCACAAGGAAGGCATTCCGTTTCTTCCAGTCCGAGATATCTCCATACGATTCCCCCTCAAACAGGGCCTCTTTCAGTTCGGCACCGGAATAGATATCCAGGCAGCCTTTCTGGTGCTGCATCCGGGTCAGCTTCCACAAAAAAGTCTGTCCCGACGCGGCCGTGGCGCTCATGCACAATGCCAGTGCAGCTAAAACAATCTTTTTCATACTCTGTTTATATTTTTTGTGTAGCTCCTTATTTACGGCCCTGTTTTATCAACTTAACCGAGTAGTCCATGGCCTTGTCCGCATCGACCTTGTGGTCGGGTATCGTTCCGTGGTCGAAATCTTTGTCGGTGGCCCCGGCCAGGTAAAATATCTTGTCCGACGCAACATACATCAGCTTTGTGTTCGGCAATATCTGACATACGAGTTCGCCGAAACACGCCAAAGGCTGTCCCGCTTCTTCTCCCACGATCGTACCCATCCGAAAGTGTTTGAATGCCTGCGCAAAGCATCCGGCCCCCGAATAGGAGTAATGGCTTGTAAGCAGGTATACGTTACCGTCATACCTCAAGGGATTGGGCGATAATGCAATGGGGGATTCCGAATAAGTTTTCATGGTTCCTATCGGTTCCTGATAAAGGTATTCCTCAAATTCACTTTCACTCATATAATCGAAGAGGTGAAATTGTTCTCGCATTAGCTTCTTCCCATCAATTCGGCCCTGGCTGAATTTTTCGACGCATTTTCCGAACTGCAGAAACGGCGTATGCGAAATATACTGGAAAAGCGTATCGCCTATGGCTGAGTTGCCGCCCCCATTGTTCCGAACATCGATGATCAGGTTTTCGATACCGCCCTCCTTCAAGAGGCGGAAAGTCGAATCCGCGAACGCTGCAAATGCGTCCAGATCGGCGAATGAACGAAAATCGATGATGCCGATGCCATCGGTTATTTTAAAGGAGTAGTTGGCATAGGTTTCCTGTGCCGGGGCGGGATTGGCATACAGTTCTTCGAGGGAGATCCCGTCCAGGGAAACCGTATGGGTCTTCCCCTCATAGGCATACCTGATATCGAATTTCTCCCAGGGGTAGCAACTCCACAGAACGGAAGTGAAATTACCCGCAATACGGGACAGCCGGTGCGGAAGAAGTTCGCCGGGCGCATACTCCAGGTTCTTCGCTATCAATTTTTTGGCACTTACTCCATTGACACTCCTGATAACGGCTCCCACGGGGATATCCGCCCCGGGCGAATGCACCGCAACGACCTCGATCGTGGACTTATCGGGAACTTCGACCGACAGGGGAAACAGTTTTTTCCCGTTTTCGGCAAGGGCTTCAGGCGGGAAATACAGCCATGTATGCCCGTCGCGCATCTTCGTGATCAGCGGAGCCGCAAGAACGTAAAACTCCGTTGCGGTCATGGGCCGGTCCATCTGCGTTTTGATGTGGGCGATCTCCTTCTCGAATTGCTTTTGGGAGACCACGGCGAACATGTCGGGATGGATGTCGTTGATGCCGGCATAGAGCGAGTCGAGGTCGTCGTGCAACTCCTGTACACTGAGAACATTCGCCTGGGCACGACAGACGTTACTTTGCCCCAGAAACAAGGCAACCGCAAAAACAATGGACAAAAAAGAAACTTTCATGGATCAATTATGAATTAATGGATTGATATTATTTATTATACCGCAACGCATCGATGATATTGATCTTCGACGCCCGCCGCGCCGGCACATATCCCGCCACCAAGCCCGCGATCACCAGCACCAGCGTGGCGCTGACGGTCACCGGCAGTTCGAGCGTCGGGTTGAGGAAGATCGTCGGAGTTTCCGTTGACGCGGATACCGCAGCTTCCGCTCCCCTGGTGATGATCAGGTTCACCAGCTCCATCACCCCCACTCCCAGGATCATGCCGATGTAGCCGAAGAAGGCCGTGATCAGCAACGACTCGACGATCACCAGCCGCACGATCGATCCCGAGGTGGCCCCGATGGCCTTGCGCACGCCGAACTCCCACGTCCTCTCGCGCACGGTCACCAGCATGATGTTGCTCACGCCCACCACTCCGGCCGTCAGCGTGCCGATGGCGATGATCCACACAAAGAGCGAGATGGCCCCGAATATCTTCATCATCTCGCGGTACGACTCGAACGAGTCGGCGAGGTACAGCGCCCCCTTGTCCGTCGGGTCGAAGCCGTGTTCGGCAGCCAGGTACGCCCGCACCTTTTCAAGGAAAACATCGAACTCAGCCTTGCTTTCGACTCCCTCGACAATGAAGCTGATGTTGTTCAGATCGCGCGACCAGGCATAAACCGTCTGCGCCGTGGTCAGCGGCACATAGACCGAGTAGTCGCTGCTCCAGTCCGCCTTGCATACCCCCACCACCGCATAGTCCGAGCGGCCCAGGTTGACGTGCCTGCCCACCGGGTTTTCGTTTTTGAAGAGCACCTTGGCGACGTTTTCGGTGATGACGATCACTTTGCGCCGTTCCTTCACATCCATGTCGTTGAAAAAACGCCCGTCGAGCATCTTGATGTTCTCGATCCGCGCCGCGCCCGGCATGGCGGTCCGGTTGTTGGTTGACAGGAATTGCCCTTTGTACGAGATCTGCCCCGACACATACCGCCGCCCGGTGATCTCCGTGATCTGCGGGAACTGGGCCGGCAGCCTTTCGAGCATCTCAGGGTGGATGTAAATGGCGCGTCCTTTGCCGTATCCGCCGTAAGGCATCTTCGTGCGGCCGGAATAAACCCCCACCACGTTGTCGGTGGTATTGGGAAAATTCGACATCACGCCGTTTTTGAGCCCGTTGCCCGATCCCAGCAGGATGATGAGCATGAAAATACCCCACGCCACCGAAAACCCGGTCAGGAATGTCCTCAGCCGGTTGTGGCGGATCGACGCCATGATCTCTTGCAGAATCTCTCTCATCGGTTGTCGGTTACGGAACCAATGATCCCGTCTTTAATGTGGATGACCTGATTGGTTCGGGCGGCGATGTCGGCCTCGTGGGTGACGATCACCACCGTCATGCCGGCGGCGTTCACCTGTTTGAGCAATTCCATCACCTCAAGCGAGGTCTGGCTGTCGAGCGCGCCGGTGGGCTCGTCGGCCAGAATGATGCTCGGCTCGGTGATGAGCGCCCGGGCGATGGCCACACGCTGCTTCTGTCCGCCCGACAGTTCGTTGGGCATGTGGGCGGCCCACTCGCGCAATCCCATGCGATCGAGGTACTCCAATGCCGCCGCATTGCGCCTGCGCCGCGACACTCCCTGGTAATAAAGGGGAAGCGCCACGTTCTCCATGGCGTTCTTGTAGGCAATGAGGTTGAACGACTGGAACACGAAGCCGATCATCCGGTTGCGGTAATGGGCGCCCTGGCGCTCGCTGAGGTTTTTCATCAGCACGCCGTCGAGGCGGTACTCGCCGCTGTCGTAGCTGTCGAGGATGCCCAGAATGTTCAGCAGGGTCGATTTCCCGGATCCCGACGCCCCCATGATCGACACCAGGTCGCCCCGGTCGATGCCCAGCGTCACGCCCTTGAGCACGTGCAGCGGGGCGCCGTTGTGGTACGTCTTATTGATGTTATCGAGTTCGATGATCGGCATAGTCGATTTTCCGTTAGGTGTCTTTATGTATTAGTACACTGCAAATGTAGTGATATTTTTCTATTTCCATCATTCGCAGGGAAATTATTTTTCTTAGACAACGGATCAATAGATAAAATGTAACGTTTGCAACCGGAATTTACACAAATTTATGGACGGCAAAAAAACAGCCGCAGAAAATTTCTGCGGCCGCCACACATTTACCGGATGTTTTACTTCCGTTCGTACTTGATGGTGATGATGTACGGGTTTTCGTTCTCGCCGTACCGGCTGTACCGTTGGGCGATCAGGTCGTAGAGAGGCCGGGTCGCCGGATCGATTGTGGCGAGATTAACCTGAGAAAAGGCTTCGGGGGGAAATGGATTATATCCAAACACGCCGTCCGAACAACAATTGCTGCCAAGATACGGCCATCCCTGAAGTGGATTCTTGTACAACTCATTCTTTCCTTTATCCCAAAGCAACGAATGACCACTATCGAAGAATGCACCCACAAAAGACCATAAATTACCATTGTCAAGACACCTAAACCGGGAAATATACTCAGCAACGCCTTTCTGACGGCAATAACTGATATAGTTCTCTTCATCTTCGAACGTTGTTACCTCCGCGAACGTGTTATCGAACCGGGCAAACGCAACCGGCTCGGGATTGTCGGGCGTCACCCGATACACCACATCATTGTAATACGCGATGCAATAAATGGTGTTATCAAGCGATGTAAGTTGGCGCCCTCCAGAATGTCCCATACTGGTCACACCTGCCTTGGGAGAAAACTGTTTGTACACGGTACCTCCATTTTCGTCCTCCATCAGATAAAAGCGGTTGGCCTGCTTGCTTCCACCCACAGCATTGTCGTAGAACACCCTTTTACCGCCGGCGACTTCCAGCTCGGTCGCATAATATTCCACATCGATATCGTCCAGATATTTCCCGTCTATGTCAAACCGCTTGATCTTGCGTGTGCGATTTTCATACACTTCAAGCACACGATTCTTGGCATCAAAGGCGATATCGGTTGGATGAAGCACTTCGTTTCCAGCGCGGCCCCGGGTGAGTTTCTTCACAAATTTTCCATCGCGGGCAAAAATACAGACATCGCCATTGACTTCGAATGTAAATATCCTTTCCGGAGTGACAATCAACCGGTTGAATTCGCCTATGAGCGAACTGTCGCTCGTTTCCAGCGGCGTCAACTCAAACGAAAGTTTATAATCGGATTGGTCGAACGGCTCGACATTGGAAAGATCGGACGTCAGCGGAATGACAGGCAGCCCGTCGTCCGCCTTTTTCGTACCGGGCTTGCACGAATATGCAAAAACCAAGAAAAATAAAAGGACAGCTAAATTCCGCATAGCAAAACGGACTTAGATAACATAGCTACCTTTTTTTGAGGGATGCGTCGAACAGGCTCCAGGAGTACACGCTTTTCCTTCACCAGCATGATTCCAGAAACAACTGGGAACAACTGTTTTTTGACAGTGATCACACCATGTTTTTTGCGCATTCCAGTTATCCGGTAATCCATTGGACTCATCAGAGGTAAGCGCTTCCACATTCTGATCGAAGAGGGTCTGTTCGTTTTTGTCGATGAAGAACAGCGTCAACGAAACACACACGGCAACAGATGCCATCAAATAATAGATCTTTTTCATAGGATAAAGAAATAATGGGGTTACAAGGACAAATATACAACAATTTCGCAAATCAAAAAAAATATCACACAAAACAATAAAAATTTATTCGTAATCATCATAAATCATTGACTATAATTTATATACCCATATACCATAATACAAACGAACAACGCATCTACAGACAAAAACACTTCCCACACACTACAATAATACGAAAACAGACAATTGTTCCCGCAACCCAACAAACCCGAAAAGCGCGGCATAAACGCCTTGCAGATAGAATAAAAGTTGTATTTTTGTGGCGAAATAGGGAGCCCTCAGCATGAAAAAAGCCGCCACACGCACCGCCAAACCCACCAAACCCAACCAAACCAAAGAGCAAAAGTTCACGAAATGGTTCTGGCGCATTTTCCTGGCGCCATTCGCCGTGCTGTTCCTGCTGCTGTTACTGGCCGGGGTCGGCGTGTTCGGGAGCCTGCCCACGTTCGAGGAGCTGGAAAATCCCAAGAGCAACCTGGCCACGCAGATCATCTCGGCCGACGGGGAGGACATCGGCAATTTCTCGATCCAGAACCGCGTGTACGTTTCGTACGAGGAGATATCGCCCTTCGTGGTGGCCGCGCTGGTTTCGACCGAGGACGCCCGCTACTACCGCCACTCCGGGATCGACTTCAAGGGGCTGGGGCGCGTGGCCGTGAAAACCATCACCCTGATGAACCGCAACCAGGGCGGGGGCAGCACCATCTCGCAACAGCTGGCAAAAAATCTCTTTCCGCGCGATACCGTCTACCGCCGCAACCCCCTCGTAAAAACAGGCAAGCTGGCCGTGGCCAAGCTCAAGGAGTGGATCGTGGCCGTGAAGCTCGAACACAACTACACCAAGGAAGAGATCATCGCCATGTACCTCAACACGGTCGAATACGGCAACAACGCGTTCGGCATCAAGTCGGCCGCGCAGACTTTTTTCAGCAAAACCCCGGCCGAACTGAACATCCAGGAGGCGGCCACGCTGGTAGGCATGGTCAACGCCCCCACGCGCTACAGTCCGCGCCGCAACTACGACCGGTCGCTGGCGCGCCGCAACACGGTGATCTCGCGCATGGACAAAAGCGGATACATCACCGGCCATGTGCGCGACTCGCTCTGCAAACTGTCCATCGAACTCGACTTCCATCCCATCTCGCACGACGAGGGGATCGGCACCTACTTCCGCGAAATGATCCGCCTGGTGATGACCATGCCGCGGCCCAAGCGGTCGCAGTACGCCAACGACTGGGACTACGAATACGAACTCCGGCGCTGGGACGAAAACCCGCTCTACGGCTGGATCTACAAAAACAGGAAGAGCGACGGCTCGATGTACAACCTCTACAAAGACGGGCTCAAAATTTATGTCACGATCGACTCGCGGATGCAACGCTACGCCGAGCAGGCGCTCTACCTGCACCTCAAAACCACCGTCCAGCCGAAGATGGACGAGCAGGTCAAGCGCAGCGGCACTCCCTACCGCGGCGCCTCCAAGTCCGACATCGAAGCGTCGATCGACCGCGCGGTGCGGCTTTCCGACCGGTGGCGCGAGATGAAAAAAGCGGGCTATTCAGACGCCGACATCCTGAAGGAGTTCGCCAAACCGGTGGACATGACCGTTTTCTCGTACCGCGGCCCCGTCGACACGACGATGACTCCGCTCGATTCGGTGAAATACTACAAAACGCTGATGCGCGCGTCGTTCGTGGCGGTCGACCCGATCAGCAGCCAGGTGAAGGCGTACGTCGGCGGCGTCGACTTCAAATACTTCAAGTACGACATGGCCAAACAGGGCAAGCGGCAGGTGGGATCGACCATCAAGCCGTTCGTCTACACGTTCGCCATCGACCAACTGGGGCTGACCCCGTGCACCGAGGTGCCGAACCTGCAAACCACCATCGAATCTCCCAACGGGAAGATATGGACTCCGCGCGAAGCCTCGAAGGTGGAGTACAACGGCGAGATGCACCCGCTGAGCTGGGGGCTGGCCAACAGCCGCAACAACTATTCGGCCTGGATCATGAAAGCGGCGCACAACCCCGACGTGGTGGCCGACTTCATCCACAAGCTGGGCATGACCAGCTACATCTACCCGGCCTACGCGTTGTGCCTGGGCTCGTCCGACGCTTCGCCCTACGAGCTGGCCGGAGCTTATTCGACGTTCGTGAACAAGGGGATCTCGACCGAGCCGATCTTCGTGACCCGCATCGAAGACCAGCACGGCAACGTCATCTCGTCGTTCATTCCGCAGGGGCACGACGCCATCAGCGAGCAGGTGGCCTACACCATGATCACCATGTTGCAGGGGGTGGTCAACGGCGGAACAGCCAGCAGGCTCCGCTACCGCTACGGCTTCACGGGCGAAATGGGTGGCAAAACCGGAACCTCGCAGAACAACTCCGACGCCTGGTTTGTGGGTGTGACGCCCAAGCTGGTGGGTGCGGCCTGGATGGGCGGCGACGACATGAGCATCAACTTCGCCTCGGGCGGTGAGGGGGCGGCAATGGCCCTGCCCATCTACGCCGACTTCCTGAAGATGGTCTATGCCGACAAGGCGCTGGGAGTCACACAGGACGACAAGTTCCTGTTGCCGTACGGAGGCTATCAGGCCCCCTGCCGGTCTGAAAACCCGTACCTCGACAGCGGCGAATTCCTGTTCGACGGCGAGGACGACTTTTTCTGACATTAACGCCAAGTAGAGAAACAGGCATCGTCGCGAGATACAAAGTATCTCCCAAAAATTTTCGGAGCCACCGGCTCTCTTGTTATTAAAACAGGACTCATAAACGTTCACAAGTTAAAGAAGCAATCTTGTTAAGAAAGCATTTCCGATGCCTTTTTTCAAAAAGCTTCGAAGTAAAATCATAGCAAAACAGAAAAATGAAAGTAGCGGTATTCGGCGCCACCGGATTGGTAGGTGGCGTGATGTTGAAAGTTTTGGAGGAAAGGAATTTCCCCGTAACGGAGTTGATTCCCATTGCCAGCGAACGTTCGGCGGGCAAGCAGGTCGAGTTCAAGGGAAGGAAATATACGGTGGTGGTGCCGCAGCAGGGGCTGGAAATGAAACCCGAGCTGGTGATTCTGTCGGCCGGGGGGGGCACTTCGCTCGAATGGGCGCCCAAGTTCGCCGAAGCGGGCTGTTATGTGGTCGACAACAGCTCGGCCTGGCGGATGGATCCGACCAAGAAGCTGGTAATTCCCGAAATCAACGCTTCGGCGCTGACCAGGGACGACCGCATCATCGCCAACCCCAACTGCTCGACGATCCAGATGCTGGTGGCCCTGGCGCCGCTGCACAAGGCGTACAAAATCCGCCGCATCGTGGTTTCGACCTACCAGGCCATCACCGGCACGGGCGTGAAGGCTGTGGCGCAAATGGAAAACGAGCGCGCAGGCGTGGAGGGCGACATGGCCTATCCGTATGTGATCGACAAAAACTGCATCCCGCAGTGCGACTCGTTTACCGACAACGGCTATACGAAAGAGGAGATGAAGCTGGTGAACGAAACCCACAAGATCCTGGGCGACGATTCGATCCTGGTCTCGCCGACGGCCATCCGCGTGCCGGTGGTGGGAGGACACTCCGAGTCGATCAACGTTGAATTCGAAAAGAGTTTCGATCTGGCCGAGCTGCGGAACATCCTGGCATCAGCCGAGGGCATTGTGGTGATGGATAACCCCGACAAACTGGAATACCCCATGGCGCGCTACCTGCAACACCGCGACGAGGTGTTCGTGGGCCGCATCCGCCAGGACATCTCCAATCCCAAGGCCGTCAACATGTGGGTGGTGGCCGACAACCTGCGCAAAGGAGCGGCGACCAACGCGGTGCAAATCGCACAGTGCCTGCTGGACAAAGGGTTTATCAAGGCATAGAAGTCGAAAAGGAGGGGGTGGGAGGTTTCCGCCCTTCTTTTTTTGTCCCCATGCCTTTCAGGGAACACATTGTTCGTATAAGCCATCACGCACCCGCGAATGGGCCGATGCGGAAAAACGCGGCTTTTTCAACCCGGGGCTTTCTCCGCTCCGAAGCCTGTGAACGATTTGCGGCGGCGGGACTTCAGTCCCGCCGCCGCAAATCGTTCCCCTCCACAGGGCGCTACCCCTTTTTGTTCATCACCTCGTTCTGCAGGTTGATGCTCTCGATGTGAATGGCATCGAGCACCTTAGACAAAAACTCCCTGCTCAGCCCCAGGCTGTCGGATTTGGAGAGGAAACGGTCGACCACACTGCTCCAGCGCGTGCTCTGGAGGATGGTCACATCGTTGTCGCGCTTGATCTCGCCGATTTTCTCGGCCACCCTCATCCGCTTGGACAGCAGCATGAACACCTCGTTGTCCAGTTGGTCGATCTGGCCGCGCATCTGCATCAGCGCCTGCTGGAACTCGGTTTTGCCGGTGGCCTCGGACGCCCGCCATTTGATCATCGACAACATCTCGGCCAGCCGTTCGGGAGTAATCTGCTGTGCGGCATCGCTCCAGGCATGGTCCGGGTCGACGTGGCTTTCGACGATCAGCCCGTCATAGTCGAGGTCGGCGGCCACCTGCGACACCTCGGCCAACCCGATGCGGTTGCCGCAGATGTGCGATGGGTCGCAGATGACAGGCACCTCGGGCAGGCGGCGCTTCATTTCGATGGCCATGTGCCACATAGGGTTGTTGCGGTATTCGCTGCCTCCGAAGTGCGAGAAGCCGCGGTGGATCAGCCCCACCTGTTCGATGTCCGCCTTCTGGATGCGTTGCATGGCCCCGGCCCACAGATCGAGATCGGGGTTCATCGGGTTTTTCAGCAGCACGGCCACATCGGCGCCGCGCAACGCATCGGCGATATCCTGCACGCTGAACGGATTGCCCGTGGTGCGCGCCCCGATCCACAAAATATCAACGCCGAACTCCAGCGCGCTCTCGACATGTTTGGCCGTAGCCACCTCCACGGCCACAGGCATCCCGGTCTCTTTTTTAATGGCGTTGAGCCACGCCAACCCCTTGAGCCCCACGCCCTCGAACATCCCGGGACGGGTGCGCGGCTTCCATATCCCGGCGCGCAGCACATCCACCCGGCCGGTGGCGGCGATGCGGCGGCACGTTTCCATGGTTTGCTCTTCGGTCTCGGCGCTGCACGGGCCGGCCATGATGAGCGGTTTTTTCGATTTGAGGTTGAATGCTTTGGTTTCCATAATATTATCTCTTCATTTTATTATTTTTTATCTGTCATCCTGAGCGGGGATCTCCCGATCAAGGAAACAACCTTCGTTTTGAAGGAGATCCTCCGTTCAGGATGACACCCCCACAAGGTGTTTTGCCGGGAGTCCACCGTTCCGGACTAAAAACATCGCCGGACGCAGCAACGCTGCTGCCAATAAACGGATTTGCGGCTCCTACTTGATGATCTTCCGTATCGAGTTGGCTTTCTCCATCGCCGCCGCAAGCCCTTTGGCATCGTCTTTTTCGAGCATGTGGCGGAATATCTGCAACTGGTGGATGTGCTCGCGCAACACGTCCAGCACATTGTACTTGTTCTGCATCAGGATCGGCACCCAGGTACTGGGCGAACTCTTGGCCAGACGCACCGTGCTGTCGAAACCGCCGCCCGCCAGGTCGAAGATGTTCTCCGCCTCGCGTTCTTTTTCCAGCACCGTCAGCGCCAGGGCGAACGAGGTGATGTGCGAGATGTGGCTGACATAAGCCACGTGGGTGTCGTGTTCTTCGGCCTCCATATACTTGATGTTCAGTCCGATGTTGCGATAGATGCCCTCCACCAGCGACAACGCCTGCGGGGCGCTTTTGCCGCGTTCGCAGATCACCACCGTCTTGCCTTCCATTTTTCCTTTCACCGCCGCTTCGGGCCCGCTGTATTCCGTCCCCCACATGGGGTGCGTGGCCACGAAATTGCCGCGCCCGGGGTGCCGCGAGATCACTTCGCACAACTCCCCCTTGGTCGATCCCATATCGATCACCACCTGTTTGTCCACCTTGTTCAATATCTTCACCGCCAGCATGGGGATGGCGCTCACCGGCACGGCCAGCACAATCAGGTCGGCCGCCGCCACCGCCTCGTCCAACTCGGCGATCCGGTCGACGATGCCAAGTTCCAGCGCCTTGTCGGCATTGGCTTTGTTGCTTTCCACGCCGATCACCTCGTCCACGATTCCCTTCTCTTTGAGGTCGAGGGCGAACGACCCCCCGATCAACCCCACACCTATGATCGCCGCTTTCATTCCTTGATCTTGTTTAATGCGTTGGTCAATGTCCGTTCGTCGGCACAGAGGCTCACACGCATGTAGTCGTTGCCTTCGCTGCCGAAGATGCCGCCGGGAGTGATGAACACGCCCTTCTCGTACAGCAGTTTATCGCTGTACCGGTAGCAATCCCCCACCCCTTCGGGCAGCCGCCCCCAGATGAACAACCCCGCCTGATCCGGCTCGCAGACACAGCCGATCGCCTCCATGATCTTGTATCCCAGCTCTTCCCGGCCGCGATACACCTTATCGACCGAGGCGTACCACTCGTCGCCGAGCGACAGGGCATAGGCCGCAGCCGCCTGCAACGGATAGAACATCCCCGAGTCCATGTTGCTTTTGAAGCGCAGCACCTCCTGCACGCGCTGACTGTCGGCCAGCAGAAAGCCAATGCGCCAACCGGCCATGTTATGGCTCTTGCTCAGCGAATTGAGCTCTATCGCCACCTCTTTCGCCCCTTCGACCTGCAACAGGCTCAGGGGTTTGTCGTTGCGGATGAAACTATACGGATTGTCGTGCACGATCAGGATGTTGTGCCTGCGTCCGAAGGCCACGATCCGCTCGAACAATTCCACCGTCGGCTTGGCCCCGGTAGGCATCTGGGGGTAGTTGACCATCATCATCTTCACCCCTTGCAGCCCCTGCTTTTCGATTGCTTCGAAGTCGGGCATCCACCCGCCCGCAGCCGTCAGCCGGTATTGCTCGCACACGCCGCCCGAAAGCGCCACGGCCGAAGTGTAGGTCGGATATCCGGGATTGGGCACCAGCACTTTATCTCCCTTGTTCAGGTAAGCCATGCAGATATGCATCAGCCCCTCTTTCGATCCCACCAGCGGCAGGATCTCCGACGCCGGATCAAGCGCCACGCCATAGCGGCGGGCATACCACGCCGCAGCGGCATTGCGCAGCACCGGCGCTCCGACGTACGACTGGTAGCCGTGGTTTCCCGGCTTGGCGGCCTCGCGCGCAAGGGTTTCGATCACGCCCGCTGCCGGCGGCAGGTCGGGGCTCCCCACTCCCAGACTGATAATCTCACGCCCCTGGGCCCTCAGCCCGTCGATCTCGCGCAGTTTCTTCGAGAAGAAATATTCTCCGACCCCCTCGAGGCGTTCCGACGGATGGATGTCAATCAAACTCATATCTCGGTTCCTTTTTTATAAACTCCGTAAACATGCAACTCTTCGCTGGCGTTGCTCATCTTTTCAACCACCTGATTGAAAACGCGGATGTCCGGGAACTCCATATCCACATGGAACAGGTAGTGCCACGGCTCGCTGGGGATGGGGTAAGACTGCAACTTGGTCATATTCACCGGCGCATCTTCCATCTGTTTGAGCACCGAGAACAACGACCCGTGCTCGTTGCCGATCTTGAAATAAAGCGACGCCTTGTCGGGGCCCTCAACAACTATGCCGGCGTCGGCGGCCTTGATAATCAAGAACCGGGTATAGTTGTTCTTGATGGTGTTGATATTCGGAACAATGACTTTCAGCCCGTACAGTTCGGCAGCGCGTTGGCTCGCTATGGCGGCGGCGTTGCGCAATCCTTTTTCGGCAATCATCTTGGCGCTGAGGGCCGTATCTTCATACTCGACCAACTTCCAATCTTTTGTATCGAGGTAATCGGCACACTGCAACAGGGCCATCGGGTGCGAATAGACCTCCTCCACATCGTCCTCAGAGACATCGGGCAACGCCATCAGGTTCTGCCGGATGCGCAGGTAGATCTCGCCCACCACCTGCAACGAGCTGTTTTGCAGCAAACTGTAATTAGGCAGGATGCTCCCGGCAATTGAATTCTCGATGGCCATCACCCCCACATCGGCGTCTTTGGCCGCAACCGCCGCCGCCAGCTTGCGGAACGTGCTGCAACACAACAGTTCGATCTCCCGGCCGATGAACCCTTCGGCCGCAATCTGGTGGAAACTCCCTTCGTACCCCTGGATAGCCACCCTCAACCTTTTCCCCTCTTTGGGATACCCCACAATTCCTTCGTTCATTCTCGTTTAAATTAAAAGATCCCGGCCTTTTCCGGGCCGGGATCCTATGATTCGATGATTTGCTATCATTATTCACAAAGAAGTCCCAGCCCACCTTTTTTAAAAAAGTAGACGAAGTAAAAATAAAAACCGAAATAACGGGCCATTTTCATCTCAATGGGATCTCTTTGGGGACAAAGATAAAGTAAAAACAGGCATATTGTTCCGCATCGGGCATATTTTTTTGAGAATCAGCGGATTTTTTGCCCTGCTTGCATCCAACAAACAACTGTATTTCAGATGTTTACATCATGCAACAGGCGGCATTCACGGGTTCGGCCGCATCCAAACCGCCGCAGGATCAAAAAACAAACAAGTCCAACGCACTGAAAATGTTTTGATTGAAGCAACCCATCCGCATTCGGCATCTAACTTTGAATCGTTTTTATTTGCAAAAAACACAGCAAAGCTTTATCTTTGCACCTCTTTCGGACGGCGACCGCCGCTCTGAAAGGCCAAAGCGAGGGAGAATACCAGAGTGGCCAAATGGGGCAGACTGTAAATCTGCTGACGTACGTCTTCGGTGGTTCGAATCCATCTTCTCCCACGAAAAAACGATTTTGCGGAAATAGCTCAGTTGGTAGAGCACAACCTTGCCAAGGTTGGGGTCGCGAGTTCGAGTCTCGTTTTCCGCTCTGTTAATCAGCGATTTATCTAAATGATAGATCGCTGATTTTTTTGTTTATGACGGTTGGAGGGCGATCTCAAAGCGTTTTCGAGGGAGGTATTTACTCTTTTGACCTCTTTATTTGTCATTTCCCATCAGGCAATCGGTTCGCTTTCAGCATTCCGTCGGCTCCGGCGCCGAATAGCGCGAAGTCGTACCGCACCGGGTCGGCGGGGTCGAGTCGCCGTAGCGCGGCGGTGATCTCCTCGACCGTGCGCCAGTCGTTCTGACGGCGCGCCAGCAACCCCAGATGCCTGCCAACCGAAGCCGAATGGACATCCAGCGGCAGATACAGCGCACTGGCCGGGATCGCAGGCCACAAACCGAAATCAACCCCGCGGCCGTCGCGGCGCACCATCCAGCGCAGGAACATGTTCAGCCGCTTGCACGCCGCCCCTTTATCGATGGACGACACATGTTTGCGGAGACGGGCGGGGTGCGGCTGGGTAAAAAACAACCCGTGGAAAGAAGAGAGCACGCTCCGCAGATCGCCCGTCCGCAGGTATTCCGATTCAAAAAATCCGCCCAACCCACCGTGGTGAACATAAATATTCCGCAGCGACCGGACAAAAAAGAGGGCGTCTTCGCCATTGAACGTGCGGTGGACGAACGGCAGCAGGACGCGCAGATCACTCTCCGAGGCGTTTAAAACAAAATCATGCGGGGCGTCCCCCATCAGTTCTATCAGGCGCCGGCCGTTTCCCACGATCGACTTGCGCTGTCCCCAGGCAATGGTCGCCGCCAGAAAACCGGCGATCTCGACGTCTTCTTTTTTCGCATACCGATGGGGAATGGAAACCGGATCGGCCTCCACGAACGCCGGCATGTTATAGCGGTCGTGGAGCCCGTCGAGCAGCTCTTTGAGCGCAGCGGAGGGAGCAACCATCAGGGTACGATCAGTCCGTCGACCATTTCGATCTTGCGGTCGGACATCCCGGCCAGCGACTCATCGTGGGTGACAATGACAAACGTGTGGCCGAACTTGTCGCGCAGTTCAAAGAACAGGTTGTGCAACTCCTGCCGGTTTTTTGTGTCGAGGTTGCCCGACGGCTCGTCGGCCAGGATCACCGGAGGATTGTTGATCAGCGCCCGGGCCACAGCCACGCGCTGCTGCTCGCCTCCCGACAGTTCGGCCGGTTTGTGCGTCAGCCGGTGCCCCATGCCCAGCAGTTCCAGCAACTCTTTGGCCCTCGCTTCGACCTCGGTTCGGGAGCGGCGGGCGATGTAGCCAGGAATGCACACGTTCTCGAACGCGTTGAACTCGGGCAGCAAGTGGTGGAACTGGAACACGAACCCGATGCGGCTGCCCCGAAACTGCGAGATATTTTTCCGCCCCAGGCGATGCACCTGGATGCCGTCGATGACGATTTCGCCGCTGTCGGGATCGCTCAACGTGCCCAGGATCTGCAACAGGGTGGTTTTGCCCGCCCCGCTCGGCCCCACGATCGACACCACTTCGCCCCGGCCCACGCTCAGGTCGATGCCCTTGAGCACCTGCAGGTCGCCGTACGATTTCTTAATTCCTTTGGTCGTTATCATTTTCCGAATAGATTTCAAACAATTTCACCACCTGCACCGCCTCGGACACATCGTGCACCCGCAGGATCGACACTCCCTGCCGCAACAGTTCCCAGTTGAGGGCCGCCGTTCCAATGAGCGCACGATCGGGATCGACGCCCAGCGGCTTCCAGATCATCGACTTGCGCGAGAGGCCGCCCAACACCGGACACCCGAGTCCGACCAACCGGTGCAGCTCCTTGAGCAGTATGTAGTTCTGCCGTACGTCTTTCGAGAACCCGAACCCCGGATCAACAATCAACTCCCGGATCCCCGCCCGGCGGCACTGGGCGATTTTCTCGGCGAACCAGGCAAGCACCTCACCCGCCACGTCGCCGTAAAGCAGGTTCGGCGCGTCGTTCATGGTGGCCGGAGCGCCCCGCATATGCATGGCCACGTAAGGCAGGCCGAGCTCCGCCACCACCGGAATCATCTCGGGGTCGAGCCCGCCGCCCGAAATATCGTTGACCATCACCGGGCCAAACCGCTCCACCACCGCACGAACCACCTGCGAGCGGAACGTGTCGACCGAAACCACCGCCTGTGGGGCCAGCCGCACAGCCGCTTCCACTCCCCTCAACACCCGTTCGGTCTCTTCGCCCGCCGGAACATCGGCCGCACCTGGCCGCGAGGAATACCCCCCCACGTCAAGGATCGCCGCTCCGCCGCGGGCCGCCTTTACAACCATCGCCTCAAGCCCGCCGGGGCCCGACGCCCGGCTGCCGGCATAGAACGAGTCGGGCGTCACGTTGACGATCGCCATCACCGCCGGATGCGACAGATCGAGCCTTTTCTCTCCGATTTCGATTGTCATGGTTCGCGTTTAATTCTACAAATATATACTTTTGTCCGGGATGTCGGTGCATCCGGCGTTCGTTTGCGTGCTGATACAAACGATCTCCCGAACGGCCGAAGGCTCCCGGACGACGACGCGGGCCGGAATCCTGCAGGCCACGGCTTGCATGGAGTGCGCCCCGTAAATTCAGCGGCTTCACAGACGCCTTTGTTGCCACGGATCGCTTGGTTGCGATCGCGGCTGAAACAAGGTTTTTGTTATGCAGAATGGGACAGAGCTGCCGACCGCGCCTCTTTTCCATGCAACGAGCAGCCGCTTTTTCTTCCCGGCTTCGGGCCGGCGCGACCACACCACCGGCGGCATGGCTCTTGTTTCCAGCTACGGGTACGACTGGTCTGCCTCGCCGCATAGCGTGACGTTCGGGTACACTCTGTACTCCCATAGCACCAATGTCGCCCCGGGCTTCAACTACCTGCGTGCATATGGGCTGCCGGTGCGTTGTCTCCAAGCGTTTACGATCGTCGTCCGTTTTTTTAATTTGATCCCATGGAACTGATTCGTTTCGAAAAATTGACCCTGTGCGACGAAGTCGTCCACTTCCAGACCACGCGCCCGGGAGGAGGCTCCGGCGGTAGTTGCAGCGGCCTCAACCTGGGGTTCAACACGCCCGACGATCCGTTGACGGTGCTGGAGAACCGCAAAAAACTGGCTCAGTTGCTCGACGTGCCGTTGGGTCGGTTTGTTTTCTGCAACCAAACCCATGGCACCCGCGTTGGCGCGGTGACCGCCGCCGATGCGGGGCGGGGCGCTTTCGACCCGACCGACGCCATCGAAAGCACCGACGCCCTGATCACCGACTGCCCCGGCGTGATGCTGGCGGTTCAAACCGCCGACTGCATTCCCGTTTTGTGTTACGACCCGATACGCCAGGCGGTTGCAGCCATCCATGCCGGATGGAAAGGCACGCTCGGAAACATCGCCGCCAAAACCATCGCCGCCATGACAGAACGGTTCGGCACCCGCCCCGCAGACGTCATTGCCGGGATAGGGGTCGGCGCCGGAGTGTGCTGCTACGAGGTCGGAGATGAGGTTGTGGAGAAATTAATTCCTTTATTTAGCAATTATTTCGATTATATAGGAAAAAATAACAAGGGAAATAACTACCTTGACCTGAAAGGCATCAACCGCCGCCTGCTCATCGAAGCCGGGGTTTTGCCTGAAAACATATCGGCCCGGCCCGAATGTTCGATCTGCGAGAACGAACGTTTCTTCTCGGCCCGCTCGCATCCCGAAGGCACCGGACGGATGGCGTGCGGAATTCTGATAAGAAAATAGTATCTTTGTATGAAATAAACCAAAACATCTGTCGACTATGAAAAAGATCATCCTGCTTTGCGCGTTGGTCGGGGCGGCGCAGCTTGTCTCGTGCGGAACCCGCTCAGGCAAGAAAAGCGCACCGGAAACCAAGGATCAAACCCAGCAACCGCCTGTCGGAAGCGACAAGGACGAACACGGATGCATCGGCTCGGCCGGCTACCGGTGGTCGGAGGTGCAGCAGAAATGCATCCGCTATTTCGAGGAAGGGGTCAGGTTCGTCCCGGCCACCGGCGGCGAAACCACGTTGGCGGCCTACGCCGTATTCAGCGCCGACTCGCTGAAGGCGGAACTGTCGATTCCGGGGCAGGAAAAAAACGACATCCTCGACCGTCAGGCGTGCGACACCTACGGCTGCGTATGGAAAACCGCGGCGGCAGACACCAAAGTGCTGTTCAAAGACCCCGCAACAGGATGGAACATTGCCCAGGGTAAAGACGTGATTTACAAAGAAGCAAAATAATGGCCGGGCTCAAATACACCACCATCGACACCCCGTTGGGCACGCTTTACGCCGCCGCCACGGACGAGGGGGTGTGCATGCTCGAATTCGACCAGAAGCGCCAGAAAAAAACGCTCGGAGAACTCGAAAAAGCCTGTGATGCCAAAGCCGAAAAAGGCAACTCGCCCCATTTCGGCCTGTTGAAGGAAGAACTGGCGCAATACTTCGGCGGAAAGCTGTCGGAATTCACGGTGCCGGTGGCCCTGTACGGCAGCGACTTCCAGAAAACAGTGTGGAACACCCTGATGCTCATTCCCTACGGACAAACATGGTCGTACGCCCAACAGGCCGGGAAGATGGGGCGTCCGTCAGCCGTGCGTGCCGTGGCCAACGCCAACGGGGCCAACAAGGTATCGATCATCATTCCCTGCCATCGGGTCATCGCCTCAAGCGGCAATCTGGCCGGATACGGCGGCGGCGTGTGGCGGAAGGAGAAACTGATCGAACTGGAAAAAACGCAACAGTAGTTTCGGAACAACGGCAAAAGCCGCCCATTGACAGGGCGGCTTTTTCATGCCCCCCTTCGACGTTACGTCCTTAGTTATCGGAGCGACACGGCGAAAGGGAACAAATCATGCCCGGTAACGCGCTGCCCCGGAACGGAGGACGGGGATCTATCGTCGGGCGATACACGCCTCCCCAACATTTCAAGGCGGAGTTTCGGAAAAAAGAGTATATTTGTACTCCATCCCAAAACGAAGCATTCCAATGAAGCCTCTTTCACTGTTCCTGTGCGCACTGCTCATTCCCGCGGCCATCTGCGCCGCTCCCCGGCAAACCGTCACCACCGGCACCCTGCTGGACGAGATGACCGACCTGCAACGGCTGGCTTCGATGCCGTCCGCCCCTTACAAAAACATCCAGTTCTCGTCGTACGACCGCCAGAGCCGATCGGTTTCGGAGCCGGGTTGGTTCGCCAACTCGGACGGGTTCGGAGGAGAAACGATCCCCGCTTTCGAACAGGTGATCGCAGCTCCCGACGGGCAGGGCATCGGAACGTACCTGATCTGCGACGTGAAAGGGCCGGGCGCGGTGTTGCGCCTGTGGACGGCCACCATCGACGGCGACATCCGGATGTTCCTCGACGGCAGCAGAACGCCTGTGTTCGAGGGCAGGGCCATTGATTTCTTCTGGAATTTCGCGGCGGCAATGGACGGCAGCCTCGATCCCGAACAGCTCAAAGGAACGATCCGGCAATTCGACGCCACTTATTTCCCCATCCCCTTCGCCAAACAATGCCGCATCGAATGGACGGGCGACATCCGAAAAGCGCACTTCTATCACGTCGGAGTACGCCTTTATACCGCGAACGTGAGCGTCGAGACGTTCAAGCCTTCCGACATTAAGAAATACCGCACCGACCTCGACCGGGCCATCGACCGCCTTAAAGACCGGCAGACGGCATCCGGCCCGGCAACCGGAGGCCAGGCCATAAACACAACCGTCACCCCGCACAACCGCACCGTTGTCACGACGCTTGCGGGCAGCCGGGCCGTCACCTCGCTGCAATTGCGGGTCGACGCCCCGGACACCGACCGCGCCCTGCGCCAATCCATCCTGAGGATTTATTTCGACGGGGCATCCGTTCCGCAGGTCGAGTCGCCGGTGGGAGATTTCTTCGGGGCGGCCCCGGGCGTCAACCCCTACCAATCGCTGCCGATGTCCGTGTGGCCCGACGGGACGATGGAATCGCGATGGGTGATGCCGTTCAGGGACTCGGCCCGGATCGAGATCCTGAACTTCTCGGACGAAACGGTCAAAATCACCGGAGCCGTCAAAACAGAGCCCCACCCGTGGGACGGCGCCCGTTCGATGCATTTCCGCGCACGCTGGAGGGCCGATTACGACTTGCAGGGGTCGAACACCGAGATTTCGGACATCCCCTATCTGCTGGCCATGGGACAGGGACGCGTGGTAGGAGCCGCCTGCTACCTGCTCAACCCCACGCACGTTCCCTCGTCGTGGGGCAACTGGTGGGGCGAGGGCGACGAAAAGATCTTCGTCGATGACACGAAATCACCTGCCTTCTATGGCACCGGATCGGAAGATTATTTCAACTACTCCTGGTCGGCGGAAGAGATCTTCGAATACCCCTACTGCGGACAGCCGCGCAACGACGGCCCGGCCAACCGCGGCTTCGTCGCCAACTTCCGCTGGCACATCACCGACGACCTGCCGTTCTACGACCAGCTGGCATTCTACATGGAACTGTGGACACACGGCGACGTCCCCGGATTCGCCTACGCCCGCATGGTGTACGCCTATGGCCGCCCCGGAATGCTCGACGACCACAAAACCATCATCCCCGACGACGTCCGCCCGCTTTCGCTTCCCGCCTGGGATCCGGTGGGCTACCGTCCCCATTCGGCCCCGTGCCGCTTTGTCCCGGCCGAAGATGCGGTGTCCAAACGCAACAATCCGCCGCTGAGGTACGAATACGGCAACCTGTGGGCGGGCGGAAGATTGCTCGTATGGTCGCCCGTTGCCTCCGGCGACTCGCTGACGTTCAACATCAGCAGCGCCGCGGCCAAAAAGGCGGATATGTACCTGACCGTAGCGCACACCCCCTCGGGCGGACGCTTCAGGCTCTACATCAACGGCGCGGAAGTGAAGATCGTAAACCGCCCGGAAGAACCCTCCACGGTGAGCCTGCGCGACGACCACCGCACCCTGTCGCGCACCCTGCAAACCGAACCGGTCGAGTTCCGCCAGGGCAACAATGAGTTAACTCTTAAAAGCGCCGACGCCTCCGGAACCGAGATCGGCATCGATTTCTTCTGGGTGAAATAAATACGCTTCGCCGGTTTAAAGGGCGGATTCATTTCGCCTGCCGGCGTGGCCATCCTTTTTGTCATTGCCCAAAAGCAGCCCAAAAGGCTACGGGCCCGACAAAATTCTCGCTGAAGGTTCCCTATCGGGTGCAATGACGAGGGATTTGTTATACTCCGCTTCTTCCTTGATAAAAAAACGCAACCAAAAACATCAAGCGAAGGGAATAAACCCAGTGTGCAACATTTCACCTCAAAATGCCGTAAAATCGCCTTTTTAAAAGGGATTAAAACAAAAAAACAGGAACCTACAAAAATTGTAAGTTCCTGCACTTCAGAGCTGATGGCGGGAATTGAACCCGCGACCCCTTCCTTACCAAGGATATGTGACACAGAAAGATGCGGTTCATTTCCATCTGAAAATCAATCCATTGTAAGGTTCCAAAAAGGCTGATTGAAGTGATGTACAACACAGTGTGCA
Source organism: Rikenellaceae bacterium (assembly GCA_031548435.1). GTDB lineage: Bacteria > Bacteroidota > Bacteroidia > Bacteroidales > Rikenellaceae > JAVBRA01. The sequence continues at coordinate 119,182 of JAVBRA010000007.1, forward strand.
ACTACTCGAAATCTTGATGCTCCTGCTGGTTAATATTTTATTTTGATCCTATTATAATGGAAAGGTTATATTTGGTGTAATTTCATTCTGGAGCAGTCCACAATCAATTTGTGCTTCTGCAAGAACTCGCAGCCTAACACTCCTACTGCAATTTTTCTTTTGTTTATCTGAAAGTAGTCGCACAGACAGGGATCAATGTAAAACACTTCGGAATAATTCTCCCCCTCGACTTCAAAATCAAGTTTGACCATCTTACATATCCGCCTCACTCCATCCCTGCATACAATCCGCTTAGAGCCGACCTCTGCATAAGCAGGTTTTTTGCAATAATAATTTCTTATTTGCTCTTCTGCCGGAGGCTCCCAGTGAATAAACTCCATGAAGCATTTATCAAGCATATTGTACCTTGTTCCGGTATCTACCAGAAAAGAAAATCCTGCGCCCTCGACCATAACAAAAAGAGTCGGCGTTCCTAACCTACTTTGATCCAATTTATAACCGTTTTTGTTTGGTGTCATAAAGCAATACTGTTGGAATCCCACATAAATCCATTAAGCGAAAGTTACTACCTGATATAATTCCCTGCGATTTAATCGTCTTCCTCCATTTGTTGCTTTATAAAGCTATCCATCGCCTTATCCCACCGATGCTTTTCCCACTCGAAGTAACTTTCCATCTCCACAATCATCTTGTCTTGGGGGTAACCACGAGGGAATTTCCATTTTTTATTGACTCTTCCCATAGGGGGAAGATTTGCCCTAAAATGAATCTCCGTATCACCTGCCACATTGTCAATCACACAAAAAGCAGCAGGTGATGCCAAAGTGATGCTACTCGAAGATAGCTTTGTGACCCTTAAATTCCCATCTTGCGTCAAGTGATTTATGAGCAATTCGTATTTCACCTGCATTCCTCCCTGACTGGTAACATCTCTGCGCACACCTTCCTTACTCTCTTTGGTTATCTTATAGATAATGAAGAGTGCAGTGCCAATTATAATAACCCACAACATAATTTTACCTCCCTATATTTCCTCCATTAGCAATATAACTCAAAACGACTTGCATCGCTTTTTCTTCATCATCTTTCATCATTTCCAGAGAAAGAGACGCAACAAGTTCATAGATAAACTCGGAGTTAAACCCGAGTTTCATCGCTATAAATTCACAAAAATTGATTTCTCTTTCAGAACATTCGCCATCAGCTATCATTAACATAACCATTTGGGTTATATATTTTACTCTATCCTCTTCGGTATTAGGATAAGCGTCTCTAACCGATGAGGTATCATTAAGTACTTTAGGGAGGTCGTTAATATCAATACCTTCTTTTGACAAGATGAAGCATACGTAAAGTTTCTCATCTTCTGTAAATTTACCATCCGCATAAGCCAAAACAATGAGGTCTCTCAGTTTACACAGTTTCTGTTCTTGCTGCTCATTTCTAAACAAATCAAATAGTCCCATTTTAATTAAAAATTTACCCCGCCCGTCCCAAGGCAGGAATAAATACAAAAAAGAAAAGCGTGGGACTGATAGACCTATTCCAACCAGTAGGCCCTAGGAAGCCTCGACAATGAAATAAGCAACAGCCCACGCCCATATTCAGAAAATATGATGCGTGAGAAGAAGTGCCTATTCTCTTGTCGAATGAATTTCCTAGGTTCACTGGCGAGAATAAAGCTAAACACTTTCCGTGTTCAAATATGTGCGTACCATCCGGTACACTCACAAAGATAATGAATATTTGACACAGCCAAATGCTTCTTCTTCTTTGAGGCTGTTGCTATTATGGTCGATGCTGGTCTGTTCGCTAAAAGATAGAAACCCTCAGATACCTTGAGGGCAGATGATTCAGCCTAATATCCTATCATAATGGGTGGGGATTCGAGATACTGTGATTTATACTGGAGATAGACTGGGTAATATCGAATTAAGGGTTTCTTGTGGATTTTTTTCACCTATTCAGATAATTTTCGTGCAACCTATCCAGCGAGGAGGGGGAATATCCCCGCACTTCAAATGATGGGGCGGGTTCTTTTGGTGTATATTGCGCTTGTGGTGTGGGATAAAAAGTCCATAATATCATAATTATATGTATGAACTCTCCGGGAATTTTTATCTCCTTGCTTTTCCTCGCATAATTATTGTCCCTCGGTCATTTTTTTGGTTTGAGCTAGTATGTTTTGGTTTAAATTATCAGTGTGCCACTCTTCGAGGGCTAACTTTGGCTCAACACCCACATAAAAAGTCAACTCAACCGCCATGACTTTTTGTACATACTTCGCATCTTCGGATAGGGTGACTATAGAGTCATGTATGGTGTAGATTGGCATTTGCCCCTTTTTTTCCTCCCAAATTCTTTTGCAGCACCGATGCAACATTATTTGGCTCTCAATAGCCTGCAAAAGCACCGCAAGCCGGTTGTGTTGATTTTCCTGCTTCAACCCCCGGTGCTTTTTCTTTATTATCCGGAACAACTCGGCCACCTCCGGGTATAACTCCTGTTCAAATATGCGCTTCATCTGATTAATTTCAGGGTTGTCATGCTGCCCGCCGTTGCTTGAAAACAGCATATAAAACATCAGTGTCTTTGCATCTTGCCTAACCAATACCCTCTTGGGGTTGATTTTCTTGTTGGCAACCTCAGCTATATCTTCATACATTCCCCCGTCCGATGCTTTTTGTATATACTCCTTAAAATCGTCCGCATTGACCCTCTCAAAAAAGGCTTGAATTTCACCCAAAACCACCTCTGGGAAATAATTCCGAATATTTTCGGGGAGATCACTAAATTTCAGAGGCAAATCAGATGCATCATTCCAAAACAAAGGGTTCAATATCAGGCAGGAGAGGTAAGGCTGGCAGTTTTTTACATCCACACTCGTCAGATTTTGCCCTTTGTATGTAACAAAGTTCCGGAAATCCTTTTGCAGGTTGGTTAGCACCGAGTGAAGCCGGTGGATATTTTCATCTATATGAGCCTGATACTGCTTCTGCTCGATCCTCCCAATATTCAACAGTGCTGCATAATATTGGGTTACTGGGTATTTCCGTTTACCTGTATCTTTGTTTATATTCCATGACTCCCTCGAAGCATCCCGCATTTTTATCTCTTTCAGCAGGTAGGCATAACTTTCTGCTGTTGCGTCGATAATCAATCCTCCATCATCGTACCAGTGGAATAAATAGGGGTAATCTTCTTTGTCCGGCGATTTTTCATACTTTTTGATTTCATCGGCCAAAGTTGAATCTACTTTCCGCAGTTCAAACGGGACATTCGCATACTCATCTGCCCATTTATAGCCGGTCGATTTTTCTCCTATTATATACCTGCCATCGGTTAAAACAACCCCTGTATGAAGCAAGTAGTACTTATATCGAGTAAAATCCTTGTCACTATCCCGCAGAATTTTCATGGTAATCGGAACAAACCCTTGCTCATCAATCAAATCACTGCTTCTTGCAGGAATGGAGGCAATCAGGCTCAAAAATTCATAAATCCTTTCTTCGTTGAATTTTTTATCCCGGGGAAAACCATTTTCATAAGGTGGGTACTGTTCGAGGTGTTTCCTTAGATCAAAATTGGCTGGCAGCAGAAAATACTCTTTATTACCCTTGCCAGCATAGGTGAAGAAAACAAAATCTCTCCCACCAACAGGATTCCCTTTCTTAACCTCTTTACCCGAATCTTTCCTCAACGGAAACATCCAGAACCAAGCAAATCTATTAGCCATACTACTTACCTATATAACAATTAATCGTAATTGTCAAATTCCTATCCATTATGATAGGATATTCTGTAAATACAAATATAACCATATTCGTTTCTCCGTCCTATTTGTAAAAAAAATGCCACCCCTTCCGAAGTGGCATTTGCTCTCACCATCAAAATAAATTCCTCATGGCCTCAACCATCCGGCTATTCTCGAAGCTGTCCAGATAAATCTGCGTGACCTTTTCTGACGAATGACCCAATGATTCAGATATTAGGGCAACATCCACCCCCGACCTTTTCAAAACCGTCGCATAGGTATGCCTCGCCACATAGGTGGTAATGGGTATTGCCAACCCAAGCAAACCACTGATTTCTCTCAGATGCAGGTTTACCTTTCGGAGTGTTTTATGAATCCGGTTACATATCTGCTGCTCCGTCCGATGGGTTTCTTTATCCAGAATCGGGAAGATATAATCATCTTTCGAGTGCTCAGGATTGCTGTATTTAGCCACAATCTGCCATGCCGGTTCCACAAGGATACAATGGATCACCTTTTTTGTTTTGCATCGGGTGTACTGTACCCTGCCTGCCTCCACATCGCAATACCTCAGCATGGCAATATCCCGGAAGTTAATCCCTGCCGTGTAGTATGAAAACAGGAAAATATCTTTTGCCAGAGCCATATACGGGCTATTGTGGTGAGGCAGATTTAAGTCAATCAACTTTTTAACCGTCTCTTTGCCCAACGCTCTCTTTCGGGTGGCTGCCCAAAGGCTGCCCACCTTATAACCCTCAAATGGATTGGTTTTGATTGTGGGCATACCATCCTTAATAGCCTTGTTATACGTGGCTTTTAGCACACTCATTTTGGTGGCTATGCTGTTCGAAGCATTTCCCTCCCCTTTCAAAAACTGCTCGAAGTCTTGCAAAAATGGAGCATCAATAGCCATGATCCGGCTTTCCCCTCTACCATATTTCAACAGGGACGACAGGGTGTAGGAGTATTTTATGGCTGTGTTGACCTTGCCAGCCTGTTTAAGCAGGGAAATCTGCTCTTCGAAACTCTCCTTGATGGTTGGAATAACCTGTTTTGATTTTGCCCCTGCCAGCGCACCTAAACTCACTGCCATATCCAAAGCTTCAAGCCGCACCATTTGCTTGTTTAAAGCCTCTATTTTCGAGTTTATCCGCAGTTGGTGGACTTCTCTGTCCGGGCATTCTTCGGTCAGTTTCTGGACCTTATCATCCCAATGCTGTGGGTTGACAGCCACTCCGGTGCTGACCATTTTAACTTTCCGGCCTTCAGTGAGCCGGATGAATAAAGGGGCTGTGTTGTTCTTGTAAATCCGATCTGTCCTGCAAATTACTTTAATGTTGATTTTCATTGTTTTAAGCTCTTTTTGCGAGAACCTCAAAACCTCTGACCAGTGTGCAACACAGTGTGCAACATTTCACCTCAAAATGCCGTAAAATCGCCTTTTTAAAAAGGATTAAACCAAAAAAAACAGGAACCTACAAAATTGTAAGTTCCTGCACTTCAGAGCTGATGGCGGGAATTGAACCCGCGACCCCTTCCTTACCAAGGAAGTACTCTACCCCTGAGCTACATCAGCTGAATACGGGTGCAAAAATAGACAAATGTTTTTAAATTGCAAACGATTCTCTCAACAAAGGTTTTTTAACGCAGCTTTGTCAGAACGCGTATCCGATCCCGATGGCCCCCGACGGGCGGAAGTCGCCCGAGGTGCCGATGATCGGAGTGTAACCGATGCGCCAGGTAAATCCACGGTCGACGGGCTTGAGGCGGAACATCACGCTGACCGTCCCGATAAAATGGCCCGCATTCTCGCCCCGACCACCATCTTCGTAGCTGTACAGGGTCACCTTTTGCGTCAGGTAGGTGACCCCCACGCCGAACTCGATCGAGGCCGAGGAAGTCGGCCTGCCCAACACGTAATTAATGCCTGCCGGAATCGTGACATACGAACGATCTTGGGAGTAACCGCCATACTCATCGTCGATAAACACCTCGTTTGCGCCGAAACCCACCCCCACACGGTATCCCAGCCCCAGCCCGGCGCCATTCCGGAAGCGGCTGTCGTAAAAAGCCCCCATGATCACGCCGGCCCCGCCAAACTCCATATAGAACTGCCGGCCGGATGCATGCCCGGAGTGTTGGGCGCGCGCCGGAACTGCAACCGACGACAAAAGCACCGCCAGGCAAAAGAAAATCCTTATCACTCTCATTCGTTTTTTTATGGAAATACGGGATTCATCCTCTCCCGTGACACAAAAATCAGAACGCATACCCTGCCGATGCTCCCATCCGGATGGCCGTATTGCCCGCAAAGTTGAACAACGGAGTAAGCCCGATGCGGCAGGCGAATCCTCCCTTGACAGGCGAGAAACGGTACATGAACGAGAGCGATCCGGCGCAATACCGTCCATCGACGAACTCGTCGGCATAATGCACATCCACCTTCTCGGTAAAGCAGGTAATGGCTGCGCCCATCTCGAACGTGTGGGAGCTGCCGGGCTTGCCGAATACCCAGTTCACTCCGGCAGGGATGGTAACGTAACCCCGGTCACTGAGACGATCGGAAGCGCCGCTGACAAGCAGACCGCCTTTGGCGCACCCGATCCCGACACGGTAACCGGGCCCGAGTCGTTGTCCCCGTTCGAAACGGCTGTCGAAATTGACGGAGAACAAAATTCCGGCTCCTCCCAGTTCGACATCAAATTGCCGGCCGGATACATCCCCGAAGCGTTGGGCGCGCGCCGGAACTGCAACCGACGACAAAAGCACCGCCAGGCAAAAGAAAATCCTCAAAGCATTCATCCGGTTTTATTCAGGAATGGAGACCGATCAGAAAGCATACCCCATCCCCACCGCCATCAAGGGGACGATGTCGCCCGAAGTGCCAACCGACGGGGTAAAGCCGATGCGCCAGGTAAACCCTCCGTTGACGGGCGAAAGGCGGTACATGAACGAGAACGTTCCCGCAAAATGCCCTGCCGCACTGGAATCGTACCAATTATATACGTACACCTTTTTCGGAAAGCAAACCAGCGAGGCGCCCACCTCAAACGTGTGGGAACTGCCCGGCTTGCCGAACACATAGTTGATCCCGACGGGGATCGTCAGGTACGAACGGAACTCGGAGTAGTCTTCACCATAATACCCTTCGCCATAATCGTCACCAACAACCACATCGCCATAAGCGAACCCGACTCCCAGACGGTAGCCGAATCCAAGCCGTTGGCCCGCCTCAAAACGGCCGTCGAAGTTGGCCGAGAACAGAACTCCGGGCCCTCCCATCTCTACGTAGAACTGGTGGCCGGAAACGCCCGAACCCGTCTGCTGGGCGCGCAAAGAGAGCGACCCCAAAAGCAGAAACGCCGCAATAACACCAATTTTTTTCATCGTCAATTCAATCAGTTTGGGTGGAAAATATAAAACGAATATACGAAAAAATTTTGTTTGTTGCATTTTAATGCATGAATTTATTCCGGATATCGTATTTCGAATACATACCGTTATCTTTGCGGTTTAAAAACCGACCTTGAGACAGAATAACAACACCGCTGCGACCACAGGCGGCATCTCGATATTGCTGTGGCTGAGCCTGGCGCATTTTTTCAACGACGCGTTCCAGTCGCTGGTGTCGGCGGCCTACCCGGTGCTGAAAGAGAGCCTGTCGTTTTCGTTCGGCCAGATCGGCATCATCGCTTTCACGTACCAGATCTGCGCATCGGTGTTCCAGCCCGCCTTCGGGGTGCTGTTCGACAAGCATCCGCGCTCGTGGTACCTGATGGCCGGTACGCTTTCCACCATGACCGGGCTGTCGCTGTTGGCTTTTGCGGGATCGCTGGCGCCGGTGATGGTTGCCGTGGCGTTCATCGGGCTCGGTTCGTCGATCATCCACCCCGAAGCCTCGCGCCTGACCCACTACGCCTCGAACGGGCGGCACGGGCTGGCGCAGTCTGTTTTCCAGGTGGGCGGCAACCTCGGCGGATCAGTCGGGCCGTTGCTGGCTGCGGCCGTCATCGCCCCTTACGGACAGCGTTATATTCTGGTTTTTGCCGGCATTGCCGTCGTTTCGTTCATCACCAAGGAACCCATTGCCCGATGGTGCCGCGAGCGGGCCGGAACCATGCGGTCGCACCGGGGGCCCGGGCCGGTGGTGCACCGCGTGCGCCTGCCTAAGAAAAAGGTTTACTTCTCGCTGGGAATACTGCTGGTGCTGATCTTTTCGAAATACGTCTACACGGCCAGCCTGTCGAGCTTCTACACGTTTTACCTGATCGAGAAGTTCGGCGTCACCACGCAGCAGTCGCAACTGTTCCTGTTCGCCTACCTGTTCGCGGCGGCGGCCGGCACGCTGCTGGGCGGCCCCATCGGCGACCGCGTCGGACGCAAATACGTGATCTGGGCATCGATCCTGGGCACGGCGCCGTTTGCGCTGCTGATGCCCTACGCCAATCTGGCATGGACGTGCGTATTGAGCATCCTCATCGGCCTGATCCTCTCTTCGGCTTTCTCGGCCATCCTGGTCTACGCGCAAGAGCTGCTGCCCACGAAGGTGGGACTGATCTCGGGACTGTTTTTCGGGCTGGCGTTCGGCATCGCGGGCATCGCGGCGGCCGTACTGGGCGGCATCGCCGACGTGCATGGCATCGCATACGTTTACAGATTCTGCGCCTACATGCCGCTATTGGGACTGGTGGCCGTATTCCTGCCCAACGTAAAACCGCACCGGAAGAGGTAGCCTTCCATACGCCACCCGGAGATTCCGGCATGGGCCGGGAAACCGTCCTTCTCCATATGATGTTGTTTCATCCGCTTTCGGGAACGGCCCGCATGCTAAAAAGGCCAGGCCCCAAAAAAGCCAGGTCCACCCGCAATAACACACCCGCAATTTGACCGCCCGGTTTCAGGATGTGCCCTCCCCCGGCACCGACAAAAAATCGCCCCGCCAGAATGACCGCCTCAATAACATCGTCAATAATAAAGAGGGAGCCCGCGGGCTCCCTCTTTCATTCGTTCCGGCCGGATCATAATGTCTGCATCGACTCGCAGGCCATTTCGCGGTTCACTTTCTTCACCAGGCCGCACAACACGTTGCCCGGCCCCAGTTCCACGAACTCGGCGGCCCCGTCGGCAATCATGTTCTGCACCGTCTGCGTCCAGCGCACGGGCGAAGTAAGTTGGGCAATAAGGTTGGCCTTGATCGCCTCGGGATCGACGTACGGCTTCGCGTCCACGTTCTGGTACACCGGGCACACCGGCTGCGAGAAAGCGGTTTCGCGGATCGCTTTTTCAAGCTCCACCCGCGCCGGTTCCATCAGCGGCGAGTGGAACGCCCCGTTGACATTCAGCTTCAGGGCGCGCTTGGCGCCGGCTTCCAGCAGCTTGGCGCAGGCGGCCTCGACAGCCTCCACCGAACCCGAGATCACCAGCTGGCCCGGACAGTTGTAGTTGGCGGCCACCACCACGCCGTCGACCGAGGCGCAGATATCTTCCACCGCCTTGTCGTCGAGGCCCAGCACGGCGGCCATGGTCGAAGGTTGCAGGTTGCACGCCTTCTGCATGGCGTCGGCACGTTTGGCCACCAGGCGCAGCCCCTCTTCGAACCCGAGCGCCCCGGCCGCGACCAACGCGCTGAACTCGCCCAGCGAGTGCCCCGCCGTGAAGTCGGGCCTGAAGTTGTCGCCCAGCGCCTTGGCCAAGATCACCGAATGGAGGAAAATGGCCGGTTGGGTGACGCTCGTTTGTTTGAGCTCTTCGTCCGTACCGGCGAACATGATGTCGGTGATGCTGAACCCGAGGATCTCGTTTGCACGGTCGAACATCTGCCGGGCAGCCGGAACCGTATCGTACAACTCCTTGCCCATGCCTACGAACTGCGCGCCCTGGCCCGGAAAAACGTATGCTTTCTTCATAATTGTTCCTGTTTTAGGATTAAAAGATGTGCAAATTTATAAAATATTACGGGATTTTATGTTTTGCGGGTGCGTTGAACACCCCTCGTTGTCGTGATTACGGGGGGGGCGGCTCGCCTCTCGGCTGTCGGCCGCATAAACGTTTCCGATGACAGAATGCCCGTCGGGTGCGTCATTCCGGAACAAATTTCCGGCAATCACAACCCGGCCGCATGCTATTGATTGAAGAAACCCTGTTTTTTCAGCAGCTCGAAATAACGCTCCGAGAAGGCGAGGTTGTCCTGTTTCATATAGCGCCGCAGGGTAAAAATCTGCGCCAGATTCGGCAGTTGGTTTTCGTGCAGCAGGCGGGCCGTTTCGTCGGAATTTTCCCTTTCGCGCCACAGCGCGTCAATTTGTTCCGGGGTATAATCTTTGTACTGTTCATAATGTACGACGGCCTCCAGCGGCAGACGTCCGGTGAGCGGAGGCAGCTCTTCGGGGTACCCGGCCACAAGCGCCGCAACGGGGATCACCCCCTTGGGCAGGCCCAGGACGTCGACGATCTTATCCGCCGTATAGACCGCCGTGCCCAGGAAACAGATTCCCAGCCCGTGGCTCTCGGCCTCAAGAGCGGCGTTTTGGGCGGCCAGCAACGCGTCGGTCATGGCATTGAGGAACCACAGGAAATTGTCATAGCCCGGCTCGGCCCCGCGCAGTTCGCACCACTGCCCGAACCGGTTGATATCGGCGCAAAAAGTGAGCATCAGCGGGGCCTGAAGCGCCATCGGCTGGTTGAAATGACAGGGAGCCAACCGCTCCCGGCCCTCGGCCGATGTGGTGACAACAATGCTGTAAAGTTGCATATTGCCGGTGGTCGAGGCGCGTGCGGCCGCTTCGAGTATCTTTCCGATAACGGCCTCGGACACAGGCGTGTCTTTGTATTTGCGCACCGACCGGTGGTTGAAAATGACGTCCATGGGTTGCGGGGTTTGAAAGCGCAAAATTAACAAATCGTTCATCTGCATCCTAAGAGTGAGCCCTGAATTTCGGTTCTCTTTTTTTGCTTTTGCGTGTCGCCGCCCCCGTCAAAATGTGGAATAACGCTTAAATAACTTCGGAAAACCCCCGGTCAGACCTTAAATTTATGTAACTTTGCAGCAAACGAACCAATAGAATTTCACTCCATGAAAAAAGCGTTGAAAATTACCGGCATCGTCATCGGTTCGCTGCTATTGCTGCTGATCGTCGTGCCATTTGCATTCAAAGGCAAGATCAAACAGATCGCCATCGACGAAGGAAACAAAATGCTGGTGGACGCCCGCTTCGACTTCGGCAAGCTGAACATCAGCCTGTTCCGCCATTTTCCGTCGGCAACCGTCACCCTCCGCGATTTTTACATCGTGGGGACGAACAAGTTCGAGGGCGACACGCTGGTCTACGCCGGCAGGCTTTCCGCCACCATGAACATCAAATCGCTTTTTGGCGACAGCGGGTACGACATCTCGCGGATCGCACTGGAAGACACCTACCTCAAGGCCATTGTGCTCGAAGACAGCACCGCCAATTGGGACATTATGAAACCCTCGGTGCCCGACACCACTACGCAGGCCGAAGAGCCGTCGGCATTCAAAATCAACCTGAAAAAACTGACGCTCAAAAACATCAACGCCATTTACGACGACCGAGCCGGCAAGATGTATGCGCAAATGGGCAATTTCAACGCCACCGCCTCGGGCAACCTCGCCTCCGACCAAACAACCCTGAAACTGGAGGCCGAGACGGACAACGTCACGTTTAAAATGGGGGCCGTCCCCTACCTGAATAAGGCGAAGATCTACCTGAAGGCAGCCGTTGACGCCGACCTGAAAAACAATAAATTCACGCTTGAAGAGAACGTGATCCGCCTCAACGCCATCGAGGCCGGCATCGACGGATGGCTGGCCCTGCTCGAAAACGACGCGATGGACATGGATCTGAAACTGAACACCCCCAAGGTGTCGTTCAAGGAGATTTTGTCGCTGATCCCGGCCATTTACGCCAAAGATTTCGAGAGCATCCAGACCACGGGCAACGTCACCCTCGACGCCTGGGCCAAAGGGACGATGGCGGGCGACACGCTCCCCGCATTCAACGTAGACGTGAAGATTTCGGACGCCACGTTCCGCTATCCCGACCTGCCCAAGGGCGTGGACGCCATCAACATCAGCATCAACGCCAAGAATCCGGGCGGGGCGGCCGACAAAACCACCGTCGACATCGATCCGATGACCTTCTCGATGGCGGGCAATCCGTTCGCGCTCAACGCACACATCGCCACGCCGGTCAGCGACCTGGCCTTCAACGCCAAGGCCAAGGGCACCATCAACCTGGGGATGGTCAAAGAGATCTATCCGCTCGACAGCATGGAGCTCAACGGCGTGGTGAATGCCGACATGGCCGTGGCCGGACGGATGTCATACATCGACAACGAACAATACGACAAAATATCGGCCTCGGGCACCATCGCCCTGTCGGACATGATCTACAAATCGGCCGGTCTGCCCGATGTGAACATCAAAAAATCGACGTTCACCTTCTCGCCGCAATACCTCAACCTGAGCGAAACGGCGCTGGTGATCGGGCGCAACGACATCACCCTCGACAGCCGCCTGGAGAACTACCTGGCCTACGCGCTGAAAGACCAGACGCTCAAAGGGACGCTCAACGTGAAATCGAATTACCTCAACATCGGCGACTTCATGAGCGGCGCCGCCGAAACGACCGCAGAAGAGAGCACGCCCCTGAGCGTGATCGAGGTGCCGAAAAACATCGACTTCGACATGAACGCCTCGCTGGCCAAAGTGATCTACGACAACCTGACGCTCGACAACGTGGCCGGCCGCATCACCGTCAAGGACGGCCGGTTGGATATGAGGAACCTGTCGATGAACACACTCGGGGGCAAAGTGGTGGCCACGGCCTATTACAGCACGGCGCAGAACGCCCAGCAGCCCGACTTCGGCGGGGCGTTCAACCTGGGCGGCGTGTCGTTCCAGGAAGCGTTCAAGACGTTTGTAATGATCCAGAAAATGGCCCCGATTTTCGAAGGGCTGCAAGGCAACTTCTCGGGCACGCTCGACATCGCCACCCGGCTGGACGAGACCATGTCGCCCGTGCTTGAATCGGTGTCGGGCAAGGGCAACCTGTCGACCAAAGACCTCAGCCTGTCGAACGTGGAGGTGATCGACAAGATCGCCGGCCTGCTGCAAAAGCCCGACCTGAAAAACCTCCGGGCCAAAGACATGAACCTCGCCTTCACCATCGACCAGGGCAAGATCCGCACCCAGCCGTTCGACATCAAACTGGGCGAAACGAACATCAACCTCTCGGGAACGACCGGCCTCGACCAGAGCATCGACTATTCGGGCAAGATCAAATTGCCGGCATCGCTCGGCGCGGTAGCCAGCATGTCGACCGTCGATCTGAAGATCGGCGGCACGTTCACCAGCCCCAAAGTATCGCTCGACACGAAAAGCATGGCCACCCAGGCCGCGACGGCAGCCGCGACGGCCGCTGTCAACGAGTTGGGCAAGAAGCTGGGGGTCGACCTCTCCGATGCCGAGGCGCAGAAGAAAGCCCTTGTGGACGCAGCTCAGAAAGCAGGCGAAACCATCATGGCCGAGGCGCAGAAACAGGCCGACGACCTGGTGGCCAAAGCAGGAAGCAATCCGTTGGCCCAGGCGGCCGCCAAAGCCGCCGCCGACAAAGTGCTGAAAGAGGCCCGGAAGAAAGTCGACCAGAAGGTGGCCGAAGCCACGGCCCAGGGCAACGCCATCATCGACAAGGCCAAACAGGAACAGGAGCAATCGCAATAACGCCGCCATGCACGACAACCCGCAGCTGGCCCTGGCAAGGGGATTCATCGAACACACAGGGGTCAACCTGTTCCTGACGGGCAAGGCGGGTACGGGGAAGACCACTTTCCTGCGCCAGTTGCGCGAACGCTCGCCCAAACGGATGATCGTGGTGGCCCCTACGGGAGTCGCCGCGATCAACGCCGGGGGCGTCACCATGCATTCGTTTTTCCAGCTGCCGTTCGGCATCTATGTGCCCGACCCCAGGCGGCAGGCGCGGGAAGTCCATAAATTCAACAAGACCAAGATCGCAATCATCAAAAGCATGGACTTGCTGGTGATCGACGAGATCAGCATGGTGCGCGCCGACCTGCTCGACAGCGTCGACGAAGTGTTGCGCCGGTACCGCGACCGCGACAAACCCTTCGGCGGCGTGCAGCTGCTGATGATCGGCGACCTGCAACAACTCGCGCCCGTGATCAGGGATGATGAATGGGAGATCCTGAAAGAGTATTATGCCTCGCCCTATTTCTTCGACAGCACGGCCTTGCGGAAAACCGAGTATGCGAGCATCGAACTGACGCATATCTACCGCCAGAGCGACCGCCGGTTCATCGACCTGCTGGCTCGGGTGCGCCAGGGGCGCATCGACCGGGCGACGCTGGACGAGCTCAACGCGCTGTACCGCCCCGGATTCGACCCGCCGCAGCACGAGGGCTACGTCACCCTTACTTCGCACAACCACACCGCCCGCCGCATCAACGACGAGAAACTGCGGCAGATCGCCGCGCCGGAATACGCATTCGAGGCGGCGGTCACGGGTAATTTCCCGGAATACATGTACCCCACCGAGCGCACCCTGCGGCTGAGGGAAGGGGCGCAGGTGATGTTCGCCCGCAACGACCACACGCCACAGAAACGCTATGTGAACGGCACCATCGGCACCATCATCCGCATTGACAGCGACCGGATCGAAGTGCAGCCCGCCTCCGGCGGCCAGGCCGTTTGCGTCGAGCAGTCGGAATGGGAAAACACCCGCTACGGCATCGATCCGGGCACCAAACAGATCACCGAAGAGGTCGACGGCGTGTACCGGCAATACCCGCTGAAACTGGCCTGGGCCATCACCATCCACAAGAGCCAGGGGCTGACGTTCGACCGGGCGGTGATCGACGCCGCCGGGTCGTTCAGCCACGGGCAGGTGTATGTGGCCCTGAGCCGCTGCCGCACGCTGGAGGGGGTGGTGCTGCGCACGCCGCTCTCCGAACAGTCGATCATCAACGACGACACGGTGGGCCAATTCACCAAAGGCATCGAAGAGAACCAGCCCACCGACGGCGAACTGGAACGCAGCAAACAACTCTACTTCGAGGCGTTGTTGCTGGAATTGTTCGATTTTTCGGCCCTGTTCTCGCGGCTGAGGTCGGCAAGGTATTATATCAATGACCATTTTTCCGGCCTTTATCCCAAGCTGTCCGAGAGCCTGGCTTCGGCATCGGAGGCCGTGGGCAGTGAGATCGTGGAGGTGGGCCAGCGGTTCCGCGAACAGATCCGCTCGCTGATGACGCCCGCCTACGCCACCGACCCCAGGCTCCACAACCGGGTGGTGAAAGGGTCGGCCTACTTCCGTGAAAAATGCACGGCGTTGGTGACGCCGCTGCTCAAAGCCTGCAAGGTCGACACCGACAATAAAGAGCTGAAAAAGGGACTGGGCAACATCCTCTCAAGCGCCGCAGAGCAGTTGCAGATAAAACTCCATACCCTCGAAGCGGCGGCCGGTGGATTCGACGTACGGGCATTCCTCGAAGCCAAAGGGAAGGCTTCAGCAGGCAAGACGAAACCGGCCGACGAAAAGATCAGGACACCCAAAACCGAAAAGATCGACGCTCCGTCGGACGATCTGCTCAACCCCGGACTGTTCCGCGTGTTGCGCCAATGGAGGCTGGCCGAGTCGCGCAGGACAAAAACCGCAGCCTTTCTGATCGCCTCGCAGAAAGCGCTGATCGGCATTGCGAACGCCGTTCCGTCGAACAAACGGGAACTGTTCGGCATCAAAGGCATCGGCAAGGTGTTTGTCGAAAAATACGGCACGGAGGTGATGGCCCTGATCGACGATTTCCGAATGGGGCGCATCGGCGAGGAAACCGAAAACGACGAGCCCGTCATCCTGGACGACGAACAGGGAACGGCAGAAGAAAAACAGGAAAAAGAACCGAAACCCAACACCCGCGAGGCGACCCTGCGGCTGTTCAATGCGGGCCAAAGCGTCGAGGAGATCGCACAGCACCGCGGCCTCACCCCGCAGAGCGTCGAGGGGCACCTGGCCCGGTACGTGGCCTCGAGCATGCTCGACGTGTCGCTGTTCCTCGCCCCGGACGAGTTGGACGAGATGACCGGATGCCTGCTCGAAAACCGGGACGAGAAACTTTCCGCAATCAAAAAAGAGTTGCTCGGCGACCGCTACAGTTACACCCAGATCAAATACGCCCTGTCGCACCTGGAGAGCCGCCGGCCCGTCCCGGACACAGAACCGCATACGCCTGACAAACAAAACGACAACCCATAAACTACATAAAACATGAGCCAGAAGAATCAATACGCCGGCCTGACCGAGAGCCAGGTAGCCGAAAGCCGCGAAAGATACGGCTCCAACATCCTGACGCCGCCCAAGCGCAAACCGATGTGGAAACTGTTCCTCGAAAAATTCAACGACCCCATCATCCGGGTGCTGCTCATCGCGGCGCTGTTGTCGCTGATGGTGTCGATCGTTCACAACGAGTATTCCGAGACCATCGGCATTCTGTGCGCCATCCTGCTCTCGACCGGGGTGGCCTTCTGGTTCGAGGCGGACGCCAACCGCAAGTTCGACGTGCTGAACAAGGTCAACGACGACACGGCGGTAAAGGCGATCCGCAACGGCAACATCACCGAGGTGCCCAAACGCGAGGTGGTGGTCGGCGACATCGTGCTGCTCGAAACCGGCGAGGAGGTTCCTGCCGACGGGCGGCTGCTCGAAGAGGTGTCGCTCCAGGTCAACGAGTCGACCCTGACGGGCGAGCCGGTGATCGACAAAACGACCGACCCCGCGCAATTCGACCGCGAGGCGACCTACCCCTCCGACTGCATTTACCGCGGGACGACCGTCGTCGACGGCCATTGCACCTACCGGGTCGAACAGGTGGGCGACGCTACCGAATTCGGCAAAGTAGCCCAGAAGGCGGCCGAAACCGGGAACAAAGAAGAAACCCCGCTCAACCGGCAACTGGAAGGACTGGCCCGGTTCGTGGGCGCCATCGGGTTTATTTTGTCGCTCCTGGTCTTTATCGCCTTGTTTGCCAAAGGGGTGGTCTCCGGACAGATCGAAGCCTCGTCGGCCCAGCTGGCCTTGGTGGGAGCGGCGTTCGCAGCCCTGTTCGTGACCGTCGGCAAATTCTGGTTCCCAATGCTTTACGGATTGTTCGAGATCTTCGGCAGCAAGAAACGGATGCCGAGAATCGTTGCCAAAAGTTGGCTGGTATGGATCGGCATGGGGCTGGCAGTGTTCGTCGTGCTGTGCGCCGTCTGTTATTTTGCCGGCATCGATCCGCTGGACAAAGCCAACTGGATGTCGGCCTCGATGGCGGGACACCTGTTGCAATACTTCATGGTTGCCGTGACGCTGATCGTGGTGTCGATGCCCGAGGGGCTGCCCATGAGCGTGACCCTGAGTCTGGCCCTGAGCATGAAACGGATGCTCAAAACCAACAATCTGGTGCGCAAAATGCACGCCTGCGAGACCATGGGCGCCGTGACGGTGATCTGCACCGACAAAACAGGCACCCTGACCCAGAACCGGATGCAGGTACACCAAACCGATTTCTATTCCCTGCCCGCACAGACGCTTTCCGATAATCAGGCTTCGCACCTGATCGCCGAGGGGATTGCCGTGAATTCAACCGCGTTTCTCGACTTTTCCGGACAGACAGTCAAAACACTGGGCAACCCCACCGAGTCGGCGTTGCTGCTGTGGCTCCATTCGAAGGGGCTGAACTATGTCGGCCTGCGCGAAGGGGCGAAGATCATCGACCAGATCACGTTCTCCACCGAACGCAAGTACATGGCCACGCTGGTCGATTCGCCGCTGATGGATCAGAACATCCTGTATATCAAGGGGGCACCCGAGATTGTATTAGGCAAATGCACCGAGGTACTGGACGAAAAAGGCGCGGCCGACGTTGCGCCGTACAAAACCCCGGTCGAAGAAAAACTGTTGGCCTATCAGAACCAGGCCATGCGCACGTTGGGCTTTGCCTACAAACTGGTGGCCCCCGGCGTAACCGAGATTGCCGACCTTGCCTCGGGCGGATTCACGTTTCTGGGCATCGCCGCCATCTCCGACCCTGTTCGCCAGGACGTTCCGGAGGCGGTGGCCGAGTGCCTCGATGCGGGCATCGCCATCAAGATCGTCACGGGCGACACTCCCGGCACCGCCCGCGAAATAGCCCGCCAGATCGGCATCTGGACAGAGGGGGACGGCCCGGCGAACATCATCACCGGCCCCGAGTTCGAAGCGCTCTCGGACGCCGAAGCCCTGCAACGCATCCCCGGCATGAAAATCATGTGCCGCGCCCGCCCCATGGACAAACAGCGGCTGGTGAACCTGCTGCAAAAACTGGGCGAGGTGGTGGCCGTCACCGGCGACGGCACCAACGACGCCCCGGCGCTGAACCACGCCCAAGTGGGCCTGTCGATGGGCACGGGAACGTCGGTAGCCAAAGAGGCCAGCGACATCACCCTGCTCGACGACTCGTTCAAGAGCATCGCCACGGCCGTCATGTGGGGCCGGTCGTTGTACCTTAACATCCAGCGTTTTGTGCTGTTCCAGCTGACGATCAACCTGGCGGCCATCATCATCGTGCTGATCGGGTCGCTCTTCGGACAGGAGATTCCACTCACCGTCACCCAGATGCTGTGGGTCAACCTGATCATGGACACCTTCGCCGCCGCCGCGCTGGCTTCGCTGCCCCCGCACAAGGACGTAATGAAAAACAAACCCCGGAACGCCGCCGCGTTCATCGTCACGCGGGCCATGAAGTCGAACATTCTGATCACCGGCAGCCTGTTCGTGGCGGCGTTGCTGGCCCTGCTCTACCTTTTCACGGGCGAGGATGGGTCGGTATCGGCCTACAACCTGTCGGCATTCTTCACCGTATTCGTCATGCTCCAGCTATGGAACCTTTTCAACGCCAAGGCGTTCGGGACGAATAAATCGGCATTCCGCGGCATGGGGCATTGCTTCGGATTTGTGATGGTGCTGCTGCTGATCCTTGTGGGACAGATCCTGATCGTACAGTTCGGCGGCGAGGTGTTCCGCACGGTGCCGCTGTCGTTCAAAGACTGGCTGATCATTATCGGGGCCACTTCGGCAGTGCTGTGGATCGGCGAGTTGGTGCGGCTGGTAAGGAAGTAGTCGTTATTGTGAGTAAAACGAAAGATCTCCCTCATAGAGAACGCATGGAAACGTGCTTCTCTATGAGGGAGATCTTTCGTTGCGTTCAGGACGGCACGGGAAGTTTTACTCGACCGTATTATAACAGTTGATGATGCTCTCTTTGAGCGCATTGACCATCGCCCGTTTGACGAATGTGCGGTGCGTGGCAATGGTGATGGGGCGCGAGGCGGCGCCGTTGCACAGGTTGCGCAACTGTCCGGTGCGTCCGGAGGGGAGGTACCTGACCGACATTTCGGGGATGATGGTCATCGAGTTGGTGCTGTCGACCATGCGCACCAGCGACTCGATCGACCCGCACTCGAACACCAGCTGGCTGGAGAGTCCCTGCTTGGCATGACACAACTCAAGCACCTGACTTCTAAGGCAATGCGCCTCGGACAACAACAACAGTTTCCGCAGGTCGATGTCGTCGATTTCGATGTTCGTCTTTTTAGTCAGCGGATGGTTGCGGGCGATGTAGGCATAGAACCGGTCTTCGAAAAGCGTCTCCTCGTTGATTGATTGCCCGGCGGCTCCTCCGGCCATGATCGCCACGTCGAGCGTGTCTTTGTTCAACTCGTCGAGGATGTTTCCGGTGGTCATCTCTTTGATTTCCAGCTCCACCAGGGGATAAAGCCGGGTGAAGTCGGGAATGAACCGGTGCAGCAGGTACGGCGCGATGGTGGGAATGATCCCCAGCCGCAACGTGCCGCTCACCTCGCCTTTGATCTGCTTGACCGACTCGCGGATGTCGTGGAACGCCTTGATGGCCTCGCGCGCCTTCTGCACCACCACCTTTCCTGCCTCGGTCAGCACCACCGGCTTGTGCGTGCGGTCGAGCAACACCACCCCCAGCTCGTCTTCGAGGTTTTTGATCTGCATGCTCAGCGACGGCTGCGTGACGAAACACCGTTCGGCGGCAAGCGAAAAGCTTCCGCAGGAGGCCACTCCCAGCAAATATTCCAGTTGAACGATCGTCATAATAGATTTTACTTATGATATACGCAAATATCATAAATAAAATCGGATTCCGCAAATTTATCCGGATGTCACCTGAACGAACAGCTGTCGATGTGGTCGTTCACATACCCCACCGCCTGCAAGTGGGCATAGCAGATGGTGGTGCCGAAAAACCGGAACCCCCTCTTTTTCATGTCTTTGCTGATGGCGTCTGAGAGCGGCGTCGAGGCAGGCACCTCCGACAGCGTTTTCCAACTGCTGACGATGGGCTTGCCCTCGGGCAGAAACCCGCGCAGGTAGTTGCAAAAGCTGCCGAACTCGTTCTGCACGCCGATAAACGCTTTGGCATTGGAGATCGCAGCCCGGATCTTCAACCGGTTGCGAATGATGCCGGCATCCTGCATCAGCCGTTCCTCGTCGGCCGGGGTGAACGCCGCCACCTTCGCCACGTCGAACCCGGCGAACGCCTTACGGTACCCCTCGCGGCGGCGCAGAATGGTAATCCAGCTCAAGCCGGCCTGGGCGCTTTCCAGGGTTAGGAATTCGAACATCGTATGGTCGTCCGTCACCTCGCGGCCCCACTCTTTGTCGTGGTACTCCATATACAGCGGGTCATCACCGCACCAACCACACCTTATAATCTTTTGGTTCATTGCTTTTTTCATAAAAAACGGGGGACACCGCAAAGCGCCCCCCCGTCCTATTCCGAATTTCAGATTATATCTTGAACGTAATCGGCAGACTGTATTTCAACCTCACGGTTTTACCCCCTTGAGTTGCCGGCCCCCACTTGGGCGAAAGCTTCAACACCCGGGTCACTTCTTTCGAAAGCGAACTGTGAGGGCTGGAGGCAATCTCAATCGTCGAGAGTGTTCCGTCACGTTCAATAACGAATATGGCCTGTACCGTCCCCTGAATATTGTTCTGCAAACAATCGTCGGGATAATTCAGTTGCTTATATACCCATTCTTTGAACTTCTCGATCCCGCCGCCCATGAACGAAGGCATCACTTCGGCACGCAGGAAAGGAGTGTCATCCTCGATCCCTTCGGAACCCTGGTTCCCGAAAGTTCCGCCCCATTCGCCTCCGGTGCTCGACAATTCGGCGTCGATGTTGAAAATATTCGTATTCTCGTTGATCTTCACGTCCTCACGCACGATGTTGATGATATCCGAAACCAACGACGTAGCCCGCGGCACCGGTGCGGTCTGCGGTTCTTCCTGTTTGGTGATCTCGACCAGTTCCTCTTCGACGATGGGAATATCCACCTCGCGTTTGTCGAGCACCTTTTCCGATTGTTTCATGGCGAAAAGCAGGATAACCAACCCGACAGAAACAAGCAACCCGATCTCAAGAAAGAGTCCCTTCTTATTTTGAAGATCCGCCTTGACTGATTTTTTGACTTCCATATACTTTAATATTTTTATTTTGATGAAGTATTCCCTTGTTTTACAGCGCCTGCGGTCGTTCGCAAAGGGGCTTGCGGCACACAAAGCATCTGTTTCCTATGACAAAGATAGGAAAAATATCATTCTGTCATAAAAAAGAGGGATAAAAATAATTTATGGGCAAAATACATCTACTATTGCGAATATTGTTTATCTTTGCATCGTCTTTGACACCTAAAGGGGGATTAGCTCAGTTGGCTAGAGCGCTTGCATGGCATGCAAGAGGTCACCGGTTCGACCCCGGTATTCTCCACCCTGGGGGCCGAAAGAGGCAGGGTGCTGGAAGAGGTATGAGGTTAATGAAGTAGGGGCTGAAGAGGTAGGAAGTTGGAAAAGGTTCTGTTGTGAACTGAAGGACAACACTACAACAAGCAGATGTTAATGTCCGAAAAGCGGAAAGAGGCTCGGTCGTGAACCGAAGGTCAACCCGAAAACCTCAAAGGAAGATCCGGTTGCGAATCCGAAAACCTCAAAAAGGAATATCGGAGACAAGGCGGCCACACGCCTTAAACGCTCAAGAAAGAGCATCAAAAAGCACCCTAAACTTTTAAGGCACACCAATTTTATAGCCGGAGCGTCATGTTCCGGCTTTTTCGTCGATCATGGAAAACGAAAACAGAGAGTGGCTTTTCGGAAAAACGCTGCAAGGGCTGCACCAGGTGGCCTCGGCTGCCGGGCTTCCCAAATACACTGCCGCGCAGATGGCCGACTGGCTCTATAAAAAAGGAGTGCGCTCGATCGACGGCTTCACCAATCTTTCCGTAAAAAACAGGGCGTTGCTCTCCGAGCGGTTTTGCGTCGGCAGCATCGACTCCACGGCCGTGCAGCAGTCGGCCGACGGCACAAAGAAATACCTCTTCCCCACTACGGCGGGGCAATCGATCGAATCGGCCTACATTCCCGATAAAGAGCGCGCCACGCTGTGCGTTTCGTCGCAGGCGGGATGCCGCATGGGTTGCCGCTTCTGCATGACGGCCCGCCAGGGGTTCCAGCACAGCCTTCCAGCGGGCGAGATCCTGAACCAGGTGCGCAATATCCCCGAAAGCAACAGCCTCACCAACATCGTTTACATGGGCATGGGCGAGCCGCTCGACAACCTGCCGCAGGTGCTCGACTCGCTTGAGGTGATGACCTCGGAGTGGGGTTACGGCTGGAGCCCGACGCGCATCACCCTTTCGTCGATCGGGGTGCTGCCCGCCTTGCCTGAGTTTCTGGAGCGGAGCCGGGTGCATCTGGCCATCAGCCTGCACAACCCGTTCGACGACGAGCGCCGGCAGATGATGCCCATGCAGAAAGCCTGGCCGCTGGCCGAAGTGATCGGCCTGTTGCGCAAGTACGACTTCTCACACCAGCGCCGCCTGAGCTTCGAGTACATCCTGTTCGAGGGCATCAACGATACGCCGGGGCACGCCGCCGGACTGGCATCGCTGTTGAGGGGAGTCGATTGCCGCATCAACCTGATCCGCTTCCACACCATTCCCGGAACGGAATTCCGCTCCTGCAGCGAAGAGAAGATCCAATGGTTCCGCGACTATCTCAATGCCCGCGGCCTGCTGACCACCATCCGTGCATCGCGGGGCGAGGATATCAACGCCGCCTGCGGGCTGCTCTCTACCAAAGAGGGGGCGAAGTAGCGGAACTACATCATCCCGAACCGATAGATCACCGTCCGGTCGGGATACTCCCTGACACCGTAAACAGACTCCCTGTCAACACAAAAAACACCGACCGCAACCGGCAGAACGTATTTCCCGACCTTATTCCCATCCCAGTCGAAACAGAGGATCTCGTCGGACACCATTCCCGAGCCGGCCGCCACGGCATAGCTCTGCGCGGAGTAGGTGAAGCAGATCAGATCGTCCGAAACCGCCATGTTCATCACTCCGGCGATGCTCTTGTCATAATCGACGGTATGGGTGACTCCCGCCTTGGGCTTTTCCCTTATCTGCGGAATGTGTCTGAAAGCATTGGCAAACACCCGCCGGATTCCGTCGGCCGAGTTCTCATAGATCTCAAACACATCGGACGACAGGACGGAAATCACAAATCGGCTCCCCGCCCCTTTGATCATCGACTGGAAAACGCTGCCGCGGTAAATCCCCTGTATCTGGTCGTACCCGAACGGATAATCGAACGGATGGCCCTCGATGTTATTGGCCGAATCGAGGAGCCCGAAGCTCCCTTTCTCAAACCCTCCCACGCACACCTTTTTGTCGCCGACCGGGATCAGATGCCGGGGGCGAAAATCAGCAACATACGGATACGGTTCTTTCGCCACAACGGCCCGGGTGCTGTCCCGCAAGATATCCGGGATCGAAACACGGTTGATCTCTTTGCTGTCCGCATCCAGGAAAACGAGATCGGGCCCGACGACCGAAAACCCGGAGCCCAACCGGACGTATTCGCCGGGCCCCCTGCCCGACCGCCCCCAGCGCCGCAGCAACTCTCCGCTGTTCAAATCGACGAACAAGAAATGATGCTCCCCGCCGATCGTACTGAGGACAAGCACACTGTCGGCTATTTCAATATCCTTTATCTCGAAAAGTCCATTCCGGATCGTGAACACGCTGTCGCAGAGTGCAATCGTGCGTACCGTCCCGAAATCATCGAGGCTCTCCGCTTTCTTTTCGCAGGCGCCGCACACGAAAAAGAGCAGCGCAAATGCATAAAAACGCTTCATCTTCATTCTTTTATAATTGAAAGGCGTCCACGAATATACGGACACCTTTCGGATTAACAATCTGTTTCTACCACCTTGCGTTTTTTCTCAATTTATCCCTTGGTTGGATCAGTGGGATGAAGCGCCTCGCAGTCATACCGGGGATCATTGATGCAGTCATCCACATCAGGCTGTTCGATTTGAGCAATGGCTTCAATGTTTTGACGCAGAAGTTTTTCCTTGTCTGTCATGGTTGCGTTGTTGTAAGCCTTATAGCCCACAAAACCGACAAGGCCCAGAAAAAGGCCCATAATTACATTTTTTCTCATAATAAGTTTATTAAATTATTTGTTCTACAAACATATATATATATATATGCAATAAAGCAAATTCAAACATACTTTTAATCTATCTCAACAAAACAAAGCAGCATATTCCCATCCACTAATTCTAATATAGTCATCAAATCCACTATCTTATTACATCCCTTGAAACAAAAAAGCGCCCGTCACCGGGCGCCTTCCTCATTCACCGTTTACCGGAACTATTTGCGGTACACTTTTTCGTAGCCATAGATCGCCATATCGCCCAGCTCTTCTTCGATGCGCAGCAGCTGGTTGTACTTGGCCATGCGGTCGGAGCGGCTCAGCGAACCGGTCTTGATCTGACCCGAGTTCGTAGCCACGGCGATGTCGGCAATGGTCGAATCTTCGGTTTCGCCCGAACGGTGCGAGGTCACCGAGGTGTAGCCGGCACGATGGGCCATTTCAATGGCGTCCAATGTTTCGGTCAGCGAGCCGATCTGGTTGACCTTGATCAGGATCGAGTTGCCGCAACCCATTTCGATGCCCTTGCGCAGGAACTCGACGTTGGTCACGAACAAATCGTCGCCCACCAGCTGGCATTTGCTGCCGAGCTTGTCGGTAAGCAACTTCCAGCCGTCCCAATCGTTTTCGCCCATGCCGTCCTCGATCGAGTCGATGGGATATTTAGCCACCAGGCTTTCGAGGAATGCCACCTGCTCGGCCGAGTTGCGCTTGGCGCCGGTCGAACCTTCGAACTTGCTGTAGTCGTAAATGCCGTCCTTGAAGAACTCCGAAGAGGCGCAGTCGAGTCCGATCGACACATCACCGCCTTCGCTCTTGCGGCCGGGCTTGTAGCCTGCTTTCTTGATCGCTTCGATGATCGACTCCAGCGCGTCTTCCGTGCCCTTGAGCGCCGGGGCGAAACCGCCTTCGTCGCCGACTGCGGTGCTCAGGCCGCGGTCGTGCAGCACTTTCTTCAGCGCGTGGAACACTTCGGCGCCCATGCGCAGCCCTTCGCGGAACGACGGCGCGCCCACCGGGCGGATCATGAATTCCTGGAACGCGATCGGGGCATCCGAGTGCGAACCTCCGTTGATGATGTTCATCATCGGCACGGGCAGCGTCTTGGCGTTCGTGCCGCCGATGTAACGGTACAACGGCATACCCAGCAGATCCGCGGCAGCGCGGGCCACAGCCAGCGACACGCCGAGAATCGCATTGGCACCCAGGTTGCTCTTGGTGGCGGTGCCATCAAGCTCGATCATCGTGCGGTCGATGCCGATCTGGTCGGTCACCATCATGCCAACGATCTCTTTTGCAATCACTTCGTTCACATTCTGAACGGCTTTCAGAACGCCTTTACCCAGGTAACGGCCCTTGTCGCCGTCGCGCAGCTCCAGCGCCTCGTTTTCGCCCGTGGACGCCCCTGACGGAACGGCTGCACGGCCCGTAGCGCCGCTGGCGGTTACCACTTCCACCTCGATGGTGGGATTGCCTCTCGAATCCAGGATTTCACGTGCGTGAATGCTAATAATTTGTCCCATTGTAATTAGATATTAATGATTAAAAACTCTTAAGATCAGCCCACTCCACCCTCTCAGGGAGGGAAGAAAAAAACCTCCGCAAAGATAGCGTTTTGCCGCGAATCTAACAAAACCCCTCGGATAAATACCGAACATTCAGAAAAAAGCCCCGCGTATTTCGCGGGGCTTTTTCATCACATTTATCACGAAAACGGTCGCCTTATTCCGCGGCCTTTTCTTCCGTTGCCTCAGGCGCTTCGGTAGCCGGAGTTTCGGCAACGGGAGCCTCTTCGACCGGAGCTTCAACCGCCGGCTCGGCAGCCTTGGTTTTGGGAGCGGCCTTTTCAGCAGCGGGTTTCGCTTCGGCGGCGCCTTCGTCCTTCTTGGCTCCGCTGCGGCTGCGGCGGGTCTTGCTCTTGTTGTCAGCCTTGGCGGTGGTGTAGTTTTCGTTGAAGTCGACCAGTTCGATGATGCACATATCGGCGGCATCACCCAACCGGAACCCGGTCTTGAGGATGCGCGTGTATCCACCGGGACGGTTCATGATCTTGGGTGAAACGGCGCGGAACAGTTCCGTAACCGCCTCTTTATCTTTCAGGTACGAGAACACCGTACGGCGCGAGTGCGTCGAATCGTCTTTCGATTTGGTGATGATCGGCTCGATGTACATCCTCAGAGCCTTGGCCTTGGCCACGGTGGTCGATATGCGCTTGTGCACGATCAGCGACACAGCCATATTGGCAAGCATGGCCTTGCGGTGTCCTGCCTTCCGGCCCAGGTGGTTGAATTTTTTATTATGTCTCATTGTGTGCTTAATTATTCCTTGTCAAGTTTGTAATTAGATACATCCATTCCGAAATGGAGACCCAGCGTTTCCAGCAGTTCGTCGAGTTCGCTGAGCGACTTTTTCCCGAAATTGCGGAACTTCAACAGGTCATTGCGGTTGAAACGAACCAGTTCACCCAGCGATTCCACTTCCGCCGCCTTCAGGCAATTGAGGGCGCGCACCGAAAGATCCTGATCTACCAGCTTGGTTTTCAGCAACTGGCGCATATGCAGCACATCCTCGTCGAACTCCTCCGCGCTGCTTTTCTCTTCGGTATCGAGGGTGATTTTCTCGTCCGAGAACAGCATGAAGTGGTGGATAAGGATTTTGGCCGCCTCTTTCAGCGCATCCTTCGGATGGATCGAACCGTCGGTGGTGATCTCGATCGTCAGCTTCTCATAGTCGGTCTTCTGCTCAACGCGGTAGTTCTCTATGGTATAGTTGACGTTCTTGATCGGCGTGTGGATCGAGTCGATCGGCAGCAGCCCGATGGGCGCCTCGGCCGGCTTGTTCTCCTCGGCCGGAACGTACCCGCGGCCCTTGCCTACGGTCAGTTCGACGGTCATCTTAACGTTCTTGTCCAGATGGCAGATCACGAAATCGGGATTCAGCACCTTAAAGCTGGTCAGGAAGTTCGAAATATACCCGGCGGTCAGCTCCGTCACCCCGGCCACATTTACAACCACTTTCTCCTCGGTTGCATTGTCGACCGTTTTAGCGAAACGTACCTGCTTGAGGTTGAGGATGATCTCGATCATCTCCTCCATCACGCCGGGAACAGTGGCCAGCTCGTGATCCACGCCCTGGATCTTGACTGTGGTGATCGCATACCCCTCCAGCGAAGAGAGCAGGATGCGACGCAACGCATTGCCCACAGTAATGCCGAAGCCCGGTTCCAACGGACGGAACTCAAACTTGCCGTACGTTGCCGAATCTTCAAGCATTAAAACCTTTTCAGGCTTCTGGAATGCTAATATTGCCATAATTAATCCTGTGGGTTATTGGTTATTATTTAGAATACAACTCGACGATGCTCTGCTCGTTGATGTTTTCCGGAATATCGGCACGCTCGGGCTTCTGAAGGAAACGGGCGCTCATGGTCGAGCCGTTCCATTCGATCCACGAAAACCGCGAACGGGTGGTCGAGGCCAGTGCATCCTGAATCACTTCCAGCGATTTTGATTTCTCGCGAACACCCACCGTGTCGCCGGCTTTGAGCTGGTACGAGGGGATGTTCACCACTTCGCCGTTGACGGTGATGTGGCGGTGGCTCACCAGCTGGCGCGCAGCGGCGCGCGTGGGGGCGATGCCCGCACGGTACACCACGTTGTCCAGGCGCGTTTCGAGGATCTTCAGCAGGTTTTCGCCCGTGATACCGCCCAGGCGGGCAGCTTCCTCGAACGTACGGCGGAACTGCTTCTCCAGCAGGCCGTAGATCGCTTTGGCTTTCTGTTTTTCCTTCAGCTGCACGCCGTACTCCGACACTTTCTTGCGCTTGCGAGCCAAGCCGTGCTGTCCCGGAGGATAGTTTTTCTTGTCCAGGTATTTGTCCGGGCCGTAAATCGCTTCACCGAAAATGCGGGCTTTTTTGGTTTTAGGTCCTATATATCTTCCCATTGTTCAATTTTTTAATTTCTTCTTAATGTTTTCTTTCGGTTCGAATCACAACTTACACGCGTCGCCTGTTGGGGGGACGGCACCCGTTGTGGGGAAGCGGCGTCACGTCGATGATCTCCATCACCTCGATCCCGGCGCCGTTGATGGTGCGGATGGCCGATTCGCGGCCGTTGCCCGGGCCCTTCACATACACCTTCACTTTACGCAAACCCAGGTCGTAAGCAACCTTGGCGCAATCGGTAGCAGCGGTCTGGGCTGCATAGGGGGTGTTCTTCTTCGAGCCGCGGAAACCCATCTTTCCGGCCGAGCTCCAACTGATCACCTCGCCGTTGCCGTTGGCCAGCGTAATGATGACATTATTGAAAGTCGAGTGCACATGGGCCTGACCCACAGGCTCCACCTTAACCACCCTCTTTTTAACTGTTGCAGTCTTTTTTGCCATAACTCCAATCGATTACTTAGTTGCTTTTTTCTTGTTTGCGACTGTTTTCTTGCGCCCCTTGCGCGTGCGTGCGTTGTTTTTGGTGCTTTGCCCGCGAACCGGCAGGCCCAGGCGGTGACGGATGCCGCGATAGCAGCCGATATCCATCAAGCGCTTGATATTCAGCTGGACGGTCGAACGCAGTTCGCCCTCGACCCTGTAACCCTCACTCGCAATCACATTACGGATGGCGGTCACCTGGTCGTCGTTCCAGTCTTTCACTTTCATGTTACAATCCACACCGGCTTTTTCGAGGATCTTGCGCGAGGTGCTCCTCCCGATGCCGTAGACATAGGTCAGCCCTATCTCTCCGCGTTTATTTTTTGGTAAGTCAACACCGACAATACGTGCCATAATTATTTACCTGTTTTTAATTTTAAAATCGTTTAACCTTGACGCATTTTCAATTTGGGATTCTTTTTGCAGATCACATACAGGCGGCCTTTGCGCCGAACGATCTTGCAATCCTCGCTGCGTTTCTTGATGGATGCTCTTACTTTCATCTTCGTTTTAGATTTAATTTTTTATCTAAAAGTTTTTATTCTCTCTTGGGGCTGTGCCCCTGCTGTTGGGGATGCAATCCGCCGCAACCCGCCGGCCCGGACAACCTGTTACTTGTACCGGAACGAAATGCGGCCCTTGCTCAGGTCGTAGGGCGACATCTCCACTTTCACCTTGTCTCCGGGAAGGATCTTGATGTAGTGCATCCGCATCTTTCCCGAAATGTGGGCGATCACAATGTGGCCGTTGTCCAGCTCCACCCGGAAGATGGCGTTGGAGAGCGCCTCGATGATCGTCCCGTCTTTTTCAATTGCTGCTTGCTTTGGCATACGTGCTTAGGGCTTATCTAAATTTTGATTCCGTTTTCAGGGCGTTTATCCTGCCCGCGACTGCGACACTGCGAAAGCGTCTTTGCCGCCCCGGGGCCTCACCCCTTCTTCAACACCTGTTCAATATACTCGAATGTGGTAAGAACGTCGGCGCCGTCTTTGGTTACCGCAACCGCGAACTCGAAATGGGCCGAAGGTTGCCGGTCGGCCGTGCGGATCGTCCAGCCGTCTTTTTCCATGACGATCGCGCGTTTCCCCATATTGATCATCGGCTCGATGCAGATCACCATGCCCTCTTTGAGCAGGGTTCCGCTCCCTTTGCGCCCGTAGTTGGGTACCTCGGGGGCTTCGTGCATCTTGCGTCCCAGACCGTGCCCGACCATTTCGCGAACAACAGAGAAACCGTGCGTTTCGGCGTGATTCTGAACAGCGTCCGAGATATCGCCGATGCGATTTCCGGCCCTGGCCTGTTCCACACCCTTATAAAGAGCTTCTTCGGTAACCCTCAAAAGTTCCGAGACCTTCTCCGGAACCTCGCCTATCGCAAACGTATAGGCCGAATCACCGTAAAACCCCTTCATCAGCGTGCCGCAATCGACCGAAACAACATCGCCGTTTCGAAGAACGTAATCCGACGGAATCCCGTGCACCACCTGCTCATTGACAGAAATACACAGCGTATTCGGGAACCCGTTGTAACCAAGGAAGGCGGGAACTGCTCCGTGATCGCGGATAAACTCCTCGGCGATCCGGTCGAGTTCGAGGGTGGTAACCCCCTCTCTCATGTGCTTCGCAATCTCACCCAGCGTCTTGGATACCAGGATGTTATTCTCACGGAGCAGTTCTACTTCTTCCTTACTTTTCAGATATATCATCAATCGTATTCCTCAAGCAATGCCTTACATTCCCGAGCGGCCTTTCAGCTTGCCGTTTTTCATCAGCCCGTCGTAGTGGCGCAGAAGCAGGAAACTTTCGATCTGCTGCAATGTATCGAGCACCACGCCCACCATAATCAACAGCGAGGTACCGCCATAGAAGTAGGCGAACCCGTCCGAGATCCCGATCTTCATCGCAAACACGGGCAAAATCGCCACCAACGCCAGGAAGATAGAACCCGGTAGGGTGATGCGTGTCATGATCGTGTCGATGTACTCGGCCGTCCTTTTGCCGGGCTTGATGCCGGGAATGAACCCGCCGTTGCGCTTCATGTCTTCGGCCATCTGGTTGGGATTGACCGTGATCGCCGTATAAAAATACGTGAACAGCACCACCAGGAATGCAAAGATGAAGTTATACCAGAACCCGCGGTTGTTTGACAGCATGATCCCCAGATCGTGGGTGAACTCCCACCGCTGGAGCAGGACGGGGAAGAACATCAGCGCCTGGGCAAAGATGATGGGCATCACCCCTGCGGCGTTGATTTTCAACGGAATGTACTGGCGAACTCCGCCATACTGCTTGTTGCCGACAATGCGCTTGGCATACTGCACCGGAATTTTCCGCACAGCCTGCACCAGGGCGATCGTGGCCGCAAACACCAGGAACAGCAGAACCAGCTCCACCACCAGCATCACCAGCCCCCCGGTCGTAGCGTTCATGCGCGTGCTGAACTCGGTCAGCAACGCATGGGGCAGACGGGCCAGGATCCCGACGGTGATGATCAGCGACACCCCGTTGCCGATGCCTTTGTCGGTGATCTTCTCGCCCAGCCACATAATGAACATGGTACTGGCGATCAGCACAACCGTCGCAAACATATAGAACATCGGCGTGCGGCCCATAACGAACGCGCTCTCCGGAATCCCGTACTGCTGGCTCGAAAGGGCGGCCAGATAGGCCGGGCCCTGCACCAGCAACACGATGATGGTCAGATAGCGCGTCATCTGGGTCAGCTTGCGCCTCCCGCTCTCGCCCTCTTTCTGCAACTTCTGGAAATAAGGAACCAACATTCCCAGCAGTTGGATAACGATCGAGGCGGAGATGTAGGGCATGATCCCCAACGCAAAAATCGACGCGTTGGCGAACGCCCCACCCGAGAATATATTGATCAGTCCCACCAGGCCGCCTTCCGACGTCTTGGCGAACGCAGAGTTCGCCACCGCCACCGGGTTGATGCCAGGAATAACGACAAAGCAACCGATGCGGAAGATGACCAAAAGGCCCAGCGTGTAGAGGATCCTCTTGCGCAGTTCTTCGATCTTGAATATATTCTTTATGGTCTCAATAAATCTTTTCATCGCGATCAGATTTTATTCACTTTCCCGCCCTGCGCCTCGATGGCAGCCACAGCGCTTTTCGAGAAAGCGTGAGCCGAAACCTCCAATTTCGTTGAAAGTGTACCGTTAGCCAAAATTTTCACTTTGTCGGCCTTGGAAACCAATCCCGCCTCGGCCAGCACTTCAGGCGTAACAGCAGTCAACGCGAGCTTCTTGGCCAGCTGTTCCAGCGTTTCAACATTCACGGCTTTGTATTCCACACGGTGGATGTTGTTAAACCCGAACTTGGGCAGACGCCTCTGAAGTGGCATCTGGCCGCCTTCGAAGCCGGCCTTGGCCGAGTAGCCCGAACGCGACTGGGCGCCCTTGTGACCGCGGGTGGACGTGCCGCCGCGGCCCGAGCCCTGTCCGCGGCCGAGTCTCTTGTTTTTACGAACCGAGCCTTGCGCCGGTTTCAAATTACTCAAATCCATTTCTATAAAATGTGATAGGATTAATACTTATTTAACTTCTTCCACGATCACCATGTGCTTCACTTTGGTGAGCATCCCGCGGATGATCGGCGAATCGTCGTGCTCAACCGTGTGGTTGATCCTTTTCAGACCCAGAGCCGTCAGGTTGCGCTTCTGGTTTTCCGTCGCGCCGATCCTGCTTTTGAATTGTTTGATCTTCAACTTTGCCATGTCTGTAAAAAATTAACCGTTAAACACTTTGTCCAGCGAAATGCCGCGGGCTTCGGCCACGCTGTAAGCGTCGCGAAGTTCAAGCAGTGCGTTCACCGTGGCCTTCACCAGGTTGTGGGGGTTCGACGAACCCTTGCTCTTGGCAAGCACGTTGTGGATACCCACGCTCTCAAGCACGGCGCGCATAGCGCCCCCTGCGATGACTCCCGTACCGGGAGCGGCCGGGCGGATCATCACCAGCGAGCCGCCGAAGCGGGCCTCCTGCTTGTGGGGGATGGTGCCTTTCAGTACCGGGATTTTCACCAGATTCTTCTTGGCGTCTTCCACGCCTTTCGAGATGGCAAGCGTTACCTCGCTGGCTTTGCCAAGGCCGTAACCTACAACGCCGTTCTCGTTACCCACCACTACGATGGCCGAGAAGGTGAAGGTGCGGCCCCCTTTGGTTACCTTGGTAACCCTCTGGATGCTTACCAGGCGGTCTTTGAGCTCCAGATCGCTCGTTCTTACTTTCTTTATGTTCGCGTTTGACATACTCATTAGAATTTAAGGCCTCCTTCGCGGGCGGCGTCGGCCAACTGTTTTACTCTTCCGTGGTAGAGGTAGCCGTTGCGGTCGAAAGCCACTTCGGTGATCCCTTTTTCTGCCGCCTGCTGGGCTGTAGCCTTGCCTACCAGGGCTGCGACCTGGGTCTTGTTCAGACCTTTCGAAGCAGCCACGATAGCCTTGTCCGTAGACGAAGCCGAAGCCAGCGTAACGCCGTTAACGTCGTCCACGAGCTGCGTGTAGATCTGCTTGTTGCTACGGAAAACGGTCAGGCGGGGACGCTCGGCGGTGCCGTTGACTACCTTGCGGATACGCATCTTGATGCGCTCCCTTCTTTCTATCTTTGTAAGTGCCATGATTATTTACTATTTAGCATTTGCAGATTTACCGGCCTTGCGACGGAGCTGTTCGCCTACGAACTTGATACCTTTGCCTTTGTAGGGCTCGGGCTTGCGCAGCGAGCGGATCTTCGCGGCTACCTGGCCGACGAGTTGTTTGTCGATACTCTTAAGAGTCAATATGGGGTTGCCCTTTTTCTCGGTGACTGCCACAGCCGAAACCTCGGAGGGAAGCAGCATCTGAACCTCGTGCGAGTAGCCCAGGCTCATGACCAGCAGCTGGCCTTGGGTTTCGACCTTGAAGCCGACGCCCACGAATTCCTGCTTGATCTCGTAGCCGGTCGAAACGCCCACTACCATATTGTTGATAAGCGCACGGTAAAGGCCGTGCATCGAACGGTGGCGCGGTTGGTTCGTCGGGCGCGTTACCGTCAATACGCCTTCTTCGAGGCTGACGGTAATGTCCTTGTCTACCTCCTGGCTAAGAGTGCCCAGAGGCCCTTTCACGCTCACCACGTTGTCCGGGGAGATCGTAACGGTCACTCCGGCGGGCAAGTTTACAGGTAATTTTCCTATCCTTGACATTTTTTCTTGGATTTGATCTGTTCAGATCGGGTTAGTAAATGTAGCACAATACCTCGCCGCCGACGTTCTGCTCGCGGGCAGCCTTGTCGGTCATCACACCCTTTGAGGTCGACACGATGGCGATACCCAGGCCGTTGAGCACTTTGGGCATATCCTCGGCGCCCACATAGCGGCGAAGGCCGGGACGGCTAACGCGCTTAAGGCCTTTGATGGCGTTGGTTTTGGTTTGCGCGTGATACTTCAGAGCTATTTTGATAGTGGCGTGGCCACGCTCGTCGGTATCGAACTTGTACGCCAGTATATATCCCTGGTCGTAGAGGATCTTGGTCATTTCCTGCTTGATCTTCGAGCCGGGAGCTTCGACCACTTTGTGGCCGGCTTTCACCGCGTTTCTAATTCGTGTCAGAAAATCCGAAATAGGATCAGTCATTGTTTTTTATTTTAAAAGTGTGTGTTGCTTGTTTACCACGAAGCCTTCTTAACTCCGGGGATCAGGCCTTTGCTGGCCATTTCGCGGAACTGGATGCGGCTGATGCCGAAAAGGCGCATGTAACCCTTGGGGCGGCCGGTGATCTGGCAGCGGTTGTGAAGACGGATAGGGTTGGAGTTGCGCGGAAGTTTCGACAGACCGGCCTGGTCGCCGGCTTCTTTCAAGGCGGCGCGTTTGGCGGCGTAGCGTTGCACGAGTTTGAGGCGTTTCACCTCACGTGCCTTCATCGATTCTTTTGCCATTCTTATTGGTTCTTTTTAGCGTTTTTGAAAGGAAGGCCGAACTCTTTCAGAAGGGCGTAGCCTTCCTCGTCGGTGTTGGCGCTCGTAACGAAGGTGATCTCCATACCGAACATTTTGGTGATCTTGTCGATCTCCATTTCGGGGAAGATGATCTGCTCCGTAACGCCGAGGGTGTAGTTACCCTGGCCGTCGAATTTCTCGTTGATGCCTTTGAAGTCGCGGATGCGGGGCAGGGCCACGGCGATCAGACGCTCCAGGAACTCGTACATCTTGGTGTCGCGCAGCGTCACGCGCACGCCGATGGGCATACCTTTACGCAGCTTGAAGTTCGAGATGTCCTTCGTCGATTTGGTCTGGACGGCTTTCTGGCCGGTTATCGTGGTGAGCTCCTGCTGGGCTACCTCGATGAGCTTCTTGTCGGCGATAGCCTGGCCCATACCCTGGTTGATGACGATCTTGGTGAGTTTCGGAGCCTGCATGATGCTGGTGTAGCCGAACTGCTTCATCAGTGCGGGAACGATCTGTTCCTTGTACTGGGTCTTAAGAGTAGGTTTGTATGCCATTATTTGATCTCCTCCCCTGACTTTTTAGCGATGCGAACTAATTTACCTTTTGCATTCTCCTTGCGGCCCACGCGGGTGGCTTTGCCACTTTTGGGGTCGAGGGGTTGCAGATTCGAGATGTGTATCGCGGCTTCCTGCTCGACGATACCTCCCTGGGGGCTCTTAGCGTTGGGTTTGGTGTGTTTCTTGACCAGATTCACGCCTTCAACGATGGCGCGCTGTTTGTCAACAATCACTTCCAGAACCTTGCCCTGCTGGCCGCGGCTGTTGCCTGCGTTCACGTAGACAGTGTCCCCTTTCTTTATGTGCAATTTAACTGACATTGTTTTTTGACTTAAGTTGTTTAGAGAACTTCGGGGGCCAGCGAGATGATCTTCATATACTGATCACGCAGCTCGCGTGCAACGGGGCCGAAGATACGCGTGCCGCGCATCTCACCCTGGTTGTTGAGAAGCACCACGGCGTTGTCGTCGAAACGGATGTAAGAACCGTTCTGGCGGCGAATCTCCTTTTTGGTGCGTACCACGACCGCTTTAGAAACCGTCCCCTTCTTCATATCGCCCGAAGGAGTGGCGCTCTTGACGGTCACTACAATCTTATCGCCTATGGAGGCGTAGCGCTTGCCCGTACCGCCCAACACGCGGATGCAAAGGACCTCCTTCGCGCCGCTGTTGTCGGCTACGGTCAGCCTGCTTTCTTGTTGTATCATGACTATTTAGCTCTTTCTATGATTTCTACTAACCTCCAACGCTTGGTCTTGCTCAGCGGACGGGTCTCCATAATGCGTACGGTGTCGCCCGGGTTGGTGGTATTTTCGTCGTCGGCGGCCACGAACTTGGTGGTTTTGTTGACGAACTTACCGTAGATCGGATGCTTCACCTTGCGTTTGACGGCAACCACCATGGACTTGTCCATTTTGCTGCTGACAACCACCCCGATGCGCTCTTTCCTGAGATTTCTTTCCATGGGTAATGTTATTTAACGGTTTTCTGACGCAGGATGGTCATCATTCGGGCGATGTCCTTGCGGGATTTTTTGAACGTAGAGGCATTCTCCACCGGCGAGGTGGCGTGAGCGAGTTTGGCTTTGTTAAGCGCGGCTTTCTCGGCGGCGATGCGCTCCTGGAGATCCTTAACGGAAAGGTCTTTTACTTCTGCAGTTTTCATTCTCTTTCTCGTTTTTTAGATTTCGGTGTCGGTATAATCCCTGCGCACGACGAATTTCGTCGCGATGGGAAGTTTCTGGGCGCCGAGGCGCAGAGCCTCCTGGGCCACTTCGAAGGGAACGCCTTCGGCCTCGATGAGGATACGTCCGGGGGTTACGGGAGCCACGAATCCTTCGGGCGCACCTTTACCTTTACCCATACGTACCTCGGCGGGTTTCTTGGTGATAGGTTTGTCCGGGAATATACGGATCCATATTTGTCCTTCACGTTTCATATGGCGCACGATGGCCTGACGGGCAGCCTCTATCTGGCGGCCGGTGATCCAGGTCGAATCGAGAGCTTTGATACCGAAAGAGCCGAAAGCAAGCTGGTTCCCGCGTCCTGCGAGACCCTTCATACGACCTTTCTGCATCCTGCGGAATTTGGTTTTTTTAGGCTGTAACATCTCTTATTATACCTTTTACCTGTTATTTCTTCTTTTCTTGTTGCGGTCGCCTCCACGGTCGCCGCCCCTGTCACGGTCACCACGTCCGCGGCGGTCACGGTCACCCCTCTCGCCGCGATCCTGGAAGCCGCCGCCCTGGGCCGAAGCCCCGGCTACGCTCGCGCCAGCGATCTCGAACAAGTCGCGTTTGCCGTAAACCTCGCCCGTGCAAATCCACACTTTGATGCCCAGCAGACCCACTTTCGTGAGGGCTTCGCACAAAGCGTAATCGATGTCGGCGCGGAAGGTGTGAAGAGGAATACGTCCCTCTTTGTAGGTTTCGCTGCGTGCCATTTCGGCCCCGCCTACGCGGCCCGATACCTGGATTTTGATACCCTCGGCACCCATACGCATCGTCGATGCGATAGTGGTCTTAACGGCGCGGCGGAAAGAGATGCGGCCTTCGAGCTGACGGGCGATGTTGTTGCCAACGATCACCGCGTCGATCTCGGGACGCTTAACTTCGAAGATATTGATCTGGACGTCCTTGCCGGTGAGTTTTTTCAACTCCTCCTTCAGCTTGTCCACTTCCTGGCCGCCTTTGCCGATGATGATGCCGGGGCGGGCGGTGGAAATCGTAACGGTAACCAGTTTGAGCGTGCGCTCGATGATGATTTTGCTGATGCTCGCTTTGGCAAGACGGGCGCCCAGGTACTCACGTATCTTGGCGTCTTCGACCAGTTTGCTGGAAAAATCTTTCCCGCCATACCAGTTGGAATCCCAGCCGCGTATGATACCGAGTCGGTTTGCTATCGGATTAACTTTTTGTCCCATCTTACTCTACGGTTTTTTCTTTGGTTACGATTTTATCAACCACGATGGTCACGTGGTTCGAACGCTTGCGGATGCGGTGGGCACGACCCTG
Source organism: Rikenellaceae bacterium (assembly GCA_031548435.1). GTDB lineage: Bacteria > Bacteroidota > Bacteroidia > Bacteroidales > Rikenellaceae > JAVBRA01. The sequence continues at coordinate 156,951 of JAVBRA010000007.1, forward strand.
GGGAGCAGGCTGCACGCGCTTGAGCATACGGCCGCAATCCACGGTGATTTCCTGAACGCACAGCGGAGTGTCCTCCAAGCGTTGTCCTTCGTTTTTGGCTTCCCAGTTGGCGATAGCCGAACGGAGCAGCTTCTCGACCCTGATCGATGCCTCCTTCTTCGAGAAGTGGAGGATACCCAGGGCCTTGTTGATCTCCACACCACGCACCAGGTCGGCTACAAGCCTCATTTTGCGGGGCGAGGTGGGGCAGTCGCGCATGATGGCTATCGCCTTCTGCGCTTTCTCGGCCTTCTGTTTCTCGGCCATTATGTTTTTCCTTGAACCCATGTCCTACTATTTTTTCTTGTTGCCTGCGTGACCACGGAAGTTACGCGTGG
>JAVBRA010000010.1:0-66390 GCA_031548435.1 Rikenellaceae bacterium
TTTTATAAACACCTTCTCTCTCGGAGACGTTCCCTTCGGGGATACTCCATGGTTTTCGGGCCGGCCCTTACGGGCCGGCCCGAAACACATCCGCCAATCACTCGCCAGGCGTGTAGACACGACAAAGCATCACGGCTGCCCGGAAGTTTCCTGCCCGTCGCGCGGCACAGCCATCGGGTAACGGGCCGAGAGGGTGTTGTCGTCGAAACGGAGTTTTTCGAGCATAATGGCCTTGGTCAGTTCGCCGGCAATGAACCGCCCGCCGTTGTAGTTGATGTGGGTGTAGTCCTTGCCTCCCCAGCCTTTGGCCACAAAGGTGCACATGGCGTTGTCGCCGCCCATGGCCCTGAACGTATTCCAGTAGGCGATGCCCGACTCCCGGGCGATCTCGCGCTGGGCGGCCACCATGGCCTTGATGCCGGGCATGGTGACGTAATTGCCTCCCTGGTTCATGCACCGGTCGCCCACGCTCATCAGCAAAAAGCTGGCCTTGGGAAAGCTCTCCTTGAGATGGTTCACCACCGCCACCATCGAATTTTTGTAGGCGGTGTAGCTGAGCGTGTTGGCTTCGGCCGTATTGAGCCCGAACTGGAGGACGATCAGGTCGTAGTTGGTCATGGCGTTGATCTGGCTGTTGACCTCCTGGTTCGAGTAGGCGAGCATGGTGCCGCTGTGGGCGCGCACCGAGAAGTTGTCGACCTCCACTCCGCGCCTCTCTTCGAGGAACATGCCGTAAAGGGTGAACCCCTCGACGTTGGTGAAGCGGGCCTTGATGCGGGTGATGTCGCCGCGGACGATGAGCTGCTGGATCTTGCCGTCGCTGCCGGGCACGAACGATTTCTCCTGCCCGTCGTTGAGGGTGATGCTGATGTTGGTCTGCCCCCGGTTCACGAACAGGATGCGCACCAGCGAAAAACGGTCGAGGTTCTTTGCCGCCACGCCCTTATACTCGACGGTAGCCCCTTCGCCGGGCACGTAGACGAAACCCGCCATCGGCAGGCTGGCGTTCACCTCGGCGCTGTTGCGCGAGCGCTTGAGGATGGAGCAGGTCGTCCAGTTGTCGCTGAAGGTATGCTTGACCGTTTTGCGGAAATTGGACACCGGCGAAGTGACCGGCACGAACCCGACCCCGCCGCCGCCGAAAATCGCTTGCAGGCTCTCGCGCAGGTCGGCCGTAAGGATGTCGCCCTCGATGAACGAGTCGCCCAGCACGCCGACGCGCACCGGCCGCTTCAGTTTGTCGATGTTGGCCAGCGAGTTGAGGAAGTTGTAGAGCACGCGCCCGTCTTCCGAGAAGTCTTCGATCGGCTCCACGTCGCCCGGCCGCAGGGTGCGGTAGAGCGAGTCGGTGCCAAAAGCGGGCATGGTGGTGCTGTCTTCTTTATAAAGCTCCGTCTCCCAGGTCAGTTCGGGACTCGACGCAGGATTGTCGATGGTCAGCAGCGAGGGATCGCTCAGGCTGATCATCCGCTTGGGATCGTCATTCTCAGGTTCGGCGATTTCGTCCTCTTGCACCGGCACCGTTTCTTTCACCGCAATGTCGCCGAGAATGTCGATCTCTTTGGTGGTGACGCCGCCGAAAGTAACCGAGGGCACCGCCGACAAACACAGCATCAGCGCAACCACCGCAAGCGAAAGCAGACACACCGACGACAAAAAATTCTTTCCTTCTCCTTGTTTCATAACCACACACCCGCAAGGTGATTTATTATCAGATACTTTATTGCGTTTATCGACATTCCCGTGTGAAAAAATCCACAGCGGTGCTCATCGGCAGAATTCAAAGAATCATTCCTTTTTCCGGCACACCAGCGCAGCAAAAACGGAGTAGAGGATATACGCCGCCACGATAAACGGCACCGCGCCGATCCGCCACAGAGCCAACGCCACAGCGCCCAGCAACAGAAACCCATAGCGCACGCCGTTGCCCCGCAACCCGTACGACTTGAACTTGAGCGAGAACATGGGGATGTTGCACACCAGCAGCAGCGACATCACCACGGCGAACGCCGCCACCGCCCATTCGCTGCGGCACAGGGCGTCGATCAACGGATTGGCCCCGCGGGCGAAGATGTATCCCACCGACACGATCATCAGGGCGTTGGCCGGAGTGGGCAAACCGATGAACGTGTCGTGCTGCCGGTCGTCGATGTTGAACCGGGCCAGCCGCAACGCCGAAAACAGCGCCACCGCAAAACAGATCCAGCTGCCCGATATGGAGAATAGCACCGCCGCGGGAGTAAACCCGAAACTCACCACATCGGCCAGCGAATCGAGTTCCCTGCCCATGGGCGAGTACGCCTTGAGCAGCCGCGCAGCCAGTCCGTCGCAGAAGTCGAACACGGCAGCGGCCACCACCAGCCAGAAGGCAGCGGTGTAGTCGCCCTGCAGGGCCATCACCGCCCCCGCCGACCCGGCCAGCAGGTTCATCAGGGTGATGGTGTTGGGGATCGAGTTCTTAATCGTTCTCAGGATGCGCTTCATGGCAACACGTCGTAGTTTTCGGGTGAAGGAGAGCCGACCGTCAAAAACGCCCTCCGGCACATTCGCCGCGTCAAAGATACACAAAAATCCGGACGGCAGGTGTAAATGCTTGGAGACAACGCACCGGGAAACCGAGCGCGCGGCCGTCGTTGCTGCTCGGGCTGACACTTTCGCTGGCGAAGCGCAGGAAGTACCCATTCGCCGCACTGCTGAGCGAGGCAGCCCAGTTGTACCCGACGCCGGAAACGAAGGCCATGTTCCCGGACGTAACGGAGCGGTAGCCCGAAGCCGGGAAGAAAATAAACACTCTCTTCTCTCATGCGGCACAGGGTCTCCGCCGCACCGCATTTCCATACCAGGGGGCACAGGTCGTTTGTCGTCGGGAACCGCTTTTCTCTCACAGCATACAACGTGGATCGAGTATTCCTGACAATAAAGGCATCTGTGATACCGATACCCAAAATGCCTCTGACATCCTGGGGAGTGCTGAATTTACAAGGCGCACTCCTGTGGGTGCATGACCCGACAGGACTCCGGCCCCTATCCGCCGCCCGGAAACACAAATTTAAGAAAAATCCGGACGACAGGTGTAAATGCTTGGAGACAACGCACCGGGAAACCGCCCGCACGGTTGCTGCCGTTGCTCGGGAAGACACCTGTGCTGGTGAAGTACAGGGTATACCCACCCGTCGAATCGCTGAGCGAGGCAGACCAGTAGAACCCGAAGCCGGAAACGTAGTTCATGCCTCCGGTGGTGTATTCGCGCCGGCCCGAAGCCGGGAAGAAAATAAGCACTCTCTTCTCTCATGCGGCACAGGGTTTCCGCCGCACCGCATTTCCATACCAGAATGCCAAAAATACATTTCAAACAAGCATGCGACTCAAAACCGGAACAGAACCATTTCCGGCATCGCCCGGAACACCCTTGAAATTTAATCTCTAAGGGTTAAATTCCCCTCCGCTTGTGGCAAGAAAGCGAGAAACTATTCTTGATGATACCCCGATCGCAAGCGGAGGGGAGATTCATTTTATGAAGCAATCCGGCCTCCATCAGAAACCGGGGCCGACAGACTATATCCGGTGCGCCCCCTGCCCGATCACCACGTCGATCACGCGCGGCTCGACCCCGAAACGGTGACTGAACCGGTCGACCGCATCGGCGATGTAGGCGTCGTGCGCATCGGCCTTCACCAGATTGATGGTGCAGCCGCCGAAACCGCCGCCCATCATGCGGGCGCCCAGCACTCCCGGCGTTTTGCGCCCGATGTCGGCCAGAAAATCGAGTTCGTCGCAACTCACCTCGTACCACTTGCTGAGCCCCTCGTGCGAACCGAACATTTTCTCTCCGAACAACTGGTAATCGCTGTGTTTCAGTGCTTCGCAGGCATCCATCAGACGCTGGTTCTCGTTGATGACGTAGCTGCAACGGCGGTAGACCACCTCGTCCATCTCGCCCTTGTAACGTTCGAGCATATCGGCCGTCACATCGCGCAACGACTCCACGCGCGTCACATGTTTTCTGATCACCTCCACCCCGGTTTCGCACTGCGACCGGCGCACGTTGTACTCGGACGAGGCCAACGAATGCTTCACCTTCGTGTCGATCAGCACCACGCGGCACCCGGCCGGGCTGAACGGCACCAGCTCGTAGTCGAGCGAGCGGCAGTCGAGTTTGATGAGCTTGCCCTTTTCGCCGAACAGCGAGGCGAATTGATCCATGATGCCGCAACGCACACCCACATAGTTGTGCTCGCTCATCTGCCCGGCCTTGGCCAGGTCAAAACGCGTGAGGCCCAGGTTGAACACCGTATTGAGCCCGAAGCCGATGACGCTCTCCAGCGCCGCCGACGACGACAGCCCGGCGCCCAACGGCACGTCGCCGCCGAAGGCGCAGTCGAACCCGCCGACCGTTTTGCCCAGTTTGATGATCTCCGACGCCACGCCGTAGATATACTTGGCCCAATGCTTGTCGGGATTGTTGTTCGGGGCCAGCGCAAACTCCGCCTTGTCGGCGTAGTCGACCGAGTAGACGCGGCAGGTATCGGTGCCGTTGGGGGCGATCATGGCATACATCGCCTTGTCGATGGCCCCGGGCAGCACGAAACCCAGATTGTAGTCGGTGTGTTCGCCGATCAGGTTCACTCGGCCCGGCGAGGCGAACAGCACGCCGTCGCCCCCGAAATTGGCCTTGAAGGCCTCGCTTATTTTCGCTTTCATAGTATGTTGATAGATTTTATTTTTCCATTCCGGTTGTTTTTGTCCGTCCCGCATTCACAGAAACACCTCGTCGCGGTATTCCACATCGGTCAGGAAAAGCCCCTGCGGATAGGCCGATCCCGATGCCGCCCCCCGGTCGCGCGCCTCGATGATCGCAGCAAAGCCGCCGACGGTGATCTTTCCGCGCCCCACATCAACCATCGTGCCCACCAGCGCCCGCACCATGTTCCTCAAGAATCGGTCGGCCCGGACGGTAAACACCAGCTTGTTCCCCGCCCGTTCCCATCCCGCCGAGAACACCTTGCAGATGTTGGTCTTGTTGTCGGAATGGAGCCTGCAAAAACTCGTAAAATCGCTCGTCTCAGGTAATAACGCCGCCGCACGGTTCATCGCCTCCACATCCAGCGGCACGGTCACCTTCCACGCCCTGTCGGCCGCAAAGGGATCTTTTTCGGTGGTAATGTAATATTTATACTCGCGCGACACGGCGTCGAAACGGGCGTTGGCATGGGGCTTCACCCGCCGCACCCGGCTCACTGCAATGTCGTCGGGCAGCATGCAGTTGAGATGGAATAAAAAGTCCTTCTCATTGGCGATCGGTTCCGCCGCATCGAAATGCGCCACATATCGGGCCGCATGCACTCCGGTGTCGGTGCGTCCGGCTCCCACGACACCCACGGCCTGTTTCAGCAGGGCCGACATGGCCCGTTGCAACGTCTCCTGCACCGTGGGGGCGTTGGGTTGCATCTGCCAGCCGTTGTAGGCCGTGCCGTTGTATGACAGGGTTAAGAAATATCGCTGCATCCCGCCGGTTTCATTCAAATTCCCAATAGGAGAACAAAGGTAATTTTATTTCGGGTTCCGTCAAAATGTTGCTGCGGCAGGTTTTTTGATTATCTTTGAAAAACATTATACCAAGAATCGACGATGGTCTCGAACGAAATCCAGGTTCGCGTCCGCTATCCCGAAACCGACCGCATGGGCTTCCTCTACCACGCCCACTACGTGGTTTACTTCGATATGGCGCGCACCGAACTGATGCGCAAATACGGCGTGCAATACAAGCAAATGGAGGATCTCGGCGTGCCGATGCCGGTAATCGACATGAGGATCGAATACCACAAACCGGCCACCTACGACCAGGTGCTGACGGTCAGGGCATCCATCCGGGAACTGCCCGGGGTCAGCGTCCGTTTCGACTACGAAGTATTCAACGAGGCGGACGAACTGCTCACCACCGCCTACACCGTGCTGGCCTTCATGAACGCCTCTTCGGGCAGAGCGTGCCGCCCGCCCGCCTACCTGATGGACGCCATCAGGGGGCACTTTTAACACCCGCAGGACAACCCGACATTCCCGCCTGGAAAGAAGCGAGCCGCCTCTGTCTTCAAGGAATGCACCCGCCCCTGAAACTCCGGACAACCATAAAAACACAACCGCAATAGCATGAAAAAAGCCCAAGACTACAACCAGGCCAACCGCGAACGCTATCTCGACGAACTGTTCGAGATATTGCGCATCCCGTCCATCAGCGCCCAGTCCGAGCACAGGGGCGACATGGAACGATGCGCCGAAGCCATCAAAACCGCCCTGCTCAGGGCCGGGGCCGATCGCGCCGAAGTGATGCCCACCACGGCCAACCCGGTGGTGTATGGCGAGAAGATCGTCGATCCGGCGGCCCGCACCGTGCTCGTTTACGGCCACTACGACGTGATGCCGGCCGAGCCGCTGGAACTATGGAAAAGCGATCCGTTCGAACCCGAGATCCGCGACGGGAAGATCTACGCACGCGGCGCCGACGACGACAAGGGACAACTGTTCATGCACGTCAAGGCGTTCGAGGCGATGGCGGCCACCGGCACGCTGCCCTGCAACGTCAAGTTTCTGATCGAGGGCGGCGAGGAGGTCGGTTCACCGGGGCTGGGCCTGTGGTGCGAACAAAACAAGGAGTTGCTCAAAGCCGACGTGATCCTGGTGTCGGACACCAACATGGTGTCGTGGCAGCAACCATCCATCACCGTGGGGCTGCGCGGCATCGCGTACATGGAGGTGGAGGTGACGGGGCCGTGCCGCGACCTTCACTCGGGCCATTACGGCGGAGCGGTGCGTAATCCCCTCAACGCCCTGGCCGCCATGATCGACTCCCTGATCGACGACGAGGGCCGCGTGGCCGTGCCCGGGTTCTACGACAAGGTAAAGGTCTACTCCGAGGCCGAGCGCGCCGAATACGGCAAACTTCCGTTCGACATGGACGAATACAAACACGCACTCGACATCGACGCCGTGGCGGGCGAAGAGGGCTTCACCACCATGGAACGCACCGGCCTGCGTCCCGCGCTGGACGTCAACGGCATCTGGGGCGGTTACACGGGCGAGGGCACCAAGACCATCATCCCGTCGAAAGGGTACGCCAAAATTTCGATGCGCCTGGTACCCCATCAGGACAGCAATCAGATCGCGCAGCTGTTCGAGAAGCACTTCCGCAGCATCGCCCCCGAGGGCGTCCGGGTCAAGGTGCGCGCCCTGCATGGCGGCAGCCCCTACGTCACTCCCACCGACCACCCGGCCTACGCCGCCGCCCGGGCAGCCATGGAAGAGGGGTTGGGACGCCGTCCGTTGCCGTTTTACTCGGGCGGCAGCATCCCGGTCATCAGCACGTTCGAGCAGGTGCTGGGCATCAAAACCGTGCTCATGGGCTTCGGGCTGGAAGAAGACGCCATCCACTCTCCCAACGAGAGCTTCGCCCTCGAATGTTTCCACGCCGGCATCGACACGATTCCGTTATTTTACAAATACTTTACCCAAGCCAGGTAGGTTATCATGAAGAAAATCCTTCTCACCGCCGCAGCGGTTTTAGTCGCCGTCAGCGCATCAGCCCAGACATCGATCGGATTGAGGTCGTTGCAAAACCTGGGGATGCAATCCAAAAACAAGCAACGGGAAGCAGCCTTGAAATGGGAACAGTTCGCAAAAGAGAATCCCGAAACGGCCGACACCGTGTTCCACAACGACCCCGGTTTCTACACCTATTATGTCCGCTACAAACGGAACATCGCCAACTACAACTCCAACGCCGACTGGGCGTTTTTGCAGCAGCGATCGGACGCGATGCACCTGATCGAGGATAAATACAATAAAAAGGTCGAAAGAAACGCGCGTCTGGCCAACGCCCGGGTCAACTGGGGGCTCCGGGCCGGGCTCAACTACACCATGGTGTCGGACGACCAGTTTCCGTACATGACCATCAAACACGACATCTCGCCCCAGTTGGGGTTCCATTTCGGGGTCACCACCAAGATAAAGATCGTGAACCACCTCTACGCGGCTCCCGAGCTGCTCTACACCAACGCGGGGTTCCACCTGAAGGAGAATCTCGGAAACGCAGGAATGGGGATATCGCCTCGCGCGGCCGTATCGAAATTCCACACCCTTTCAATGCCGGTGTTGGTGGGCGGGCAGTTCGGCCGCTTCCGTGTCTATGCCGGCCCCGAGGTGGTTCTGCTCTCGGCCAACAAGATCACGACCCAGACCATGGGGGGAAGCTCGGGCCTGTATTGGGAGACGCCGGCACTGAAATACATGGGGGGCATCGGACTGGATATCGACCGCCAGGTGAGCCTCGACCTCCGCGCTTCAGGATTTTTCGGCGAGTCGACCATCACGGCCAGATACCCCGGCCGCGAATCTATGGGCACCCAGCAAGATAAGCTGTACTACTTTTATTTCAACGTGGGGATGTTTTTCTGACAACCCGGACACACTGCAAAAATGAAGCCTTCGGGGACCTTCTTGCGTTTCAGCCGCCTGGAATGTATCACTCCCGTAAATATTGCATCACAAAAAAAAGACGAATATTTTGTTTATAATAAATTTATTCTATCTTTGTAACTACAAACCACAAAAAATACATCGTTTATGAACCGGTTTTTGAAATCATTTTCTGCAATGTTGTTGACGGTAACCGCAACAACATTCATTTCCTGCTCTTCAGACCTGAAAGAGGGGGGGGGGTAAGAACGATCCGTCGGTAATTTACAGCCTGGCAGCCAAACACGGCCTTGAAGTACAACAGGCGACCGACTGCGAAATACCCAACGGAGCAACTCCGCAAAACATCACGGTCGAGGAACTCGACAAAGTATTCGAGGCGATCGGACAGGTGCAAAGAAGCCTCCCCATATCCTATCAATCCGAAGGGGTTCTGACCGAAACGATCTCCACCAGGGCAGGGGAAAAAACACTCGAATTCCACGACTACAAACCATTGGATGACCTGATTCCATATCAGGTTTATTCATGTTCCACCATCCACACAACCCTTTACTCGACTGTCAAAGAAACGGCCTTGGCGTACACGGTCCTCACCGAACGTCTGGCAGCAGAACTTGTTGGGCCCAACGGTCAGAGCGGAGTGGCGCTCAACTTAAACGGATATCCGATCCTCATCCTCAATTTCTTTGTGAATGGCACAAACGTAGTCATCTCAGGTCAAATCAACATAAGTGGTACATACATCGCAGCAGTAAATACGCCCATGTTCAACTATCAACTGGCAAATGTTACAGTATTCACCCCCGAAGTAGATTAACCCCCATAAATCATTATTATCATGAAAAGCAGAAGGATCATATTGGCAACGGCACTCGCGGTGCTTTGTTTGTCAGGGGCCCGCTCGTTCGCCGAACAAAAGTGGAAAATGGCCTACACGTTCCAGCTCGAAGACCGCAGCTCGGTTGCGTTCGCCAGGCAGAACGACGGGATAACGCTCACGTTCAACTACCAGCGCTATCCGGACAAGACGATCGTCAACTATTTTCAGGATTCGATCGTCGTTTACGACTTTTATCTCCCCGACACGACGAGGATAGCCGTGATCGACATCCGCGACGTCTCGAAAGAAGCGCTGCCGACCAATCCGTCCCAGCAGGTCTACCCGGTGACCATCACCCAAACTCCGGCTGCGGCATCTGCGCCGTCCGCCGCGGTTCCGGTTCCGGCGCAAACATACCCGCTGATACTCAGCTACGAAAGCGAGATACCCACCGGCACCACGATCGTCTTCGGCGAAACCATCCGCATCGTCGACAACTACCCCACCCACCAGTCATCGGTGGCGGTGTTCAATCAAAGCAGGCCCGGCAGCGACCTTACCGCAGAGAAGAGGTAATCCCATCCCTCCGGCTAAAAAAAGGCTCCCCGTTATCCGGGAAGCCTTTTTTGTTTCAGCGCGGGAATCGTCAGAACCGGTAACCTACACCCAACTGGATCACACTGTTCTTGCCGTCCCCGTCGCCATCGATATCGGTGAGCCCAAGGTTGTAACGGGCCGAAAGGATCACCCGCTCCCTCATGATGTACGAAAGGCCCGCCGCAAAACTCACATCGACGTTGTTCGCCCCGCGGTAGTCTATCTTTTCGATATCGCCGTTATCGGCTTTAGTCCACTCCTTGGCGGCCATCAGGAAACCGACCTGCGGCCCCAGGTCGAGGGTGAAATCGTCGGAAGGCGTCAGATACAGCCTCACCAGCAACGGCACGTTGATGTAGTTGAGGCGGAGGCGGGCCTTGTCGACCCCAACGGGATCCTTGACAGCGCCTCCCTGGCGCGAATAGATCAATTCAGGCGTCAAAGCCACCACGCCACCCAGCCGCAGCTCGGCAAACGCACCCACAAACAGGCCGGTTTTCATCTTGTAAAAGTCGCCTGCATCGCCGCCCGCAACCGACGAAACGTTCAAACCGCCCTTGACACCGAGCGAAAACTCTTTTTCAAAACCCTCGGCCTTAGCCGTCATAACCGACAATACAGCAACAGCCGCCGCTAAAAAAATTTTTTTCATACATTCAAAATTTAGGTTAAAAAGATGCTTAGCCAACAACCCACAAATTTCCTGCCAAACACATCTGTCCGGTATCAAAGAGCGGAATACATCCCATAAAAAAAGCGACATCCGCAGACATCGCTCTTTTTTACCGGGAACCGATCTTTTTTCTCGTGCCGCGAACCGTTGGCGGTTACAGCACCGTCACCCAGCCGTGGGTGTCGGGGTAGTCGCCATACTGGATGGCGCGCAGCCGGTCGTAGAGTTTCTGCGTCCAGGGGCCCACCGAGCCGTCGCCGAAGGTATAGGCCCTGTCGGTGGCCGGATCGAAGATCTTGCCCACGGGGGTGATGACGGCCGCCGTGCCGCACGAACCCGCCTCCTCGAACGACGAGAGCTCTTCGAGCGGAATCCTGCGGGCTTCGACCTCCAGCCCCAGATCCTGCGCAATGACCATCAGGCTCTTGTTGGTAATAGAAGGCAGCACCGACTTGGATGAAGGGGTGACGTACGTATCCTCTTTAATTCCGAAAAAATTGGCCGCTCCGCACTCATCGATGTATTTATTTTCGGCCGAATCGAGATACAGCACCGAAGGGTAGCCCTTGGCGTGGGCCGAGTCGGCCGACAACAGGCTGGCGGCGTAGTTGCCGCCCACCTTCACGTGGCCCGTTCCGCGCGGCGCGGCGCGGTCGTACTCGCGTTCAACGATCACGTTGATGGGCTTGAAGCCGTCTTTGTAATACGGCCCGACCGGCGTGACGAACATCAGCAGCATGTACTCCGTCGACGGCTTCACGCCCACCTGGGCGCCCGTGCCGATCAGCAGCGGACGGATGTAAAGCGACGCTCCCGACCCGTACGGAGGAATGAACCGTTCGTTGCGCCGCACCACTTCAATCACCATTTCGCAGAACAACTCCACCGGCGGCGGGGCCATCAGCGTGTAGCCGGCCGTATTGGCCATGCGGCGGGCGTTCTCATCCATGCGGAAGATACGGATTTTGCCGTCCTTGCAGCGGAACGCCTTCAGCCCCTCGAACGCCTCCTGACCGTAGTGCAGGCAGGTGGCGGCCATGTGCAGGGTGATCGTCTCGTCGGCGACCACCTCGGGCTTGCTCCATTGGCCGTCTTTGTAGTACGACCGTACGTTGCAGTCGGTTTTCATGTAACCGAAGGGCAGGTTGCCCCAGTCGATATTTTCCATCGCTCCAAACATTGAAATCAAGTTGCAAAAATAGCGTTTCCCGCCCGAAAAACCATTCTCCCGCTCCGTTATTTTTTCGCAGGTACGGTTTTTGAGCGATCAACAGAAATTCGTACCTTTGTAACAAACACAACCGCATCCATGAACATCGCCATTGTCAGCGACAACATCATCCCGGCATTCAGATACGGCGGCACCGAGCGGGTCATCTGGGGCCTGGGCAAAGAGTTGTCGGCCCGGGGACACCGGGTGACGTTCGTCGTGCGCAGGGGGTCGTGGTGCGACTTCGCCCGCGTGGTCGAGATCGACCCGGCGAAAGAACTGCACGGCCAGATCCCCGCCGAGGCCGATATCGTCCACTTCAATTCGGCCCGCGCCTGCGAGGGATTCGCCCGCCCGCATGTGGTCACCATCCACGGCAACAACACCCCGGCGGCCATGGACGTCAACTCGATCTTCGTCTCGCGCGACCATGCCGCGCGGCACGGTTCGCAATCGTTCGTCCACAACGGGCTCGACTGGGACGACTACGGCCCGGCCCGCCTCGACGCCCCGCGCAACTATTTCCACTTTCTGGGCAAAGCGGCATGGAAAGTGAAGAACCTCAAAGACGCCATGGCCATCACGCGGGCGGTTCCCGGCGGCAGGCTCAGGGTGCTGGGGGGCAGCCGGCTGAATTTCAAGATGGGCTTCCGGTTCACCCTCAGCCCGCGCATCCGGTTTTACGGCATGATCGGCGGCGAAGAAAAATTTCGCCTGCTCGAAGGATCGAAGGGGCTGGTGTTCCCGGTGCGGTGGGACGAACCGTTCGGGTTGGCCGTTATCGAGAGCCTCTATTTCGGGGCGCCTGTTTTCGGCACTCCGTACGGGTCGCTTCCCGAGCTGGTGGGCCCCGAGGCAGGGTTCCTCTCTGCAAGCCGGAGCGAGTTGGCCCGGCAGATGCTCGATGCCGGCAGCTACTCCGCCCGCCGATGCCACGAATACGCACGGGACACGTTCAACTCGAAGGCCATGACCGACCAATATCTGCGCTGTTACGAGACAGTTCTCAACGGCAACCCGCTGAACGACACGGCGCCCGGCAGCTCCGGCCCCGGGTTCCGGATGTATGAACTCACCGAATGAACCTCCCCGCCGCAAGCGGTCGGGATATCATCAAGAATAGCTCTTCGCCTCAAGCGGCGGGGAATTTAACCCTTAGAGAATTAAAGCACCGACCATGAAAAGCGCCAGAAAAAATTACCTCAGCTACATCCTGATGCTCATCGCCACCGGAGCGCTGGGGCTTTTCATCGTCGCCAGGGGAGAACGCCTTTACCATACCGTCCCGTCCCAAGCCCCGGCCGCCGCAAACGACGCGCCGTTCAGGCTGTTCAGCGCCTCGCTGGGCGAGAATGTCGGACACCCGCTGTCGCTGCTGCTGTTGCAGATCATCGCCATCCTGATCGCCGTCCGCATTTTTTCGTTCATTTTCAAATACCTGGGCCAGCCGGGGGTCATCGGCGAGATCGTGGCCGGGATCGCCCTCGGGCCGTCGGTGCTGGGATACTTCTTCCCCGAAACGTTCGGATTCCTGTTTTCGGCCGGTTCGTTGGTTCCATTGCACATCATCAGCCAGATCGGCCTGATTCTGTTCATGTTCGTCATCGGCATGGAACTCGACATCGGCATCATCCGCAAAAAAGCGTCCGAGACGCTGTTCATCAGCCATTCGAGCATCTTCTTTCCGTTCCTGCTGGGCATCGTCATGGCCTACTTCGTCTACCCGGAGTTCGGGGCCGGACAGACGCCGTTCCTTTCGTTCGCGCTGTTCATCGGCATTTCGATCAGCATCACGGCCCTGCCTGTGCTCGCGCGCATCCTGCAGGAGCGCAACCTGGCCAAAACCAACATGGGGATGCTGACCATCGCCAGCGCGGCCAACAACGACATCACGGCCTGGTGCATGCTGGCGGCCATCATCGCCATCGTCCATGCCGGCAGCGCCGCCAGCGCACTGTTCACCCTGCTGGCCTCGGCGGCATATATCCTGTTCATGTTCCTGGTAGTGAGGCCGTTCATGAGAAAGCTGGGTGAAATCTACAACACACAGGAGGTGCTCAACAAAACGCTCGTTTCGTTCATCTTCCTGGTGCTCGTCCTCTCGTCGTTCATCACCGAGGTGCTGGGCATTCACGCCCTGTTCGGCGCGTTTGTGGCGGGGCTCATCATGCCGTCGAACATCAATTTCCGGCGCGTGATGTCGGAGAAGGTCGAGGACGTGGCGCTGGTGCTGTTCCTGCCGCTGTTCTTCGTCTTCACGGGGTTGCGCACCGAGATCGGAGCCCTCGACTCGCCGCACCTGTGGGGCATCTGCGCCATCTTCATCGCGGTGTCGATCGCCGGCAAGATGATCGGCACCATCGTCCCGGCGCGCATGACGGGCGAGTCGTGGAAAGACAGCCTGTCGATGGGCGTGCTGATGAACACCCGCGGGCTGATGGAGCTGATCATACTCAACATCGGCTACGAGTTGGGCATCATCCCCTCGTCGATCTTCGTCATTTTCGTCATCATGGCGCTGTTCACCACCTTCATGGCCACGCCGTCGCTGGCGCTGATCGAGAAATATTTCAGGAAAAAGCGACCGGTCGGAATCCACCGAAAGGCATACCCCCGCATCCTGCTCTCGTTCGGCAATCCGCAAAGCGGCGCCGTATTCCTCTCGCTGCTCGACGTCCTGTTCCGGAAAAAGATCGCCCGCTCGCACATCACCGCCCTGCACTTCACCATCGGCACCGACACCAGCCCGCTCGACACCGACGAGTTCTACGAAAAAAGTTTCTCTCCCATACTGGCCCAAGCCCGCAAGCTGGGACTGCAAGTCCACACCCGCTACGAGGTGACCGACCGCTATGCCAAAGACCTGCTCAACATCACCCGCAACGAAGCGTTCGACTTCGTGATCGTGGGCGGCGGAGTGAACTTCATCCGCGACTCGGTCGAGCGGCCGCGCAACAATCCGTTGCAGATGGTGCTGTTCCGCGTCAAATGCTGGCTCAGCCGCAAAGAGTGCTACCTGCCCGGAGGGATGCTGCGCGACAAGACCCGCGTGATACTGAACAAAACCGACACCCCGACAGGTGTGTTCATCAACAAGAAGTTCGGGGCCGTAAACCGCATCGGCATGATCGTGGCCTCGGCCAAAGAGTTGCCCATGCTGCACATGGCCGCTTACATCGCCGACGGGACGGAGCTCTCGATCCTCTCGCTCGACAACCACCACAATGCCGCCCAGTTGCGGGCCGCAGCCGAAAGCCTGTCGAAGAAGACCGAACGCACGGTGGCCCTGTCCGACCAGACCCCCGGGCAATTCGCCGCCGCCAACGATCTGGTGATCCTCAGCCACGCCAGCTGGCAGCAGATTGTCCAGCGCCACGCCACGCTGATCCCGCACCTGCCGTCGTTCCTGGTGGTGAAAGGATAACGCCCGCAGAGTTTTCTCGGGCGGCCCGGCAAACCTCCTTTCGCCCGCAAACCAAACAAAGGCCGCTTCGCTGTTGCAGCGAAGC
This sequence comes from Rikenellaceae bacterium, assembly GCA_031548435.1. Taxonomy (GTDB): domain Bacteria; phylum Bacteroidota; class Bacteroidia; order Bacteroidales; family Rikenellaceae; genus JAVBRA01. Next base: position 15,282 of record JAVBRA010000010.1, read on the forward strand.
GGCCTTTCTTTATTATTTCTGTCTGTGTTGGAGCCCGGGGCAACATGCCGGACACACGCGAGCGCCGGAAAGAGATCGCCTACCGCCCCATCGCAATATAGTTGCAGTAGCTATTGTACTTGCGCATCACCTGGGCGACAAAACCGGCCGTTTCGTCCACCCCGCGGAAGACGCCGTTTTTCACCACTTCGTCGCTCCAATACTGCTCGTCCGATTTTTTGCCGAGGTAGCGCGACACGCACTCCCACGAATCGGGATTCTCGCCGTATTTCCGGGCCAGTTTGCGGGCGTCCTGCACATGACCGATGCCGGCGTTATAGGCCGCCAACACGATCGACATCCGGTCGGATTCGGGCGTCCCGCTGCCAAAGCGGATCGAGTTCTCGATCTTTTTGATCAGCATCACCCCCAGCGCGATGTTCCGCTCGGGATCCATCACCTCGCCGGCCGGGACATCGAACTGGCGCGCCACCGACGGCATGATCTGCATCAGCCCCCGGGCGCCGCGGTTCGACACCATATAGCGGTTGAAACGCGATTCGCTGTAAGCCACCGCCGACACAAAACGCCAGTCGCACCCGTGCTCGGAGCTCACCTTGCGGATCAGGTCGTCGTAACGCGAGATGGTGCCGTTGCGGAGGTTCCCGCCGTGCTCGAATGCCCTGGCAATCAGGCCACCGTCGAAATAGGTCTTTTGCAATGCCGCGCACTCTTCGCTCCGGACAAAGCCGTCGAGCCATGTTTTGAAGTCGGCATAGAGTTCGAAATTGCCTCCGACCACGATATCCACCGCCACCGGCTCGCTGAAGTCGTACACCGTACGGATGTTCCTGATCATCGCGCAGCCGAGCGCCGCCTCGCTCCGTTCGCAGATCAGGTAATCGTACTCCCAATCGCTGAGTTTCTGCATCAGGTCGAGGTCGGACGTGGATGAAAGGTAGAGGTCGGACGTGGAGGCCGAATCAAGCAGGTTATGGTACGATTTCGATTTGACGAACCCTTCGGCGATGCATACCTTGCGGTTGCGGAGCATCTTATGCAGGTCGCCGTCGGTGCGGACGGGGCTTTCGGAACGGTGCCCCAGCACCACATAACCCGTGTTGTAAACGGTCAGCGCCCGGTCGAGCGACGCCCGGTCGATGTCCGAAAGCAAAGCCACCGTCAGGTCGGGGCGGCGCAAGTTCTCCGCACAGCTGTCCGCCTGCCCTTGCAAGCCGCCAACCACGGTAAGGCCGACACCCAGACGTTCGGCGTAAGAGGCCAACAGGTCGTACTGATACCCCATCGGCTCGCCGTTGAAAGAGAAATATCCGGGTAATTCAGGATCGATGGCCACGACCAGCTCGCCGCGCCCCCGGATCGAAGAAAGCGATTCCTCCCGCGAAAGAGGATCGGTAAAAACAAATGCCGTTAAACAAACCAAAGAAAATAAAACTACATACAGAACTTTTTTTCTGTTCATAGGAAGTTGCGTTTCAGGCAGCTTTGCGAGCGGTTGCCCCGGCCCGGATCCAGACCCAAGCTTTTCTCAGAAAAGTTCAGATCGAATACCGGGGCGGATACCCTCCCTCCATTAGTCGTAGAAATTCCAGGAGAATCCCATTTTGAACACTCTGCGGTTGAGCGGGTAGTGGAGCACGGTGAAATAGTTGCGGGTGCCGAACATGTCTTCGTTCAGGTGCTGCATCTTGAAGAACAGCCTCATGCGTTTCCATTTTCCGGCCACGAAAGCATCCAGATAGGGATAGTTCCCCAGCTCTTTTTCCCGTTGGTTGTAGAACGCCATCACGGCGGGGTTGTAGCCCGGAGCGTAGTACCCGGTATTGTACCGGGCATCGACGCCCACCTGCAACCGCAGGACGTTCTTCACCACATTGAACTCGTAGTAGTATTCGCCGTATGCCGAAAGCAACGGAACAGGGACAACCTCCTGGGAACTGCTCCACTGGAGTAATACCCGGTTGTTCAAGTGAAATCCTCCCAAAAGGAAATCCTTGCGCAGATAAACACCCGTGACGGTGACCTCGCTGCCGTGTTGAAGCGGCGTTGCGTCGGCCCCGTAGTAGACCTTGTCCGTGACGATCGACTGCCACGCCCCCGCATAGAGGTGGAGCGGTTCGACGCTCAGGTCGGCCGTGAGGCGGGTTTCAGTCTCCTTCGAGAAGGAGTTCTGCCACACATAGTGGTTAGAATAGTAGCTCTGCTTCCAGTAGTCCGGCGTGCGGAGGTCGTGGGTAAGCGCCAGAGCAAGCGTAACGGGCCGTTGCTTCCAGAAAACCGAAAAGTCGACCTCGCCCCGCAGGAAGAGGTCGCCGGAAGTATAGCCTATCAGGTTATAACGGGCCGAGGCGTCCCATAGTATGTACCGGCGGAATTTCCCTCCGGCGTTACCGAAAATATAGCCTCCGTCTTTTCTTACATTTTTCGTGCCGTAGAGGTACTGCTCGCCGGTAAACTGGTAATACTGATGGAACTCGTACCCCATGCCGCCGCCGAACACGCCGATGATCCCGTCGCGGTCGTAGGGCTGGATTTGCAGGAACACGCGGTTGTCCAGCAGCGACTCGAAGATCGAGTCGTAGGTGGCCGTGGGATTGAAATGCCAATCGGCGTAGTAGTCGCCGCTGCCGGTCTTGGTGTCGGTGTACTGCTTGTTGAAGCGGGTGTAGTTGAACGAATGGCCGATGTAGGCCATCGACTTGTCGGCCAGGGTGAAATCGCCCGCCTTGACCTTCGAGAACGAGATGGCGTACGATTCGGTCGAGTGGAACGTATTGCTCTTGAAGCGGTTTTTGGCGTCGGTGAGCCGCACGGGAATGTTCTCGGTGCGGTCGTAGATGGTGTCGGTGACGTCGCGGTCGTCCTGTATGCCGCCGTTCTCCTCGATGTTGAGCATGTTGTAGATATAGCCCGCGTGCACTGTCAGCCGCTTGCCGGTGTGGTTGAAGGCGATCGAGAGGTTTTTGTCCTTGCCTTTCTGATTGTCGTACTGGCCTTTGGTGCCGTTGTTGCGGTAGCTGAGGTTGAACCCGGTCGAGGGCGATATGTTCTGGGCGTGGATGGCCACCAACTGGTCTTCGGACTTGGCCTTCTGCCCGGCCATATAATACGAAAGCTGGGTGAACGGCTTTTTGACGTTGTAGTAATCGACGTTGTCGGGCGTGTATAGGTACGCCGCGAACGGAAGGGCGAACGTGAAGTCGGCAGGCCGCGCGATGTCAAAATAGTTCAGCGGCACATTGGCCCCGCCCAGGTTGCCCAGATAGGCCGAACCCACGTCTTTTTTCTGGAAGATGTAGTCGTTCAGGAAGTCGGTCATCAACGTATCGACGGGCCGCAGCGTCACATTGCTGTTGTAGGGGTTCAACTGCCACATGAACATGTTGCGCACGCGGGTCGAGTCGTCGAACAGGTACGATTCGAGCGGCTTCTTCTCTTTCTTGGGGCCTTTCTTTTTATCGGTGGAGGTGGTGTCGGTCGATTCGAACGGGTTCTGGATCACCGTCTGGTCGTTGCGGTCGAAGCGCTGGTTGTAGATGTCGTTGGCCTGGGCAAACGCCTCGCCCGCACCGAACAGCGCGGATGCGGCCAGGGCAACGATGCAACAGAGTATGGTTTTTTTCAATCCCGACATCCCGAAGGTTTGGAAAAGTGCCTCCCGGCACCCGGAAACAATTGTTTTTTTCCGGACAAAGATAAGCAAAATAATCGATCCCCTACCATCGGCCCCGAAAAGCGCCGCAGATACATCTACCTGCACGTTTTCAGATCGTTCCGGCGACAAAACGCCCTACGGGAGCTCCATGAGTTCGAACACCACCGCCGCGCGGTTGATGTTGTAGACTTTCATGAACTGGCGCGTTTCGCCATTGCAGGTCGAGTCGTAGGTGAAGTACTCGGCGGCGGGGTCGAGGCGGCCGAAGCCGCCGAACCGTTTATCGTCGCTGTTGAGCGCCACGCGGTATTTGCCCGGGCAGGGCATCGGCACCACGTAGTCGGGGATGGAGGCCGACGGGTGCCAGTTGAACACGAACACAAAGCTGTCGTGGTTGAAAACGATCGTCTTGTTTTTTTCATCCATCAGCCGGTTGTAGGCGTAGCCCATCTCCAGGATTTTGTTTTCGCGCACAAAATCGATCATCGCCCTGTCGAAATCGTTGAGGTAACCGTAACGCAGGAAGCCGTTTTCGGCCAGCGACCAGCGGCGTTGGGCGTGGGCGTAGCTCCAGCCGTTGCCCTCGCGGGGAAAATCGATCCACTCGGGATGGCCGAACTCGTTGCCCATGAAGTTGAGATAACCCTGCCCGCCGAGGGCAATGGTGAACGACCGGATCATCTTGTGCAGGGCCATGCCGCGGTCGATCACCACACTTTTGCAGGTGCGGTTCATGCAGGTGTACATCTCCTTGTCCATCAGGCGAAAGGCGATGGTCTTGTCGCCCACCATGGCCTGATCGTGCGACTCGCAGTAGGCGATCGTCCCCACCGCAGGCAGGCGGTTGGTCATCTCGTGCCACATGCGGTGGATGTCCCAATCCTCGTCAGGCACGTCTTCGAGCAGCTCGATCCAAAAGTCGGGGATGGCCATCGCCAGCCGGTAGTCGAACCCCACCCCGCCGGCGTCGATGCCGATGCACATGCCCGGCATGCCGCTCACGTCCTCGGCGATGGTCACCGCCCCCGGACGCAGTTCGTGCACCAGTTTATTGGCCAGCGTCAGGTAAGTGACGGCGTCGAGGTTGATCGTGTGGTCGAAGAATTGCTCCCGCCGCTCAAAATCGGTGTAGCCGTGGTGGGTGTAGATCATCGAGGTGACGCCGTCGAAACGGAAACCGTCGAAGTGGAACTCCTCCAGCCAGTATTTGAGGTTCGACAGCAGGAAATGCTTCACCTCCTGCCTGCCGTAGTCGAACAGTTTCGAGTCCCAATATTTCTGGTATCCGGCCTCGCCGGGCGGCGAGTAGAGGCTGTCGCTGCCGTCGAGTTCGTTGAGTCCCTCGTTGGTATTCTTGACATAATGGGCGTGCACCAGGTCCATGACCACGGCCAGCCCCATCTTATGGGCCTCCTTCACCAGTAATTTCAGCTCTTCGGGCGTCCCGAAACGCGACGACGGGGCGTAAAAATTCGAAACATGGTAGCCGAAACTGCCGTAGTACGGGTGCTCGGCCACGGCCATCAGCTGGATCGTGTTATAACCCTGCTTCTTGATGCGCGGCAGAATGTTGGCGCGGAACTCGTCGCAGGTGCCCACGCCCTCCTTCTCCTGCGCCATGCCGATGTGGCTCTCGTAGATGAGCAGCGGCCCCAGGGAGCGGATGTCGAATCGGTCGCCCTCCCAGTCGAACGGCACCGGAGGCGCCCACAACTGGCCCGAGAAGTCTTTGGTGTGCTCGTCCTGCACCGTCCGGCGGATGTACGCAGGGATGTGGTCGCCCCACCCGTTCTCGCCATGTACGTGGAGTTTCACCCGTGATCCGTGCACCAGTCCGCCGAACTCCTCATCCGGCAGGAAGATGCTCCACACGCCCCCACTCTCTTTGGTCAGTCGCAGCTGGGTACGGGCCCAGTTGTTGAAGTCGCCGAACAGGTACACGTCGTAGGCGCGCGGCAGCCAGTCGCGGAACCACCATCCCTTTTTCACGGGATCGTAATGGAATCCGAAGAACAGATGGGCGTTGGCGAAATCGGCCAACGATCCCGAACTCTTTTCGATACCCCTGAGCGCAGCCCTGTAACGCTCGTGCCGCTCGACGATCTGCTCCTCGACCGGTTCGAGCCATGAATCCCCCTCGATGATTGCCAGACGTGCCATGGTTGCCTATTTTTACACAATGATAGGCATTTTTTGCGGAACATCCCACAGGATGGCCCTATTTTCCGTCATTCCGAATCCGATCCCGGAATAACATTAAAGAAAAGATCTTCTGTTTCTGCTTGTACTATAACAAAAAAAGTTATCTTTGTAGTGATGTTACCGGGATCTCTTTCAGAAAATTGCAGGAGCAGACCCCGGCAGGTGTTGACAGGCGTTGCCGTATCGCTGTGCCTGTTGTGTTCTGTCGCCGGATGCACGGGGAAGAAAGCCCGGGCCGAACAACTGCCGATGGAGTTGCTGGCCGAGGGCGACGTGGTTTTCCGCCGCGGCTCGGGGGCCAAAACCCACGCCGTGTTGCGCGCCGACACCTCGGGCATCTACAGCCACGTGGGCATGGTGGTGCGAACCGATTCGGGGCTGATGGTGGTGCATGTCACCCCGGGCGAACGGGCCAAAGGCGAGACGGTCGACCGCATCAAACTGGAGACGCCGGAGGGGTTTTTCGCCCCGGAGCGCTGCTCGAAAGGAGCCCTGGCGCGCTTTGCCGACACAACCGGGTGTCCGGCGCTGGCGGCCGGGCGGGCGCTGGAGTTTTACCGGCGCGGGGTGCTGTTCGACCACGACTACGACCTGACCGACACCACGAAGATGTACTGCACCGAACTGGTGTGGCTCGCCTATCTGGACACCGGTATGGACATCACCGCCGGGCGCAGGAGCGAGATCCGGAATTTCCCGATGTATTCGGGCACCTATATCTTTCCGTCCGATATTTACAAACATAAAAGCCTTCGGGTCTATTTCAGTTTTTGATACTTAACCACTTAAACTCATTTGATTATGAAAAGACTGTTACTCGTTTCAATGTGTACGGCCCTGGTGGGGCTGGTTGCGTTCTCCTCGTGCGGGGGCAAATCGAAAGGCCAGACACCGGCCGACATCGAGATGAAGCTCTGGGATCTTGTTAAAAAAGCCGATTACGAGAAAGCCATGGCATTCTGGATCGACAATACGGCCGTCGATCCCGACGACGATACGACTCCCGAACAGAAAAAAGAAGTGATCAAGGCTTTCGCCGAGAAGATGAAAGCCGGCTTCGACCAGAAAGGCGGCGTGAAAGAAGCCGAACTGCTGGAAGAAACCATCAGCGAAGACCAAACGACCGCTAAAGTGAAAGTAAAGCTCACCATGGGCGACGGGTCGACTACGGAAGAGTCCAACAAATACAAGAAAGTGGACGGCGTGTGGAAGTTCGACAACTCGGCCAAATAACACCCTGCCATCGACAACCCTGCGTAGCCCCGTGAACGCCATCGCGTAACGCGGAACGACAACGGCACAGCCCCTTGAGAGTTACTCTCAGGGGGCTTTTGTCGTTTCACAGGCATCCCGGAGCGCAAATCTCCCCCGGACAACAAGCAACGCCCGACAACAGACAGGGAAACTGCGGCACGCTAATTGCGGCCCGGAAAAGATAAAACATCAAACCGAATCCGTCATGAAAAAATTCTTTCTTTACGATTACCCGCTGGGCAGGGACGCCCAGTCGTTCGTAGCGTTGTTCTTCCGCCTGTTCATCGGCATGATGATGCTCACCCACGGGATGGCCAAACTGTCGAACTTCGGGGTCATGTCGGCCGCCTTCCCCGATCCGCTGGGGGTGGGCCCGGCCGCATCGCTGACCCTGAGCATCCTGGCCGAAGTGGGTTGTTCGCTGCTGATCATCGTCGGGCTGTTCACCCGCCTGGCCGCACTGCCGTTGATCTTCAACATGATCATAGCCGTGACGGTGCATGCCGGCGATCCGCTGTCGGCCAAAGAACCGGCCCTGCTGTACCTGGCGTTCTACATGGTGATCTTCTTCGCCGGCAGCGGGCGGTATTCGGTCGACCACCTGCTCTTCGGCCAAACACGCCGTTGACGCCCCTGCAACCGCATCCCGCCGATTAAGATCCCGGCAACAACACATCGTGTGTGCGATAATAAAACACACGATGTGTGTGTTTTTCCCGATATAATGCCTACATTTGCGTGGCCGATTTTTCAAAAGACCCAAAACGCAAGACAAATGGTTAGCAGAAGGTTACTCAGGATCAAGATAGTTAAGGCTCTTTATTCCCATTTCAAATCCGAATCGGATTCGCTGATCGCTTCCGAAAAGGAGTTTTTTACCAGCGTCGACAAGTGCCACCAATTATACCACCTGATGCTGCGACTGTCGGTGGATGTGGCCGACTACGCCCGGGGACGGATCGAGATCGCAAAAAAGAAACACCTGCCCACCAAGGCCGACCTCAACCCCAATCTCCGCTTTGCCGACAACCGGGTGATCGAGGCGTTGCGCACCGACGAACGACTGAACAGCTACCTCGAAAAACACTCGCTGTCGTGGGCCGGGCATCCCGAACTGGTGAAAACCATCTACAACAACCTGATCGAAAAAGATTACTATAAGAAATACATGGCCTCGGCCACCGACAGTTTTGAGAGCGACCTCAAGTTCATGGTGGGCTTTTACACCTTCGAGATCGAAGACCTGGAACTGATGGAACAAGTGGTCGAAGAAGACTCGATCTACTGGGCCGACGACATCGAATTCACGCTGGGGTCGGTGATCCGCACCATCAATAAAATGAAGCAGGGAGGCAAGCTCGAACTGATGCCGCTGTTCAAAAGCAACGACGAGCCCGAGTTCGCCAAGGCGGTGTTCCGCGGCGCCATCGTCAACCAGGCCGAATACCTCGAATACATCAACAAGTATTCGAGCAACTGGGACCTCGACCGCATCGCCTACATGGACACGATGATCATGCTGGCGGCCGTGTCGGAGATCCTCAACTGCCCCACGGTTCCGATATCGGTGACCCTGGACGAATACCTTGAGATCGCCAAGTTTTACAGCACTCCTTCGAGCACCCAGTTCATCAACGGCGTGCTCGACAAGATCGTCGAAATGCTCAGGGCCGAAAACAAGATCAACAAAACGGACGGCGATGACGACGATCAATAACATCGCACGCATGACGTTGATAGCCGCCGCGCTTGCGGTCTGCGGCTGCAGCCAGAAGCAGGGGCGCCTGATCGATGATGGAACGGTGGCTTTGTCAACCCGTTTTTCGGAACCCGAAACAGGAAGTTTCCACCCCCTCGACACGGTCGATTTCGGAACCATCGACAAAGGCAGCATCGTACGCAAGCGCATCGACATCGCCAATCCGACCGGCAAACCGCTGGTAGTTGTGCAGGTAACCTCGGGCTGCGGCTGCACAACCACCGAATACGACTCGCGCCCGGTGCTGCCCGACAGCTCCTTCCGACTGACGGTGCAGTTCGACTCGAAAAGCAAGGAGGGGCCGCAACGCAACCTGATACGGGTGGCCACCAACGAAGGCAAGATCGGCGCGGTGGTGTTGATGACCGGTAACGTAAAATAACACGGCAACGAAAACTAAACTAACACATAAAACCAAACGATTATGAACCTGATGACAATCCTGCAAGCCTCCGGAGCAGCCGGAGCCGACGGCAAAGGCGGCAACATGCAGTTCCTGCTGATGATGGCCCTGATATTCGTGGTCATGTACTTCTTTATGATCCGCCCGCAACAGAAACGCCAGAAAGAACTCAACAACTTCCGCAAGTCGCTCGAAAAGGGCACCCGGGTGGTCACCGCCGGCGGCATCTACGGAACCATCCGCGAAATCAACGAAACATACGTGGTCGTCGAAATCGACAACAACGTAACCATCCGCGTAGACAAAAACATGATCATGCGCGCCCCTGAATCCGCCCCGCAGAAATAACGGGTTGCGGGTTTACCTGTTACTTCATCTGAACTTTTTGTAAAAAGTTCAACCAAAAACTTTCAGGAAAAACTTCGTTTTTCGTGATTGTCTGTATTTCATTCTATTAACATGATTGGAGAGGCCCCCTCTCGTATAGCATAAATGTATCGTAAAATTGGAGGGGGCCTCTCCAATCATGTTATTCTAACGGAGTAAAGTCAGTCAAGAGATACGAAAGTATCTCCGAAAAATTTTTGGTCAAGCTTTTTACAAAAAGCTTGGATTGAGTAACAAGTAAAAACCGTAACGTGCTATGCCTTGGGCAATTGACTGGGGAAAGTTGGGAGATTTGTTTTTGTACGATCCGGGCTCGCCGCTGATTTTCAGCAGCGGGCTTTTCTTGTTTTTGTTTCTGGCGTTTATATTGGTTTACGGGTTGTTCCGGCGCACGGCGACGCTGCGGACGGTCTACCTGACGGCCTTTTCGCTTTATTTTTACTACAAGACGGGCGGATGGCATTTTCTGCTGCTGGTGGCTGTGGCCACGTCCGATTTTTTCATCGCGCAGGGGATTTTCCGCTCCCGGACGCAACGCATACGCAAACTGTTTCTGGCGTTGAGCATTTGCGTCAATCTGGGATTGCTGTGCTACTACAAGTACACCAACTTTCTGATCGACATCGTCAACGGGTTCCTGAAAAACCCGCTCGACTTCCAATACATCTTCCTGCCGGTGGGGATCTCGTTTTTCATCTTCCAGTCGATGAGCTACACGATCGACGTCTACCGGCGGCGGCTGGAGCCGTTGCGCAGCTGGCTCGACTACGTGTTCTACATCTCGTTTTTCCCGCAGCTGGTGGCCGGCCCCATCGTGCGGGCGGTCGATTTCGTGCCGCAGATCCGGCAGAATCCGATCGTCATCAGCCGGCGGATGTTCAACGAGGGGTTCGTGCTGATCCTGGGCGGGCTGTTCAAGAAGGCGGTGATTTCCGATTACATCAGCGCCAACTTCGTCGACCGCGTGTTCGACAACCCGACGCTGTTTTCCGGAGTGGAGAACCTGTTCGGGGTGTACGGCTACGCGATGCAGATCTACTGCGATTTCTCGGGTTATTCGGATATGGCCATCGGGCTGGCGCTGCTGCTGGGCTTCCGGTTCAACCGGAACTTCGACTCGCCGTACAAATCGGCCTCGATCACCGAGTTCTGGCGGCGGTGGCACATTTCGCTATCGACCTGGCTCAAGGATTACCTCTACATTTCGCTCGGAGGCAACCGCAAGGGCCATTTCCGCACCTACCTCAACCAGATCATGACCATGCTGCTGGGCGGGCTGTGGCACGGGGCTTCGGTGCAGTTCGTACTCTGGGGCGCGCTGCACGGAGTGTCGCTGGCGGCGCACAAGTTCGCCATGAACGTCTTTCCGTCGTTCCGGCACAAGGAGGGGAAAATGCCGCCGTGGCGCCGGTTCATCGGCACACTGGTCACCTTTCATCTGGTGTGCCTGGGATGGGTGTTTTTCCGTGCCCGGAGCGCCGGGCTGGGCATGGACGTGCTGCGGCAGATTTTTTCGGAGTTCCACCCCGGGGTGTTCGGGGAGTTTATCGCGGGATACAAATGGATCGTGATCGTGATTGCGATCGGGTACCTGCTCCACTTCATGCCATTGAAAGTCGAACAGGCCTATCAGCGGCTCGTCGGGCGGCTGCCCCTGGCCGGGAAGGCGGTGATGATGGCGGCGTTGATCTGGTTCGTGATGCAGATCAAATCGGCCGACATCCAGCCGTTCATCTACTTCCAGTTCTGATTTCTGTTCCGGCGTTCGCAGGGCGGTAGTTACCGGCGGGCTGCCCCTTTCCCGCCGGCCGATAAATCAAACGATATAAATCAAACAGCGGATATGCGTGCGCGCCACGCGTCGGGCACGGGAATGGAATACCCCTGTTCGAAGTCGTAAGCCACCATGATCGAGGTGCTCGACGCCTTGAGCTGGCCGGTGGTTCTGTCGAAGAGCTCCTGCTCGACGGTGATGCTTTTGGTGCCGACCCGGCCGACCCATGTGCGCACCCAGATCTCCTGTCCGTAGAGGGTTTCGGCGTGGTATTGGGTGTTGGTGTTGGCCAGGATCAGCGACGCGCTGTCGCGGCGGATGGCCAATTGCAGCACCTGGCCGAAATAGTCGCTCTTGCCGACGTCGAAATAGTGTTGCAGGTTGACGTTGTTGATATGCCCCAGCATATCGCTGTCGGCGAAGCGCATCTGTATTCTGGTTTCGGTCATGGCCGTATGATTTTGAACTCGGACGACCGGTTGATCTTAATGATGGTCGACGGTTTGCGCGTAGGGCTCCCCTCTTCCGATGCCGGCACCACGAAATCGACACCCGAGACGATGCGCGGATCGACATCGCCCAGGCGCCCGGGGGCCTCCTTTCCATGGATGTTGGCCGAGGTCGACACCAGCGGTTTGCGGAAAGCGCGCATCAGTTCGCGGCAGAACCGGTGGTCGGGAATGCGGATGCCGATGGTACCGTCGTCGGGCAGCAGGTTGGAGGCCACGCCCGTGCCGCCGTCCAGGATCAGGGTCAGGGGCTTGTCGGCCGCCTCGAACAACTCCCAGGCCACCTCGGGCACCTGTTTCACACACATCGACACCCGGTCGGCGTTGCCCACCAGCACAATCATCCCCTGGCCGCGCTCGTTGCCCTTGAGCCGGTATATTTTCTCGACCGCATCGGGGTTGGTGGCGTCGCAGCCGATGCCCCACAACGTGTCGGTCGGATAGAGGATCAACCCTCCGTTTTTAAGCACCTCTATTGCTTTTTTTACCTGTTCGTTCAGCATTTGTCATTTGTTTAGAAGTGGCAAAGGTAGTCCGAACAAGCGAAAAATGCAACGATAGTTTTTGAACTCTGCCGCAGAGTGATTACTTTTGTCGCGTCAGAATTTCCCGCCGGAATTTTTGTCTGCGTCGGATCGTTCTTCGGCCCGTTTTGCAGGGAAATGCCGGCAACATCACAAAAACGAACCGGGAAACAGCCGAAATAAAAGAAACCTAAACAACTCCTGAGAACCTATGGGAAGAGCTTTTGAATACCGGAAAGCGCGCAAAATGAAGCGCTGGGGCAATATGGCGCGCGTGTTCACCAAGATCGGGAAAGAGATCGACATCGCGGTCAAGGCCGGCGGGCCCGATCCCGAATCCAACACCCGGCTGAGGGTGCTGATGCAGAACGCCAAGGCGGCCAACATGCCGAAAGATAACGTGGAGCGGGCCATCAAGCGCGCCGTTTCGAAAGATACGCAGGACTATAAGGAAATGGCGTACGAGGGGTACGGCCCCTACGGCATCGCCATTGTGGTGGAGACGGCCACCGACAACCCCACCCGCACCGTGGCCAACGTGCGCAGCTACTTCAACAAAAACGGCGGATCGTTGGGCACCAGCGGGTCGCTCGACTTCATGTTCGACCGCAAGTGCGTTTTCCGGGTGCGCAAGCCCGAGGGGCTCGACATCGAGGAACTGGAACTGGAACTGATTGACTACGGCGCCGACGAGGTATTCGAGGAAGAGGAGAACGTAGTGATCTACGGCAGCTTCGACTCGTACGGCAAGTTGCAGAAATATTTCGAAGACAACAACATCGAGATCATCAGCGGCGACTTCGAGCGCATTCCCACCGACACCAAGGAGGTGACCGACGAGCAACGCGCAGCCATCGACAAGCTGGTCGAAAAGTTCGAGGACGACGACGATGTGACCAACGTGTTCCACAATATGGCTGCGGAAGATTAATCCCGCCGCCCGCAAATAACCGGAAAGACCGTCCGTCAGGGCGGTTTTTTTAATCATATTTTTGCAGTTTCAGAAGAAATAAGTAACTTGCGTTATATTTCCAATTACCCCTAAAACTGATTTATCATGAAGAAACTCATGCGCTACGCCGCTTTGGCGGCTGCCTTTCTGCTTGCCGCGACAGCTCCGGCCGACGCCAAGAAGAAAAAAGATTCGGGCAAAACCACCGCGGTTCATGCGGTGAACAACCTCTCGCACTACTACAACTTCCACGCCGACTGGGGCTTTCCGCGCCAGTACATGCGCTACTCTCCCGACAAGTACATCAAGAGCTGGTGCTGCATCTACAACATGGATCTGTCGAACGCCAACCAGCTGTTTCTGTGGGATTGCGACGACCGCCTCCCCTATGTGGACAGGGACTACGCCACCATCGACAGCTTTCTGGCTGACGGCGGCGGGCTGATGCTTTTGAGCGGCGGCAACTCCCAGGAGCAGAACAAGCTGGCCTCGCGCTACGGCGCACAGTTCGTCACGGGGCTTGAAATGCCCGTGACGGCCGTTAACTTCAAGGTGGCCGACAGCGTCGAGATCAAACGGCACGGCCGCGCCCACCTACAGCTCGACAAGCCGTCGCAATGGACGGTAGTGGTGCAGGACGCCGCCGGAGAGCCCGTGCTGGCTTATAAGAAAGAGAAAAAAGGCTACGTGCTGCTGGGTTCGCGCGCGCTGTTGGCCGACAACACCGACAACCGCAACGACACCATCAACCGCACCATGTGGGAAGCCGTGTGGCGCACGACCGCTTCGGGCAAGGCCATCGACACGGCCAGTGATTTCGACAACGAATACATCGACAAGGTTGAAAACAACGTGGTGGCCGACGGTATCGACCTCACTTACAACGACTACCTGGCCCCGTATGCCGACGCCATGCTCGACGTGATCGCACGCAGTAAGCCGGTGATCGAAGCGCGCATGGGCGTGCCCCTGTCTCCGGGCATGGGCTCGAAAGTGGTGCTGATCCCCACCGGCGGAGGCGGATACTCTGCCGGGGAAGTGATTGCGTTGGCCATCTGGTGGGGCGACTTCCCAAAACAGGAAGACTCGATGATCGAGTTCGTCACGCACGAATCGGTGCACTCGTGGGTGCTGCCGTTCGCCGAGATATGGAATGAACCCATCGCAACCTACGTCGGCAACCTGGTAATGATCGACATGGGCCATAAGGAAGAAGCAGAAAGGCGCATTGCCGCGTGCATCGACCGCGCCCGCAAGGCCGATCCCAACCTCGACCTCTATGACATGAGGGGCAAGAGTTGCAAAGAAGGCGTGGAAGACCTTCCCCGCGATAAAGTCAACGATCTGCACTGGGGCAAGGCGTTCTGGATCTGGGAACAGATGCGCGCCGAGAACCCCGACGTGGTGGCCGACTATTTCCAGGCTAAACGCAAGTATGCCGGCAAAGACCAGGTGACCAAATACGACGACAACAACACCGTGGCCGTGATGAGCATCGCCATGGGACGCGACATGTTCCCCTGGTTCCGCAGCATCGGCTTCGATGTGGACAGAGAGAAGGCGGAAGTGAAATTTTAAGGCCATAGTCGCTCCTGTTATTCGCAGAAATCATCAATAACAGGAGCGACTGTACACACCGTGTGATTTATTCATCAAGCCTCCGAACCTGTTCGGGGAAACAAGGCGATCAAAACCACACGATTTAAAATAAACCGGTCACAATACTAAAAAGGATGATTATCAAAGTGATGAAAAGAATATTTCTTTGCCTGGCGGCGGCAACCGTACTGTGTTCGCTTTCGTGCAACGGCCAGCGCAACCTGCGCCGCACGCCGCACGGGGCCACGATCAACGCCATGTTCGACCTCTCGCACCAGTTCGCCTTCTACACCGACGGGCGTTTTGCCAGCCAGTACCTGAAGGGACAGAACACCTCGATGAACTGGGGCAACTTCTACGATATCGATTTCTCGAACGTCAACCTGCTGGTGCTGCTGGGATGCGACGACCGCTCGCCCTACTCCGGAAAAGACCGCGAGGCGATCCGGAAATATGCCGACAGCAACGGCGGACTGGTGGTGTTGGGCGATCCGGGCGGCAAGTCGCAGGGAAGCATCGCCGAAATGTTCGGGGTGGAGTTCGAGGGGACGACCTCGGCCGCGCTGACCTCGCTCAGGTTCGCCCCCGGCCCGGTGCAGTCGCAGGGAAACGCCACCACGCTCAAGCTGGCCGACCCGTCGAAATGGACGGTGCTGGTGAGCGACAAAGACAATAAACCGGTGCTGGTGATGTCCAACACGGGCAGCAAAAATGTGGTGATCGGTTCGCGTTCGATCGCCGGGAGCAATCCCGACGCCCACGACTCGATCAACGTGGCGATGTGGAAACCGTTGCTGCTCGACATCGCGTCCCACAAAACAGTCGATGTGTCGAAGACCACCGGGGCCAAAGGATGGAACGACCTGGGCCACGACGAAACGAAGAACGGCCTGGAGATCAGCTACACCGACTACCTGGCCCCTTATGCCGACGCCATGTTCGACATCACGGCCCGCATCATGCCCTATATGGAGAAACGCATGGGCGTGCCCCTGTCGGGCAATATGGGATCGAAGATCATGCTGCTGGCCACCGGCGGCGGCGGGTTCTCGTCGGGTGAGATGATCGCCCTGGCCGTATGGTGGGGCGGGTTCCCGGACAAGGAAGACTCGATGATCGAATTCATCACGCACGAATCGGTGCACTCGTGGGTGCTGCCGTTCGCCGAAATCTGGAACGAACCCATCGCAACCTACGTCGGCAACCTGGTGATGATGGATATGGGGTACGCAGAAAGCGACAAAACAAAAGGAATTGTAGGTGCCAATGAACGCATTGCCGCGTGCATCGACCGCGCCCGCAAGGCCGACCCCAACTTCAACCTCTACGACATCGACGGCCACAGTTGCAAGGAAGGCGTTGCCGACCTGCCCAAAAACCAGGTCAACGAGTTGCACTGGGGAAAATCGTACTGGATCTGGGAACAGATGCGCGCCGAGAACCCCGACGTGGTGGCCGACTACTTCCAGGCTAAACGCAAGTATGCCACGAAAGAGGTGGTGACCAAATACGATGCCAACAACACCGTGGCCGTGATGAGCATCGCCATGGGGCGCGACATGTTCCCCTGGTTCCGCAGCATCGGCTTCGATGTGGACAGAGAGAAAGCGGAAGTGAAATTCTGATTCCGCACCTGATCTTTTGCGTTGTCATCCGGGCGGCCGGTCGTTGTTCCGCTTTCAAAAGCAGATACCCCGTCGTTGCGCCCACCCTATTTAAGTCAACAACATAAAAAAACCGGTCAGCAAACAGCTGGCCGGTTTTTTGAATTCTCGGCAATGAGACTCCGTTTGAACCTCATGCCGAACACCTGGGTACAGACAGACTATGCCCCGCCTTGGGCCATGGCGGCAGCGAACGATGCGGCATCTTCGTCGTGGAACTTCACCGGCTCGCCCACCAGCTCGTAATCGAACGGAACGTATTTGTAGAGCGACACCAGCGCATAACGGTTGTCGGCCGTCAGCAGCATGTCGAGCCGCACCCCGCCGCTGTCCTGCTGCCTGAGCCTTCCCAACTGTGTGAACTGCCGCGTCTCCATCGCTTTTTGCAGCTTATCGAGCTCTTCGGCTTCGAACGTGAGGACGCGCGCCCGCACTTTGCTGCCGGTGGGGGCATGGACCAACGTTCTTTTTCCGGCCAGCAGCATAATGAGGCCGACGGCACCGAGAATGCCCCCGGCGGTCATCAGCATCACGGGCAGCGAGGTGGTTTTGTCGTCGATGCCCGTCAGCAGCGCGAACGAGATGACGGCCAGTGCAAGCATGACGATGGCCGGTGTGGAAATTCCTTTTTTAGACACGATATCCGGATCGATTATGTTTTCTGTTTTCATGATTTCTGTTTTTGATTGTTTTTTGTTCATTCGAAAGAGCTGCAAAGGCTCAGCCGCCCTTCGCCCATCGGGCAGAACGGGAACCTTCAACGCATGGGAGCAGAGGGGATGGCACAACGCCTCCTCGCCGCAAAAATCGGAAACAGAAAGGCTAAATCGTGAGTACGCACAAAAGGGAAAGACGCTTCCCGGGACTTTGTTCCGTGCTGTAATGGCGCGCGCGGCAGGCCGACACGCGTTTATAGGCCGTGTGTTGGGCCGTGGTATAATGGGCTATATCGTGACGGAAAGGCGTTTCGTCGCGTTCGCCCCGGCCGGCGTTTGGGCCCGGACTTTTGGCGTTGTTCAGCTGAAAGGACGAAAAAGCGTTGGCCGAGGGAAGAAGCATCGAAACGCCCGTCTCGTGATCCGCCTGTTGCGCCGCGGGAACCGCAGACGCTGTCTCCCGGGCCGACACGAAGAAACCCACGGCGCTGCAATGGAGCGCCGCGGCACAGACGATCGCCGCGATGTAACCCAGAAAACGTTTCACTTACTATGGTCAAGGAATCCGGACGCCTTGTGTCGCAAAGCGTCCGTAATTTGTTTATTTATTGCGGTTTGGAGCGTTTGCCCGAGCGGATGGTGTATTGGTTGACGAAGTCGGCCAGGCCATAGACCACGGCAGTGACGCCGAAAATCATGAGCATGGTCGAGGTCGAACTGTCCGGATTAAAGGCGATAATGGCCCCGGCGATAAGCACCAACACCGGCACAACGTAACGCCATCCCTGGATCGGCACGCCCCGTTTCGACGCCTTGGCCAGCATATAAATCTGGTCGATGGCCCCCAGCACCAGCAGCAATCCCAGCACGATCATGAAAATGGTGGCGAAAATGTCCGGCAACACCAGCAGCAACATCCCTACGACAGCGCAAACCAACCCGCCCACGGGGAGGCTCAGCCCGAGCGACTCGTCGCCCTTGCGGCTGCTGTAAAACGAGGTGATCGCCACAATGCCGTAAGCCAGCAGCAGGCCCCCGATGACCATGATGATGGTTTTTGTCGTCTCCTGCGGCCAGATGATCAGGATCAGGCCGATGACCACGAACAGAATGCTTCTGAGGATGTAGTTTTTCGAGTTCATAATATCGTTTTTAAGTGGATGATACGGGTCTCACTTCCCATCGCCCTTGCAATTATCGTGCAATCGGACGCCTCCATCCGAAGATATGACCCGCAAGACAAAGATAACGAAATTATCCTGAAAAATACGCTGCCGCTACACCAGACGGTCTTTTTTCCTGCGGCGGTAGGCGACGTAGTAGAGCAGCGACAGGGCCAGCACGTAAACCGAGATGCGCGCCACCCAGTCGCCGTAGCGGGCGTAAAACGTGATGCGGTCGTTGAGGTTGACGGCACCGGTGATGGCGGTGCGCCTGCCCCAGCCCTCTTTCTTCACGACGTCGCCCCGCTGGTCGATGATGCCCGAGATGCCGGTGTTGGCGCTGCGGGCAATGGAGCGGCGCAACTCGATGGCACGCAGGCGGGCGAACGAGAAGTGGTTCCTGTGTCCGGCCGTATTGCCCCACCAGCCGTCGTTGGTGATGATGAACAGCAGTTGGGCCCCGTCCTGAACAAAGCGAGAGCAGAACTGGCCGTAAATCGACTCGAAACAGATGGCTGTCGAGGTTTTCACCCCTTCGGGCGAAGTGAACGTGAGGCGGGTGTTGTCGCGCCCCAGGTTGCCCGACATGCCGCCCAGATCGAGCATCATGAGGTTGCCCAGCGATCCGAAGAATTTCGGATAGGGGAACATTTCGGCCCCCACCACCAGTTTCTCTTTGTGGTAGATCTGCGGCACGCCCGACGAGTCGATCTGCAGGGCGGTGTTGTAGTGGTCGCGGAACGAGTTCTCCATGTGCCGGCGGGCGGTGGGCGTGGGCGTCACCCCGGCCGGATAGAGTTTCATGGTGCTGGCCCCGATAATGAAGGCCGCCTGCGGATAATTCTCCGCCATAAACTGCCGGAATCGGACATAGCTGGAATTTTCCGCGAGTTGGTTCTCCCAGATGTAGTCATCCAATGCCGTTTCGGGAGCCACGATAAAGTCGACGTCGGCCGGGGCCCGGGAGGCCAGCGACAACAGGATATCCTGTTGGTCTGCCTGGCTCATGTCCGAGAATTTCTCGTTGACCGGGTCGATGTTCGGCTGGACGATGTGCACCGTCACCGGGCGGGCGGGTTCCTTATAGCAGAAATAGATCGCCAGCGAGAGGGCCATCGGCAGAAAAACAACGACGTCCGCCGCCACGGCCTGCCGCACGAATTTCCGCCCGTTGCGTATTTTTCGGTACAATTCGAACAGCGCCAGGTTCGACACCAACACCCACAGCGAACCGCCGAAGATACCGGTGTATTCGTACCACTGCACCAGTTTCACGTCATTCGCCAGACCGTTGCCCAACGTCAGCCACGGAAACGAGATGTCGCCCGCCAGGTAAAGGTATTCGAGCGCAATCCACGCCGTCACCAGCACCGTGCAGGCCAACGCCCGGGAAGCCCGTTTGGCTACCCGGTTGTAGAGCATGAAAGCCGCCGTGCCCAGCAGCGACGTGATGGCCGCCGAAGCAAACGGAGCCGCGGCCACCACCGGATCAACGGCCATCGCCTTGCCGATCCACCAGGTGTCGATCGCGGCCCACAGCCCGAAAACCGTCATCGGATAGAAAACGAACCGGCGGGGTTTGCCTTTGCGGCCCGTTTGTCCTTGCAGGTTCTCGCGAACAATGAGCAGCGGCACGAAAGCCCCCAGCAACAGCAATCCCGTAAACCCGAGCCAGGGCAGCGAAAGCATGGCCACGCTGGCTGCCGACAGCCAGAAATTCTTTTTCATCATAACGGATCTCGGTTAAAACAAGGCAAAAATAGCGTTAATCGCCGATTTTCCCACACCCGCGGGGCGATTTATCATCAAGAGCCTCCCTTGCGCTTATGAGCAATACCCCGGGGGTGACAAAGAAGAGTCCCATATTGTTATAGGATCCATTTTAAACCGGCGGGGGCTCCCGCCCACGAACAGCACACCGAGGCGCAAAACATTTATGATGACAAATGCACTTGCAGCACAGTCAAAATTATACCGGAAGGCGAATGGTATTCCGATTATTTGACTATTTTTGTGTGAGAAAAAATCACAAATAGCATGAATAAGGGGATCATTATCGCTGTCGTACTGTCATTTATGCTGGCAGCCTGCGGCGGGACAAAAAAGGAAACAAAGCGCGTGAACGACCGTCGCGACTTGAACGACGCACGCAAAATAACCAACAAATATTACAAGTACTACGACCAAAGCGACTTCGAAAAAATACTCGCGCTGTTCTCCGACTCGGCGATCATTGAGGGCGGTGGCCGCCAGGCGATGCTTGACCGCATGGCGGATAACCGCAAAACGCTGGGAGCAATGGTCGATTATTTTCCCAAGAACTGGCTGACAAGCGTTTCCGACAGGCCCGAACCTTACGGCGACTATATGCTCCATTTCTGCATCCAGTATCCCGACAGTGTTTTCACCAACGAGGTGTTCTTCCTCAAGCGCGACGGCAAGGGCAAGATCAGGATCGCCGACCTGCAAATCTACCGGCTCGATTTCACATCCGATCCGGACGAGGTGGACGAGGCCGAACTCCCCGCATCCGACTCGCTCCCCGAACCGGCCGAACAGCCCCAATATCCGGAGTAGCCATCCATTTTATTCACAGCCATATACTAACTCCTAAAACATTTTATCATGAGTCAACAACAAACCAAAAGTTACGTATTCCCATTGATTATCATGGGGGTTGCGTTCTTCGTGATCGGGTTCGGCGTGGGGATCAACGGCATCGTTGTGCCGATCCTCAAAGACGTGTTCAACCTGAGCAACGCCATGTCGTACATGGTGCTTGGCGCCACTTTCGGCGCTTTCCTGGTCTTCGGCCCCCCGTCGGGAGCGATCATCCGCAAGATCGGGTACAAGAAAACGCTTGTGCTGGCGCTATTCATCATGGCCCTGGGTATGCTGCTGTTCGTGCCGTCGGCCAAGATGAGCACCGGTGCTACGCCGATGTCCGGGTTCTATATGTTCCTGGTGGCCTCGTTTGTGGGCGGCATCGGCAACGCGCTGCTCCAGGCCTCGGTCAACCCTTACGTCACCATCTGCGGCCCGATTGAAAAGGCGGCCCAGCGGATGTGCCTGATGGGCATCATGAACAAATCGGCCTGGTATCTGGGCCCGATGTTCATCAGCCTGTTCATCGACGTGACCAATGTGGATATCTCCGGGGTGGCTTTCCCGTTCATGATGGCTGCCGGCGTCATTGCCGCACTGGCGATCTTCATTTCGTTCGTCAATCTGCCCGAGATCAAGGCCGAAGGCGAGGACGACAGCGCCGGGGCAACCGACTCGTCGGAGGTGCTTGTGGCCAATACCAAAAAGAGCGTCTGGCAAATTCCGCACCTGTTGCTGGGGGCCTTGGCCCTGTTCATCTATGTGGGTGTTGAAACGCTGCCGATGGCCTCGGTGATCGACTTTGCCAAAGCAGCCGGACTGTCCAATCCCGCCAGTTATTCCTGGATCGTGCCGTTCGGACTGGTGGTGGGTTACGTGATCAGCCTGTTCGTGTTGCAGGTGATGAAACAAACCAAAGCACTGATCCTGTTCACAATCATCGCCCTGATCGCTTCGTTGCTGTTGATCTTCCTGCCCGGCACCATGTCGATCTACTGCCTGGCCGGCCTCGGATTCTCGCACTCGCTGATGTGGGGTGCCATCTGGGCCTTGACCATCACCAAGCTGGGTAAGTTCACCAAGGCGGGTTCTTCGATGCTGGTGGTTGCCATTGTGGGCGGCGCCGTGATTCCGGTTATTTTCGGCTTCATCATCGATGCGCTGAAAGGCGGCGCTGATGCAGTTGCTACGGCGGCCAATTACCAGTCTGCTTACTGGATCTTTGTTCCCTGCTACCTCTATATTCTGTGGTTTGCACTGGCCGGGCACAAGATCGGCCTGACAATGAAGAAGAAATAAGGATTTATGTCATTAAAGAAAGGCGCTCGGGATTCCGAGCGCCTTTCTTATTTCGATAGAACGAGACGATGCCCCTATGAACCGTACGGAAGACGGTGATCGCCAACGGGCACCCGCGGGTGTTACACCAGATGGATGCCTGCCCGGGCGCATTCGGCGCGCATCGACTCGGGCCAGATGCTGCTCTGGATCTCGCCGATGTGGGCCTTGCGCAGCAGGAACATGCACAGGCGCGACTGCCCGATCCCCCCGCCGATGGTGTAGGGCAACTCGCCCGCCAGCAGCTTTTTGTGGAAGAAGAGCCCCTTTTTCGCCTCCTGTCCGCGGATGGCCAACTGACGCTCCATGGCCCGTTCGTCGACGCGGATGCCCATCGACGACACCTCAAAGGCGCTCTGCAACACCGGGTTCCACAGCAAGATGTCGCCATTGAGGCCCTTATACCCGTCGCTGTTGTCCGTCGTCCAGTCGTCGTAGTCGGCCGCGCGGCCGTCGTGGGCCTGCCCGTTCGACAACTCGCCGCCGATGCCGATGATAAACACCGCCCCGTATTTTTTTACGATCTCGTTTTCGCGCTCCTTCGGCGACAGGCCGGGGTACATATCCAACAACTGCTGCGAATGGATGAAGAAAATATCCTCGGGCAACCACGGTCTGATGGCAGGAAACTCCACATACAACCGGTTCTCGGTCACTTTGATCGCCTCGTAGATGCGGCGCACGCTCTTCCGGAGGTAGTCGAGCGTTCGGTCGCCCTTTTCCACCACCTTTTCCCAGTCCCACTGGTCGACGTATATCGAATGGATATTATCCAGCTCCTCGTCGGGCCGCAGAGCGTTCATGTCGGTGTAAAGTCCGCGTCCGGGTTCGATGCCCATCTCCCCGAGTTTCAACCGCTTCCATTTGGCCAACGAATGCACCACCTCGGCCCGCTGTTCGTTCATGTCTTTGATGGGAAACGTCACCGGACGCTCGATGTTGTTCAAATCGTCGTTGATCCCCGTTCCGGTCAGCACCACCATCGGCGCCGTAACCCGGAGCAACGACAACTGCGCCGACAGGTTCGCCTGGAACATGTCCTTCACCAACTTAATCGCTTTCTCCGTCATCTCAACAGATCCCAGAAGGTCTCTGTAACCCTCCGGCTTCACTAACTGAGCCATAATCCAACAAGTTTTTAAGTTATCCGCCGGCAAAGGTACGAAAAACCGTTCGTTTATCGACACGAAGTTCGATTGTCCCCTTATACCCGATCCGAACTTTTTGAAAAAAGTTCAATCAAAAACTTCCGGGAAAACCTTCGTTCTTCTTGACCGACTGAATTTCAATTCATAATCCCTCTGAAAAGAGGCCCCATTCTAAGTAGGTTCATTAAACTGAACTTTACTTGAATGGGGCCTCTTTTCAGAGGGATATGGGCCGAGCCCGGTGAATCATGAGATACGCAGTATCTCCGAAGAGTTTTTGGTTAAGCTTTTTTCAAAAAGCTTAGCATAACAATCAACCCCGCATCAATAAACGAACAGTTCTGACGGGACGCCGATTGTCGCTCCGGCTTTGCTGACATTGAACCCGTATTCGCGGAACAGGGGGAACAGGTCTTTACCCATAGCATTGCTGAGCAGGGCAACGGTGTCGTCCATGGTCATTCCGGGGTATCCGGTTGGCAGCATCGCGCGTTTTTTCTGGAAATACTTGGCAATAATCTCGGGTTCGACCGCACGGAGCATTTCGAGCATGATGTACGTTTTGCCCCAGTGGCAGTCGTTCACCTGGCCCTCGGGCACATCGGACACTCCGGACTGGTTGCTCTTGCCGTAGATGTCGTATTTCTTCTTGGTGGGATCGATATCCGTGTAGCGTTTGATCACGTCCGTTATAACCTGGTTGGGTTCGGTGGTGTAGCCCATATCGAACTGGAGCAGGTTGCCGACGTAAGTCGCGATCGGCTCGTTCCACACTTCGGGGTGAGGCAGCACCCACGAGTGCGTGGTTTCATGGCCGATGAACTCGATCATCCCCACTTCTTCCTGAGGGAAGTTCCCCCACCATACGGCCAGGGCGATGGTTCCACCCGACGAGAACCCGCCGCCGCCCGTGGGCAGAAGCACGATCCTGTTGCCCATGCCCGAAGACAGGGGCACGCCCATGATCTCTTCGTGAACGGGGTTCATCCTCGCGACCAGGTCTCCCATCAGATCAGCATAGGGAGCCATGTAGTCGGTATAGGTCATGTAAAGGCCGTTCTCGTTGTAGACGTTACCCAGATCGACGCCGTAGGCCTTGCTGTCGACCATTTGGTCGCTCGCCTTACGCATGTAGCCCAACGAAGAGCGCACAAACAGCGGAGAGAGGATGCTGGCGTTGATCGAGTCGGAATTATCTCCCGGATGGTCGCCCATCAACGAACGGGGGCAAACGGCAAAGATGCCTTTTTCCAACTTGCGATAGGCCGCCACCGGACGATGCTGGGCGTCTTCGACCACAACAGTCCATTTCTCGGGTTGTTCGAATTCGAGATACGACGTGCCTCCCTTGGTGGCCACCGCCTTGTTGGTGAACTTCATGGCCTTGAACGGCTGGGTCGCCCCGTTTTTGAAGGTGGCCCCGTAATATCCGATCAGGTTATTGGTCGCGGTGCGGTTGGCTTCGCCGAAAGCAACGACCCCCACCCCGTTTTTGAGCAGCGTGCGAAGCTTGGTGGTGTCTTTGGTGGTGTAGGAGATCTGGTTGTCGCAACCGGGAAGGATCACCAGGTTGACGTTGGCATAGTTGTAGTCGTACAAAGCCCTCCACAGCGTATGTCCGGCATGGTCCCTGAGGTAGCGCTGTTGTATGCGCCCGTCGTTGTAGAAAGCGAAGTCGTGGGCGTTGTCGACGATGGCGTTGACATGCTGGGTGCTCATCAGCATCGGGTCGACGTCAAGGCCGCCGTTGCCGCCGGGAACAAATTCGTTTCCACGCAGCCAGTAGCGCTCAATCGGTTCGACGCTGACCGACACGTTGCCGCCCGGACGGCTGACATAAACGTTCAGGCTGTAGTCCATCTTCGGATCGAATGTCATATGATCGGGAAGGAGGTAGGGAAATGCCGCCCCGTCGATGGTTATATCCAACAACTTCGCCCCCTTGGCCACGGTCTGCGGAACGATGATGGCCGACACGCCGGTGAGCATGGTGTTCGCGTTGTTTTTGGCGAACGTGCCATTGAAAGTGATGGTCTTCGGATCGCTCTGTCCCGAAAACGTCGACGACACGAAATCGAACTTGCCCTTGGTATTGATATTGTTCAAAGACACTTCGATCTGTGCAGCCGCCAGTTGGTCGAGGGTATAGCCCGATGAGGCGAAGACGTTCACGTTCACCCGGCTCATCATGTGGCTGTGGTTGACCGCCACGGCGCTCGCCGAGGGGAACAGCGCCGACGATTTGCCGAGCATGAAGTCGCTCGAATGATAAGCTGCGGCAGTGCTCTGGTTGGCGCGCACCGATACGTTCAGGGTGCTGCTGCCCGCCGCGATGGCCGGTTTTTGGTACGGATAATAAGAATAAACGTCGTATTTCGACTCGGGGTAATAGAACTCCTCGGCCGGAGTGGGCGTGGTTCCGCGCACCTCGAACAGTCCGTTGTCGAGATACCTCGACCCGGTGATGGGGCCGCAGATCTTAGCCGTGGGCGAAGGCCACAGCAGAATGTAGGTACCGATCGAATCCCCGTCTTTAAAGGGAGAATAGGTACCACTCGGATAAATCGGTTCGCGGCTTACCAGCGCCATCTTGAAATCGGACGCACCGGCGGGCTTTCCGTTATCGTCCCCGTCATCGGGGGGGTTGTTGGGAGTGCAACCGGCCCAAAAAGCCGCCAACGGAAATAACAGAGTTAAAAATTTAATCTTCATATGTGTATGGTTTGGTTTTGAGGATTAATTCAACTGTTTGATCATCAATCTCTGCCCCGGGCAAACGACAGGTAGTAGAGCAACGTGGCAATGGCCGAAATAGCGGCCACCAGATAGGTTCGCGCGGCCCACGAAAGCGATTCGCGGGCGGCGCCCACCTCCTGCGGCTGGAGGGTGTGGCTCGACTGCAACCACACCAGCGCCCGCCGCGAGGCATTGTACTCGACCGGCAGCGTAACGATGCTGAACAAGGCCGACAGGGCGATCATGGCAATGCCGATCCAGAACAACTGCGGCAACGTGCCTATAAGCAGGATGCCCGCAATGATCACCCACATCGAAACGGCCGACGAGAACGTCACCACCGGCACCAGCAACGACCGGAACTGCAACGGCCCGTAATGCGTGGCGTGCTGCACCGCGTGGCCGCATTCGTGCGCCGCCACGGCAGCCGCAGCCACCGAGTTGCTGTTATATACCGATTCGCTCAGGTTCACCGTCCGGGTGCGGGGGTTGTAGTGGTCGGTCAGGTGCCCGCGGGTAGCGGTTACCTGCACGTCGTGTATGCCGTTGTCGCGCAACATCTTCTCGGCCACCTGGCGGCCGGTCATGCCGTTGGCGAAACCCACCTTCGAATATTTTGAGAACACGCGTTGCAACTTCCATTGCACCAACATCCCCACCACTCCGATCACAATGACCAGAATCCACATTTCCACATTCATACCCTATTGATCTTAGAACAATTCATCTCTTAATAAAAACGAAACAAATATAATCAAAATTATGGGTTATTCAAAAATTCCGACATTTAATCCGAAGGCATTCAGCCTGAAAATCCCGATCAGGAAATAGTTTTTATTCAGCGGCGTGGGGCGTTCCCGACGACAAAAGAGCCGGAGACCCCGATCTGCCGTACAAAATGGTCGTCGTGCGAAACGACCAGCAGGCCGCCGCGATAATCGCCGATGGTACGCGCAAGCACCTCCAGCGCCGGAATGTCGAGGTTGTTGGTCGGTTCGTCGAGGACGATCAGGTCGGGCGCGCCGCCGGCCACCGACAGGCAACACAGGCACAGTCGCATTTTCTCGCCGCCGCTCAGGGCTCCGCACGGGCGATCCCACGTATCATGGGGAAAAAGAAAGCGGTTCAGGCGTATATTCACCTCGTGTTCGGGCAGGTTGTTCCGGTTGTGGCGTTGCGCCATTTCTCCCACGGTTGCCTCCGGGTCGAGCAGCGAATACTCCTGATCCAGACAGATCCGGTCGAATTCGGCGCGTTCGATCGTCCCTGACGAGGGTTCGAGCCGGCCGATGAGCAACTTCGCCAGCGTGGTCTTCCCTGAGCCGTTGTCGCCGTCCAAACGGATTCGGTCGTTGCTGAACAGTTTGAAGTCGATCGGTTCGGGCCACAGCGGATCGCCGCCATCATATGAAAAATTGATCCCCTGCGCATCGACCAGCAGCTTGCCTGCGTGGAGCTGCGAATTGTCGAAATCGACCTTCAGTTCTTTCAGGTTTTCGCGCCGCTGTTTCAGTTCGGTCAGTTTTTCCGTTCCCTCGCTGATGATCGCGGCGTGTCGGCCCCTGAGCGAGGCGGCGGTGTTCTCGGCCGAATCACGCAAGGTGTTGCGCATGATACGGGGCACCTGCATCTTGTTTTTTTCGCCCTGACGGGCCGTGCGCCGCTCCTGCCGCAGAGCCGTCTCGTTCGCCTGTTTGCGCGCCAGGCGAATGCTCTTCTCCTGTTCATGGATGCTCTCTTCCAGCGCATTCTCTTCAACTTCTTTCCGTTGGCGGTAGAACGAATAATTGCCGCCGTAAAGCCTCATGCCGCACCCCGAGAGTTCATACGTGGCGACGAACCTGTCGAGCAGGGCGACGTCGTGGCTCACCACCATCATCGCCGCTGCGGATTCTTCGACATAGCGGTGCAGCATCGCGCGGCCCGCACGGTCGAGGTGGTTGGTCGGCTCATCGAGCAATACGATTTCGGGATGGTGGAGCAACAGGCCCGCCAGCAGCAACCGTGTCCGTTCGCCCCCGCTCAGGCTGTCGGCCGGCATTGAGGGCGTAACGTGCGGCAGGCGCCACTGGCCGAGCGCCTCGCGGCACCGGCCCTCGATCTCCCAATCGTCGGCAAGGGTGTCGTAATCGGCCTGCGACACGCTTCCCTTCACAATGGCATCGAGAGCAGCCAGTTTACCGTCCACCCCCAACAACTGCGCCACGGTTTTGCCCGTCGGCCCCACGTGCTGGGGAATATAATAAGGAGCGGACGAACAGGCGACGCTCCCCTGTTCGGAAAACAGAATACCCGCCACCAGCTTCAACAACGTCGACTTACCGGCCCCGTTGGCACCGACAACCGACACTTTCTCATGATCCTGTACGGAAAAACTCACGCCGCTGAACAGCGGCTCGTGATTGGGATAGCGGAACGACAGCCCGCCAACGACTATACTCATTTCGACAACGATTAACATACGCCCGCCGGGGATGGCAGGCAATTTGGACATACGGTTTCCGGAGTTTCAGGGACGCCGGTTGCGCAAACCGGCCGTTAATCGTTTTTTCTCATCGGATTGTTTTTAAGGCGCTGCCCGAACTGTTTTTTATTTTTGCCGGGAGTTCTTCCCCTCCCTGTCCGTGCAACACCCTGGTGATGGAGCAAAGATACGGTTTTTAATTGTTTCTTCATAAACGGCGGGATATCCCAATGCAGCACTCTCCGGAAAATTATCCGTCCGCAAATGCCCCGAAACCAATCTCTTCGCATGCATATATCGCTGAAATAAAATGCATTACAGCTAATCAGCATCCAGATTCAGTTCTTTTTTCAACAGGAGGATCTTTTCGTTCTTTTCGACCATCAGCCGAAGCTTGTCTTCGATTTTTACGGGGCGTTGGAGCGAACCGTCCTGCACCACCTCGATGTCGAACCCGAGCGTGATTCTCTGCCCCAGATAGCTGGTTATTTTGGCTATGATCTCGGGTTTCGATCCCAGGATTTCATCTTTGATCACATCGCCGGGAACCTTCATCCGGATGATTGCGCCGTCTACTTCGATCAGATCGAAGGCCGCGGCCAGCCTCGGGCGCACGGACTGGAACTCTTCGCGCATCGCCTCCACCGCCCGACGGATACGGCCGGACAGTTCGGGCTGCGGGCTTTCGGAGATTTCGTCGTCTTTTTCCTCGGCCGGGGTGTCGGATTGTTTTCCTGGAGCCGACAGAATGTCTTTGATCGAGATGCCGGTGATGGAACGGTTCTGCCCCGCCGCTGTTTGGGACGTGACTGCGGTGGATTTTTTTGCCGGGGGGGCTTGATGTGTCTCCTCCGACGAAGCCGGAGCCTCCCGGGGCGGGAGCTGAACCTGCGGTGCGGGAGCCTCGGGAGGCGTTTCCAGGGCCGGCATGGCGCCTGAAGGCATCTGTCCGACGGCGGCCGGTTGTGCTATTGCGGCCGGTTTATTTTCCGGATCGGGCAGATGAAGTTCTTCGTCCGCCGCGTCGGTTACATCATTTTTTTTTTTGTCGAAACCGCAAAGTTTCATCAGGGCAATCTCGACGTGGAGCCGCTGGTTCGAACTGTTGCGGTAACTGGTGTCGGTGGCCGTGAGCAGCGTGATGCCCTGGAACAGGTAGTCGGTGTCGCACCGCGCCGCCTGGTCGACATAGCGTTTGGACATCGCCCCGGTCACCTCCATCAGCGGAACCGTCGATGGGTTCTTGCACAGCAGCAGGTTGCGGAAGTGGTCATTGAGCCCGGCAATGAACAGGTGCCCCGAGAACCCCTTGCGCAGGATCTCGTCGAAAGCCAGCATGGCACTCACGTAGTCGCCCCCCAACAGCATGTCGGTGATGCGGAAGTAGGTTTCGTAGTCGAGCACGTTGAGCACTTGCGCCACCTGGGTGAATTGCAGGTCGTTGCCGCAGAACGACACCACCTTGTCGAACATCGACAGGGCGTCGCGCATGGCGCCGTCGGCTTTTTGGGCGATCAGGTGCAGCGACTCCTCGTCGGAGGTAACCCCCTCGTTCCCGGCGATATAGCGCAGGTATGCCACCCCGTCCTCGACCTTGATGCGGTTGAAGTCGTAGATCTGGCAGCGCGACAATATCGTGGGCAGTATCTTGTGTTTCTCGGTGGTGGCCAGAATGAACACGGCGTGCGCGGGCGGCTCCTCCAGCGTCTTGAGAAAGGCGTTGAAGGCGGCCTGCGAGAGCATGTGCACCTCGTCGATGATGTAAACGCTGTAACGGCCGATCTGCGGCGGGATGCGCACCTGGTCGGTCAGGGCGCGGATGTCGTCGACCGAGTTGTTCGAGGCGGCGTCGAGCTCGTGGATGTTGAACGACCGCGACTCGTTGAACGACAGGCACGACTCGCACTGTCCGCAAGCGTCGGCCCCCGCCGGGTCGAGGCAGTTGATGGCCTTGGCGAAGATGCGCGCGCAGGTGGTCTTGCCCACGCCCCTGGGGCCGCAGAACAGGTAGGCGTGCGCCAGGTGCCCGCGGCTGATGGCGTTGCGCAGCGTGGAAGTGATATGCGCCTGCCCCACAACCGTTTCGAAGGTCGCCGGGCGGTATTTGAGTGCCGATACGATGAAGTCGTTCATGAAAGAGGGTCTCCCTGCTAAATCCGGCCCACATTATGCTGCGGCGCCGATGAGCAAATATAACGAATATATTTCGAATTTACGGAATAATTTACCGCCGCCATTCCGAGCGAACGCAGCGACGCACCCACAGGGTGTTTTTGATCAATCTCCGTCCGACGTTCATCTGCCGCGGCAAGCGCCTCCTGGGTGTCACCCCGAATGGGCGCAGCGACGCACCCACAGGGCGCTTTAGAATAGCGTCACAAACGCGCTTTGAACAGGAAACTCGAACATCGCCTTCATAAGTCATTCGATGGGTGTTCCGGATGACAAAAAAAGGGCCTGGATTTACCGATGTCCCGTCGAGCCGAAGCCGCCGGCGCCGCGGGTCGTGTCGGAGAGGGTGTCGGCCGGTTCCCATTCGATCTGTTTGTAAGCGGCCACGATCAACTGGGCGACGCGTTCGCCGGGGGCAAGCGTGTAGGCTTCGTTCGAGAGGTTGACCAAAATCACTTTGATCTCGCCGCGGTAGTCGGCGTCGATGGTGCCGGGCGCATTGAGCACCGTGATGCCGTGCTTGGCTGCCAGCCCGCTGCGGGGACGCACCTGCATCTCGTACCCCTCGGGAATTTCGACGAACAGCCCGGTGGGCACCAGCGCCCGTTCGAGCGGTTTCAGCACGATGGCCTCGGTGATGTCGGCCCGCACGTCGAGCCCGGCGGCGTGTGTGGTTTCGTATTGCGGCAGAGGGTTTTGCGAGCGGTTGATTACCTTTACCTTCATGATTCCTTTCTTTTTATGGTTTGAATCGTTTTGTTTCTGAAAATCCATTGCGTCGGGAAGCTGCTTTATCAATGAAAAATGCTCCCTCCTCTATGGAATGGCTCCGTTTTATCGTTGGAAACGCTTCATTTCGTTCAGGATGACAGCAGAGTGTCATCTTTTTCCCATCACCGAGCGGGCCAGCCGCACCAGGTCTATTTCTTCTTTCTTCACCACCAGTGCCACGAACAGCGCCAGCGAAACGACGTTCAGCCCGTAACGCAACAGCACATTGCCGTCCATCCACAGGCGGCTGGCCCTGTAGAGTCCGACCCCGGCCAGGACGTAAAGCCCGATGCGGCGCAGGTCGAACGGAATGGGATAATGCCTCATGCACAGGAAGTAGCTCGCCGCCACCATCACCGCCTCGCTGCACAGCCTCGTGATGGCCGCCCCTTCGTATCCCAGCGCAGGGATCAGGGCGATGTTGAGCCCCAGGGTGAACACCAGTCCCGAACCGGTGATCCACATGGCGTATTTGGTCTGGTGGGTCTGCTTGTACCAGAACGAGAGGTTGAGCCACACGCCCGCCAGAATGTTGGCCAGCAGCACCATCGGGATAATGGACATCCCCTGGCGGAAATCCGCCCCCACGATCAGCGAGAATTCAGGCAGGAACAGCGTCATGAGCAGATAAATGCCCACCGACACGACGATAAAGTATTTCATCGCCTCGGCATTGGCCCGGCGGAAGTCGTCCTTTTTGAACTCGGACAGGAAGAACGGTTCGGCCGCCATACGGTACATCTGCGTAAAAAGCACGATGATCACCGCCACCTTGGTCGTGGCGCCGTAGATGCCCAACTGCCCGTCGGCGATGCCCCTCGGCAGCAGGAATTTGATGAATTGCCGGTCGATGAACTCGTTGGCCGTGCCGGCGATGCCGCTTATCAGCAGCGGCAGCGAGTAAACGAAAATGGTGCGGAACAGCACTTTATCGATGCGCGGCCTCATGCCCCGGTAGTCGGGATAGAGGATCAGCAGCGTGACCGCGCTGGCGATTAGGTTGGCCACCAGCACGTATCCCGCACCGAAGTCGCTGCTGAACCACATCCCGCCGCTGATGCGCGGCAGCACCGAATAGAAGAACAGGCACGCGGCCACGTTCACCAGCACATTGACGACCTTGATGGCGGCGAACCGCCCCGGTCTGCACTCGAACCGCAGCCGGTTGAAGGGGATGATGGCCGCGATGTCGGCCACGATGATGCCCGCAATCAGCAGCACGTACGACGGATGGTCGCCGTAGCGCATGGCCGTCGCCAATGGCCTGAAAAACAACAGCGCCAGCAGCAGGAACATCCCGCTGGCCAGCAGCGTCGCGCCCCAAGTGGTGCTGAAGACTTTCTGCCGCTCGTTCCCGTCGGCGGCTTTGGCTGCAAACCGGAAGTAGCCGGTCTCCATGCCCATGGTCAGCACGATGACGATGAACGGGATCAGCGAATAGAAATCGGTGACGTTGCCGTACACCTCTTTGGTAAGCACACGGGTCAGGTAGGGGGTGAGCAGGTAGTTGATGAACCGCGCCACCACGCTGCTCAGACCATATGCGGCCGTATGTCCGGCGAGCCTGCGGAGCATTTTTTGTTTGTTTTTTATTAAGGAATCTTTATTCCGCTTTTGTCTTGACACAAAAGTGGAGCAAAAAGTCAAGGCCCGATGATTTTGTATGACCCATTAACAGCACGTCGTCGGGCCAACGCCAAACCCGCTTCGCTCAAACAACGCGTTGGCTTATCCGCCGCCTTAGCTGTATGGGGCTCCATACAAAACCATAGGCCGGCCGCGCTCCCGATCGCGATCACAAAAAAGGGGGCGCTTGCAATCACCTTTGAACACAATCAACGCCCCTGATTACAACTGCGTCTGCGACGCCCTACTGCATGAATACCGACAGCGGAATATCGTCCGCCGGCACGATGATCGACTTGGGATAGGTCGCCTGGATCTTGCTCAGCACCACGCTGGCATCGGCCCGGGTAAGGCAGTTGCCCACCGTCACCTTGTAATAGGGCGACTTGTATTCGCGGTACACGGGGATGTCGGGGAAGTTGGTCTTGAAATTCTCGCACAGCGCCTCCGACTCGTAACGCGCCGTCTGGCTGTTGTCCGAGAAGATGCTGACGCGGAACCCCCGCACTTTTCCCGTGGCGCGGGCCGCGACGAACTGTCCGACGGCCGCCTCGACGCCGGCCGATTCGGTGACCGTGACCGTCCCTTGCCCGCCGGAGGGCGTTTCCAGCGCTTTGATGTAGTCGGAATGTTGCTGGGCGCGGGCGCTAAAGGCCAGCGTGGCAAGCAACAGGACGGAAACCATTTTTTTCATGTCAGGCACGATTTAAATTTCGGATTTATTACCCTTATTCTTTCAAAACAGATCCTTCGTCGCGACACTTTCTCCGAGAATGGCAGATTCCGGGATGCGTCATTCCGAAACGAATCCGAAGCAACGCCCAAAGGAAACGATCGGTCTGGTTCTGTGCTTCCGCAGGCGGAAAAGCCTCTTCATCAACAAGCGAAACGGGTTGCTGACGCCAGGCGGGCCCACGGCTTTCTCAGTCGAACAGGCTGTCAATGGACTCTTCATCCACTCCGCACATTTCCAGGAACTTATCGAGCGGTTTTTTGTACGTCACCTTTTTCACGCTCTTGCCCGAGGTGAGGGTGGCGCTGATGCGCACTTCCATCTGCGAGGGGTCTTCCATGGCGCTCTGGGCGCTGAACACGCTCATAAGGCTGGTGAAGCGGGCGGTCATGTTCAGCGGCACGTCGCTGGTGCTGTTGGCCGGAACGGTGATGTCGCCCTGCGAAGAGATGATGAAGAAAGTGTTTTTCTCCCCCTTTTTCGCCAAGTAGAAATTCAGGTTCTTGACAATCAGGTCTTTTTTGGCTTTGTTATCGATGACGGCGATGGCGTTCAACCCGAACTTGGGCAGCATGCCGCCGCTGGCGATGTCCGTTGTCTGGGGATCCTTGATGTCTATGATCGAATAATCGGAGTACTTGATGCACGAGGCGAACACTACCCCGGCCAGAACGATTGCTAACAGTTTTTTCATTGTATTGTCGGTTATGTTGATTGCTCTTTATATCCGCAGTAGATCGAGGCGATGCCCGTCATCAACTGCCGGTGCGTGGTGCGGCCGAACCCCGAGGCGGCCATCAAAGATAGAAAACTTTTCCCGGACGGAAAAACATCGACCGACCGGGGCAGGTAGCGGTAGGCGTTGCGATCGCGCGAGAAAAACCCGCCGACCCCCGGCAACACCTTCATGAAATAGAGCCTGTAAGCCCACCTCACAAACCGGTTCGAGGGCATCGAAAATTCGAGGATGCACACCATGCCGCCGGGCCGCAGCACGCGGTTCATCTCGCGCAGGCCCTGCTCCAGGTTCTCGAAGTTGCGCACGCCGAACGCCGCGGTCACGACGTCGAAACTGTCGTCGGCCAGGGGGAGGTTCTCGGCGTCGGCCTGCATCAGGGCGATGCGGCCTCCGAGTCCGGTGCGGGCCACTTTCGCCCTGCCGACCTCCAGCATCCCGGCCGAAAGATCCGATCCGGTGATCGCGCAGCCGGGCACCCTGCGGGCCAGGGTGATGGCCAGATCGCCCGTGCCGGTGGCCACGTCCAGAAGCGTCGAGGGGTTGTTCTTTTTCACGATCCGGGCCACTTTTTCGCGCCATCGGCGGTCAATGCCCAGCGACAGCAGGTGGTTGAGAAAATCGTAACGCGGGGCGATGCGGTCGAACATCCGGCCCACCTGCCCCTTTTTGGACAATTCGCTCTCCTTATATGGTTTTATCTGGGTCATTTCGGGTTTGCGGTTCTTTCACTTTCCGACATCATTGAACGTATAAATATTCCTGCTAAAAAACACACTGTGTGTGTCATTCGAAACGGATGGTCTTTTCGGGCGAAATGCGCGAAACAATGAGCGTGGGCAGCGTCACCACGGCGGCGATCACGGCGAAAGTGAGCCCGTTCACCAACGCGATGTGCCCCCAGTTGAAAACGATGGGCACCGTGTCGATGAAGTAGTTGGCCTCATCGAGCTTCATCAAGCGGAACTTTTTCTGCAACAGGCAGATACCCAACCCGACGGCATTGCCCCAAAACAGCCCGCGGGCGATGATCCGGAACGACCGCAGCACGAAAATCCCCTGCAACGGGCGGTTGCGGATGCCCATGGACTTGAGGATGCCGATCATCGAGGTTTTGTCGAGCAGGATGATGAGCATGGCCCCGATCATGTTGAACCCCGACACCAACAGCATGATAATGATAACGATGGCCACGTTGGTGTCGAGCAGGTTGAGCCAGTCGAAAACGTTCGGGAACCGCTCGCGGATGCTGGTCACCAGCAGCGGTTGGTCGAGTTGGTCGGTATGGAGGTCGATCAGCGCGGCCACTTTCTGCTGTGTTTGGTCGATGGTTCTGTAGTCGGAGGTACGCACCTCGAATCCCGACACCTGGCCGGCCGACCATCCGTTGGTGCGTTGCACGGCGCGCAGGTCACCGATGATGGTGATGTCGTCAAGCTCCTGGAGCCCGGTGCTGTATATGCCGGCCACGCGAAACCGTTCGCTCCGCGGCCGCTGCCGGAAAAACAGCACCTCGAACGCGTCGCCCGGCTTCAGTTTCATCATCCGGGCGATGCTGCGCGAGATCAGCACGTCCCTTTTGCGGGTCGAGTCGGAGTAATCGAGGATGCTCCCCTCCTTGAGGTTATTGCTGAAGAACGTCCAGTCGAAGTCGCTGCCCACTCCCTTGAACATCACTCCGTGCATCTCGTCGCGCGTTTTGAGGATGCCGCCCTTGATGGCGTACTGCTGCACGCCGACCACTTCCGGAATGGTGCCGAGCGAGCCGAGGAACGGCTGGTTGGCTCCGATGGGCACGGTTTCGAGCGAAGCGTTCGAGTCGAAATTGGTGATGCTCAGGTGCGAGCCGAAGCCCACGATCTTGGCCGAGATTTCGCGCTGGAATCCCTGCAACACCGAGATGGCCACGATGATAGCGGCGATGCTCACGGCCACGCTGGCCGCGGCGATGCGGATCATGCCCGAGTTGGAGCGTCCGCCCTGCCGGCCTCCCAGCCGCCGGGCGATGAAGAGGGATATGTTTACTTTTGACATGCTGTATGGTGTGCGGCTGCGCGTGTGGCGCGTCGCGAATGCTTTTTTTATTCGGCTCTCGAAATATTGAGAGCAAAAACGGCCTCTGCCGACGAAACACCCTGCGGATGCGCACCGCCGGGTATTGTCATGCGTCGGAACCTGTGCCCGATCCGGCGGCAGTGCAAAGTAATGCAAAAATAATTACTTTTGTTGCATGAGCCGTGAATCGAGCCCGATTCTTTTATACTTTCGCGGCTGAAAAAACCAGCGGCCGGAAAGGGCCGGAGTTCCGCCGGGTCACGGCCTGTGGAAGTGCGCCCCGTAAATTCAGCGGTTCGCAAAGCGTCCATGACGCTTTAGTTATGTAAATGCGGAATGGCCGCAAGCCCGTTCCGCATGCAATCAGCAACCGCTTGGTTCTTCCCGGCTTCGGGCTACCGCCACGCCGCCTTCGGAGGCATGCTCGACGTTTCGTCCGCCGGGTTCGACTGGACTGCGTCGCCCTCCGGCTCAGGGAACGGGACTCTGCTGCGTTTCGGGCAGACCGGGGTCTGGCCGGGCCACGGTTTCGACCGCGCATTCGGGTTCCCGGTGCGTTGTCTCCAAGCATTTACGCTCTGCCGCCGGTTTTTTTAAGACATTACGTACAAAATGAACCTCCCCGCCGCAAGCGGTTGGGGTTTCATCAAGAATAGCTTCTCGCTTTCTCGCCGCAAGCGGCGGAGAATCTAACCATTAGAGAAAACCATTATGAATCAAACAGCCATCATCACCGGGGCCACCTCGGGCATCGGGCGGGCGGCCGCCGAACGCTTCGCCGCAGAAGGATACAACCTGGTCGTCACCGGCCGCCGCGAGAACCGCCTGAGCGAAGTGGCCGACCACCTGATCCGCCGGTACGGCGTGCGGGTGCGCAAACTCTGCTTCGACGTGCGCTCGATGGAAGAGACCCTGTCGGCCTTCGGGTCGCTCGAAGGCGAATGGCGCTCACCCCGGGTGCTGGTGAACAACGCGGGACTGGCCGCCGGGCTCGACTTCGTGAACGAAGGCGACGTGGACGACTGGGAGCGCATGATCGACACCAACATCAAGGGGGTGCTGTATGTCACCCGCATCGTGTCGGGCATGATGATCGACGCCGGGCGCGGGCACATCGTCAACATCGGGTCGATCGCCGGCACGCAAACCTACGAGAAAGGCAATGTGTACTGCGCCTCGAAACACGCCATGCACGCCCTGTCGCAGGGGATGCGCATCGACCTGCTGAAACACGGCATCCGGGTGACGGAGATCCGCCCGGGGATGGTCGAAACCGAGTTCTCGCTTGTGCGCTTCCACGGCGATGCGGCCAAAGCGGGCAACGTCTACGCAGGAGTGACACCGCTCTCGGGCGATGACATTGCCGAAGCCATCTGGTGGGTGGTGTCGCTGCCGGCGCACGTCAACATCAACGATTTGGAGATCACTCCCACCCAGCAGGCCAACGCTTTCTACACTTTCCGGAAGTAGGGGCGATTGAATCGACGGCTATCTTCCATCCATAAAAAACGGGAGGCGCTTGTGCGGCGCCTCCCGTTTCGCAATCCACGACCGCGTTACTTGTTTGAGAACGAGATGAGTCCGCCTGCGGCGTCGACCACCACCGGCACCTCTTTATTGATGCTGCCGGCCAGGATCTCTTTCGACAGGTCGTTGACCAGAAACCGTTGCAGGGTGCGCTTCACGGGCCGCGCGCCGAACATCGGGTCGTAACCCTTCTCGGCCAGCAGGTCGACGGCCGCGTCGGTGACTTCGAGCGCGATGCCGTTTTCGGCCAGCATCCTGCGGATCGAGTCGATTTGCAGCGTCACGATCTGGCGTATGTCGGCCTGCGAGAGCGGCGTGAACATGATGATCTCGTCGATGCGGTTCAGGAACTCGGGGCGCATCGATTGCTTCAGCAGGTCGAACACCTCCTGCTTGGTCGACTCGATCAGCTCGTCCTTGTTGTCCTCGGTCAGGTGTTCGAACCGCTCCATGATCAGGTGCGACCCCATGTTCGAGGTCATGATGACGATGGTGTTGCGGAAGTCGACCGTGCGGCCCTTGTTGTCGGTCAGGCGGCCGTCGTCGAGCACCTGCAACAGGATGTTGAACGTGTCGGGGTGCGCCTTCTCAATCTCGTCGAGCAGCACCACCGAGTAGGGTTTGCGCCGCACGGCCTCGGTGAGCTGGCCGCCCTCGTCGTAACCGATGTAGCCCGGAGGCGCCCCGATCAGGCGCGACACCGAATGGCGCTCCTGATACTCGCTCATGTCGATACGGGTCATCATCTCCTGGTCGTTGAACAGGAATTCGGCCAGCGCGCGCGCCAACTCGGTCTTGCCCACGCCGGTGGTGCCCAGGAAGATGAACGAGCCGATGGGACGCTTGGGGTCTTGCAGTCCGGCGCGCGACCGGCGCACGGCGTCCGACACGGCGGCGATGGCCTCTTTCTGGCCTACGATCCGCCGGCCGATCTCCTCTTCCATGCGCAGCAGCTTCTCGCGCTCGCTTTGCAGCATGCGGGCAACGGGGATGCCCGTCCATTTCGACACCACGTAAGCGATGTCGTCACTACCCACCTCCTCTTTGATCAGCGCGCCGCCCGCGTTATTGGCCTCGGCCTGCTTCTGGAGTTCGGCGATTTTGGTCTCGGCCTCGCGGATCTTGCCGTAACGGATCTCGGCCACCAGCCCGTAATCGCCGCGGCGTTCGGCTTCGGCGGCGTCGATCTTCAGCTGTTCGATCGCCTCTTTCTGTTTCTGGATCTGTTCGAGCGTGGTGCGTTCCTGCTGCCATTTGGCCCTGAGGGCGTTGCGTTTGGTGTTGATCTCCTCGATCTCGCGGGTCAGCTCTTCGGTGCGTTTGGCGTCGTTTTCGCGCTTGATCGCCTCGCGTTCGATCTCCAGATGGCGGACCTTGCGGTCGAGTTCGTCGATCTCCTCGGGCACGGAGTTCATTTCCAGCCGCAAACGCGAGGCCGCCTCGTCCACCAGGTCGATGGCCTTGTCGGGCAAAAAGCGCGTGGTGATGTAGCGGTGCGACAACTCGACGGCGGCGATGATGGCCTCGTCGCGGATGCGCACCTTGTGATGGTTCTCGTATTTCTCCTTCAGCCCGCGCAGGATCGAGATGGCGTCGGCGGCGGTGGGCTCGTCGACCATCACCTTCTGGAAACGGCGTTCGAGCGCCTTGTCCTTCTCGAAATACTTCTGATATTCATCCAACGTGGTGGCCCCGATCGTTCTCAACTCGCCGCGGGCCAGCGCCGGCTTGAGGATGTTGGCGGCATCCATCGCCCCCTCGCCCTTGCCCGCACCCACCAGCGTGTGGATCTCATCGATGAACAGCAGGATCTCTCCCTCGGACGAGATCACTTCGTTGACAACGGTTTTCAGCCGTTCCTCGAATTCGCCCTTGTACTTGGCCCCGGCCACCAGCGCGCCCATGTCGAGCGAGAATATCTGTTTCGATTTGAGGTTTTCGGGCACGTCGCCGTCGACAATGCGGTGGGCGATCCCCTCGGCGATGGCCGTTTTGCCCACGCCCGGTTCGCCCACCAGGATGGGGTTGTTCTTGGTGCGGCGCGAAAGGATCTGCAACACGCGGCGGATCTCCTCGTCGCGGCCGATCACCGGATCGAGCCTGCCTTTGCGCGCCATGTCGTTGAGATTCAGCGCGTATTTGCCCAGCGCGTCGAATGTCTGGTCGGACGTTTCCGAGTCGACCGTAGCCCCTTTGCGCACCTCTTTGATGGCGGCGACGAGCGTTTTCTCGGTGACGCCGCTGTCTTTGAGCAGTTGCGCGGCCGTGTCGCCCGAGGCGACGATGCCCAACAACAGGTGTTCGGGGGCCACGAATTTGTCGGAAAATTCCTTCAGAAATGTCGCGGCTTTCTGCATCACCCGCGATGCGGCGCCCGAAAGGTACTGTTCGCCGCCGTCGACCCGGGGCAGCTTGTCGATCTCGCGTTTGACGGCCGAGCGAAGCGAGGCCGCATTGCCCCCGGCCCGGTTGACAAGATAGGTCGAGATGGCATTGTCCTCGACCGTCAGCGCATCCAGAATGTGCACCGGCTCGATGGCCTGGTTGCCCGCTCCGGCGGCCGACGACATGGCCTGTTGGAGCACTTCCTGCGATTTGATTGTCAGATTGTTCGTACTCATATATTCAGATTTTGATCATTTCGGTTACAGTGTGTGTCCATATCTTTTTCAAATACCTTGCCGTTTAATTGTCATGTCATTTTGTCATGCTTGTCCCGTGTGAAAAAGAATCCGAAAAACCGGCGGGACGATGGTTTTATCCGGATTCTTACTTATATTTACAAAAATTATTTTCAACCCATGGAAGAGAACAAGCGTTATTGCGTTATCATGGCCGGCGGAATCGGAAGCCGCTTCTGGCCCCTGAGCCGGCAATCGAAACCCAAGCAGTTCCTCGATATTCTCGGCACCGGCCGCACATTCATAAGGCAGACTTACGAACGTTTTGCCAAGACCATTCCGGCCAGCAACTTTCTGGTGGTCACCAGTGTCGAATACAAAGAACAGGTATTGCACGAACTTCCCGAACTGTCGCCCTCGCAGGTGCTGTGCGAGCCGTTGCGGCGCAATACGGCCCCGTGCATCGCCTATGCTGCTTTCCGCATCTTCAACGAATGCCATGATGCGTCGATGGTGGTGACCCCGTCCGACCACTTCATCCTGGACGAGGAGATGTTCCGCGAAGTGATGAACGAAGGGTTTCATTTCGCCGAACAGGGCGACTCGATCGTCACCATCGG
Source organism: Rikenellaceae bacterium (assembly GCA_031548435.1). GTDB lineage: Bacteria > Bacteroidota > Bacteroidia > Bacteroidales > Rikenellaceae > JAVBRA01. Next base: position 56,934 of record JAVBRA010000010.1, read on the forward strand.
CCTCAAGCCCACACGCCCCGAAACCGGCTACGGCTACATTCAGGTCGACAATCAGGCCCCGTCGTGGCGCGGAGTGCAGAAAGTGAAGATATTCACCGAGAAACCCAATCTCGAAATGGCGAAAGTGTTTGTCGACAGCGGCGAATTTTTCTGGAATTCAGGCATTTTTATATGGAAGGCCGAAACCATCCTCCGTTCGCTGCACAGGCATCTGCCCGAGATTTACGAGCTGTTCGCCTCGATCGCCGAAGAGTACGGAACCTCGAAAGAGGCCGAAGGCATCGACACGGTCTACTCGCAGTGCCAGAGCATCTCGATCGACTACGGGGTGATGGAGCGGGCCGACAACGTGTATGTGCGTTGCGGCGACTTCGGCTGGTCGGACATCGGCACCTGGGGGTCGCTTTACCAGCAGCTGCCCAAGGACAAGCACTACAACGCCTCCAACGGCGACAACGTGTTCTTCTACGACTCGTCCGACAACCTGGTGTCGCTGCCCCAGGGCCGCATCGCCGTCATCGAGGGACTGAAAGACTATATCGTGGTGTCCAGCGACGAGGCCCTGCTCATCTGCCGCAAGGAGAACGAGCAGGAAATCCGCACCTTTGTCGAGGATGTGAAATACAAAAAGGGCAAAGAGTACATATAAGAGTCCCATGCTTTCGACCGAACAACTCTATCAATACTTCCGGCAATACCCCGAGGTGGCCACCGACAGCCGGCGGGTCGGCCCGCAGTCGCTGTTCTTCGCCCTCAAAGGCGAGAAGGCCGACGGCAACCGTTACGCGGCGGCAGCCCTGGAGCAAGGGGCCGCCTATGCCGTGGTCGACGACCGGGCGGCGGCCGTGTCGGAGCGCTACCTGCTGGTCGAGGACGTTCTGACGTCCCTGCAAGAGCTGGCCGCCTACCACCGCCTGCAACTCGAAATCCCCATTCTGGCCATCACCGGCAGCAACGGCAAAACCACCACCAAAGAGTTGGTGCGGCGCGTGGCGGAGTGCCGGTGGGACAATGTCGGGGCCACGAAAGGCAATTTCAACAACCACATCGGGGTGCCGCTGACGCTGTTGTCGCTGGAGAGCAGTTGCGAATTCGCCGTCATCGAGATGGGGGCCAACCACTGCGGCGAGATCGCCCGGTTGTGCGAGATCGCCCGGCCCGACTTCGGCCTGATCACCAACATCGGCAAGTCGCACCTCGAAGGGTTCGGCGGGGAGGAGGGGATCCGGCGCGGCAAGGGCGAGCTGTTCGACTTTCTGGATGAGAACGGCGGCACGGCCTTCTACCTCGAAGAGAGCGCCGACTTGCGCGAGATGATCGGCCGGCATAAGAACCTGATCGCCATCCCCTACTCCCCCGCATCAATGGGATTGGGCATCGTCGCGGCCAATCCGCTGAAGGTGAGGATGCCCCTGCCCGAAGGACAGGAATGCATCATCGAAACCTCGCTCGAAGGCGATTACAACATCTACAACGTATCGGCGGCGCTGGCCATCGCGCGTTACTTCGACATCAAAGACTCGCGTTCGATCGCCGCCGTCGAGTCGTATGTGCCCGACAACAACCGCTCGCAACGCATCGACACGCCCCACAATACCCTCTATATGGATGCCTACAACGCCAACCCGTCGAGCATGGAGGCGTCGTTGCGCAACTTCGCCTCCATCGACACCCCGCAGCCCAAGACGGCGATTCTGGGCGACATGCTTGAACTGGGCTCCTATTCGGCCGGGGAACATCAGCGCATGGTGCGGCTGGCCAAAGAGTTGGGGCTGTCCGACGTGCTGTTCACAGGCCCCTTTTTCAACGAGGCGGCGGCAGGATACGGGCACGCCTTCGCCACCACTGCCGAACTGGAAGGGTATCTGAAAGCCCACCCGGTGAGGGGGCACGCCGTTTTACTGAAAGGTTCGCGCGGAATGCACCTGGAAACCATTGCCGCGTTGCTGTAACCCTTCGCCTGCAAACAAAACCGCGCCGCTTTCCCATTACCGGGAAAGCGGCGTTTGTTTTCTTACTCTGCAATCTCTGTAAGGGTCATGAATCTCTTTCGCCAGCCAACGGGAAAGGGCTTTTTGCTTTGGCTTTGCCACATTGTTTTTTGGCATTGCCGCAAAAGGGGCCTCCGGCTATTTTGATATCGGGAATCTTGTTTCACACAGGAACACCCTGTGAGTGTGCACAATTTCCATGAACGGAACGCCGCGCTCATCAAGCACGACGTGATTTTATCATAAAGAAGGGGCGGATAAGCGCCTCAGAGGCAGGAGAGAGCGGTTTATTCGTTCAGCATGCTCAGCAGATCGGCCACCACGAAACTGCTTCCGCCCACAAACACCATGTCGTCGGGCGAGGCCAGTTCGCAGGCGCGGGTGTATGCCAGGGCCACGGCGGGACGAGTTTCGCCCTGCAACCCGTATGCGGCGGCCTCGGCAGCCAGTGCGGCCTCGTCTTTGGCGCGCGGCAGCGATGGCTTGGTGAAGATATACCAGGCTCTCTTGGGCAAAAGAGGCAGGATCTTCGACAGGTCTTTGTCCGACACCACGCCCAGCACCATGAACAGCCGCGTGCAGCGTTGCCGGGTGATTTGCGCCATCACGTCCCGGATGCCCGCCTCGTTGTGGCCGGTGTCGCACACCACCAGCGGGTGCTCCGACAGTTTTTGCCAGCGTCCGAGCAGTCCGGTTGCGGCCGCGGCGGTTTCGAATCCCTCTCTTACGGCGTTCTCGGGCACGTCCACCCCGCACGAGCGCAACACATCGATCAGCGCCAATACCGTCGGGATGTTCTTTTGCTGATAGTCGCCCGCCAGGTCGCAGCGCAGCAGGGTTTCGCCCCCTTCCGCAGACTTGCAGGCATATTCCCGCCCGCCGTTGCGGATTTCGCCGCCGACGCACCGGTATTCTTTGTCGGCAAAGCGGATGGGCGCTCCGGCGATCGATGCGGCGGCCATGAACACCGGAGCGGTTTCCGGATCGCTTTCACCGATCACCACCGGCACGCCGGGCTTGATGATCCCCGCTTTTTCGCCGGCGATTTCTTCGAGCGTGCCGCCGAGGAATTGCGTGTGGTCGTAGCCGATGTTCGTGATCACGCTCGCCAGCGGCGTCACGATGTTCGTGGAGTCGAGCCGCCCGCCCATGCCCGTTTCCAGCACGGCAATGTCGACCCCCTGCCGGGCGAACCAGTCGACGGCCATGATGAAGGTGATCTCGAAAAATGACGGACGGACACGCTCGATCAGCGGCAGGTGCCGCCCGACAAACGCCGCCACCTCGTCCTGCGGCATGGTTTGGCCATTTATCCGTATTCGTTCGCGGAAGTCGGACAGATGGGGCGAGGTGAACAGCCCCACCTTGTACCCGGCGCGTTGCAGCACCGAGGCCGTGATGTGCGATGTCGATCCTTTGCCGTTCGTCCCGGCGATGTGCACCGAGCGGAATTTGCGGTGAGGGTGGCCGAAGCGTTCGTCGAGCGCCCGGGTGTTGTCGAGGTTGGCTTTGTACGCCGCCGCCCCGATCTGCTGGAACATCGGTGCGGCGGCGTAGAGGGTTTCGATCGCTTGGTCGTAGGTCATGCCTTGTTCGGGTTTATGTCTTCAATGGGGTTGTCCTTCTTTCCGCAGGCTGCCATTCCGAGCGCGCGGCAAAAGATATCCGCCACGGCGAAGCGTATATTGTCACTCTTCGTTTCGCTCAGGCTGACGGCGAAAAGACCGGAATCCGATCAACCCCGGAACATCGATCTACTTCACCGGTTCCACCACTTCGAGCGTCTTTCCGGCGTCTGCGGCCACGGCGCGCTTCCATTTGTCGGTGTATCCCGGCTGGTCGGGAGAGGCGGGAATGGCGGACGAGATGCCGTTGGTGACAAACGCCCCGTTCTCACGCAACTTGACATTGCCGTCGATATACCTCACCAGCAAGTATTTGTCGAGCTCGCACCAGCGATCGAACAACTGGCCGGCGAAGTCGAGGCAGGTGGTGTTGATGTACTCCTGCGCCTGGCCCGGATCGGTTTTCAGCAGTTCCATCATGTGCTTGTCGATCTCCGGGATTTGCGCAATGCAATGCTTTTCGTAATCGTCGGCCGCCGAGCGCACCTCCTTGCCCACCACGTTGTAACGCAGGTAGGCGAACTGGGCCACGCGGTTGAAGAGCCAGAACATCGACGTGGGCGAATAGGTGAGCAGATCGCCGTTACCCACCGCCCAGTGGGGCGAAACCTCGGTGCACGACGAGTAGACCGGCGCCAGGCACGAGGTGGCCGCGTCGTCGACGCCGAACCACAGGATGCCGCCCACTTCCCTGGGTACCCAGTTGCGGCACTCGCCCACGAACCAGAAGGCCGTCTGCTGGGTGGCGATGGCCCGCTCGTTGACGTATGTCTTGCCGTCGACCTCGAAGGTCATCGGGCGCCAGCGGTAGGGGCACTCCTCGCCGCCGGCCCCGATGTCGGCCGTCATGTCCATGGGCGTGCCCTCGTAGTGGTCGCGCATGATGTCGGCCACATCTTTGACCGACAACTTGCGGTTGGGCTTGATATAGAGAGGCATCCGTTTGCGGGCGTCATGCCCCATCGCGTAATCGACGTACTGCTCCATGCCCTCGCCAAAGGCATTGAACACGGCCCATACCCGCGCTTCGCAGGCGCGCATCGAACTGAAATCAAGCGGGGCGTAGGCGTCCGAAAAGCTGAAATCCTTATCCGATCCCTTGTAATACCCCTGCGAGCGGGCGAACGAAACGGCGTCGGGAGCGTACATGCAGTTCTCGGGGTCGTTGAAGCTGATCTGCGTGATGCGCGGGTGGTTGGCGTGGGCCGAAATGCAGCCGTCGGGAATGCGCATGGCCACCCACACGGCCCCTTTGTTGACGTTTTTGCCGCGCACCATTTTCGTCCCTTTGCCGATCAGATCCATCACCCACACTTCGTTCGGGTCGATAAACGAGAACGTTTCCCCCTCGGAGCAATAGCCGTATTCGGCCACCAGATCGGTGATCACCCGGATGGCCTCGCGGGCGGTTTTAGCGCGTTGCAGCGCAATGAATATCAGCGATCCGTAGTCCATCAGGCCGGTGGTGTCGATCAGTTCTTTGGGGCTGCCGAACGTGGTTTCGGCGATGCAGAGCTGGTGCTCGTTCATGTAGCCCATCACCGAGCAGGTTTGGCTTGCCTGGGGAATTTCGCCCGAATATTTCCCGGTCTCCCAATTATAGACCGGAAGCATCGTTCCCGACCGCCAGGTGGCTGCCGGCCAACGATACATCTCGCCGTAGAGGGTATGCGAGTCGGCCGAGTAGCTGAGCATGGTGGAGCCGGTGGCCGAAGCACCCTTGGTTACCAGCACGTTGGTGCAGGCGGCGGCTCTCTGGCCTGAAAAAACGAGTGTGGCGGCGCACAGGAGCGCACAGATTTTGCAGTTCATAAGCGTTCAGATTAGGCTGTTCACGACACAAATGTATAACTTTACGGCATAAATGGAGGGCAATCATGGCAGAAAACACGATAAAAACCCGTCTTCGGGAGATAAAACAAAGCATTCCGGCGCATGTAACCCTGGTTGCGGTGTCGAAAACGTTTCCTGCATCGGCCGTCATCGAGGCATACGAGGCCGGACAACGCGTTTTCGCCGAGAACCGCCATGCCGAACTGGTGGAAAAGGCGGCCGCGCTGCCCCGGGACGTCGAGTGGCACTTCATCGGCCATCTGCAAACGAACAAAGTGAAATACATCGCGCCCGTGGTGTCGATGATCCAGTCGGCTGATTCCGGCCGACTGCTGGAAGTCGTTGATAAAGAGGCTGCCAAGGCGGCCCGGGTGATCGACGTGCTGCTGGAGGTGTTCATTGCCCGCGACCAGACCAAGAGCGGCTGGGATCGGGGCGAATTGCGCGAATACCTGCGCGGCGCGAGATGGAAAACGTTGACTAACGTCCGTATCCGCGGGGTGATGGGCATGGCTACCTACACCGACGATACGGCGCAGGTAGCCGCTGAATTTGCCGGGCTCCGCGCGCTGTTCGAAGAGTTGAAGCGGGAGTTTTTCGCCGATGACAGCACGTTCGACACCGTGTCGATGGGCATGAGCGGCGACTATGCCCTGGCCATCGCGAACGGGTCGACCATGGTGCGTATCGGCAGTTCGATTTTCGGGGCGCGTTGATGTTATGAGCGGGCTGTTTCTTATCCTGTTGTTCTACCTGCTGGGACTGCTGGTTTCGGAGCTGATCGGGGGCTTTGTTCCGGGCAGCGTCATCGGCATGGTGCTGCTGTTTGCCGCGCTGTCGTTGAAATGGGTGCGGCCGGGGCATGTGCGTCGGACGGCGGTGTTCATTACGCGCAACATGATGCTCTTTTTTGTGCCGGTGGGTGTGGGACTGATGGCATCCTATTCCCTCATCGCCAAGGATTTGTGGGCCATTTTGGTTGCATCGCTGGCGAGCACGCTGCTGGTGATCGCCGTGGTGGGGCGGATTGTTCAGAAAACGGAGAAAAAATGAATGCAATATTTTCATCACAACTTTTCTTCCTGACGCTCACCATCGGGGTGTATGCAGGGGCCGGGTGGCTTTATAAACGGCTCGAGTTCCCGCTGCTCAACCCGTTGCTGGTGTCGATCGCCGTGATCATCGGGTACCTGAAGCTGGCGGGCGTCAGTTATGAGACTTATATGTCTGGCACACAGATACTCGACTTCATGCTGGGGATGTCGGTGGTGTCGCTGGGTTATCTGCTGTACCGCAATTTCGAGCAGGTGCGGGGCAACCTGGTGCCGATCATTACGGCCATTGTGGTGGGCAGCGTGGTGGGCATTGCGAGTGTGGCGCTGATCGCCAAATGGATGGGAGCCGGGCAGGCGGTGGTGGCTTCGTTGCAACCAAAGTCTGCAACCACGCCCATTGCCATAGCGGTGGCGCGGAACTCGGGCGGCATTCCGGCGCTGACGTCGGTGGTAGTTATTCTTGCAGGGGTGTTCGGCAGTGTGGCGGGGCCTTTTGTGTTGCGGAAACTGGGGATTGAAAGCCGCATTGCCAAAGGGCTGGCGTTGGGTGCGGCCTCGCACGGTGCGGGCACGGCGCGCGCCATCGAACTGGGCGCTGTCGAGGGAGCTATCAGCGGGTTGGCCATCGGCCTGATGGGGCTATGCACGGCGTTGCTGGTGCCGGTGATCGAACGGTTCTTGTGAAAACATTGAATATCGCTTGCAGTATCCAATAATTGTGCTTATATTTGTATTGAGACAATTGTTAATGATTTATCTATTAGCACTATGAACAAACAAACGAACAAATGCAGTTTAATTGTATTGGGGCTGGCCTTGAGTGTGGCCATAGCCGGGTGCTCCAGAATCGACGAGCCGGATTCTCCGGTGGTGCCTGTTAACGAACGGTTCACCGAGACTGAGTCGAAAGTTCTTTCTTATCTTGGCGACACCCGTGTGGGCGTGAACGAGGCTGTGGAACAGGCGATGCAAGCCACGACTCTGTTCGGCGGCCCAGCTACGAGATCGGGAGCGAAAATCATCGCGAACATGACGCCGCTCACTCTAACCCAAACCGTGCCGACCAAATCGGGCGAAACGGTCGAATCCGTCGACACGCTGGCCTACCTGTTCAACTTCGCCGACGAAGGCGGGTTCACGATCATTGCTGCCGATTCACGCATTCCGCAGTCGGTGCTGGCCTACTCCGAAAATGGCAACATTACCGATCAAACCGATAACGCCGGCCTGGCTATTTTTATGGAGGGGCTGGAATATTACCTCCAGCGCTCGGTTGCCGAAGCCGACCACCTGAAAGACTCGCTCGAAGCCTCGGTGATGGCCAAGCTCTACGAGGAGATGGAGGAGAACGGCACACCCGTAACCCGGGCGGCCAAAACCGAAACAACCACTACGGTGACATATGGCGGCTGGGAACAGCAGATTCTTGTGGATCAACGTATTCCTGTGGAATGGGGACAGCATGACCCTTATAATATGTACACTCCAAATAATTACCCTACCGGATGCGTGGCTGTGGCGATGGTTCATTTGATGGCTTATTATAAACACCCTAAAAGCTGCCCTTATTCCGCGTTTGACTGGGAAACATTGAATCTATATACGGGTCAAACTGCATGGAACAGATACAAACCTGCAAAAAAATGTATCTTGTTTGATACGAGTCCGTCGGAATATCCCCAAAATGTTTGGATCCGGAAACAGGTTGCCTATGCAATGAAATACGCGGGGGATTTAGTCGGGATGAATTATGCTCCCAAAGTGAGTTTGGCCCCGACAAAAAATCTCCATACTATATTCAGAAATTTGGGATACATAGCCCCTTCGGGAGAAATTAGTTATAATGTTGATGAGATATTTAATTCCATCAGGCAATATAAGCCCGTGATTATTTCCGGCTATGCTACAAAAGAAAAGAGTTTTCTCGGGATTGAGACTCACTATAAAGATGGTCATACATGGATTCTTGATGGATCCATGGTGCAAAAACGAAAGAAAACCACAACAGTCAGGGTGATCGATACGCAGACCCGTATCGTATTATCATCTACGTCCAGTTACGTCTATGAGTATTCTGATTTTATATATAATAATTGGGGGTATGGAGGAAAACATAATGGTTGGATTGTGAGTGGAAGTTTCAATATGAATGACGGGCCAGAGTTGGATAGGGATGATTATGCGGAAAATTTCCGTTATAATATAAAGATCATTCCTTACATCTATAAACCATAAATTTAAATGATCATGAAACGTAATATATTTCTCCTGTGTGCTCTTTACTCGGGGTTGTTATTGGCTTGCAACAACGATCGGGACAATGATCCGTCTGTTTACCGCAAGTCGTATGTAAACGGATTCCTTTCACTTTCCTCTGAACTGTACGCTTTTAACTGGGCGGGTGTGGAAGTGGACGAACAAAATAAAACCATCGACCCGTGGGCTAATATGTATGAGATCACCAGCGATGCGCAAGGCTTTCTGCTTTTATTGAATTCGAGGTACATCGGGGTCGGGAAGGATAAGAATCAGGAGTTTAAGCAGCTGATCGGAGATACGCACTACAATAAAAAAATATTTCGCAAATATCCACTCTACGCCGTGGCCGACACGCTGAGTACGATCACAGTGACCTGCAATGCCAACTACGACGACGCGCATCCGGCGGGCAGCAGCCTGAACGACATTCTTGCCGTCTATTTCAACAATCCGTACCGGTACATACAGAACGACTACAAGATGTTCCGGCACGGCGACGAGTACCTGAACCTGCGGCAGAGCTTTGAGAACGACTCCTGGCTCATGACCGGCGGCAAGTTGACGGAGATCGATTTCGAGGCAAACCCGTTTCTGGGCGATGAGCTCTATTTCGTGTTGCAGCAGCCCCCGAAACAGACGGGCGAGTACACGTTCACCTTTTCGGTGAAGAAGGCCAACGGCGAGGTGTTGACGG
>JAVBRA010000029.1:0-26307 GCA_031548435.1 Rikenellaceae bacterium
AAGGCTCCGTAGCCGCACCCACTGCCGGATTGCACTTTACACCTTCCGTCTTTAGTGAACTATCCAGCCGTCATATACAAACGGCAGAACTTACCTTGCACGTAGGTGCAGGCACCTTTCGCCCCGTAAAGAGCGAAACCATTGGCAACCATGCCATGCATGCCGAAACCTTCTCGGTAGATAAAGAAACGATAAAGCTATTGCTCAAAAAGATAGGGAATATAGTAGCCGTAGGCACCACCTCCGTGCGTACGTTAGAGAGTTTATATTGGATAGGATTACAGTTGGAGCATAATCCGCAGCAGAGTCTCTTTCAGGTTTCCCAATGGGAAGCCTATCATACAGAGCCCACTATATCGGTAGAGAAATCATTACAGAATATACTCTCTTACCTCAACCATACTAACAAACAACAGCTGCAGGCATCTACGCAAATAATGATAGTACCCGGATATACCTTCCGTATGGTGCGAGGCATTGTTACCAACTTCCACCAACCGCAAAGCACGCTGCTGCTGCTGATCTCGGCCTTTGTGGGCGGGCGGTGGCGCGATATCTACGATTACGCGATGGAAAACGGGTTCCGGTTTCTGAGCTACGGCGACAGTTCGATCCTTGAAAAAACAACGTTATGAAAAAAATAATCATCGCGATAGACGGCTTCTCGTCGTGCGGCAAGAGCACCTTTGCCAAGGCCATTGCCGCCGAACTGGGGTACGTGTTCGTCGATACCGGGGCCATGTACCGCGCCGTAGCCTTGCATGCGCTCGACTGCGGTTACGTCAGTGGCGGAAAAGTGGATGAAGGGGCGGTCGTATCGGCATTGAACGATATACGGCTTGACTTCAAGGTCGACCCCGCCACGGGCCGCAGCGAGATCATGCTCAACGGTGTCAACGAGGAGAGGCGCATCCGGTCGATCGAAGTGAGCGGCATTGTCAGCGCCATCAGCTCCATCCCGCAGGTACGCGAACGCCTGGTGGCCCTGCAGCAGGCCATGGGCCGCAACCGCGCCCTGGTGATGGATGGGCGCGATATCGGCACGGTGGTGTTCCCTGACGCCGAGCTGAAGATTTTCATGACCGCTGATCCCGAGGTGCGCGCCCGCCGCCGCTACGACGAACTGACGGCCAAGGGCGAGCGTGTGTCGATGGACGAGATCCGCCAAAACATAGCCGCCCGCGACCGGCAAGACCAGAACCGCGCCGTCAGTCCACTGCGCATGGCCCCCGATGCCATCCTGCTCGACAACAGCCACATGACCCCCGATCAGCAGATGGAGTGGGTGAGAGAAAAGATCGCCCGGCTGGTGTAAGGGCGCAACCACGTTGATTGCCGTTAAGTTTTGTCTCACATGAAGGAGTTTATGTGTGAATCGTGGTTGATGATGGATGAATTGCATCGGGTTCGGGAGCGTGCGGCGCCTCTGTTTTCGTCCGGGCACCCGGTTAGGGTTTAGCCCGCGAAAAAGGACAAAGTCAACTCGGGCCCGGAGTGCAACGGAGGGATAGTTGACCTTTGCCCCTGCGGAGATAAACCTTTAGCGGGTAGACGAAAACAGCAAGCGCCTTGATTTTTTGTCCACTTTTTCATCAAGGAAAAAGTGGAATGAAAATTCTTTCGATAATAAAGAACATGGTTGTCATCTTTTGCGAGGCTCAAAATGACAGATTAATCCATCATTTCTTCTAATCACGTTCGGGAGCATGTGCCCGATGAGCGCGGCCAAGTGTTCAAGTTCGGGCCGTATGAAATTCTCGTTTACAGCGACAGACGGTCAACGATGATAAAGTCATAATAAACGCACATCTCATGAAAAAACAGTATAAAACCGTGCTCACCATCGCCGGAAGCGATCCTTCGGGCGGGGCGGGAATCCAGGCCGACATCAAGGCCATCTCGGCCTGCGGATGTTATGCCGCGTCGGTCATTACCGCATTGACGGCTCAAAACACGCTCGGGGTCACGGGGGTGCACATCGCGCCGGAAGAAAATGTAAAAGCGCAGTTGGAGGCCGTGCTGTCCGACATCCGCTTCGACGCCGTGAAGCTGGGGATGATCCCCACGGCGGGCATCGCGGACGTGATCGCCGAGGCGTTGGCGGAATACGGTATAAAAAACGTGGTGCTCGACCCGGTGATGGTGGCCACCTCGGGCGACCGGCTGGTGGACGAAGCGGCGGTCGGGGCCATTGTCAGCCGGCTGTTCCCATTGGCGGCGGTGGTCACGCCCAACATTCCCGAGGCGGAATTCCTGACGGGACTGAAAATCGAAAACAAGGGCGGCTTTCCCGCCGCGGCCGCCAGGCTGATGCGGCTCACTCCCGGCGCAGTGTTGCTCAAGGCCGGTCATTTCGAGGGCGAAACGCTCGCCGATGTGCTGTACCCCGGCGGGCGCGAGTACACCCATCCCCGCATCGACACGCCCAATACCCACGGCACCGGCTGCACGCTGTCGTCGGCCATCGCGTCGTTTCTGGCACGCGGATTCGATGTCGAGACGGCGGCGGGCAAGGCTGTCGAATACCTGGCCGGGGCCATCCGTGCCGGGGCGGACTACGAACTCGGCCACGGACACGGCCCGGTGAACCATTTCATGCTCTGAGCGTTGCAGGTGCTTTGCGCGGGTGTGCGTCCGCCTTTTGCAGGCCCCGGGATGACAAGGGCAATAAGTCCGTGAAAAATATTATATTTGCAAGTTGTAAATTGTTTCCGATGGCTACGCAAATCAGCTCCCTGGGCGAATTCGCCCTGATCGATAAACTCACGACCGGTTTCGGGGCGGTGAACAGCTCCACCGTGGCGGGCGCGGGCGACGATGCCGCTGTCATTCGCTGTGGCGACCATTACGCCCTGCTTTCCACCGACCTGTTCGCCGAAGGGGTCGACTTCGATATGGTCTACACTCCGTTGAAGCACCTGGGTTACAAGGTGATCGCGGCGTCCGTGTCCGATATCTGCGCCATGAACGGCACCCCGCGCCAGGTGTTGGTGGCCTTGGGCGTGTCGTCGAAATACACGGTGGAGATGCTCGAAGAGTTCTATTCCGGAGTGAAGGCCGCCTGCGAAGAGTACGGCGTCGACCTTGCGGGCGGCGACACCAACGGATCGATGACCGGGCTGGTGGTGTCGGTGACGTGTTTGGGCGAAGTGGCCGGGGATGATATCGTTTACCGCGGCGGGGCGTCGAAAAACGACCTGGTATGCGTCAGCGGCAACCTCGGGGCGGCTTTCATGGGCCTGCATCTGCTGGAGCGCGAGAAGCACGCTTTTTCCGGGGGCGGAACGCCGCAGCCCGACTTTACGGGCAAGGAGTATATCCTTGAGCGGCAGTTGCGTCCGCGCGCCCGCCGCGACATTGTCGAGGGGCTGAAAGAGCGGGCCATCAAACCCACTTCGATGATCGACATCTCGGACGGGCTGGGCTCGGAGGTACTGCACATCTGCAAGCGGTCGGGCGTGGGGGCCGACATCTACCTCAACCGCCTGCCCATCGCCACGCAGACCTTCGCCATGGCCGACGAACTGAAGATCGACCCGGTGATCGCGGCCCTGAACGGCGGCGGCGACTACGAGCTGCTGTTCACCGTGCCGCTGGACAAGCAGGCCGAGATCATGGCCATGCCGGGCGTGGACGTGATCGGCCACATCACCGACGCCGCAAGCGGTGCGCGGCTCATCACCCCCGACGGCGAACCGGTGATGATCCAGGCCCAGGGCTGGCAGCCGCAGGATGTTTCGGGGTAAGGCCGGGGTTATCATCCCGAACACTCGAAGGGTGCTTCTGTTATCAGGCGAGCCTGGGGGGGCAGAATGAACATTCAACATAGCGAAACGAATGATCCTGGTTCAATCAAAAAATCGTTCATTTCGTTCAGGATGACGGGATGAAAAGATGTAAATCCGAAAAACTTAAAGTATATGAACATCGCACTGATAGGCTACGGCAAGATGGGCCGGGAGATCGAGAAAGTACTGGTCTCGCGCGGCCACACGGTGGTGCTGAAAATCGACGTGGACAATGCGCACGATTTCACCGCGGAAAAGATGAAGGCGGCCGATGCGGCCATCGAGTTCACCACCCCCGCCACGGCGTACGGCAACATCATGAAATGCCTCGAATACGGCGTGCCCGTGGTATGCGGCACAACAGCCTGGCTCGACAAATACGATGCGGTGGTCGAGGAGTGCCGCAAACGGAGCGGCACGTTCTTTTACGCCTCCAATTACAGCATCGGGGTCAACATTTTTTTCAACATCAACCGCCGGCTGGCCGCGATGATGGAACGCTTCGGCGAATACGACGTAACGATCGAGGAGGTGCACCACACCCAGAAAAAAGACGCTCCCTCGGGCACGGCCGTCACGCTGGCCGAAGGGGTGCTGGATGGTGTCTCCCGCAAAAACAAATGGGTCTGCGGCACCACCACCGAGCCTTCGGAGTTGGAGGTGGCGGCCATCCGCCGCAGCATCGTCCCCGGTACGCACACGGTGACCTGGGAGAGCGAGGTCGACCTGATCTCGATCACCCATCAGGCCAAGTCGCGCGCCGGGTTCGCCGTGGGGGCCGTGCTGGCCGCCGAGTTCATCGCAGGCAAAAAGGGGGTCTATTCGATGGGCGACCTGCTGGGGCTGTGATTTTTGCAGTGCACCTGGAATTAAATAGAATGGCTTTTGTGTGTTGTTGTATTATATGATGGGGTAATCTGTCATCTTTCGCGATGTTCAAGATGACAACCATGTTCTTTATTATCGAAAGAATTTTCATTCCACTTTTTCCTTGATGAAAAAGTAACCAAAAAATCAAGCCACCGGCAAGCGAAATGAATCCATCATTTTCAACTGCAATACAAAAAACAAGGAATAGTAAACCAATCAGAAACAATGAAAAACTTCCTGAAAAACAAATGGTTCAAGTTCATCCTGGTATCGGTGGCGTACATTCTGTGGCTCGTCGTGTGGACAGGCAACTGGTGGATGCTGCTGGGCGTGCCGGTGATTTACGACATCTACATCTCGAAATGCATGGCCCGCTACGTTTTCGCCGGGTACAGAAAGAAGAAAAAAGAGAGCCGCCCGTTCAAAAAGACGATGGAGTGGGTCGAGGCGATTCTGTTCGCCACGGTGGCAGCCATGCTGATCAGGGGTTTTTTCATCGAGATGTACGTCATCCCCTCGCCGTCGATGGAAAAGACGCTGCTGGTGGGCGATTACCTGTGCGTGAGCAAGGCCACTTACGGGCCCAAGATGCCCAATACTCCCCTGTCGTTTCCACTGGTGCACAACACCATGCCGTTGTCGAATACCAAGAGTTCGTTCGTGGAATGGATCAAACGGCCTTACAAACGTTTGGCGGGCCTGCGCAGCGTGGAGCGTGACGACGTGGTGGTGTTCAACTTCCCCGAAGGCGACACGGTGGCGCTGGCCAATCCGCAACAGAGTTATTACGACCTGGTGCGGGCCTACGGGCGTGAAATGGTGTGGCAACAATCGAAAGTGATCTACCGCCCGGTCGATAAACGGGATAATTACGTCAAGCGTTGCGTGGCCCTGCCCGGCGACAGCCTCAAGGTGGTCGAGGGCCAGGTGTACGTCAATGGCGTGGCCCAAAAGAAGATCGAGCACCTGCAATACAACTACTTCGTCAAAACCAATGGCACCCCCATCAACCAGAGCGTGTTCGAGGAGATGGACGTCACCCTGGGCGACATCACGCTCAAAGACCGCGACACCTACGACCTGCCGCTGACCGAGGCCATGGCTGCCCGGTTGCAGACATTGGGCAATGTGGTGAGCGTCACGCGCCATGTCGACGAATTCGCCCATCAGGGAGTGTTCCCCCATTCGTACAACTACCGCTGGACGTCCGACTATTTCGGGCCGCTGTGGGTGCCGAAAAAAGGCGCGACGGTCGGTTTGACCGTTGAAAACCTGCCGCTGTACGAACGCATCATATCGGTGTACGAGGCCAACAAACTGGAGGTGAAAGACAGCACGATCTTCATCAACGGCGCGCCGGCCGACAGCTACACTTTCAAAATGGACTACTATTTCATGATGGGCGACAACCGGCACAACTCGCTCGACTCGCGCTACTGGGGCTTCGTCCCCGAAGACCATGTGGTGGGGACGCCCGTGTGCGTATGGCTGTCGCTCGACCGCGGGAAAAGTTTCCCGGGCAACATCCGTTTCAGCCGCATATTCAAGTTCAAGGGGATATAATCGCGTTCGGACAATCGTTCTTTCTGTCGGCAAATCCTCGCATAACTTCGCCGTGCATGGCGTATGTCGGCTTTTGCTTGTCTTCATCGTTCTGAACCGGAGCATAACTCGGGACAATGACGATAAGTGACAGATGGCGTGCGACAGGTGCAGCCAACCAAAACCAATAAAACACGAACAACCATGCAGAACTTCGTTTTCCAGAACTACACCAAAATCATTTTCGGCCAGGGCACCATCGCCGCCCTGTCGACCGAGATACCCAAGGGCAAGCGGGTGATGATGACCTACGGCGGCGGAAGCATCAAGGCCAACGGGGTGTATAACAGCGTGATGGAAGCCCTGCGAGGGTTCCATGTAGTGGAATTCGCAGGCATCGAGCCCAACCCGCACTACGAAACGCTGATGAAGGCCGTGGAGCTGGCCAAGAAAGAAAAAGTCGATTACTTTCTGGCCGTGGGCGGCGGGTCGGTGATCGACGGCACGAAATTCATCGCCACGGCCATGTTGTGGGACGGCGAACCGTGGGACTTCGTGCAGAACGAAAATCTGGCCGTCGACGCCCTGCCCCTGGCCGCCGTGCTGACCCTTCCGGCCACCGGATCGGAGATGAATTCGGGCGCGGTGATCTCGCGCAAATCCACCGGGGAGAAGCTGGCGTTCCACAATCCGTCGACTTTCCCTCAGTTTTCGATCGTCGATCCCGAGGTGGCGTATTCGCTGCCGAAACGACAGATTTCGAACGGCATCGTCGATACGTTCGTGCACATCATGGAGCAATACCTGACCTATCCGGCCGACGCCATGGTAATGGATCGCTTTGCAGAAGGGTTGCTGCTCACGCTGTCCGAAATCGGGGCCGACCTCTATAAAGACCACCGCAACTATTCGCTCATGTCCAACTTCATGATCACGGCCACGATGGGGCTCAACGGCTTCATTGCCATGGGCGTGCCGCAGGACTGGGCCACCCACATGATCGGCCACGAGCTGACGGCCTATTACGCCCTCGACCATGCCGTGACGCTGGCGGTGGTCTATCCGGCCCTGCTCAGGGTGATGCGCGAGGAGAAGCGCGCCAAACTGCTGCAATACGCCAGCCGCGTGTGGGGCATCTGCACCGGCACGGAAGACCAGCGCATCGACGAGGCGATCCGCCGCACCGAGCAGTTCTTCGAGAGCGTCGGCATTCCCGCCCGCCTGCGCAGACACAATTGCGGCGACGAACATTTCGACGCCATTGTCAAGCGCTTTGAGAACCGCAAGTGGGCCCTGGGCGAGAACCGCAGCGTGACCCCCGATAAAATCCGGCAGATACTCGAACTCAGTCTATAACGCCCCTCACTTGCCAACGTTTTATGTCCGGCAGATTTCTTCCGGCTGCCCATGGCCATTGATACCGGGATTTTATTGACGATGGCGTTTGTTTGGATAAAAATTTCCCGCCGGAGCGCATTGCCGCCCTCCGGCGGGATTTCTTTTTGAAATCACTCCCGTGCAGCCGGCGGGTGAAATAAATCGCTACCTTTGCAGGGGTTTTTATGACTATGGCAACAGGGAAAGAATTCGATCTATTCACACTTCATAACGGCATCCGCTGCATCCACCGGCGGACGCCCTCGCCCGTGGCCCATTGCGCCCTGACCATCGGCAGCGGCACGCGCGACGAGGCTCCCGCCCAACACGGGGTGGCCCACCTGCTCGAACACATGCTGTTCAAGGGCACCCGCCGCCGCCGGGCCTACCACATCAACAACACGCTCGAAAACCGGGGCGGCGAGCTCAACGCCTATACCGCCAAAGAAGAGACGGTGGTGCACGCCACGGTGCTCAAGGCCGACTACCGCCGCGCGGTGGACATGATCGCCGACGTGGTGTTCAATTCGGTGTTTCCCGAGGGCGAGATCGAGAAAGAGAAAGGGGTCATCATCGAGGAGATCAACTCGTACAAGGACTCTCCCTACGACCTGATCTTCGACGACTTCGAAGATCTGCTCTTCAGCGGGTCGCCGCTCGGGCGCAACATCCTGGGATCCAAACGCACGATCGCCCGGCTGGGGCGCGGCGATATTTTCGGTTTCATCGATCGCACCTACAACACCCCGCAGATGGTCTTCTCCTCGACCGGCAACATTGCTCCCCGGCGGGTGCAGGCCCTGTGCGAGGAATTGCTGGGAGAGGTTCCCTCCCGCGATTCAGAATCGGCAAGGGCTGCGTTGCCTCCTTATGAAAAATTCGAAAAAACGGTCGGCAAGGGAACGTTCCAGTCCCACTGCCTGATGGGCAACCGCGCTTACGGACAATGCGATCCGCGGCGGGTGGCCCTGTCGCTGCTGGTCAATATCCTGGGCGGGCCGATGTCGAACTCGATCCTCAACGAGCAGCTGCGCGAAAAACGCGGATTGTCGTACAACGTCGAGTCGGGTTACACCCTTTACAGCGATACGGGCGTGGCGTCGATCTATTTCGGCGCCGACAAGGACAAAATCGAGCAATGCATGGAAATCGTCGCAAAAGAACTGGCGCGGCTGGCTTCCTCCCCGCTGTCGTCCTACCGGCTCAACATCGCCAAGCGGCAACTGGCCGGACAGATCGTGGTGGGGTCGGAAAACAACGAAGGCAACATGATCGGCGCAGGCAAAAGCCTGTTGGTCTACAACGCCGTCGATTCGATTTCGGATTCGGTGGCCAAAATCGAGTCCGTCACCGCCTCGCAGATCATGGAAGCGGCCGCCGACGTGTTCAACCCGGCGCAGATGTCGGTGCTGGCGTACAGATAAACGCGCCTGCGCCGGCACTGTTTCCGAGGCCTCCGGAAGAGGCGGCTTCCGGGCGGGAGATGAGATCGTTAAAAAATATCATTCCACTAATATGACCATCGAAATCGACGACAAATCGGGCTTCTGCTTCGGGGTGGTGCGGGCCATCAACACGGCCGAAAGCATCCTTGCCTCGCAGGGAAGGGTGCACTGCCTGGGCGACATCGTGCACAACATGGCCGAGGTCGACCGCCTCGGGGCCATGGGAATGCAGACCGTTTCGCGCGCCGACCTCGACCGCCTCGCCGGACAGACAGTGCTGATCCGGGCGCACGGCGAACCGCCGGTGGTCTATGACAAAGCGGAAGCAAACGGCATCACCCTGGTCGACGCCACCTGCCCCGTGGTGGCCAGCCTGCAAAAGACGGTCAAGAGCGCCCGCCGCCTGATGGACGAAACAAACGGACAGGTAGTGATTCTGGGCAAGCGGGGCCACGCCGAGGTGGTAGGGCTCACCGGGCAGGTCGACGAGCGGGCCATCGTGGTGGAAAACAGCGGCGACCTCGACCAGATCGACTTCGCGCGCCCCATTTACCTGCTGTCGCAGACCACCCAGAGTCTGCAACTGTTCGGGGCCATCAGGGCCGAAATTCTCGCCCGGGCTGCCGACCCGGCACAGGTAACGGTGCACGACACCGTCTGCCGCCATGTGTCGAACCGCGAGCCGCACCTGCGCGAATTCGCCGCCCGCTTCGACACGGTGGTGTTCGTCAGCGGGCGCAAAAGTTCGAACGGACAACTGCTGTACGACACCTGCCGCCGGGTGAACCCGCGCACCCATAAAATCGAACAACCGTCGGAGCTGCGCCGCGAATGGTTCGACGGTTGCACCCGGGTGGGCATCTGCGGGGCCACGTCCACCCCAAAATGGCTGATGGAAGAGGTGGCGGCCGGGATCAACGCATTGGTCGCCGCACCATGATCACGATCGTCGGGCCCACGGCATCGGGCAAAACGTCGCTGGCCGTAGCTCTGGCACAGACCATCGGCGGCGAGATCATTTCGGCCGATTCGCGGCAGGTTTACCGCGGCATGGATATCGGCACGGGCAAGGATCTCGGCGAATACGGCGACACTCCCCACCACCTGATCGACATCCGCGAGGCGGGTGACAAATACAACGTTTTCGAATACAAACACGACTTCGACCAGGCGTATAACGACATAGTATCCAGAAACATAACACCCGTGCTGTGCGGCGGCAGCGGCCTGTATGTCGAGGCGGCCGTCAATCAGTACGCCCTGCCCGAAGTGCCCGAAAACCCGCAGCTGCGCGAAGAACTGTCAACCAAAACCCTCGACGAGCTAATTGCCCTGCTGGCCTCGATGAAACTCCTGCACAACACCACCGACACCGACACAAAAAAACGCGCCATCCGCGCCATTGAGATCGAATCTTTCGTCAAGGAGAACCCGTTGACGGCAATCCCCTCCCACCCCATCGACAACCTCTGTTTCGGCATCGACCTGCCGAGAGAGGTTCGCCGCGAACGGATCACCAGGCGGTTGCACGAGCGCCTCGACAACGGCATGATGGAAGAGGTGAAAGCGCTGTTAGACAGTGGCATCCCGGCCGAAACGCTCATCTATTACGGGCTCGAATACAAATACCTCACCCTGTTCCTGACCGGCGCGCTGGAGTACCGCGACATGGTGCGCGAACTCAACACCGCCATCCACCAGTTCGCCAAGCGGCAGATGACCTGGTTCCGCGGCATGGAACGCAAAGGCGCCGCCATCCGCTGGATCGACGGCACGCTGCCGGTTGAAAGCCAATTGAAGGAAATTTTAGGGATCGTTCGGACGCAGAAAATTACAACACCCCTTCGCTCGATTTGACATCGTGCAGCCCGAGCAGGTGCAGCCGCAACATATTGACCGCCACGGCCGACGACCGTTCGATGTTCTGCCGGCGGAGCTTCCCGAACACCATCCGTTTGGAGAAAACACCCCCGGGGGTGGCGACCGCCATGCACACCGTACCCACCGGCTTGCCCTCGACCGCGCCCGTGGGCCCGGCGATGCCGGTGGTGGCGATGGAGTAATCGCTGCCGGTTATGCGGCGCACCCCTTGGGCCATCTCGCGCGCCACCTCTTCCGACACAGCGCCGAAACGCTCCAACGTCTCGCGCTTCACCCCTAATATTTTTTCCTTGACGGAATTGCTGTACGAAGTGACGCCGCCCTCAAAATAATCCGAAGCTCCGGCCATCGAGGTGAACAGCGAGGCGATGTAGCCACCTGTGCACGACTCGGCCACGGAGAGCGTCGCCCCCTTTCCAACAAGCAATTGCGCCACGGCGCTCTCGACCGAAACGGGCTCGAAACCAAGGAAATATTTGGGAATGATCTTTTGCAACGCATCGAAAGCGGCATCGATCTGCCCGGCAGCGCTCGATGCGTTATTATAGGCCGAAAGCCTCAGCCGGATGTGGTTCGAGGCGGGCAGGTAAGCCAGCTTCAGGAGCGGAGGCAACGCACTCTCCCACCCCGCGATGGTTTCAGCCAGCACCGACTCGGCCAGCCCGAACGTGACAGCCGTTTTATGGGTGATGGGCGCCAGCGAATATTTCCCGCGCAGCCGCGGCAGCACCTGCTCGTCGAACAGCGCCATCATTTCGAACGGCACACCCGGCAGCGACACCAACACCGAACCGTTGCGGTCGAAATACATCCCCGGAGCGGTACCATTGCGGTTGGGCAATACCTCGCAATCCCGCGGCAGGTCGGCCTGTCTGCGGTTCAGCGCATTGAATTCCACCCCGCGGGCGGCAAGCATTTTTTCGATGAAATCGTAAGAGGGTTGGTGGCGCACCAGCGGGGTTCGGAAATATTCAGCCAGCGTCTTCTTGGTAATATCGTCGTTGGTGGGCCCGAGGCCGCCGGTGACAACGACGATCTGCGAACGGGCAAACGCCGCGTCGACCGCAGCCGTGATCTCGCCGGCATCGTCCCGGATCGAGGTGATCAGCCCCAGGGCAATGCCCGAATCGTTCAACCGGCAGGCAATCCAGGCCGAGTTGGTGTCGACCACCTGGCCGATCAGGATCTCGTCTCCGATGGTGATGATCTCTGCCTGCATCGCTTACATTTTGATTTGAGGCGCAGCCCCTATCGTTGCCGGAAGTGATTGCACGTGAAAAATTTCCCGACAAACAAATCACCCGGCGTGGGCTTCGCGAACCAGCCGCTTGCAGATGCGGCGGGCAAAACCGGGCCCTTCGTAAATGAACCCGCTGTAAATCTGGATCAGCGAAGCGCCCGCCCGGAGCATCGCCACCGCGTCGTCTTCACTCATGACGCCCCCCACGCCAATGATGGGATAGTCGGGGCCGGTCTTTTCGCGCACATGGCGGACGATTTCAATGGTTCTGTGGGTAAGCGGCCGGCCGCTCAATCCGCCGTTGCCGATCCGCTCGATCTGTTCGGCGTCGGTAACGAGCCCGTCGCGGCGGGTGGTGGTGTTGACGGCCACGACGCCGTCGATGCGGAACTCTTTGATCACTTCGAGCGTTTGGTCGATCTGTTCCATCGACAAATCGGGCGAGATCTTGAGTAATATCGGAGTGTAGACATCCTGCCCCTTGCGGAAATCGAGCAGCCCTTTCAATATCTTTTCCAGCGAGTCGCGGGTTTGGAGTTTGGCCATGTTGCAGATGTTGGGGCAACTGACATTCACCACAAAGTAGTCGACGTACTGGTACAATGCGCGGAAAACGCGGAGGTAATCGGTCGGGGCGTGTTCGTTGGAGGTCATGGTGTTCTTTCCCAGATTGCCTCCCACCACCAGCTTGTGTTTGCGGCCACTGAGGCGTTTTACCGCCGCGTCGATCCCCTGGTTGTTGAAACCCATGCGGTTGATGATGGCCTTGTCTTTGGGAAGGCGGAACAGGCGCGGACGGGGATTGCCGGGCTGCGCCTTGGGCGTGACCGTCCCCACCTCCACGAAGCCGAAGCCCAGGCACGACATTTCGTTGTATACCGTCGCATTTTTGTCGAACCCGGCGGCAAGGCCCACGGGGTTTCTGAAATTGATGCCCATCACCTCGCGTTCGAGCGACGGGTCTTTGACCGTATAGATCCGGCGCAGGAGCGCCCTGAGCCCCGGCACATACTTCATCGCCCTGAGCCCCCCCACAACCAGGCGGTGGATGCACTCGGGCGAGAACAGGAAAAACAGGACGGGACGGATCAATCGTTTATACATCACTCGGAAATTTCGACAAAGGTACGTCAATTCGGATGATTAAACAAAGAGGCGCGCGCTCATTTGTCGCCACAACCGCAAGCGCGCCCCTGCCGGGTGCGGTTTTCGTCCGGAGGGGCGGCCTTCCCCCGGGTGCAACCGCAATCGCCGTCGGCATGAACCCGCCGCCCGCCTGACTTTTCCGCACCTTTGCGCCGGCGCAAAACCGGGAGCCGTCGAAAGCCTTCGGATGAAAATGCAAAAACGCCCTCCGCAAAGGGAAGGCGTTTTGTCAAACAGGTATCCGTCTTACAGGTTGTCTTTCTCGATGTCTTTGAAATACTTGTAGGTTCCGACTTTCAGTTCGGCCGTGGCGTCTTCGTCGCAAACGATGATGCCTTTGGGATGGAGTTGCAGGGCACTGATGGTCCAGGCATGGTTGACCGCCTCTTCCACCGCATGGCGCAGGGCGCGGGCCTTGCCGTGGCCGTTGACGATAATCAGCACCTCTTTGGCGCCGAGCACCGTAGCCACACCCACCGTCAGAGCGGTTTTGGGCACTTTGTTCACGTCGTTGTCGAAGAAGCGCGAGTTGGCGATCATGGTATCGAGCGTCAGGGTTTTCACGCGCGTGCGCGAGTTGAGCGACGAATACGGCTCGTTGAAAGCGATGTGCCCATCGGGGCCGATGCCGCCCATGAACAGGTCGATGCCGCCGGATGCGGCGATCTTCTCTTCATAGCGGGCGCATTCGGCCGCCAGGTCGGGGGCGTTGCCGTTCAATATGTTGGCGTTCTCGGCCTTGATGTCGATGTGTTTGAAAAAGTTTTCCCACATGAACGTGTAGTAGCTCTGCGGATGGTCTTTGGGGATACCCACGTATTCGTCCATGTTGAAGGTGACCACGTTTTTGAACGACACCTTGCCCGCTTTGCAGAGTTCGATCAGCGCCTTGTAGGTGCCGATGGGGGTCGATCCGGTGGGGAGGCCCAGCACGAAGGGATTGCATTCGGTGGGATTGGCGGCGTTGATGCGGCCTGCGATGTAGTGCGCCGTCCACCGCGAAATGTTGGTGTAGTCCGGCTGGATGATTACTCTCATATCTCTCGTTTTTAGGATTATTCTCGATACGGGCAAAGATAACCCAATTTTAAATATGCGCCAAACCTACAACGCCCAGCGCAGCGACAAGGTGAAACTTCTCGGCGGCATAGGCCTCTGGAGCACGGTCTGATACTCCACGTCGAACAGGTTGTTCACGGCCAGCCCCACATCGAAGGTGGTTTTGAACAGCGGCAACCGGTAATGAAGCCCCGCATCATTCATGAAATAGGGCAGCAGGCGGTCGCGGCGGTAGAGTTTCTCGTTCGAAGTGGTGGTGTAGCGCTCGCTGTAACAGGTGAACTGATAAGTCATGCGGAACCTCGAATACCCGGCGGAGAGGAACAGGTTGCCCGAATAAACGGGAATGTAGACCAGCTGCTTGCCCACCGATTGGTCGCCCCACGAAACGGGGTCGCCGTTGTTGATCGAATGGGTGATGGCGAAGGTCGCCATGCCGTAAACGTCCCAACGCCCGCGGACGAAACGTTTCTCGGCTTTGGCCTCCAGACCGTACACCTTGACGCGCTTCACGTTGTCGGGGCTCCAGAACTGGCTGGTCGATGGAAGCCAGACGATCCACTCCGACACGTCCGAATAATAGAGGCTGGCATAGGCCCGGAACGACCGGTCGGGGCTGCCGGTGAGCGACACTCCCGCCTCGGCGGTGCGCTCGGTCTCGTTTTTCAGATCGGGATTGCCTCCGGGAATATAATAAAGGTCGTTGAGCGTGGGCACATGGCTGTTGATGCCCACGTTGCCGAAGAGCGACAGGCTGCCCGTCAGGGCGTACTCGGCCCCGACGGCGGGCGACAGGGTGCCGCTGCTGCCCGAAAAACCGCCGCGGAGCATGGCCACGGTCGAGAACCGCCCGCTCCATCGGCTTTTGAGCGAAACCAACTGCGAGAGGTCGGCGCGGGTTTTGTCGTATCCCTGGTTGCGGACGCTCTCGCGGGTATCGGCGTTGGTTGCCGTGGCGTCGGTCGAAAGGGCAAGGGTGTGCTTATCGGAGTACCTGAACGTAACACCGATGCGACCCACGATGCTTTTCGTCCGGCCGTCCGAGTCGATGATCCTGGCGTAGCCGGCAGCGGTGCGGTTTTGCCGGGTGAAACCGAACTGCTGGAGATCGAATCCGGCCATCGCCTCGAAATCGACCGTTTCGCCGTACGAACGGTAGTAGGCCGAGGCGCGCAGGCTTCGATCCTGCTGGTTGGTGAGGTTCATGTTGTCGCCGCCCTCGTAGGTCGACAGCTGCGGCAGGTTGCGGTCGGACGAAAGCCCCCACACCGACAGCCCGGCATAACGGGAACCTCCCAAATGCACGAAAAAATCCTGCATCAGCCCCTGGTAAAGGTATTGGCCCTGTGTGTTCCGCTGCACGGGGTGCCACCCCGGCCTCTGCGGGTCGATGACGGTGCGGTTGGTGAACGGGAAGTCGTTCTCGGACGAATTGCGGTAGAACTTGGTCGACGATTGGAACCGCCGGCTGCCCGCCGACACGTTCACCGCCGTATTGTATGTCTGCCAACTGCCGGCCTCCTGCGTGAGGGCAACCCCGAAACGGTTGTCCCAGTCGGGCCGGCTGCTGGCCGAAATGACGCCCCCGAGCGCACCCGGCGCCTCCTGCAACGAAGACAGTCCGGGAAGCACCTCCAGCCGGTCGATGAACGACACCGGCACCAGCGACAGGTCGGCGCTGCCCATCATGGGCGAGTTGACGTCGATGCCGTTCCAGATGATGCGGGTGTGGGTGGGGGCCGTTCCGCGGAACGAGGCCGTCTGCTCGCTCCCCGCCCCCGCCGACCGGATGAACAACGACGAATTTTCGGACAGCAGCGCCCCGAGCGAAGTGGTGGCTTTCGCTTCGATCACCTGACCGTCGAGCGTGGTGGAAGCGAAGCCGGCGAAAGTGGTGGCTTTCGACCCGGTCACCGTCAACGAATCGAGCCGGTGCACGCGCAACGAGTCCGAAGCCGAGGCCCCGTACAGGAACCCGATAAACAAAAACAGCAGAACGATTTTTTTTCCCATGCCCCAGGAGTTATGCAACCCCAAAAACCAGGAGGCAAAGAAGGCGGACGCGGGAGAACGGCGCACACAAAGCTTTACTCAGAGGCTTTCTCGGTGGTTGCGATTGATCCGGCAGGTTTTCTGACTTGTTCCCGGGGCCCGCCGCCTTCCCGCAGCACGAAGCGGCAGTGGCACAGTATACGGACACCGTTATTGTAAGAAACTGTTAAAATTTTCAACATTCGATCGTTCATGCATCGGGCCGCCGGTCTTTACAGCAAATTTTCTCGCCGCAGGAGCGCCAAACCCTCCGGAAAGAATCATCCGGCCATACATAAAATAATTTCGGTTGGAAATCTTATCAGCTTCTGAACGGAACTTACAGCAGCTGGTACTGTCCCCGATTTGCACGGGGTTCCCTTTCCGGTAACGGGACAAAGATATGGATTTTTATGATTCGCGAGGCTCCTCCGTTTTTTTTCCTTTGCGGAAAAATCCGCGTTTTTGCCCGTCCGGGCCGCTCTCGCAAAAGATGTTCATCAGCGACGACAACACCGGAACCCCCAGCAACACCAATGAAGAGACGCGCGGAAACGAAACGGAAAAAACCACCACTCCCGCAATCGCGGCGGCCAGGGCGGCAAAACGGACGAACGGATGCTTCATCGCCGTTTCTTTCCGGGCCTTGCGGATTTCGCGGATCCGTTCGAGTTCTTCGCGCATGCTCTCCTCCATCGCCAGACGGAAAATGAAGATATAACACAGGCTCACCAACAGGAACACCACATCGTAGCCGACCACCGGCAGCAACATCCCGGGATTTTCGATCACCCATTTGGTGAGCAGCGGGATCAACGAAAGAAAGAACAGGAACATGAAATTGGCGGCCACGATCCGGCGCGTCGCCGTTTTTATCAGGGCGAACGCGCGGTGGTGCTGGTTCCAGAACGCTCCCACGACAATAAAACTCAGAAAATAGATGAACACCGAGGTCAGGAACCGTCCGATCTCGGCCCGGGCGAACGACTCGGGCAACGGGATGCCGAGCACCATGATCGTGATGATGATGGCGATGACCCCGTCGGTAAACGCTTCGATGCGTTGTTTCGAGAATTTCATTTCCGGTTAATTAAGAAGCCCTATGCTCACTCCGATGTACGGCTCGTCGCTGAGGCTCTGCTTGTAGACGTAAACCGACAGCCACGTGGGAGCCTTGACCGAGCGCAAGGCGATGAAATCGACCGTGAACGTACCCCCGAACGAGGTGATCTTCTGCCACTTGTACGAGGTCGTCGTAACGGGGTACGAGTAGTTGCAGAAATCGAAATAGGGGTTGATCCTCAGCCGGGTAATGTAGAAGATGCTCCGGAGCCCCCAATCGGGGTAGCACAGCGGGGCGTAATAGTCGACCGACACCGAGGCCAGCTCCTTCGGGGCGTGCCCCTCCGCGGGGCCGCGCGGGAACAGGCTCCGCTGCATGAAGTTGTAGAACGACGTCTGCTGCACCTGGTAGCTGGCCCTGACGCGGAAGCCGTCGTTGCGGAACACGCCCGGCAGATACCCCCTGCCCGTCACCGTGTACATCGTGCCGAACTGGTCGTAGCCGGGCGCGGTCGTGAAGGAGGCCTGGATGCCGTAACCGATGCGGGGAACCAGGTTCTTCGAGGCCATCGCGGCGTTGTTCGAATACGAGAGCACCGCGTCGATCTTCGACAGCCCTTCGAAAAAGCGGTTGGTCTGGGGATCGTAAAGCTGCGTGTTCTCGTACGAGTAGTCGACCTGCGGAACGATGCTGCGGATCCACCGCCCCCGGCTGATGTTGAACGGCACGTAGACCGTGGCGCCGACGTACGAATATTCCTTGTCGGGCGGCGGACTGAAATCGATCACCT
Organism: Rikenellaceae bacterium; assembly: GCA_031548435.1. GTDB lineage: Bacteria > Bacteroidota > Bacteroidia > Bacteroidales > Rikenellaceae > JAVBRA01. The sequence goes on from JAVBRA010000029.1 coordinate 18,233, forward strand.
CCGAGGGAACATAACGGAGCTGCTTGCCCCCGCCGTACTCGAAATTGAACTGAAGCTTGGGAATAAAGCCGTTGTAGGTAAACTTGCCGTTGACGAAGAAATCGCCGCCGTCGGCCGCCCCAGCAGAAGCCTGCACGATGGTGTTGCCAAGCAGGTCCTGCGAAAGCACCGTAACCCCGAAATCGACATACAGCTCCTTGTCGGCCATGATCTGCTCGGCGTCATAGGCCATCGGCGCCCAACTGTGGATGTTGAAGGCGTGGGGCAGGCGGCGGAACCGCTTCACTTTATAGCCTTTATCGTCGAGCGTGCCGGCGCCGGGGGTGGGCAGGGTATCCATACGGATGCTGTTCCAGCGTTGCAGCGGTTGGTTGAAGATATTTTCGGGCAGGCGCGAGTAGGTCAGTTCGGTCAGTTCGTCCGGCCGGAACTGTTGCGTGGCCACCCGGTAGCCATCGCGGGTGTAGGTAGTGAACACCGCTGTCGGGTTGAGGGTCGACGGCCCCGACGGCCCGCCGGCCGACGGCCCCACCGAACCGTAGGTCGATTCCGAAACCCGGTATTCCTTCCCGGATGCGATATCGAGCATATGCACCTCGTTGCGCCCCGTTTTGATCGACGAATAATAGAACCGTCCGTCCGAGGCACTCAGGTCGGACAGGGCCGAGAACGAATCGTCGAGCAGAACCGACAACCGCCCCGTTTGAGGATCGAACCCGCAGACGGCCATTCCCCGCTCCGAAAGGGTGATCATGCCCAGCGTGCCCGATTGCCGGTCCCAGGCCAGCCCGTGCACCGACGACGCCCCGACCCGGCTGCACAAAAGGGGCTCCATGTTTTCGTCGAAAAGGATCAACTGGCAGTCGCCCGCCGGCGAATAGGTGATAGCGGCAAAGCCGTCGTCTTTATACGGGGTGACGAACAGGTAGTGGTTCCGGCCGCCGTAGAACGTCTCTTTGCCCGTACGCAGGTCGTAGCTGCGGATGCGCGAAAACACCCGGTTTTCCCAAAACAGCGAGGGGGCGTATTCCGTCCAGTATAGGGTGCTGCCGCGCAGGGTCATATTGCTGCTGGGGCGGCCGGTGTACTTGAGCACCCGTTCGGCCCCGGAAACCGGATCGATCGCCACCAGCCGCGACGGCTTGTCGAGGTCGCTCTTGAGAGCCGCAATGGTCTGCCATTCCGTACGGACGGGAAACGAATACGTGGTGTAGGAAGTCGCGGGCGTGGGAATGACCGCGCCGCTGTTCTCCAGCCGTGGCAGCGACCTCCACGCAGAATCGAGGGCGGCGAAAGCCCCCTCCATCATTTCGCCCGAAGTGGTGCGTTCGTATTTCCAGAAAGCGAACACCCGCGGAACGATCAGGTAGGGCGTGCGTCCGGCGTAGCGGAGCACCCGGCCCCAGAAATCGGAGCCGTAGGTATTTTCAGCCCACACCACCATCTGGTAGCCCATCTGATAGTAGTCGGGAACGTAGTCGCGATACGACCCCAGCATCCATTTGTCGACCGGGAACCGCTTGGCGTCCTCGGCGAAATAGGCGCGGTATTCGAGTGTGAATCCGGGTTGCAGGCCGCGCCCGAAAGCCGACACCTGCGTCTCGGCATAAACGGCGTCGCCCTCCAGGAACCAGCCGGGCATCAGCGAGGAGGCGATCCCGGGCGACTGCTCGCCCAACAGGTAATAGAGCGCCGGGAACGGCCCCCGGTACAGGTTGCTCAGTTGCGCCACGTGCCGCAACTCGTGCGCCACCAGCTGCTTGTCCCACTCGAAAGCGAACGTCGACGCCGGAGGGATGGTGCGCAGCTCGGTACGGCGCGGCGCCCAGGTAACGAAACCGTTGGACATCATGTTCTCGCTGTGCAGCAAAATCGGAAAATGGCGGGCGGGCAGTTCGAATCCGGTGCCGGTATATGGGGCGACAGTATCGGCATAGTACCCGATCTCGAACGCTTTTTTTCGATAGAAAGAAGGGAAAACGACCGTATTTTTTCCGGTGTAGAGCCTGTTCCACCGGATATTGGCCCTGTCTGAACCCTGGTTGTAGAACTGCGCCCGGCACATGCCGCTCGCGGCAAGGGTCAGGCACAGCAGGGACAGCATCGTTTTCTGTATTGGTGACATGCGGTCGGAATTGAAAGCCAAAGGTATGAATTTAAAACGGCATTCAAACAGCATTCCGGTTTCTTGTATCCTGATTAAAAGATGACAGATTAATCCCATTGTTATAAATGAAAAAAGAGCCCGTCCGGGCTCTTTTTTCATTTATACGCGGGAAAGGATTACTCTCCGATGTCGTTGATGGTACCGCCGAGGCTTTTTTTGGTGTCGAGCATCGGCGGACGGCCTCTGTAAAATATCGACGAGGCCGCGCTGCTGTTGGCTTTCAGTTTTTCTGTCGCCCACACGTATGCCTCCGAACCGCTGCCGGCGGAAACGGTCGTCGAAACGGTTTCCAGGTTCTTACCGTCGACCATGCTGGCCGTGGCGACCGAAAGGGTGAAATTTTCGCTCCGGCCCGCGAACGAAACACGCGAATTGCCGTTGACCTTGGCATCCAAATACTTGGCACCGACCGCCATTCTCATGTTCGACCCGCCGACAGCCTCAACCGACATCGATTTGGCTGTCACGCCCTCTTTCACCGTCACATCGGCGCCGTTCGATTTAAGATAGGACAACTCCTTGGCATAAACCGTCACCTTGATGTCGTTGATCTTGTCGAGCGAAGCCTTGGTGCCCAGGGTCAGCTGGCCGTTCTGCGAGTTGATGCTGAACTTGCCGACGTCGTTGCCGTTGAAATCGACCTCGACCCGGCTGGTGTCGGAGTGCTCGACCGTAACGATCAGCTTGCCCGAAACCGACAGTTTCGAAAAATCACCCAGGCTGTTGTACGCGGTTTTATCCTGTGCGTTCGCCCCCAGGCAGAACAAAGCGGCAACGGCCGCAAAAAAGACCTTTCTCATATCCGGAATGTTGGTTTGACGCTGCAAAATTAAGCCATTATATATAACAGAAACGGATTTCCGGACGGAAAGTTACGCCGAAGCGGAAAATTTGCCTATTTTTATCGGATAATTGGCACCCGCCAACAAGAAACAGGGCATTTTGGGACAGGCAAAAATCATAAAAGCATCGGCCGGCAGCGGAAAGACCTACCGGCTGGCATACGAATACGTGTCGAAGGTGGTGGCCTCGCCCGAGAGCTACCGCCACATTCTGGCCGTGACCTTCACCAACAAGGCCACCGAGGAGATGAAGCAGCGCATCCTGGCCTACCTGGGCGACCTGGCGCGGGGGCACAACGGGCGCGGCGGCGACCCCGACTTCCTGAAAAACCTGACGGTCGATTTAAATATGACCCGGGAGCAGGTGACCGAGAACGCCCGCAAGGCGCAGGCAAAGATCCTGCACGACTACTCGCATTTCAACATCTCGACCATCGACCGCTTCTTTCAGGGAGTGATGCGGGCGTTCATCAGGGAGTTGGGGGCCGATGTCAACTTCACGCTCGAATTCGACACCGACGCCATCATCGACCTGGCCATCGACTCGCTGATGGAGGAGATGACCGCCGACGAGCAGTTGCGCCAATGGATACTGCAATTCTCGTCCGAACGCATCGAGAGCGACAAGTCGTGGGACATCCGGGCCACGATCCGGCAAATGGGCGAGGTGATCAAGCGCAACGACTTCCTCTCGGGCGACCGGGTAACCATCGACCGGCAGGGAATGACGGATCTGCTGGAACGGCTTTCGGCCAAAGAAAAAACCATCAACGGCCAAATGACCGACGTCGCCGCACAGGCCGTCGCCATCATCGGGGCCGCCGGGTTCGATTATGCCGATTTCAAGGGGGGCGCGCGAAGCGGAGTAAGATATTTTTATGCCGTCAAAGAGAGCGGCCCTTCAGCCTACGGCAACGCCACGGCAAAACTGCTCGGCGACGAGTTGGAATGGGTTGCCAAAACGTCGCCGCACAAAGAGGCGATCGCAACCCTCGTTCGGCGGCTGATGCCCCTGCTGCAACAACTGTGCGGCTTATGGGAGGCCAACTCCCGCTTTCTCGCCACCCTGCGCATCGTGACGGCCGACGCCCGCAACATCGCCCTGCTGTCGGCGCTCAAAGAGAAGATCGACGGGATCTGCCGCCAGCGGGGCATCATGCTGCTGCCGCAAACCTCAATGCTCATCGGCAGCCTGATCGGCGACAACGACGCGCCGTTCATCTACGAAAAAACCGGCACCCGCTACACCGACTTCCTGATCGACGAATTCCAGGACACCTCGCTCAAGGAATGGAACAATTTCCTGCCGCTGTTGCGCAACGCCGTGTCGCAGACCTCCGGGGCACCGCTGCTGCTGGTGGGCGACGTCAAGCAGTCGATCTACCGCTGGCGCGGGGGGCAGTGGCAGATCATGGGCGAGATGGCCGAACGCGAATTCCGCGCCGAGGGTTCGGACACGCTGGGCGTCAACCGGCGCAGCAGGGAAACGATCGTCCGTTTCAACAACGCCCTCACCGGCAGCATCGTGCAGCAGGCCGACACCCGGCTCAACGCACTGGCAGCCGACGCATACGACACGGGCCTGCTGAGCCCGGAACAAACGGTCTATCTGACCGGCATGGTCAAACGGGCCTACGCCGACTACGAGCAACAACCCAAAGAGGAAGACGGCCGGGGTTACGTCACCATAACGCTCCACTCCCCCGACAAACACGACGCTCCGCCCGAAGAGAAGCTGGCGCACAAGTTCATCGGAACCATCCGGCAACTGCAACAGCGGGGCTACCGCGGACGCGACATCGCCATCCTCACCCGCACCCGGAAAGAGGGCAACCGCATCGCCGCCATGCTGCTCGAAGCCAAAGCCGCCGACACCGGGCAAACCTGCAATTTCGACTTCATCACGCAGGAGAACCTGGTCATCGGCTCGTCGGACGCCGTGCGGTTCCTGGCCTCGTGCCTCAACCTGGCCTTCGACCCGGAAAACCCGGTGGAACTGGCCATCTACAACCGGTTCACGGGCAACGGATATGGCGAGCCGCTGGCGCAGGATGTCCGCCAGGGACTCAAAAACCTGCTGCTGTTCTCGCCCGAAGAGGCGTTCGACGCGCTGGCGGTGCAATACGGCGGGCGGTTCGGCCCCGGCGACATCGCCTACATCCAGGCTTTCCACGACCAACTGATCAATTACATGGACGCCAATCCGGGCGACCTGTACCTGTTCGTGCAATGGTGGATGGAGAAAGGCTGCGCCGAATCGGCCTACATTTCGGGCGAGCAGGACGCCATGACCGTCAGCACCATCCACAAGGCCAAGGGACTGCAATACAAGGCGGTGGTGATCCCCTACTGCGAATGGCTCAACCGCCCGCACTGGAACGAACGGGTGTGGGTGGGAACCGACGAGCCCGATTTCGCCGCGTTGGGACGCATCCCGGCCGGATACACGAAAACCCTCGCCGGTTCTTATTTTTCACAGGATTACTACGAGGAGACCGTGCTTTCGGCCATCGACAGCCTCAACACGCTTTACGTGGCCGTAACCCGCGCCGAGGAAGAGCTGCACCTACTGGTTCGCGACGACGTGGCGGCGGATACGGTCGGGGCGGAGATCATCAACAGTTTCGCCTTGCCGGACGAGAGCAGCGTGCTTTTAGGCACCCTGCACGGATGTCTGGCAGATAACGGGCGGCGGTATGAATTCGGAACGCCCCACCCCTTCGAAGCTCCGGCCGCACAAAGCCAAGTGTTGCAGGTGGCAACCGACAGCTATCCGGTAACGGCGGGCAAAACGGGATTGCGCCTGCGGTCGAACTTCGACAACAGCCGTGACGATAACGAGGGCAAACTCTCGGCCCGCAACTACGGCATTCTGCTGCACCGGCTGTTCGAGGGCGTGGTGACGGCGGACGACATTTTCAGCGCACTCGAAAAAATGCTGCTCGACGGCGAGATCGGCCGGGAAGAGCGCGACAACCTGAAGGAAACCCTGTCGCGCCGGTTGCAAAACGAAACGGTTGCCCGTTGGTTCGCCCCCGGACAGCAGGTGAACAGCGAGCGCAACCTGATTGTTCCGGAGGAGGGCTCGACCGCCCGTTACCGCCCCGACCGCGTGATTGTCGCGGACGGTGGAGCCGTGGTGATCGATTACAAGTTCGGCATGGAGCAAAAACCCGAATACGTCCGACAGGTGAAGCGCTACCTGTCGATCCTTCGCGACATGGGCTACGGCAAGGTCGAAGGGTATATCTGGTATGTGCTGCTGGATGAAGTGGAAAAGGCGGAATAAACGGTTTCTGAAGCCCCCAAAGTCAGGGCAAACAGGTTCAGATTGTTCAATAATCCTGACCTCGAAAAACAGGAACAACACAGTACGGCCGGGCGTGCAACTTAAAACGGCCCTGCAGAACCTGCAGGGCCGCGGAGACTTTGGTTTCGGTGATTATTTTTTCGGCGTTTCGTAGTCGATCATCCAATTGATGCCGAATTTGTCCGTCCACATGCCGTAAAGTTCGGCCCAGAAGGTTTTTCCGAGCGGCATGATGATTTTGCCTCCGTCGGAGAGGGCTTTGTAGATCCGTTCGGCCTCCTCTTTGGACGAGGGGGCGACCATGATCGAAAAATTATTGCCCTGGATCAGCTTCGGGGCGCCCATCCCTTCGGGGGTGTCGCTGCCCATGAGGATCGTTTCCTTGCTGATCGGCAGGGCGATGTGCATGATCTTGTTCTTCTCCGCATCGGGAATGGGGCCTTCCGCCGCAGGCATCTCGCCGAAACGGCCCACGTAAGAGAATTCGCCGCCGAAGACGGATTTGTAGAAATTGAACGCGGCTTCGCAGTTGTCCATGAAGCTCAGATAAACATTTACGGTTGTCATAATGATTTGTTTTATAGGTTGTTATTTGTTGTCATAAGCCCGTTGCAGGGCAGCCATGTCTATTTTGTGCATCGCCAGCAGCGCCTCCATCACACGATTGGTACGCGCGGGGTCGCTGCCGTCGGTCATGCGTTCGAGCGAGTCGGGGACGATCTGCCACGACACGCCGTATTTGTCTTTCACCCAGCCGCATTGGCTCTCTTCACCGCCGTCTGCGGTCAGTGCGTTCCAATAATAGTCGATTTCTTGTTGGTTCGCGCACTCCACATAGAATGAGAACGCCTCGGTGAAGTTGAACTTATGGTCGTAGCCACTATCCATCGCCATAAAAAGCTGGTTGAACAACCTGAATTCAGCGTGGATCACGTCGCCCTCGGCCATGTCGTAGGGGTTGTCCTTTCCCGCTTTCAGCACATCCTTGATCTCGGAATCCTTGAACACGGAGCACCAGAATTTCACAGCCTCCTCGGTTTTGCGGTAGACCGGGCCGGTGAACATGAAAAACGGGGCAACGTATTGCGGACAGCCGCACACGCCCAACTGCCACGAGAGGCCGTAACGATCCTGCAACCACCCGTAACGCTCGAACGGCGGCATCGCCTCGCGCTCCATCAGCGCGAATCCGCCCTCGATCAGTTTGTCCCACAACGCATCCAGTTCGGCTGCACTTTCGCAGCCCACGAAAAACGAGGTGGCCGGGGTGAATTTGAAGTACGGCCCGCCGTTGAGGGCGATGGCCTGCTGCCCGGCGACCTGAAAGCGCACGGTCATCACGTCCCCGGCGGGCATCATGCCTCTCTCGGTATAACGGGTGATATTGCCGACTGAGCCGTTCTTGAAAATGGAGGTGTAGAACCTCGCCGCCTCTTCGCCCTGCGCGTCGACCCACAGGCAGGGGGTGATCTTTTCCTGTTTCATATCATTATTTTTCTTGTTTCATAAAATCGAAGGCCCCTTCGCGCAGGTGGATGCCGTATTCGAGCCACGCCTTCATGCAGGCCAGGAAGTTGGCCCATCCTTCGGTGTTCCCCACCAGCCAGGCCAGCCCCGCGGCATCGTTTTCCATCCCTTTTTCCGTGACGCGCACCACCGTGGCGCCGTTTCCGGCGGGCGTGAGAGTGATCTGCACCGTCAACGGCTTGCCGTCCGGGCCGTCCCACTCGAAGGCGATGGATCGATCTTTTTCGAT
>JAVBRA010000027.1:0-16080 GCA_031548435.1 Rikenellaceae bacterium
AACGAGCCAATCCTCCAAAGGAGAAACGGATCGGTGAGTGAAACGAGCCAATCCTCCAAAGGAGAAACGGATCGGTGAGTGAAACGAGCCAATCCTCCAAAGGAGAAACGGATCGGTGAGTGAAACGAGCCAATCCGTAACAAGCAGGATAATAAGCGGAAGTAGCTCAGTCGGTAGAGCATTAGCCTTCCAAGCTAAGGGTCGCGGGTTCGAATCTCGTCTTCCGCTCTGGAATAGAGAGCGAATGAAAAAACAGGGGTACGCAAGGGTGGGCGTCGAGGCCGCAGGGCTTTGATGCTGTTGCCGTGAGTACACGAAGAAGGCAAACAACTTAAATAAAAAACTTTAATTATGGCAAAAGAAAAATTTGACAGGTCCAAAGCCCATGTGAACATCGGGACCATTGGCCACGTAGACCACGGTAAAACCACGCTTACCGCTGCGATTACAACTGTTCTCGCAAAGAAAGGTCTCTCTGAACTCCGTTCGTTCGACTCGATCGACAACGCTCCGGAAGAAAAGGAACGCGGGATTACCATCAACACCTCGCACGTTGAGTACCAGACTGCTACGCGCCACTACGCGCACGTTGACTGTCCGGGCCACGCCGACTATGTGAAGAACATGGTTACCGGTGCCGCCCAGATGGACGGCGCCATCATCGTGGTTGCCGCCACCGACGGCCCGATGCCCCAGACCCGCGAGCACATCCTGCTGGCCCGTCAGGTGAACGTTCCGAAGATCGTTGTGTTCCTGAACAAATGCGACATGGTGGACGACGAAGAGATGCTTGAGCTGGTCGAAATGGAAGTTCGCGAACTGCTGAACTTCTATCAGTTCGACGGCGACAACGCTCCCGTGATCCGCGGTTCGGCCCTGGGCGCCCTCAACGGCGAAGCCAAATGGGAAGACAAGGTGATGGAACTGATGGATGCTGTTGACACATACATTCCGATCCCCCCGCGCGAAAACGAAAAGCCGTTCCTGATGCCGGTCGAAGACGTGTTCTCGATCACCGGCCGCGGTACCGTTGTTACGGGCCGTATCGAAACCGGTATCGTCAAAGTGGGCGACCCGGTGGAAATCATCGGTCTGGGCGAAAAAGCCAAAACGTCGACCTGTACGGGCGTTGAAATGTTCCGCAAGCTCCTTGATTCAGGGGAAGCAGGCGACAACGTGGGTCTGTTGCTGCGCGGCATCGACAAAACCGACATCAAACGCGGTATGGTTATCGCCAAGCCGGGTTCGATCACCCCGCACACCAAGTTCAAAGCCGAGGTGTATATCCTGAAGAAGGACGAAGGCGGCCGCCACACTCCGTTCCACAACAAATACCGCCCGCAGTTCTACCTGCGCACGCTGGACGTAACCGGTGAAGTGTCGCTGCCCGACGGCATCGACATGGTAATGCCGGGCGACAACGTGACCGTCACCGTGGAGCTGATCTATCCGGTGGCTCTGAACATGGGTCTGCGTTTCGCTATCCGCGAAGGCGGCCGTACGGTAGGTGCCGGTCAGATCATCGAAATCGTAGAATAACCTGCGACAAATAACAGGGAGGCTGTTGTTCAGCCTCCCTATCTACGGGTGTAGTTCAAGGGTAGAATAGCGGTCTCCAAAACCGTTGATGGGAGTTCGAATCTCTCCACCCGTGCCCAAAGGGGCCGAATCGTTCGAACGATTGCGTCGCTTTGAGGGAGTGTTTGAAAAAGAACGTTGCCTGAAAGATCAATGTGGTAACGGGGTTGTAGTTTGAAGGAGGTTCCCGTGTGTAAGCGAGCGCCGTTTGAACGATGAAAATGCGCGGCTTGAAAAGAGACGGGCGGCTTTTATAAAACACTGTTTCAAAGAATCGTATTCTGAAAATCTTTCGGTCTGAGATAAAATTACGTGAGTCATGAAAAAGATCATAAATTCCATTAAAGAGTCCTACAAAGAGTTGGTTCAGAAAGTATCCTGGCCCTCTGTGAGTTCATTGCAGAGTTCCGCTATTATCGTGATGGTTGCTTCCCTAATTTTTGCCGTCGTGATCCTGGCCATGGATTTGACTTTCGAATCGCTGATGAAGACCATATACCAAATTCTTTATTAAAAATCCTTTAATAAAGATGGCCGAGAAGATCGAAAAACAGTGGTACGTGCTGCGTGCCATTGGCGGGAAAGAAAAGAAGGTGAAGGAGTATATCGAGGCGGAAGTCCGGAACTCCAAGCTTCAGGACTACATCTCGCAGGTGCTGATCCCCACCGAGAAGGTCGTTACCATCCGTAACGGCAAAAAGGTGAGCATGGAGAAGGTATCTTACCCGGGTTACGTATTGGTCGAAGCAGCTCTTGTAGGCGAAATTCCTCACATCCTTCGCCACGTTCCGAATGTCATGGGTTTCCTCGGAAATCCCAAAGATGTTACCCTTGGGGCCATCCCTCTGCGCCCCCAGGAGGTAAGCAAAATCTTGGGCCGGGTAGACGAAATGGCGGCGAGTGAGGAGGAATTCGTTGATATCTTCACCGTAGGCGAATCGGTCAAAGTGATCGACGGCCCGTTCTCAAGCTTCTCGGGCACGGTCGAAAGCATTGACGCCGAAAGGAAGAAGTTGACGGTTTCCGTAAAAATATTCGGACGCAAGACTCCTATGGAGTTGAGTTTTATGCAAGTTGAAAAAGAGTAGTTATTAATCAGACAAACTTTAATCTATGGCAAAAGAGGTTGCTGCATTTATAAAATTGCAGATTAAGGGTGGTGCTGCGAATCCTTCACCTCCCGTAGGGCCGGCTCTCGGTTCGAAGGGGGTGAACATCATGGAGTTCTGTAAGCAGTTCAATGCCAGAACACAGGATAAGGCAGGGAAGGTTCTTCCGGTCATCATCACCGTTTACGGCGATAAGTCTTTTGACTTCATCGTTAAGCAACCACCTGTGGCCGTTCAGCTCAAAGACGCAGCGAAAGCGAAGTCGGGTTCAGCCGAACCCAACCGCAAAAAGGTTGGTTCGGTTTCCTGGGATCAGGTAAAAGAGATCGCCCAGGACAAAATGCCCGACATGAACTGCTTTACGCTTGAGTCGGCGATGAAAATGGTTGCCGGTACGGCACGGAGCATGGGGATCAATGTCGTGGGTGAATTTCCGAAGTTGTAATTGAAAAACATTACTGAAGATGAGTAAGCTGACAAAGAATCAGAAAATAGCCTTGTCGAAAATTGAGCCCGACCGGGCTTACAAGTTAAGCGAGGCAGCTGCGCTTCTAAAGGAGATCACCTTTACGAAATTCGATGCCTCGGTCGATGTCGACGTGCGCCTGGGTGTAGACCCGCGCAAGGCGAACCAGATGGTCCGCGGGGTGGTGACACTCCCCCACGGCACAGGTAAGGATGTTAAGGTACTTGTTCTCTGTACTCCCGACAAGGAGTCGGAAGCACAGGCCGCCGGAGCCGACTATGTTGGTCTCGACGATTATATCGAGAAGATCAAAGGCGGCTGGACCGATGTGGATGTGATCATCACAACGCCCAGCGTTATGGCCAAGGTCGGTGCTTTGGGTCGCGTGCTCGGTCCCCGCGGGCTGATGCCCAACCCCAAGACAGGTACGGTTACTATGGAAGTAGGGAAAGCCGTTCAGGAAGTGAAATCGGGTAAGATCGATTTCAAGGTGGATAAATTCGGTATCGTTCACTCGGCCGTGGGTAAGATTTCGTTCTCGCCCGAGCAGATCGTGGACAATGCCAAGGAGTTCATCAACATGCTGATCAAGTTGAAACCTTCTTCTACCAAAGGCACTTATGTGAAAAGTGTCTATCTCTCCACTACGATGAGCCCCGGCTTGCAGATCGATACCAAAACGCTTGATAAATAGTTAACACTGAATGTTTATGAACAAGGAAGAAAAAAGCGCTATCATCAATAGTATCGCCGAGAAGCTCAACGAATACCCCCACTTCTACCTGGCCGACACGTCGGAGCTCAACGCCGCCGATACGGCAACGTTGCGCAGGGTGTGCTTCGAAAAGGAGATCAAGTTGATGGTGGTTAAGAATACGCTCCTGATCAAGGCCCTCGAATCCGTGAACAAAGCGGAAACCGAGCTGGTCAATATCATCAAGGGATCGACGGCCGTGATGTTCACCAACACGGGCAACGCCCCGGCCAAACTGATCAAGGAATTCCGCATGAAGAGCCCCAAGCCCGTGCTGAAGGCGGCTTATGTGGAAGAGTGCGTGTACATCGGCGACTCGGCCCTCGAAGGACTGGTCAACATCAAGTCGAGGGAGGAACTGATCGGCGACATCATCGGATTGCTCCAGTCGCCCGCCAAAAACGTTATCTCTGCTCTTAAGTCGAGCGGAGGCAAGGTGGCAGGCATCGTGAAGACGCTCTCCGAAAGATAAAAAACTAACAATCAAATCATTAAAAAAACTTTTTAAAATTTAATACTATGGCAGATATCAAAAAATTAGCTGAAGAACTGGTTAATTTGACTGTTAAGGAAGTAAACGAACTCGCTCAGATCCTCAAAGACGAGTATGGTATTGAACCTGCTGCTGCTGTTGCAGTCGCTGCTCCTGCTGCCGGTGCTGCCGGTGGCGCTGCTGAAGCTGAAAAGACATCGTTCGATGTGATCCTGACTTCCGGCGGCCAGGCTAAATTGCAGGTTGTGAAAGTTGTTAAGGATATCACCGGCCTGGGTCTGAAAGAGGCTAAGGATATCGTCGACGGCGCACCGAAGGCTGTGAAAGAAGGCGTTTCGAAAGAAGAAGCCAACTCGATCAAAGCTCAGCTCGAAGAAGCAGGTGCTGAAGTTGAACTTAAGTAAGAGCGCTTAGAATCTACACATGGTATAGAACCTACCTTGCCGTAGGTTCTATGCCTTTTTCTTGTTTTGGTCGGGGAGTGTAGCCGGAGGGCCTGGATCGGGCCGCCCGGCGGTTGCGCAAAGGCCCCGGACAAAACGGAAGCACAAGGTATTTCCTGTCGTTGTGCGGGTGGTATCGCGGTTGAAACTGGGGCGGGGTGTTGGAGAACAATGCCTGATGGAGATCCGCCGGATAATCCGAGCGATTTTCCGGCCGGGCGTCGGGAAATACCGGATGCCCGTGACGAGATCGACGCCGCCTTTCATATTTTGCCGACCGGCGTCCCTTGCAAGTTTGGGAACGGTTTACGGATGTTTCCGCCCGATGGGGCGGCCGGCCGTAAATTATTCCGAACAAGTAGTTTACGAACGTTACGTTAACTTCAATTAATCCGAAGGCAACATGTCTGTAAATATCAAAAACAAACGAATTAGCTTCTCTTCCGTAAAAAATCTGATGGAATACCCTGATTTTTTGGAAGTGCAGCTGAAGTCATTCCAAGATTTTTTCCAACTCGACACCACTCCCGAAAACCGGCAGAACGAAGGGCTCTACAAAGTATTCCTCGAAAATTTTCCGATAGCCGACACGCGCAACAATTTTGTGCTTGAGTTCATCGACTATTTCGTGGATCCGCCCCGCTATTCGATCGAGGAGTGCCTTGAGCGCGGACTCACTTACAGCGTGCCCCTGAAAGCCAAGTTGAAGCTTTACTGCACCGACCCCGAGCACGAGGATTTCGATACGGTGGTGCAGGACGTGTACTTCGGTACGGTGCCTTACATGACCCCACGCGGGACGTTCATCATCAACGGGGCCGAGCGCGTGATCGTTTCGCAGCTGCACCGTTCGCCCGGCGTGTTCTTCGGACAGAGCCTGCACTCGAACGGCACCAAGCTCTACTCGGCGCGCATCATTCCGTTCAAGGGGTCGTGGATCGAGTTTGCCACGGACATCAACAACGTGATGTACGCCTACATCGACCGCAAGAAGAAGCTGCCCGTGACCACGCTGCTACGTGCCATCTGCTTCGAAAGCGACCGGCAGATCCTCGAAATTTTCGATCTGGCCGACGAAGTAAAAGTCAACAAGGCCAACCTGAAAAAAGCGTTGGGCCGCAAGCTGGCCGCCCGTGTGCTCAAGAGCTGGGTCGAGGATTTCGTGGACGAAGATACCGGCGAAGTGGTTTCGATCGACCGTAACGAGATCATCATCGACCGCGAAACGGTTCTCGAAGAGCACCACATCGACCAGATCCTCGAAACGGACGCCAAATATATCCTGCTCCACAAAGAGGGGCAGAGCAACACCGACTATTCCATCGTATACAATACCCTCCAGAAAGACACCTGCAACTCCGAAAAAGAAGCGGTCGTGTACATCTACCGGCAGCTGCGCAACTCGGAGCCGCCGGATGAGGCCACGGCCCGCGATGTGATCGAAAAACTGTTCTTCTCGGACAAGCGTTACGATCTGGGCGATGTGGGCCGCTACCGCATCAACAAGAAGCTGGGGCTGGACATCGATCCGGGCGTGAAGGTGCTGACCAAGGAGGACATGATCGCGATCATCAAACACCTGATCCAGCTGATCAACTCGAACACCGACGTGGACGACATCGACCACCTGAGCAACCGCCGCGTACGCACGGTGGGCGAGCAGTTGGCCAACCAGTTCAGCGTGGGCTTCGTGCGTATGGCGCGCACCATCCGCGAACGGATGAACGTGCGTGACAACGAGGTGTTTACACCCATCGACCTGATCAACGCCAAGACGCTTTCAAGCGCCATCAATACGTTCTTCGGCACCAACCAGCTGTCGCAGTTCATGGATCAGACCAACCCGCTGGCCGAAATGACCCACAAACGCCGCCTGTCGGCGCTGGGGCCGGGCGGTCTGTCGCGCGAGCGTGCCGGGTTCGAGGTGCGCGACGTGCACTATACGCACTACGGGCGCCTGTGTCCCATCGAAACGCCGGAAGGGCCGAACATCGGGCTCATTTCGTCGTTGTGCGTCTATGCCAAGATCAGCAACATGGGCTTCATCGAAACGCCCTACCGCAAGGTGAACGACGGCAGGGTCGATTTCTCGCCCGAAGGCATCGTGTACATGAGCGCCGAGGAGGAGGACGACAAGATGATCGCCCAGGCCAACTCGGAGATCAACGACAAGAACGAGTTCGTGGACAAGGAAAAGATCAGTTCGCGTTACGAGAGCGATTTCCCGACCGTTTCGTACGACAAGGTCGATTATATGGACGTGGCCCCGAACCAGATCGCGTCGATCGCCGCATCGCTGATCCCGTTCCTGGAGCACGACGACGCCAACCGCGCGCTGATGGGATCGAACATGATGCGTCAGGCCGTGCCGCTGATCTCGCCCGAGGCCCCTATCGTGGGCACCGGCCTTGAGGCGGACGTGATCCGCGACAGCCGCACCCAGGTGGTGGCCGAACGCGAAGGGGAAGTGGTGTTCGTCGATGCCGAACGCATCCATGTGAAATACGAATACACGGACGAAGAGCTTCTGGTACGCTTCGATCCGGACGTGACCGAATACATTCTGCCGAAATACCGCAAGACCAACCAGAATACCTCCATCACCCTGCGGCCCATTGTGCGCAAGGGCGAGAAAGTGGTGCCTGGCCAGATCATGACCGAAGGCTATTCGACCCAGGCGGGCGAGTTGGCCATCGGGCGCAACCTGAAAGTGGCGTTCATGCCCTGGAAGGGGTACAACTTCGAGGATGCCATCGTGATCTCGGAACGCATCGCGCGCGAGGATATCTTCACCTCGGTGCACGTGGACGAGTACATCATGGAGGTGCGCGACACCAAGCGCGGGGTCGAGGAACTGACCTCCGACATCCCGAACGTGAGCGAAGACGCCACGCGCGACCTGGACGAAAACGGGATCATCCGCATCGGGGCCAACGTCAAGCCGGGCGACATCCTCATCGGTAAGATCACGCCCAAAGGCGAAAGCGACCCCTCGCCGGAAGAGAAACTGCTGCGCGCCATCTTCGGAGACAAGGCCGGCGATGTGAAGGACGCTTCGCTGAAAGCGCAGCCGTCGCTGTTCGGCGTGGTGATCGACAAAAAGCTCTTCAAACGCGCCAACAAGGAGTCGAAGAAGGTGAAGAGCTCGGAAAAAACCCTGCTCGACAAAGCCGACGCCGTGTTCACCCAGAAAGTGGACGGGCTGAAATCGATGCTGATCGAAAAGTTGATGTCGTTGCTCAGCGGCCGTACGACCCAGGGCATTGTCGACTATTTCGGCGCCGAAGTGGTGGAAAAAGGAACCAAGTTCTCGCAGAAACTGCTCAACAGCATCGACTACCTGAACGTCGACCCGAACCGCTGGACGGCCGACAACGAAAAGAACCAGATGGTGAAGCAGGTGATCAACAACTTCATCATCAAGTATAAGGAAGCGGACGCCATCCTCAAGCGCGAAAAATACAACATCAGCAACGGCGACGAGCTTCCGGCCGGGATCATCCAGCTGGCCAAGGTCTACATCGCCAAGAAGCGCAAGCTGAAGGTGGGCGACAAGATGGCCGGCCGCCACGGGAACAAGGGGATCGTAGCCAAGATCGTCCGCGACGAAGACATGCCGTTCCTCGAAGACGGCTCGATCGTGGATATCGTGCTCAACCCGCTGGGCGTGCCCTCGCGTATGAACCTGGGGCAGATCTACGAAACGGTGCTCGGCTGGGCCGGCAAAGAACTGGGGCTGAAATTCAGCACCCCGATCTTCGACGGCGCCACCCTGGACGAAATCAACGAGTACGCCGACAAGGCGGGCATTCCCAGAAGCGGCCGCACCTACCTCTACGACGGGGGCACGGGCGAACGGTTCGACCAGCCCGCGACCGTGGGGGTGATCTACATGCTGAAGCTCGGCCACATGGTCGACGACAAAATGCACGCCCGCTCGATCGGCCCGTACTCGCTCATCACCCAGCAGCCGCTCGGTGGTAAGGCGCAGTTCGGGGGCCAGCGTTTCGGGGAGATGGAAGTGTGGGCGCTCGAAGCGTTCGGCGCGGCCAACATCCTTCAGGAGATCCTGACCATCAAGAGCGACGACGTGGTCGGGCGCGCCAAGGCATACGAAGCCATTGTCAAGGGCGACAATATGCCGCAGGCGGGCATTCCCGAGGCCCTGAACGTGATTTTGCACGAACTCCGCGGGCTTGGGTTGAGCATCAAGCTTGAGTAAGCCGCGGCAATATGCCTCTGAAGCGTCGGCAATGATCGAAGCAACAGACGGAAACGTTCGGTTGTGAAGACGATGCTGTGTGAGGTCGGCGGGCAGGCAATGCCGCGTTGACGAAAATTGGTGAAAAATAAAAAAGTCAATCATATGTCGTTCAAAAAAGATAGCAATACAAGTATCAGCTTCTCGAAAATAGCGATTGGCCTGGCCTCTCCCGAAGAGATTCTCGAAAAATCGAGCGGGGAGGTGCTCAAGCCCGAGACGATCAACTACCGCACCTATAAGCCGGAGCGGGACGGGTTATTCTGCGAGCGCATTTTCGGGCCGGTGAAAGACTACGAGTGCCATTGCGGAAAGTACAAGCGCATCCGTTACCGCGGCATCGTCTGCGACCGTTGCGGGGTGGAGGTGACCGAGAAAAAGGTGCGCCGCGAACGCATGGGGCATATTTCGTTGGTGATTCCGGTGGCCCATATCTGGTACTTCCGCTCGTTGCCCAACAAAATCGGGTATCTGCTTGGAATTCCCACGAAGAAGCTCGATTCGGTGATCTACTACGAAAGATATATCGTGGTGCAGGCCGGAGCCGCCGCAGAAAACGGCGTGATGGACCTCGACCTGCTGGCCGAAAAAGAATACCTCGACACACTGGCTTCGCTTCCGAAAGGGAACCAGCAGCTGGACAACAGCGATCCGAACAAGTTTATCGCCATGATGGGCGCCGAGGCCCTGTACGCGTTGTTGCAGCGCGTCGACCTCGACGAATTGTCGTTCTCGCTTCGCCACAAGGCCGGCAACGAGACCTCGCAGCAGCGTAAAAGCGAGGCCCTCAAGCGGTTGAATGTGGTGGAGGCGTTCCGCGCATCGAAGGAGGTGAACAAACCCGAGTGGATGATCATGAAGGTGGTGCCGGTGATTCCGCCCGAACTGAGGCCGTTGGTGCCTCTGGACGGGGGGCGTTTCGCCACGTCCGACCTGAACGACCTGTACCGCAGGGTAATTATCCGCAACAACCGCCTCAAGAGGCTGATTGAGATAAAGGCACCCGAGGTGATCCTGCGCAACGAAAAACGCATGTTGCAGGAAGCCGTCGACTCGTTGCTCGACAACTCGCGCAAATCGAACGCGGTGAAGACCGAGTCGAACCGCCCGTTGAAGTCGCTCTCGGACAGCCTGAAAGGGAAGCAGGGGCGTTTCCGCCAAAACCTGTTGGGTAAGCGCGTCGACTATTCGGCCCGTTCGGTGATTGTCGTGGGCCCGGAGCTCAAGATGCACGAGTGCGGACTGCCCAAAGACATGGCTGCCGAGCTGTACAAGCCGTTCGTGATCCGCAAACTCATCGAGCGCGGCATCGTCAAGACGGTGAAATCGGCCAAGAAGATCATCGACCGCCGCGATCCGGTGGTGTGGGATATCCTCGAAAACGTGCTCAAAGGGCACCCGGTGCTGCTGAACCGCGCTCCGACCCTGCACCGCCTCGGTATCCAGGCGTTCCAGCCGAAGCTGATCGAAGGAAAGGCGATCCAGTTGCACCCGTTGGCCTGTACGGCATTCAACGCCGACTTCGACGGCGACCAGATGGCCGTGCACCTGCCGCTGGGCAACGCCGCCATTCTGGAGGCGCAGCTGCTGATGCTGGGGTCGCACAACATCCTCAACCCCGCCAATGGCGCGCCCATCACCGTTCCGTCGCAAGACATGGTGTTGGGGCTCTACTATATCACCAAGAACCGTCCCGGCGCCAAAGGCGAGGGGCTGGTGTTCTATGGCGTGGAGGAAACGCTGATCGCCTACAACGAAAGCCGTGCCGACCTCCATGCGATGGTCAAGGTGCGCCTGCCGCTGCGCAACGACAAAGGCGAAATCGAATACCGGATCGTGGAGACGACCGTGGGCCGCATCATTTTCAACCAGTATGTGCCCGAAGAGGTGGGCTATATCAACGAGCTGCTGACCAAGAAGTCGTTGCGCGACATCATCGGCGAGGTGATGAAGAGAACCGGTACGGCCAAAACGGCTCAATTCCTCGACGACATCAAGGAACTGGGGTATAAAATGGCTTTCAAGGGCGGGCTGTCGTTCAACCTCGATGCGGTGATCATCCCGCAGGAGAAGGACGAGCTGGTCAAGTCGGGTTACGCCGAAGTGGACGAGATCATGTTCCACTACAACAACGGGTTGATCACCAATAACGAACGCTATAACAAAATCATCGACGTGTGGACGCATGCCAATGCCAAGCTGTCGAAGATCGTGGCCAAGCGGCTGGAAGACGACGACCAGGGCTTCAACCCTGTGTACATGATGCTCCACTCCGGTGCGCGCGGTTCGAAAGAGCAGATCAGCCAGCTTTCCGGGATGCGCGGCCTGATGGCCAAGCCGCAGAAGTCGGGGGCCGACACGGCACAGATCATCGAAAACCCCATCTTGTCGAACTTCAAGGAGGGGCTGTCGGTGTTGGAGTACTTCATTTCCACCCACGGTGCGCGTAAGGGGTTGGCCGACACGGCTTTGAAAACCGCCGACGCCGGTTATCTGACCCGCCGTCTGGTGGACGTGGCACAGGACGTGATTGTTTACGAGGAAGACTGCGGCACCCTGCGCGGGTTGTCGGCGTCGGCCGTTAAGCGCAACGAAGAAGTGGTGCGTACGATGTACGACCGCATTCTGGGCCGCACGGCCGTGCTCGACGTGGTCGATCCGCATACGGGCGAGGTGCTCGCCGCTGCCGGGGAAGAGATCACCGAGGAAATTGCCTCCCGGATCGAAAATTCACCCATCGAAACAGTGGAAATCCGTTCGGTGCTCACCTGCGAATCGAAGAAAGGCGTTTGCGCCAAGTGTTACGGGCGCAATCTGGCTAATGGCCGCATGGTTCAACGAGGCGAGGTGGTCGGCGTAATCGCTGCCCAGTCGATCGGTGAGCCGGGTACACAGCTGACCCTGCGTACGTTCCACTTCGGGGGGGTTGCCGGCGGCGCCACCAGCGACAAGATCATCCTTTCGCGCCACAACGGCCGCGTGGAGATCGACGATCTGCGCACCGTAACCAAAGAGGGCGTGGACATTGTCATCAGCCGTCTGTCCGAGCTCAGGATCGTGGACGAAAACACGGGCATCGTGCTTTATACCCAGACGCTGCCTTACAGTTCGCTGCTGTATGTGAAAGCAGGCCAGTCCATTGCCAAGGGCGACAAACTCTACGAATGGGATCCGTACAACGCGGTGATCATCTCGGAGTACAACGGGAAGATCGCCTTCGAAAACCTGATCGACGGCGTCACCTATCGCGAAGAGACCGACGAACACACCGGCTTCAGCGAAAAGGTGATCATCGACACCAAAGACAAGACCAAGAACCCGATCATCCGCATCATGGACAAGTCGGGCGACGAGGTGAAACAATACAACCTGCCCGTGGGCGCACACATCGTTGTGAAGGACAAGGCGGCCATCAAGGCGGGCGACATCCTGATCAAGATCCCGCGTGCGGTGGGCAAAGCGGGCGACATCACCGGGGGTCTTCCCCGTGTCACCGAGCTGTTCGAGGCGCGCAATCCGTCGAACCCGGCGGTGGTGGCCGAAATCGACGGCGAAGTGTCGTTCGGCAAGATCAAACGCGGCAACCGCGAGGTGATCATCACCTCCAAGAGCGGCGAGGAGAAGAAATACCTCGTGCCGCTGTCGCGCCAGATCCTGGTGCAGGAAAACGACTACGTGCGTGCCGGTATGGCGCTCTCGGACGGGGCCATCACCCCGAGCGACATCCTGGCCATCCAGGGCCCGACCAAGGTACAGGAGTACATCGTGAACGAAATTCAGGAAGTGTACCGGATGCAGGGCGTGAAGATCAACGACAAGCACTTCGAGATCATCGTCCGCCAGATGATGAACAAGGTGCGCATCGACGATCCGGGCGACACCAACTTCCTGGAGGAGCAGATCGTGGACAAGTGGGAGTTCATGCATATGAACGACGAGTTGTTCGACAAGATGGTGGTGACCGACGCCGGCGACTCGACCGAACTGCATCAGGGCGAGATCGTGAGCGTACGCAGGTTGCGTGAGGAGAATTCGATCCTCAAGCGCAAAGACCTGCGGCAGGTGGAGGTGCGCGATGTGGTTCCGGCCATTTCGAGCCAGATTTTGCAGGGGATCACCCGCGCTGCACTGCAAACCAGCAGTTTCATCTCGGCCGCCTCGTTCCAGGAAACGACCAAGGTGCTGAACGAAGCCGCCATCAACGGCAAGGTCGACCCGCTCGAAAAACTGAAGGAGAACGTGATCTGCGGCCACCTGATCCCCGCCGGGACAGGCGTGCGCGAGTACGATACCCTCGTCGTCTCTTCGAAAGAGGACTACGACCAGTATCTGGCCGAGAAAGAGGCGATCTAAGCTTTGGGATGCATTGGCGCGAAATAGCGATCGCCGTGAGAATGGATCGGTTCTTTGAATTTTACTAATTCCGCGGGGCGA
The DNA here is from genome assembly GCA_031548435.1 of Rikenellaceae bacterium. Taxonomy (GTDB): domain Bacteria; phylum Bacteroidota; class Bacteroidia; order Bacteroidales; family Rikenellaceae; genus JAVBRA01. The sequence goes on from JAVBRA010000027.1 coordinate 13,539, forward strand.
TATCACTTGAGACCTTCAAGATTTTTTCAAGTGGTATCGCCCCGAATACACTCAACGACCTACACACTTTTTCGGTTGCTGAGCGATCATACGCCAAGGCTGCTTTAAGCAGTTTGTTGAACCGATTACGGTCAAAGGGAGCTACTTTGGTGGCTCCCTTTGATTTTTACGGTATTCCGTTTCATCCCTCGGCGAGAAGGCTGTAAATGAATGTGTTCCCGATATTTTCAAAATTCATCCGATAAGACTGACACCCCGGATCCATTCCTCATACGGTCATATCATTCACCCCACCCCGGGCCGTCACTGCTGCGACACAGTGATCCGGTGCATCAACCGGCCCGCCTGCAGGGTAATGTAGGCCGAACGCAACGGCCCCACATTTTCATCGAGAAAGATATAGACATCCGTTACGGCTCCGCCGGGGCCGCTCGTCGCACTTAGAGTGAGCCAGTCCACCAGATCGCCGCCGGCTTCGCCCTCGATCGTGGCCACATTCCAACCTTGGGCATAATCGGTATAAACGGATAACTTGTTGGCGGATGCGGGGACGGATACAGCAGAAGACGGAAGCAGATAGGATGCCTGTGACACCCCGAACATATATTGACCGTTGAATGCCATGTTTTTGACAACGCCCAAATCATAAGCGAGCATCCGGGTGTGGAGGTTGGACGGGACGGTGTAAGAGGCGATGGCGTCGGTAATGGTACTGTATCCCGGCCCTTCAGCTGCCGTTACGATCACCTCGTACAGAAAATTGCGCAACAGGGGCATATAATTTCCCGAGGCGTCGCAGAAATCGACCCGGTAGAAATAATCGTTCCCGGCGAACTCCCCTTCAAGCACCAGGCAGGTCGCCTGAGTGCGGGAGATTTCGGAAGCATCTGAAGCCGCAGCCGATTCAAAGGTGTAGATCCGACGATTGAATGGATTGATGCCTGTGGCGGGATAGACCAGATAACTTCCGGCCTGCTTCCCCGGATCGGCGGGCAGATTGGGAACCGAAGGCACGGCGGGAATGATGTGTCCCTGCGCGTCCCACAACGGGGCGATGCGCCCGGTGGTGTTGTAGTTGCACAAATAGATGTTATTCAACGTAAAGTCGGGCGTATCGACCCGGACATCCACCGCAGCCGCCATCCGAACCATGTTCACGCCGGAAACGGCCATCTGGTCGGTCACCTGGATAACCCCGCTTTCGCCGAGCATCGGGAAAGGGGTGTAACTCTCCTCCCCCGTATCCCAGGGGCCTGCGTTGGTGAATTGCAACAGACTCAACACCAATATCTTGCCGCTTCCTGATACAATAGACCCGGCATCGATGAGGCTGTCGACCACCGCGTGCGCGTTGGCCACAAACACCAGGTCATAATTCGCTCCCGCAATGAGTTCGACATCGAACACAGCGTTGTATTGCGTACCGGAGCCTCCGTTGGATATGCCCGTACCCTGCCGGTAATATTCGAATGTCTGGTTGCCGCTGCCGTCGTCTCTGAACGCAAGTACGTCCACCTCGCGCACTTCGTTCTCCTTGTTGCCGTCCATGGCCCGGGTGGCGGGAATGTTCTGGCCCGATATGTTCAATTTGACTTTCACTACCGTTTCTTCTCCCTCAACAGGGGGGCCTCCATGCCTGTTCCTCGAACAACCCGGAACAGTCGATGCCAGGGCCAGCATCAGTACGGCATTCAATAGTATTTCAAAATAGCGTTTCATGTCTGTGTGTTATTGAGGATTTTCCGCCACGCACCGGATGGCATACGCATCGATATGGTTGAACAGGTTGCTTGTGCTATACGAAACCGCGGCCGAAGTGAAACTCAGGCGCGGACTCTGGCTGGACGTCGATTCGGTGCTCCAATAATATCCATTGCCGATCTGAATCAGAACGCCCCCGTTGTTCCGGGCGCCGGTCACGGGATAGAATCCGCCCACGGAGGCATTCGTGCGTCCGTTGCCGTTCCAGGGGAATGTGGTGGCATTGAGGCCCTGCCACATTGTGTACAGAGGGACTTTATACCCTTGCGGACACGGGTCGTAAATCTCTTTTACCGATAAGTTCCCTCCCCATGAAAGAGTCCTCGCATTATAAGGGCTGGTAAAAAACCCGAACGGATTACGCACGGAATTGGTGACCTCCGTAACCGGGGCATTGATATTTCCGGCAATCGTAGTTATCGCCGGTTGCTTGAACGTGCCGTTTTGGTCGTACCACACATCGGTCGCTGCGGGGAAGGGGTCTTTGCGCCCCCACTGGTAGAGGAGTCCGCCGACCCCGGGGGTGCCGGGAACGTTGCTCAGAGCACCCAGGTTGCGGTCGAGCCAGTTGCCCGAAGGCTGATAATTGGTAACCCAGATGTGCCAGCTCCAGCGGATGATGCCGCCGGTGGTCACCGCCACAACCGCGTTGCCATCGCTGCTGCCGGGGCGGACAAGCAGGTATCCGGCGCTGCCGTCGCCCGCAGGAATCACCGAGCGTACCGCACCCTGCGGCGAAAGGCCGGAAGGCGAATCGGTCCAGACGAAGCTGGCGCCGAGC
>JAVBRA010000008.1:0-90012 GCA_031548435.1 Rikenellaceae bacterium
AAGAACAGGATTCGGATTTGCAAATTCCCGCGACCGCACCACGACCGCAAGTCCCGCAAAACGTCGAAAACAGACCAAAACACATCCAATCAAAAACAATCGTTAAATACTGTATATCAATTTAATAACGATTAATTTTCATATGGCAGTTTTTAGCATATTTTGACAATTCAAAACCGGCTCCGGGTACCATGAAAAACGCCTGCTGACATGGATTAGCAGGCGTTGATTCTTTTAAGTGGGCCAACTTGACGACACAGACATCACCCCGGCCCACTTAATGCGGATGCCTTACCAAACCAGCACCATCCCGACTTCACCCCTGCCGCCACGACAAGCGCAAGAGGCAGCAAGGCGAGCCCCGCGGCCGCGGGAATAGATGTCTCCCCGGCGTAGCTGTGCATTCCACCTAACAGGTAATTCACCCCGAAGTAGGTCATCAGCACCGCATAAAACGCCACAATCGCATAGCCGTGGAAAAACAGCGGGCCGCGGAACCATTTCAGGCTTCCCGGATGGAGCGGCAGGGCGTAAGCCATCATCGTGACCAGTGCCCACACCTCTTTGGGATCCCAGCCCCAGTAACGCCCCCACGACACGTTGGCCCAAACAGCGCCCACGAAAATACCCGCCGCCAGCAGAAACACCGCCGGATATAGGAACACGCGGCTGACCAGTTGCAGGTTCTCGGCCTGCGCCGTTGCTTTTTCCCGCGCCGCAGGCCGGGCGGCCAACCAAAGCGCCAGGGCTGCCAACGCGTTTAGTGTGATGAAGCCGAAGAGCGCATACGAAACCATAATGAGCGACACGTGGATGCTCAGCCACGGCGAAGCGAGCACCGGCATCAGGGGCGTGATCTGCGGATTCATCGCCCCCAGGGCCGAGACCAGCAGGGCGAAACCAGAAAGGATGAACCCCGAGGCGGTGATCAGGAAGAAGCGACGCCGAAAAACAACCGTTATCAGAAGCACGCACCAGGCGATGAACATCATCGTCTCGTAACCGTTGCTCAAGGGAACGTGTCCGGCGATGCACCCCCTCAGAACAAGGGCCACCGTGACAAACGCCAGCGAGTGGATCAACTGGATCAAAAACAACACCTGCAACCAGCGGCTACGCCTGCCAGTGGCCATGCTCCAACAGAAATAGAAGAACGCCAGCAGGCCGAAACACAGGTTGAGCCGGTAAAGCATCGTGGCAAAATCCATGCGGTTATACCACAGCTCTGCCTTGAGCCTGGCCGGAGAAAGCAGATCCCGGCCGCCCTGCCGCCGCTGGAACGAGGCGATTTTGTCGATAAGCGTTTCGACTTCGGAGTTCTGTCCGGCCAGAAGCGCCTGATAAATGAGAGGAAAAATCCCTTTCACAAAAAGCGAGTCGCCCCGCGCCGCACCCCGAACGGAATCGGCGGGCGAATACCACCGCAGGCCGTCCGCATCCCGGACGGGCAATAGCGGCAAATACTCCCCGGCCTGCAACATGGCCACCAATTGTGCCTTCTCGTCGGCTTCGGCGGCGGCTTTGCGCAATTTGTCGTTTTTGACGCCGCCATGCGCGAGATCGATGTACGAGGCGAGTTTATAGTTGAGCTCCCGGTCGAAAAACGCGGTAAAGGGAGCCATCTCCCCACTGCCGAGAATATGGCGCACCTCTCCGTTTTTGATGCGCACCATCGGTTCGTGCTGCCACTGCTCGGGGTAGAAGATCCATCCGGCGAGCACCTGTTCGGCCGAGAAGCCGCCGTAGTGCGGTTTGCCGCAGAGTTTGAGCGTGAAGTCGCGGGCGAATGTCTGCACCGGGGCGATGCGGCCGTCATAAAGCATTTGCAGCCGCCCGAAAGCCTCTGCCTGCTCCCGGGTAAGAGTGGCCGGAGCGGCCTGCGCCGCACCCGCTGCGAAAAGGAGCGCCGCCGCCATCCCCATCTTCCTGAAGCGCGGATCGCGCAACAGGCGACGGAACCCGCCCCGGGGCGAACACAGCGTCCACAGCATTGAAATACCGAGCAGCACATACCCTGCATAGGTTATGGGAATACCCCAGGGGTCGCGGTTGACCGAAAGGACGCTCCCGCGGCCATCTTCGTCGAAAGAAGCCTGATAGAAACGGTAACCGCGGTACCGAAGGATGTTGTTCATCGAAATAATGTGCGACCCGGTGCGCCCGCCGTCACGCACCGTGACCCGGCTCACGTAATCGGCCGGGGCTTCGGTACCCTTGTAATAGCTGATTTCAAAGCCCTCCAGCGCAATATCGAAAGGCAGCCGCATGCTGCCGCCCTCTTCCGTCCGGAACTCGCGGGCCGGAACCCCCTGGCGCAGATGGACGATCCCCTTTCCGGCCGTCAGGAACGTGAGCAGCGCCCCGGCCAGGATCACCCCGAACGAAGCGTGAAGCAAGAACAAGGGCCGCTGCCGGTGCAACGAACGGCCGATGATAACCGCCATCGCCGAACAGAACATCGCGCCCCACAGCGCGGCGAACCACCACGAATGATAAATGTGTTGCGCCACGAAGTCGCTCCCGCGCGCCCGTTCGACGAATGTGGCGGCCCCGAGGCACAGGGCCATCAAGGCAAAAAGCAGGAAAGCGAGGCGTGTCGGCAGGCGCATGGGTCAGAACGGTTTGAAGGCAGGGTTGGCCTCCTGCCTGATGGCGATGCATTCGGTCTCGATCAACCAGCCGGGACGGCATACCGGGGCAAGGGCGATTACCCCGGGGATATGTCCGAAGCGCTCGCGGACAATAGCCTCGACACGGCAATAATCGGCCGTGTCGCGCAGATAGACGATCATCTGGGCAATGTCTTTCATCGAGGCGCCGGCTTCGGCGAGCAGGGCTTCGATGTTCTCGAACATCCGGCGGGTCTGCGCGGCAATATCGCCCGGGGCCACGATCTCTCCCCGGTTGTCGATGCTGGCCGTGCCCGAAATAAAAATGTGGCTGCGGTCGCCATAGAGCACCCGCACGCCACGCTCGAAAGTCACCCCGTATTCGTGCGTGGGGTTGAGGTGGGTCGGAGCGAGCAGGAACTGCTGCTGCCCCGGTTGCAGCCCTTTGACGGAATAGGCGTCCATCATCACACTGGCGCCGGGGTCGGCCGTGCGGCCTTCGATGCCGGTGCTGGTGATGTAATGGGTCTGTTCGGTCAGGCCGTGGGTGCGGAAAAGCGCCTTGCGGGCTTCGACCACGCCTTTGTAATTCACGTCCACGTCGCGCACGAAAAACCAGGTGCGGATGCAGTCGCGGGCAAGCGTACAACCCTCGTCCGCGAGATTTTCCACATAGGTTCTCAGCAAAACGTCGGTCTGGGCGTGGGAATTGCCTTCGGGAACGCTCCGGGAGGCCGTCCAAAGATGGCGCAGGCCGTTGTGGCCGACCGCCACCCCGCCGTCCTCGGCCGTGATCTCGACCCCGGAACAGAGGTAGACCCAAAGGGCGATCTTGCTGCCGTCCAGCGGAGGTTGCTGCACAACGGAAGTGGCGCACGGCGGGCCGCTTTTTTCATCCGTCGGCAGCAATGCAGCCTGATTGGCGGCGTCGCTCAGGAAATATCGCCTGAAAACCGGGCTCGCTTCGCCGTCCAGGTCGGAGAGCAGGGACAAGTAGGCGGAACAGATGTTCCGCATCTGCACCTCGAAAGGTTCGGTCGCATCGACCACGTGCAACACCGCGTGATACTCGCAAACGCCACCTTCGGTTTCGAAACAGCTCGTCTCGACCCGGACATGGCCGGATACGAGCGTCTTGTGTGAAAAGCTCATCATAGTCTCATTCATTGCACCCGCCCGTAATCCACGAGCGAAGCAGGTTTATATCATCCTCTTTAACGATCTCGGGATGGTTGGTCGACAGAGCGCCGGACTGGGTAAGCGCCCTGATCAGAAAACTGGAGGCAGGACTCCCCGGCGAAGCCAACTTCATCGAGGGGTTCTTTTTTGAATCGACGTTTACCAGGGCCGCATGGCTGTGCCCCTGGGTGAGGTTGAGCCCGCGGGCCATGATGTCGGCCCCGCCGTGGCAGGCGATGCACTTGATCGAAAAAACCTGGCGCTGCACCCTTTCGTAGCTGTCCAGAGCCACTGTCTGCGGAGGCAGGATCAAGGTTTGATCGTCCGTTACGGCCACCGGATAGGTATAAAAATGGTAGATCAGTTTTTTGCTTTTGTCCAGCAACGACAGCGAAACGATCTCGGCCCCGTCGGGCACGTTGGGCAACGTCACCGCAACAGTTTCCTCCGCCGGTTTCGGCACAGAGCTGAATGCCAGCGGATATTGCCCGTCGGCCCCGAAAGCGGCGAACACAAGTTGATAATATTCGCTCTCGGGATAGGCGTCCAGCCCTTCGAAGGCAAACCCGGCCTCGACCGTGCGGCCCGATTCCTTCGGCAGTTCGGGGTAGATGTCGCCACTGTCGCACGAAGCAAAAACCACGGCGGCCGAAAGCAGCAGATACAGGCGTCTCATTGAAAGGCAGTTTAGAATGAGAATTGCATCATCACCGTAACTCCGTGCTGGGCCAGCCCCAGGTCGTCGCGGTCGCGCGCCTCCTGGTCGTCGTGGCCCCAGCGGCCGGTGTACTGGTACATGGCCTGCAGCTTGAGGTTCGAGCGGAGGGCGTACCAGTTCAGTCCCACGGCCGGCATATTGATCGAACCCGCTTCGGAGGTCGAGTTGCGGTCCATGAAGTCGTATCGCAGGGCGGGTTGCAGCTTTTTGGTCACGAAATACCCCACCTGAGCGTAGCCGCCCAGAAAATTGTACGGCTCCCGGACATTGCGCTGGCGGGCGGTGTATTTCATATTCATCCAGTAGGCTTCGGCGCCGAAGTACCAGCGGTTCAGAAGCCATGCGAACTCGGCGCCCACGCGCAGGTCGTTGCTGCTCTCCCAGTTGGCCTCGACGTTGTACGATCCCGAGAGGGCGAAGAGCAGCCTGTTGTTGCTCAAATCGTCCGGATCGCCCTGGTGGGCGGGCATCACGCCCTTGGGCATATAGGCCATGCGGGCGGCATAGAGCAGCGAGGGGACACTTCCGTACTCGTCGCTCATCGTTTTTCTGGCCGTGTTCACGTCGATCCCCGTGCCGTTGAACACCCCGAGGCGGTAGTCCCATTTCCCTCCGAGCAGGCCGTGGAGCTGCACGCCCAGATCGAAGCCCGTGGCGAAGGCCGGATTGACAGCGTTGATCGACTCGTTGATGTTGACCGATGTGGTGAGCGAGGCCGGCAACACGGGAAAAAGCGTTTCTCCGAGGTTGACCATGTAGGCCTGCGAGAAGGGGGTTTTGAACTTACCCGCCCGTACGCGCAACTGGTCGCGCATGTTGATATCGAACCACGCCTGTTGCAACAACGCCCCGCCGCTCTTGGCCGCGTTGATCGCCATGTTGAAGGTGACGATATCGAACGCCTTGCCCGAGAAGCCGAGGATGGCGTTGCCCACCTCGAAGCCGCTGTTGGCCACGCGATCCTGGTCGGCCAGGTCGATCCCCTCGTCGTCGTAATAGTTAAACTTGACCGAGGTCTGCACCAGTGTGTAGGGCTTGAACAGGAAGTCGCCCGCGGCCGAGGAGAACGAAACGCCTTTTTTACCGCTGAGGTCGATCACTCCGCTCGAAACATATTTGTCATCCACCTGCGGGGCGGTTTGAGCGGTTGCGGCAACTGCCGTCAGGGCGAATGCGGGGATTATCTTAAAAAACAGTTTCATATTTCGTCATTATAAAGATTGGATGAAAGTGATCAGATCGTCGCGTTCGGACTTGGGCATGCGGCGGAAAAGCTCGCGCGAGACGGCCCCTTCGCCGCCGTGCCACATGATAGCCTCTACCAGGTTGCGGGCGCGGCCGTCGTGCAGGAAATAGGTATGGCCGTTCACGCGCTCCTGCAGGCCGATGCCCCACAAGGGCGTGGTACGCCATTCGTCGCCGTCGGCAAGGCCGGCTTTCAGCCCGTCGGCCAGTTCGAGGCCCATGTCGTGAAGCAGAAAATCGGAGTACGGATGGATCACCTGGCTCTGCAACCACGGTAGGCGCGTGCCGTTCAACAGGACGGTCGCCTCGGGACGCGTGTGCAGCGTGGGCGTGTGGCAAAGCTGGCATTTGGCTTTATAGAACGCTTTTTCGCCGCGCAACACCGCCTCGTCCGTCACGTTGCGGCGGGCGGGCACGCCCAACCCGTGCAGATACAGATCGACGTTCTCCATCTCGCGCGTGGTGATCTGGATGCCATAGTGCGAGTAACCGGCCATCTGCCCCTGGCCGTGCGAAACTTCCTCCGGGAAACGGTCGTTGGTCACCCCCATGTCCGACGAAAAACCCAACTCCACCGTCAGGTCGGCATGCTGGGCCTTGTTGCCCGAAACGCCGATGAACGTCTTGCCGCGCTCGGTGATGTAATTGAGTTTGCCGCTGATACCGTACTCGGGATAGTTGCTCTGGGCCGCAAGGCGCAGCAACTCGTCCGTGTCGAGCGACATGATCTGTCCCATGCCCACGTGGCGCAGAGGGATGCGCACGCTCACCAGCAGGTCGTCGGCCGGAATCTCCTCGGCATACCACTCCGAAACGGTGTAGTGCGGGGTCGCCAGGCTGTACGTTTCGCCATCGGGAAAGCTGTATTGCTGCTCGGTATAGGTTACACTCAGCCTGCCCTCGGCCTGTGAGCCGTAGATGGCCTGATCGTGCATCACTCGGCCGTAATTCTTGTAGTACGAACCGTTCTTCCGGGCGATGTAGACCAGATGCGACGAGAACCCGTACGATCCCGTCCCGCCGTCACTCCACAGCGTGGGCCGCGTGCGGCCGGCATTGCGGTGGCAACTGCCGCACGAAAAACCGGCGTAAACGGGCCCCAGCCCTCCGCCCTGCCCCTCGCCGCTGATGCGGGGGTTGTGGTAGCCCATGTCGCCCAGGTTGAAGCGGGTGGCCAGCGAACCGGTGACCCACGGCGCGGGATTGTCGTAGGCCTTGCTGGTGGCTACGAACACGGTCGAGGCGCCGGCCGAAAGTTCTGCGTCTTTGGCGGCTCTGCCATTGGGTTTGAGGATCGGATCCAGTTCCGTTTTCTCGCACCCGGCCAGATACACCGAAGTGCAAAGCGCCAGAAGGAGCTTCGCACTCACGGTACAAACAATTTTGTATCTCGAAGGCATATTTACATCAGGGTCTTGATCTTTTCGAAGGCTTTTTCCACATTCGTGCAGGCCGTTGCGGCAGCGGTTATCTGAGCGGTCGCATTAAGATTCTCAGTAAACGGATAGGGAATGCCGTTCTTGATCTTGTCTATGGCGGTATCCATGGCCGAAACGATCTGATTGTGGATCGCCTGGCCGCCATCCTGCGAGCGGACGAATGCCGCCAGCGACTCATCGATGATCTCTGCCGAGGCCGTCGTCCAGCCGCTGACCTTGTCGGTGCGGTATCCATAATAAGCATTGCGGATGCTTATGATGTTATTCTCGAAGTCAACCAGCGAGTTATAGGCGTAGTGCGATTCCACCAGCGTGACGTCCTGATCGTCGTAGGGGGCCATGATCTTCTGGCCCGACACCTCGGACGCAATGTCGATGCACCCGTCGATGATCTCCTCCACCACATTGAATCTCGACGTGTAGGGATTTTTCGCACCCTTGAATATCGCGGCGTAACTGTCCGTCGGATATTTCGTTTCCACATCCCAGTAGTCGATGGTTTTCATCTGGTCGATCGCCCCCTGGTCTTTGGATCCTATGCCGTCCATGCCGTGCCATGCCGCCCAAACGCGTATGCAGTCGTTGCGCAGCACGGTAGCCGCCGCCACCAGGTACTGGAGCTCGCGGGCGGAAAGCTGGGCTGTTTTCGGGGCTCCGGCCTCAAAGATCAGGTATTCGATGGTGTGGTATCCCCTCAGGGTTTCGTTGTAACCGCTCACGGCGGCTACGGTAAGGGGGTCGGATCCCTCCAGTATCCGGGCAAGGCCCGCCTCGTCAAAAGGCCATGTGTCGATGTTGGGGTCGACGTTCAGTCCGTTCTCGCCGCAGGGGCCGTAAAGAAAGGCCTCGCTCAGCTCCCAGGGCGCGCGCACGTCGAGCCAGGCTTCGCATACCGCTTCGAGGTTCTCTTGCGACTGGGTGGCGTTATAGGCCGTCACTTTGTCGAACAATATCCACGCGTTGTCTTTCATGTCGGCGTAGGTGGGTACCACCACGTCGTCGACATAAGCGCTGATGAGATCCGTGTAGTCGTAGTCGTTTTCGTCGTCGTCATCGTTGTTCACGCTGTCGCTGCAAGCAAACGCGCCTGCCGCCATGACCGACATTACAATGCCTTTGATCGTGAGTCTGAAACTTTTCATCTTTGGTTATTTTTAAGTGATTGGAAACATTATTTGGACGAGAACCACACCACATATCCGGCCGAAACGCCGAACGTGTCCTCGCTGTTGAAATCGCCGCCGCCAACGCGCCGGTGCGAGTAGTCGGCCTTGAGCACCAGGTTCGGGAGCGGAAAATAGTTGATGCCGGCCGTGAAGAGGTCGCACTCGTTGCGCGGTTCGACCCGCACGCCCGGTTCAACCTTCTCCATCGAATTGTAGTATTCGTAGCGGACGAAAGGAAAGAGTTTCTGGCTGACGCCGAAGAACGAAAGGATGTTGTAGCCCGCTTCGGCATAATAATTCAGAGCGTTCTGCGCCACCGCCGTGCGGGGATAGCCCGCCGCCTTGGGCATCGAATAGTTGATGCGCGAAATGTCGTAGCTGTCCGAAAGGTTGCCGTACAGGGCGTTGGCGCGGACGATCAGGTTTGCGGTTTTATATTGCACATCGCCCGAGAAGATGGTCACTTCGCCTTTGAGGCCCTTCATCTTATTGGCTTTCGAAGTATTCGAGGCCGTGTTGCCCCAGTAGGCCGACGCCCCCACACGCAGATTGCGCACGCCGCTCCATTCCAGGCGCCCCACCAACGCGGGCGAGTTCATATTGTCGCCTTCGAACAGGCCCTGCTTGCCTTTTCGCACCCAGTAACGCGAACTGAATCCGTTGGGGTCGAGCCCGGCGACCACCATCGCCTGGTAGTGGAACCCGTTGGCGTCGCCCAGCAGCGCCAGTCCGGTCTCGTGCCACGTACAGGGAATGACGGTCATATCGCCCTCGGGACGCGTGGTGCCGAAGAAATGGATCGGTTCGTGGTGGGCGTTGGTCAGCCCCACGGGCACGATCATGTGGCCGAAGCGCAGTTGGAAGGCACGGCTGAAACGTTTGGTGAGGTGGAACTGTTCGAGGGCGACCTCGCCTCCTTTTTCGAGTTCGGTTTCGTATTCGCCGCCTTCGTCGTACTCCAGTTCGCGCGCCATGCCCGTGCCGCCGTATTCGAACTCGACCTCTGCGGAAAGGATCCAGGTCGGGTCGAATTTGGCATCGAAAGCCACGATCATGCGCGGAACGGAGATCTGGCCGCGCTTTTCTGTCCACGCCCCTTCGGGATGTGTGTAGCGGTCGGCGCTGTAATCCATGCGCTGGTAAAGCATTTCGCCATACCCTCCCACGCGGAACTTGTCGTATCCATCCGGATTGGCATTCCCGACAGTATCTTGCCGGGCAGGCAAATTTAAAGCACAGCACAATGCCGCCGGTATCAGGGTAAGTTTGAGCCTCATCGGTTTCAGTTTAAAATCCGGGGCAAAAATATCGCAGGATTCAGGGAGTGGCAATCGTCAGATTTCGGTATAATCCGCGCCGTCCGTAACAACAATATGCCAATCTGTGGAAACATAAAAATTGTAACCAATTGACTGGATGACATATACACACTAAAATCCACCGGGGTATTCAAATCGGCTAAACGAGGCCGGAATATACCTACTTCAGGGTATTTCCCGTCCCGGAACGATCGCCTACTTTTGTTGCCGTAAGCCATTAAGATTCATTGGAAGGCCTGCGGCTGTGAGTGGCCGCAGGCCTTTATTCCCGGAATTTGTACTAACTTTGGATGATCAAATGGACAACGAGATGCACAGGTTTGGGAAATACACCGACTCCGACAGCATGAGCGGCCTTGTGGGCGACGACCACCGGGTGTTGCTGGTGATGAGCCGTTTCGGGATCGGGCTGGGGTTTGGGGATAAGAGTATTGGCCAGGTGTGCGCCCAAAGCGGAGTGGACACCGACACGTTCCTTGCGGTGGTGAACCTGCTCTTGACGGAGGGGACGGCCGCACTCCCGGCCGAAAAGGTCTCCCTGGAGGCTCTGCTGGGTTATCTGAAAAATTCACACGATTATTTTCTCGGGTTCCGCCTGCCCGCCATCCGCACCCGGCTGGCCGCAGCCGTGGGCGAGTCGGAAGACCTGTCGAAAGCCATCGTCCGCTATTTCGACCAGTACATCGCCGGGGTGCGGAAACACATGGCATATGAAGAGAAGGTCGTGTTCCCTTATGTACGCACTCTGCTCGCGGGATCGGCTGAAGGCAACTACAACATCGGCATCTTCCGCCGCCAGCACGACCATGTGGAGGCGCGGCTCGACGAATTCAAAAGCATTTTCATCAAATATTACGCCGCCCCGAGCACCAACGAGATCAACGGCATCCTGTTCGACGTGATCAACTGCGCACAGGACCTTGCCTCGCACAACGCGGTGGAAGACAGTATTTTCGTTCCGGCCATCGAAGCGCTGGAGGGCAAAACGGGACAACGCATATGAACCGTACGATCCGTATCGCCGTCGCCGAACCGTCCGAACTCATCCGCGCGGGAATGGTCGCCATCCTGGGCCGGATCACCGAATTCAGGCTGGAGGTGCACGAAATCGCCGAGATGGGCAAACTGCGCGACCATCTGAACTGGATAAAACCCGATGTGTTGATTATCAACCCGTCGCTTCTGGGAGTGTTTTCCCTGCAAAAAATACAGAAAGAGGGCGGCATGAAATGCGTCGCGCTGCAATTTTCCGTCCTTGATCCGGCAGTGCTCCGAGCCTACAACGAACAGGTGTCCGTTTACGACGACGGGGAGCAGATCCGCGAGAAGATCGTCCGGTTGGCAGCCGGCCCGAAAGTAGAACCGCAGCGCGAAGTGCTCAGCGCGCGGGAAAAGGAGATCGTCGTGTGTGTCGTGCAGGGAATGACCAACAAACAGATCGCCGAAAAACTATGCCTGTCGGCCCATACCGTAATCACCCACCGCCGCAACATATCCTCGAAACTGGACATCCATTCCACGGCGGGCCTGGCCATCTACGCCATTGTCAACAAGTTGGTCGAACTCTCCGATATAAAGGCCCAGGAATAACCGCCCGACACCACTTTCTTATTCGGCAGCCAACCACCACTTTTCGAAAACCTGCTCCGGATCGTTCCAGTAAACCGGCTGGCCGATTTTCGGGGTCAACAGGTTGAGCGAATCTTTTCCGGCCGCGACGGCGATGTTGTCGAGCGGCTCGTTCCAGGGATGCTTGCCGAGCGCGTATTTCGAATGGTGCACAGTGATCAGCGCCATGGGATTCAGGTCGTTGACCGCACGAACCAGATCGGCTGGCAGCAGATGGATGTCCCGCCATTGTTCGTTGTATTGTCCGTTCTCCATGAACGCCAGGTCGATGCGGCCGAAACGGGCGGCAATCGCGGCAAAATGGGCGTCGTAGCCGCCGTCGCCGCTGAGGTAGATGTTTTGCTCCGGCGTCTGGATCATGAACGACGCCCACAACGTCCGGTTGGCCTTGGCGCCCCGCCCCGAAAAATGGCGCGAGGGGAGGCAATGTACGGCAAAACCGTCGCCCAACTGCACGCTTTCGTCCCAGTCGAGTTCGACGATCCGGTCTTTATCGAACCCCCAACGCTCGAAATGTTCGCCGACACCCAACGGACAGATCACCTCCCCGATGCGGTCTTTAATTGCGGTAACCGTACCGTAATCGAGGTGATCCCAATGATCGTGGGTGACGATCAGGCAGTCGGCCGACGGCAGATCGTCGGGCGTATAGATATCCGTCCCCATGAACGGCTTGTTGACGAACGACACCGGCGCGGCCTTCACCAATACCGGATCGACCAGCAGCCGCAATCCGTCCACTTGGATGAACAGCGACGAATGTCCCAGCCACACCGCCACATCCTCGTCCGGAGCGAAGGCTTTCAGGTCGGTTTTGACCGCCGGCAACGCCTTGTCCGGCCGCAAACCATCGACCTTGCGGAGCAGAAAGTCGAGCATTACCCGGGCCCGCGACTTATCCGACACCAGATGAGGCGTGGGCGAAAGATTCCTGAACTGCCCGTCGAGGTAATTGGGTGAATTCTCGATCCGCTCCAGCCGTTGCCCGCGCGGCAGCCGGCCGAACGAGGGCTGGTTCATAAACACAACAAACGCGGCAATCACGATTGCCGCCACCGAGAGTGCGATCCACATGGTCTTTTTCCTTGATTTTTTCATTCGGCGGTAAAACTGACTTCCGACAACGCAAAGATATCCATTATTTAATGAGCGCCTCGCTCCGAAACGAAGAAAGCCCGGAGACGCGCCCCGGGCTTTCCATGCATATGACGATCAATAATTCTGCGTGGCGATAAAAATGTCGCGTTTGAAAAGTTCATCCTTGATTTCGAGCAGTTTCGACAGCTGAATGTCACCGATCACATAGTTGTACTTCTCGCCGTAATAACGTTCGTACTCTTTGGTGAAAGGAAACAGCCTGCGGTCGTCCTCGGTGGTGTAGCGCAGGTACACCTTGATGTTCTGGCTGGTGGTGTACTCGGGTTTTTCGGTGTAGTTGCGCTTTTTGTACTCGTAGCGATAGTTGTGCGCGCGGGCCATGATGTCGCTCAGCACCGACGAGGCGGTGGGGTGTCCGCCGGCGCCGCGCCCGAACATGAACTGCTTGCCGTACGATTGCCCCTTGATCACCACGCCGTTGAACTCGTCCTCGACACTGTAGATGTACTTGTCGGGGGTCACGAACTCGGGCATCACGAACATAGTGAACTGGCGGTCGGAGAGTTTCTTGACCTGCGCCACCAACTTGATTTTCACTCCCTTTTCACGGGCGTACCGGATGTCGAAGTCGTTCATGTCCGAAATGCCGTAATTGAACACCTTTTCGGGCTCGACATACGTGCCGAACGCGTGTACGGTGATGATCACCAGCTTGAACAGCGAGTCGAAGCCGTCTACGTCGAACGAGGGGTTGCTCTCGGCAAAACCCAGATCCTGCGCCAGTTTCAGCGCATCCTTGTAGGACATCTTCTCGTTGAATATCTTCGACAGGATGAAGTTCGACGAACCGTTGAGGATCCCCTTGACCGACAACAACAGGTCGTTGTCGTAATACTCCTCCAGGTTGCGGATCACCGGGATCGAGCCGCAGGCCGAAGCGTCGTACAGCAGGGCCACGTTGTGCTCTTTCTGGATGTTGATCATCTCGCGCATGTGCTCGGCCAGCATCGCCTTGTTGCCCGAAACCACGGGCAGCCCTTTGAGCAGCGCCTTTTTCACGATGGCGTAGGCGTCGGCGGCGTTGTCGATCAACTCGACGATCAGGTCTACGCCGGGATAGTTGAGCACCTCGTCGGCATCGGTGGTGAAGTACGAGGCCGGCAGGTTGCGCGGTTTGTCGGACGACTTGATGCAGATTTTCACGATTTCGGCGTTCGAAGTCTTGGAACTTTCCAGCACCTCGTAAAGGCCCTGGCCCACAACGCCGTAGCCAAAGAGGCCGATCTTGATTTTTTTCATATCGGTTGTCGGTTTTTAATTTTCGGTTGGGTTGATGAACGGATCGAGAATCGCGTTCAGTTTGTTGTGCTCGACCAGAAAGCCGTCGTGCCCGAACGACGAAGCGAGCACGTGCAGCGAGGCGTCCTTGATGCGCTTGTACATATAGGTGAGGTCGGACACCGGGAACACCATGTCGGTGGAGATGGCCACCAGGGCCGTCCGGGCCGTGATCGAGGCCAGCGCCGCGTCGACCCCGCCCCGGCCGCGGCCGATGTTGTGGGTGTCGAACGCATTGAGGATGTGATAGTACGAATAGGCGTTGTAGCGCCTGCACAACTTCTCGCCCTGATACTGCTGGTAGGTGGTGGCACGGAACCCCTGCACCTTGTCCAGCTCCTCTTTTTCCTGCTGCGTCAGATTGTAGCCCGCCCCGCCGCGGTAGGTGAGCAGGCCGATGGCCCGTGCCGCCGCCATGCCTTTCATCCCGGCGTCGGGGCGGCGTTCGCCGAAAGTGTGGTCGGCCCGGATGGCCATGCGTTGCGTCTCGTCGATGGCAATGGTCCACGGCTCGGACTTGGCGGCCGTGGCGATCAGCACCAGCCTCTCCACGAATTCCGGCTGCATCACCGCCCACTCGACGGCCTGGTAGCCTCCCACCGAACTGCCGATCAGCGCATGTAGCCGCCTGATTCCCAGGTGTTGCGCCAGAATGATGTGCACCGCCACCATGTCGCGGATGGTGAAAAACGGGAAATCGTTGTAATACGGCTCGCCCGAGTCCGGGTTCACATGCAGCGGCCCGGTGGTGCCGTAATGCGACCCCAGGATGTTGGCGCACACGATGAAATGCTTTTGCGGGTCGAGGAAACGGTCTTTCTCGACCGTATGAGGCCACCAGTCGGCCACGTCCGAGTTGGCCGTCAGTGCGTGACACACCCACACGGCGTTGTCGCCCGCCGCATTGAGCTCACCATAGGTGTTGTACGCTATGGTGAGCTCAGGCAGGCGCTCACCCGACTCCAGCAGCAATCCGCCGGGGTGCTTGTAATATTCAATCGCCATTTTGCATCAGCCTATTTTCGAAAAACCCTTTTCGAGATCGGCAATGATGTCGTCGACGCTCTCGATTCCCACCGACAGGCGGATCAGCTCGGGACTGACACCGGCGGCAACCAGCTGTTCGTCGGTCAGCTGGCGGTGGGTGGTGCTGGCCGGATGCAGAACCGACGTACGGGCATCGGCCACATGGGTCACCACCGCTGTCAGCTCAAGGGCGTCGATGAACCGGATCGACTCGTCGCGCCCCCTTTTGAGCCCGAACGTCAGCACGCCGCAGGTACCGTTGGGCATGTATTTCTGCGCCAGGGAGCAGTATTTGTCGCCCTTGAGCCCGGCATAGCTGACCCAGGCCACCTTGGGATTGGCTTTCAGGTATTCGGCCACCTTTTGCGCGTTCTGGCAATGGCGCGGAATGCGCAGGTGCAGCGTTTCGAGCCCGATATTGAGCAGAAACGCGTTCATGGGCGACTGCGACGACCCCAAATCCCTCATCAGCTGCACCGTAGCCTTGGTGATATAGGCCCCTTTGCCGAAACTCTTGGTGTACGACAGGCCGTGGTACGAATCGTCGGGCTGGGTGAGGCTGGCGAATTTGTCTCCATAGGCCTCCCAGTCGAAATTGCCGCTGTCGACAATGGCGCCGCCCACGGCCGCCGCATGGCCGTCCATGTATTTGGTGGTCGAATGGATGACGATATCGGCGCCCCACTCGAACGGACGGCAGTTGATGGGCGTGGCGAACGTGTTGTCGACGATCAGGGGCACCCCTTGCGTATGCGCAATGTTGGCGAATTTTTCGATATCGAGCACCTTCAGCGCCGGGTTGGCGATGGTTTCGCCGAACAGCGCCTTGGTGTTGGGCCGGAACGCTTTGGCGATTTCGCTTTCGTCGGCGTCCTGATCCACGAACGTCACTTCGATGCCCAACCGCTTCAGCGTCACGGCGAACAGATTGAACGTGCCGCCGTAGATGGTCGAAGCGCTCACGAAGTGGTCGCCGGCCGAACAGATGTTCAGAATGGCGTAAAACGAAGCCGCCTGTCCGCTGGAGGTGAGCATGGCCGCCACGCCCCCTTCCAAGGCCGCAATTTTCGAAGCCACAATGTCGACGGTAGGATTTTGCAGCCGGGAATAGAAATAGCCCGCCTCCTCCAGGTCGAACAGTTTGGCCATCTGGTCGCTGGTTTCATATTTGAAGGTGGTGCTCTGGTAAATGGGCAGTACGCGCGGTTCGCCTTTTTTGGGTGTCCATCCAGCCTGGACGCACAGTGTGTCTATGTTTTGTTTGGTTTTCATGGTCGTTTGATTTTTAATGGATGACAGTAAAATACGGATGCAACGGATCGGATATATGCCGTCAGCACATTCGCCGGTTCGAGCAACTGATAACCTGTACCTTGATATAACGGATGGAATAACAACGGTTATTGCGGAAATTTTTCATCGTCTGTATTTGTTTAAAGTTATAACTCCCTGTGCGGGTAGGTGTTAGCACCGTGTCGGGCCGACCGGTTGCTAGAGCTTCACAGAGCCTATTCTCTCCACTCTTCTTTATAATTCAAACAAACCCCGTTGCCTTAAGGAGGTGATTGAACTTCGGGGCAAAGATACGCGAATTTTTCTTACAAACAAAAAAAACGGGCGACAACTTTATTTCCGCCCCCGAACCGACCGGTTTAAACACACAAAAAGGCTGTCCGCAACGGACAGCCTTTTCCACACAGGCAACAGGAAAGTTATTCCAGCACCACCTGTTTATTTTTGGGATACTTCACCTCGTACTTCACGTTCATGGTGCGGCTCTCGCCCGGGGCCAGCTGCATGCGCCACGACAGTTTGCCGGTGTTCTTGTCATAGGTCGCCTTGGAGATGTCCAGCGCCGTCACTTCGATGTCCTTGTCGGTGGGCACCGGAAGCTGGTCTTCGAGCACGATGGCGACACTCTGGCGTTTGGTGTTGCGTACGGTCAGATCCCAGCTTCGCACCTCTTTCTGCGACGATCCCACAGCCTGGCGCGAGGCATAGTCTTGACCCTTCACGCGGGTGATGATGATGCCCTTGTCGCGTCCGAGCGACAGTTCGAGCGTGTCGGTGGCCATGCGCGGATCGATGTACGACTTGCCCACGAACGTCCCTTCGAAGAACAGGCTCGCCTCGCCCGCCAGCAGGTTCAACTCCTCCCACTTGGTGGCTTTGGCCAGCAGGAAGGCGTCTTTATCCAACTTGCGCACGGCGTAGTATTCATAGACGGCAGGCAGCTCGTATTTCTTGTATTCGACCGTCTGGCTGCCGCCCGAAGGCACGCTGTACGGCACGCTGATGGCGTACTCGATGCTGGTGGCCCCTTCATTCTCCCGGGTGTAGTTGGCGGTGCTCATGGCGGTTGGCATGACGGCGACTTCTTCATAAGCCATATCCGCATAGGCCATTTCTGAATCCATCATCTTCCGCGTCTCGGCCAGCGGGACAGCGTTGAAAGACTGATACCTGCTGTCCACATACGGGGTATAGAAACCCAGGTACCACGGCGTCAGGTTGGGCTTGGTGCCGCTCTGGGTGGGATTGCCGGTGGAAAGGGTCAGTTTCACGTTCTTCCAGTCCTCGCCGGTATTCTGATACACCTGCGCCTTGCAGGCCATCGTCAGCGGGCTGCTCACGTCCGTGGCGCGGATGTCGTAGCCCGGCACCCAGCCGGCGCCCTGCACCATGTAGCTGAACGAGATGGCAGCCCTTACATCGGCCGGGGCCGACACGCTCAACACCACCTCGCCCGTGGGTTGCTGCCCCTGGCCCTGAAGCGTCTGCAACTGGCTCTGCACCTTGGCGATCTCTTCCTTCACTTTTGTAATCTCCTCGTCGGTCTTCACCATGCGTGCCTTGATGTCGGTCATGCGGGTGCGGTAGAAATCGGCCGCCGCACGCAACTCCTCGACCTTCAATCCGGTTTGCGCTCCGCCGATCGACTGGTTGGCCCGCAGCATCGCCTCTTCCGACGCGATCACCTCGCGCGTGGCCTGCTTGCCGCGCAGGTCGGAGTTGAGGTTTTCGAGCGTTTTTTCAAGGCCCTTCACCTCGTCGCTCTTCTCCTGCGCCCTCAGGTAGTTGACCTGAAAAGCCACCGACAGAATGGTAAAGTTGCCCTTGCCCGACACCTGCAGGCTCTGCTGGTCGATCCACTGCGGCAGGTTCTCGAACACCACTTTGTTAGCGCCTCCCTTGAGCTGCACACTGGCCGAGCGGTTGATCTGCGCGTTGTTCAGGAACAGCATCACGTTGTCGATGTCCGACCCCTGGCGGATCTCTTTTTCCTGACCCATCAACGACAGCGGAAGAAGACATAATAAGAAGATTTTCAATGATTTCATAAACAGGTCAAGTTAATGTTTTATAGAATGGCTGGTTTCAACAGGCGATTATAATCAGGACGAATGTACCTTTTTTTTATTATTTACACAGGACGTTCCTGTATTTTTTCCGAGTTTGTCTCTTTTTTTTTGTTGCACCCCGACAATTCCATTGGTCTTACACCCCCAACTTCACCACCGTGATCCCCGCCCCGCCGAACTGTTCATGTTCGTCCACGGCCGACTCCACCGGGCCCACCGTGCGCAGGTAGTTCCGGATCTCCTGTTTCAGCGCGCCCGTGCCCTTGCCGTGCAGGATGCGCACTTCGCTCACACCCAGCACAATCGCTTCGTCGATGTACTCCTCGACAGCCATCAGCGCATCGGCCGCCCGCATTCCGCGCAGGTCGATCTGTTGTGAGAAGTTGAGCCTTTTTTTCGACGTGTCGTAATTCGACATCACGGTCGACACCGCCTGCCGTTGCTTGCCCGCCTTACGGAACTCGGTGTTGGAAATGGCTTCGAGCCGATCGCGGGCGATGGTGGTAAGCATCTGCCCGAACCCGATCACCGCTTTGTTGCCCTCGATCGAGATCACTTCGCCCACGCCCGACTGGTCTCGGATACGCACTTTGTCGCCGACTTCGATCTCTTTCGGCTTCAACGGCGCGGCTTCCCCGGCCGGTTCGTCTTTTTTGCGCCCCAGCTTCGCCTCCTCGCGCTTTTTAAGTTTTTCAATCTTGCGGGCGATGCGTTCGTCTTCAACATCAATAGATTGCACTTGCACGCGAAGTTGATCCAGCCCTTCGCGCGCCTTCTTCGTCTCTTCTTTGCCGGCTTGCGACTCACGGATCTGGCGAATGGTGTTCTCGACCGTACGGTTTGCTTCGGCCAGAATTTGCGCCGCCTCCTGTTTTGCCTGCTTGATGAGCCTGGAGCGCTGGTC
The DNA here is from genome assembly GCA_031548435.1 of Rikenellaceae bacterium. Taxonomy (GTDB): domain Bacteria; phylum Bacteroidota; class Bacteroidia; order Bacteroidales; family Rikenellaceae; genus JAVBRA01. The sequence continues at coordinate 19,033 of JAVBRA010000008.1, forward strand.
TTTCAGTTCGGACAGTTCAGCGCCGAGTGTTTTTTCCGACTCGTCGATGCGTTTCTCCGCAATGCGGATGCGGTCGCGCTTGCCCTCCCAGTAGCGGCGGTCGCGGGCAATCTGGCGCAGCTGCTTCTCGATATTGAGCTGGTCGCTGTCGATCTTCAAAGCCGCATTCTGTATGATATTTTCGGGGAGGCCGATCTTGCGGGCGATCTCGAAGGCGAACGAGCTGCCCGGCTTGCCGATCTCCAGCGCGAACAGCGGTTGGATCTTCTGCACGTCGAACATCATCGCCCCGTTGATCACCCCTTCGGAGTTGGCCGCGAAATATTTCAGGTTCGAATAGTGAGTGGTGATGACCCCGAACACCCTCTTCTCGACCAGCCGTTCCAGCACCGCCTCGGCGATCGCGCCGCCCATGACGGGCTCCGTTCCCGTGCCGAACTCGTCGATCAGCACCAGGCTGCGGTCGTCGGCATGGGCTGCGAAGTTCCTCATGTTGAGCAGGTGCGAACTGTAGGTGCTCAGGTCGTTGTCGATCGACTGCTCGTCGCCGATGTCGATGAAAATGCTGCCGAACAGCCCCATCTCCGAGTTTTCCGACGCCGGGATCAGAAATCCGCACTGGAGCATGTATTGCAGCAGCCCCACCGTTTTCAGGCATACCGACTTGCCGCCGGCGTTGGGGCCGGAAATCACCAGGATGCGATTGCGACCGTCGAGCGCCATATTCAGCGGCACGATGGATTTGCCCTCTTTTTTCAGCGTCTTTTCCAGCAGCGGATGGCGGGCGTTGCGCAGGCCGATCATCAGCTCGTCCGACACGATGGGCATCACCGCGCCGCTTTCAAGGGCGTATTTCGCTTTGGCGCGAATGAAATCGACCTCGGCCAGGAAATCGACCGAGCCGTTGATGGCCTCCAGATCGGGACGGATCAGATCGGTGAACCGGGTCAGAATGCGCACGATCTCGCGATGGCGGGCATACTCCAGCTCTTTGAGTTCGTTATTGAGTTCCACCACCTCCACCGGCTCGATGAAACTGGTGCGCCCGGTGGCCGATTCGTCGTGCACGAACCCCTTGATTTTGCGTTTGTTGCCCGAGGGCACGGGAATCACCGCCCGCCCGTCGCGGATCGACACCGCCGTGTCGTCGTCGACCACCCCGGCGGCTTTGGCGCTCTTGAGTATCTGTTGCAACCGCTTCGACACGGCGGCGCTCTTCTCGGCCATCGACCGCGAGATGGACAGCAACTCGGGCGAGGCGTTGTCTTTCACATTCCCGAACCGGTCGAGGATCGTGTCGATGTGGTTCACCAGCGCCGGGAACGTCACAGCCGAAGCAGCCAGTTCTTTCAGGTCGGGATACGTTTCCGCCTCTTTTGCCGCGAAGAACGAAGACAGCGCCCCCACCAGCGACAGCGCCCGCCTCAGAGCGAAGATCTCCTGCGGTTCGAGGAACGCGCCCTCGATGGCGGCCTTGCGCAAAAACGCGGCGTCTTCGACAAACCCGTCCTGCGGCAGGTCGGGCTCCATCATCAGCACGGTGCGCATCTGGTCGGTGAGCCGCAGCTGCCGCGCCACCTCGTCCAGCCCGGACAGGAAACCCGTCCGCGCAAGTTTCTCTCTGGCCGCCTGCATCACGCACAACCGCTCCACTGTTTCGCGGATGCGGTCGAAACCGATCTTTATTTCGAAATTATTCGGGTAGATCACTTTGAATCAACAGTTTTTCCGGATTACATTCATTTTGTTTCGAGCGTTATTGTCATCCCGCGGCAACGGAGGATGACACCAAGAAGCAATCTACCTGGCTATACCTGCTTTCTCCAACGCTTTCGCCACCTCGTCCGGGCGGCGCGTGCCGACAAGCAGCTTTCTTCCGTCGTGGAAAACCAGCTGCAGCCCGTCGTTGCCCGAAACGTTGTAGGCTTTGTCTTTCCCCGTGCCGCGCACGCCCCAGCCTCCATACTCGCCGATGGGGTTGTACTTCCGGACATAGGCCCTGATGATCTCCTCCCACCGGTAGTGCCGGAACGAGCGCCGGAACGGGAAGAACCTCACCGAGACCCCGTCGTCGGTGATGCGCGTGTCGAGCCGCATCACGGCAAAAAAAACCGTCAGCAGCAAAATAAAGAAATACACCACCAACAGCCACAGGTTGCCCATGGGATTGTTGCCGAATTGCTGCCCCAGAACAATCTGCATATAAATGCCGAACAGGAACAATCCGTTTATTCCCAGCATGATCAGCCACAGCCACCATTGCCGGAATTTCTGGCTCTCTTCGAAAAGCGCGTGTCGATTCATAACGATTGCATTTCAGTTCTTAAAAAAATCGATCGAACGGAGGCGGGAAAGAAGACGCGCGCTTCGGTCTTTCATCGCGTCTGATCGGCGGATCGTGGGGCCCGGCGTCACAAATCCAACGGCGAGCACCAAAACCGCACATATGACAACAGCGATCCACATCATCAACCGGCTTTAAACGTTTCGCCCACTACCACGCGCACCGCCCGGTCGACGATGTCGAACTCGAAAGGCGAGTAGCCCACCGCCTCGCCGTCGATCTCGATGGCGCTCTCGGGCATGGCCTGGATGCTGATGCGGCGGCCCCGGTGGAGCGACACTTTCGGCACTTTGTATATCTTCCCGTTATACAGCGCCATGAAGTGCAGGATCACCCTCAGGCGGCTCATGCTTCGGATGATGGTCAAATCGTACAGCCCGTCGTCGGCAATGGCCTCGGGCGTCTGCCGCATCCCGCCGCCGTTGTAGCGTCCGATGCCCACGGCGCCACTGAACAGCTTGCCGTTGAAAATCTCTTCTCCGTCCACCACGATCCTGACCTTGCGGCTGCGGTAGCCGAAAATGGCCTTGATGGTGCTGAACACATAAAGCATCGTCCCTTTTTTCCCCTCCTCCTTGAGCTGGTTGTACTTGCGGTTGACGTAAGCGTCGAACCCGATGCCCGCCACGTTGGCCATGTAGCGGTGCTGGTGGTACGACGACTTGTAGAACGAGATGTCGCCCACGTCCTGCAAGAACGAGTGCCCCCGGACGATGGCCTTGATGGCCTCGGAATACTTGCGCGGGATGCCGTACATCCGCACCCAGTCGTTGCCCGTGCCCACGGCGATCACCGAAACCAGCACCTGGCCGGTCGGCACCTGCGTCTGGATGAAGATGCCGTTGATCACCTCGTGCACCGTGCCGTCGCCGCCCACCACAATGATGCGGCGGTAGCCCTGGTTCACGGCCTCGACGGTCAGTTCCACGGCGTGGTACTTCCGCTCCGAGAATACGAAGTCGAAAGCGATATGGTTGTCCCGCAGCAGCTTGGTGATCAGGGGCCAGTCTTCCAGCCCCCTGCCCTTGCCCGCCACGGGGTTCACGATGGCAAACCACCTGTCGGTCATAATGGGTGTTTATTTGTTGCCTTCAAACAGATCGTCTCCGTAAATGGAGAAGAATCACTTCTTCGGTGCGTTCTCCAGCGCCTTGGTCAAAAAGTCCCAGAATTTGCCGACCGATGCGATCTCCACTTTTTCGTCCGGCGAGTGGGGGTATTTGATCGTCGGCCCGAACGAGATCATGTCGAGCTTCGGGTACTTCGCCCCGATGATGCCGCACTCCAGCCCCGCGTGAATGGCTTTCACTTTCGGTTTTTTGCCGTAGAGTTGCCGGTAGGTTTCGGTCATGGCCCCCAGGATGGGCGACTCCATGTCGGGATTCCATCCGTCGTAGCCGCCGGCCAGTTCCACTTTCGCCCCGGCCAGGGAGAACACCGAAGCGATCATCTGCCCGATGTCGTCTTTGGCGCTGTTCACCGAGCTGCGCATCAGGCAGGTGACCTCCACGTTGCCCTTCTGCGAAATGACGCGGGCCATGTTGTTCGACGTTTCGACCAGTCCCTTGATGCTGTCGCTCATGCGGTACACCCCGTTGGGGCAGGCGTAGAGCGCATCGATGAGCCTGCCCTGCGAGGACGCATCCATCACTTTGGCAGGAACGTCGGCGCCCGCGGCCGTGAACGACAACTCGTTTTCCACCTCGGCCAGCTCGGTCTTATAGATTTTCTCGTATTCCTTCACCGATTTGGCGAATGCGGCCGCCTTGGCTTCAGGAACCACCACCAGGGCGAACGACTCGCGCGGAATGGCGTTGCGCAGCCCACCGCCGTCGATGTGGCTCAGGCGCATGCCGAACTTTTCCGAGGCGTATTTCATAAAGCGGTTGAGCAACTTGTTCGAGTTGCCGCGCTGCAGGATGATCTCCAGCCCCGAGTGTCCGCCGCGCAATCCTTTCACCGACAGTTCATAGGCTTTTACGCCCTGGGGGGTGGCCTCTTCCTTGTACGGCAGCTTGATGTTGGCGTCGAGACCGCCGGCGCAACCGACATAGAGCTGCCCTTCGTCCTCGGAGTCGAGGTTCATCAGGATATCGCCCTTGAGTTCACCCGCCTTGAGCGCGAACGCACCCGTCATGCCGGCCTCCTCGTCGATGGTAAACAACGCCTCGATCGGCCCGTGTTTCAGCGTGTTGTTTTCGAACACGGCGAGCGCCGCGGCCAGGCCCATGCCGTTGTCGGCCCCCAGGGTGGTGCCGTTGGCCGTCACCCATTTGCCGTCGACGTACGCCTCGATGGGGTCTTTCTCGAAATCGAACTTCCGGTCGGCGTTTTTCTGCGGCACCATGTCCATGTGGGCTTGCAGGATGATCCCCTTGCGGTTTTCCATCCCTTTGGTGGCCGGTTTGCGCAGGATCACGTTCCCGGCCTTGTCGGTCGAGTAATCGATCTTGTTTTTCTTTGCGAAAGCCACGATGTATTCGGCCACGCCTTTTTCTTTCTTCGACGGGCGGGGAATCTGCGTCAGGGCGTAGAAGTGGTTCCACACCTGCACGGGCTTGAGTTTGGCGATGTTTTTGTCCATGGCGGTATCTGTTTTAAGATTTATTCCGGAATTGATTCTGCAAGGTAGTGTTTTTTTATCGACCGGCCTAATTCATTTCATCGCAAAAAGTACGCCGCACCCGCAGGGTGTTTCCGGACAAGGCATTTTTTCCGCCCGACAACCTTGCAAAATTAAGAACCAGGGCCCGACAACACGGCGAGCGCGCGGCTCCTTTTTGAGCAATGCAAAAAAGGAGGAATATTGTTTAATCACGCTCTTTTTACTACCTTTACCCGGCTTGAAAAACAAAAACTCACAATAATTGACCATGAAAAGAGACGAACAGATTTTCTCGCTCATCGAGCAAGAGAGGAAACGCCAGATGGAGGGGATCGAACTGATCGCTTCCGAAAATTTCGTAAGCCCGCAGGTGATGGAAGCCATGGGCTCGGTGCTGACCAACAAGTATGCCGAGGGGTATCCCAACGCCCGCTATTACGGCGGATGCCAGGTGGTGGACCAGGTCGAGCAACTGGCCATCGACCGGCTGTGCAAAATTTACGACGCCGAATACGCCAACGTGCAGCCGCATTCGGGCGCGCAGGCCAACATGGCGGTATTTTTCACCGTCATGCAGCCGGGCGACACGTTCCTGGGCCTCGACCTGTCGCACGGCGGGCACCTGACCCACGGTTCGCCGGTCAACTTCTCGGGATTCCTGTACAAACCGGTCGGCTACCAGGTCGATGAAAAGACCGGCAAGGTCGACTACGACCAGATGGAGGCGCTGGCCATCGAGCACAAACCCAAGATGATCGTGGGCGGGGCGTCGGCCTACAGCCGCGAATGGGACTACAAGCGCATGCGCAAGATCGCCGACAAGGTGGGCGCCATCCTGTGGATCGACATGGCCCACACGGCCGGGCTCATCGCCGCCGGACTGCTCGACAACCCCGTGAAACACGCCCACATCGTCACCTCCACCACGCACAAGACGCTGCGCGGGCCGCGCGGGGGGATCATCCTCGTGGGCAAAGACTTCGAAAACCCGTGGGGAGTGAAAACCCCCAAAGGCGAAACGAAGAAGATTTCGGCCATGCTGAACTCGGCCGTATTCCCCGGCGTGCAGGGCGGGCCGCTCGAACACGTGATCGCAGCCAAGGCGGTGGCCTTCGGCGAAGCACTCGAACCATCGTACAAAGACTACCAGAAGCAGGTGGTCAAGAACGCCGACGCACTGGCCAAGGCGTTCGTCAAGCGAGGCTACCACATCATCTCGGACGGAACGGACAACCACCTGATGCTGATCGACCTGCGTTCGAAATTTCCCGACCTGACCGGTAAAACGGCCGAGATCACGCTGGTCAAAGCCGACATCACCACCAACAAGAACATGGTGCCGTTCGATTCGCGCTCGCCGTTCCAGACCTCGGGCATCCGCGTGGGAGCCCCGGCCATCACCACGCGCGGGCTGCTCGAAGACAAGATGGACTACATTGTCGAACTGATCGACACCGTGCTCTCGAACGTGAAGGACGAGAACATCATCGCCGGCGTAAAGGCCAAAGTCAACGACCTGATGAAAGGCTACCCGCTGTTTGCGTGGTAGTTGCCGGCTTGAAAAAAGCAGGAGTGCGGACGCACTCCTGCTTTTTCATTTCCGTCCCAACTTCCCTTCAGCCGATGAACCGCCCCTTAAACGGCCATCCCCGGGCGGACGCATATTATTTCACAACTCTTCCGGAACATCGAACTCCAGGATGTGCTCTTCGGGGGCTGCGGTGTAGGCGTAGATTTTGGTTTCGTCTTTCGAGAGACAGATCTGCGCCACCTTGCGGTCGAGGTTGAGGCGGGCGATGCGGTTGCCGTCGTAGTCGTACACGAAAACGACCTTGCCCTCGAACATATCGGTCGTGCCGGGCTGGAAGTCTTTCCATGGCATATCGTTGAACAACACGTAGATATACTTGCCGCCCAGGGCCATGCAGGGCGAGAACCCCACGGTTTTCGACCGGCTGATGGCCAGGTCGCCGCCCGGGCTGACGCTGCACTCCGACTTGAAATAGGTGTCTTCCCACTTTTTGACCATGCGGCCGTTCTCCATCTTGTAGCAAACCACTATCGGAAGTTTGTGAACCGAATAAACCATCGTGCCGTTGTGCGTGCGGAGCTTCCCGTTCAGCCCGGTTCGTTGCCCCGACCACGACAGTTTTTCGTTCAGGGGCGGGTCGCCGAAGTGCCCGATCAGGTTCATCCGGCTGTCGTAGAGCGCAAAGAACTCGCCTTGGCCCAGGTAGGCGCCACCGACAAAATGGTCTTTGTCGAGCATGGAGATATTATAGGGTTCGAACATCATTTCATCGGTCATCAACGACTCGAATTTCAGCCGTTCTTTTTCCTCTACTATCACCGAATCGCCTGCGACCGACACCTCCATCATAGCTATCTCGCGCAGGTTAATGTTCTGGATGACAAGCTTATTATCCATGGCCGAAATGATTTCCGGATTAATAAATTCCCGCGGCCCGCGGCCAATCGTTCCGAATTGCCCGACCAGTTGCATGTCGCGGTCGATGGAATAGATTTGTCCGAAGCATCCTTCGTTGCCCGGAATTCTGGCCGAAGGCAGAAACAGCAGGGAGTCCTTGACAAACAGATTGTGGGGATAATATGTATAGGGTTCCGTCGCGTACTCCTTGTGTTTGAGGTCGAATTGCCTGCTGAAACCGGGATGCTCCTTCTTTTCCGGCTTGCAGGAAAAAAGAACGATCAGACAAAAAAAGAGATACAATACGTTTTTCATATCATTCAGATTGGAGAAAATTCTGAAGGGCCTTGCTCTATGCAAGGCCCTTGTCGAAAATTAGTCAGGAATAATGATCCAGTTCACACCCGGCCACATCACGACTTCCATGGGTTTGCCAGGAGAAAAGATCCATTGCTCGCACTCTTTTACCGGAGCGGAATAACAACTTTCCCCATTATAATCCTCGGTCTGGGTCAACGCCTCCAGATTTCGTTCGAGCAGGCTGTTCGGGTTCGACTTCGCTTTCAGCACAAGGGCGAAAGCAACAGCACATACAAGCAGAGGTGCTGCGTAAATGATTTTTTTCATAATAATAACGTTTTAAAAGGTTTTTATTATGTAAAATCCACTCAAAATGAATGAATACACAATGATAATAAAAATAATGTAACCCACAAAAAATTTCGATAAAATATTTCACGACCCGCGAAAAAAGCGCCTCCTTCCCCATTTCGCTCCGGGATATGGCGCGGCGCGCGAATTATTCGTTATCTTTGTGTTTCTTAACGTGCAAACGATGGATTTCAGGTTAGTGTCCGAATACAAGCCCGAGGGCGACCAGCCCGAAGCGATCGAAGGGCTCACCAACGCCATGCGGCAGGGGGTGAAGCACTCGACGCTGCTGGGGGTGACCGGGTCGGGCAAGACGTTCACCATCGCCAACGTGGTGGCCAACATCAACTGCCCCACGCTGGTCATCAGCCACAACAAGACGCTCGCCGCCCAGCTTTACAGCGAGTTCAAGTCGTTTTTTCCCGACAACGCGGTGGAGTATTTCGTGTCGTACTACGACTACTACCAGCCCGAGGCCTACCTTCCCTCGACCGACACCTACATCGAGAAAGACCTGGCCATCAACGAACAGCTCGACCAGATGCGCCTGAGCGCCACCTCGGCCCTGCTTTCGGGGCGCAGGGACGTGCTGGTGGTGTCGTCCGTGTCGTGCCTATACGGCATCGGCAATCCGCAGGATTTTCACAACACGGTCATCGAGCTGTCGGTGGGGCAGCAAATTACACGAAACAAACTGCTCCACATGCTGGTCGACGCCATGTATTCGCGCAGCGAGGCCGAATTCACGCGCGGCACATTCCGCGTCAGCGGCGACAACGTCGATATCCATGTGGCCTACGGCGACCTGTGCTACCGCATCACCTTCTGGGGCAACGAGATCGAGTCGCTCTCGGTCATCAACCCCGGAACCGGGCAGCGGATCTCGTCGACCGACCGGGCGGCCATCTTTCCGGCCAACATCTTCATCACCAACAAAAGCCGAATCCAGGACGCGATCAGGATGATACAAGACGACATGGTATCACAATGCGCCCATTTCATGTCCATCGGCAAGGTCGAAGAGGCCAAGCGGCTGCAAAAACGCACCGAATACGACCTGGAAATGATCCGCGAACTGGGCTACTGCTCGGGCATCGAAAACTATTCGCGCTATTTCGACGGGCGCCCGCCTGGAAGCCGCCCGTTCTGCCTGCTGGACTATTTTCCGGACGATTTTCTGGTGATCATCGACGAGAGCCACGTCACCATTCCGCAGATCCGGGCCATGTACGGGGGAGACCGCTCGCGCAAGGTCAACCTGGTCGATTTCGGGTTCCGCCTGCCGGCCGCCGTCGACAACCGCCCGCTGACGTTCGAAGAGTTCGACTCGCTGCTGAACCAGACCATTTACGTCAGCGCCACCCCGGCCGACTACGAGTTGATCAAGTCCGAGGGGATCGTGGTGGAACAGGTGGTTCGCCCCACCGGGCTGCTCGACCCGCCCATCGACGTGCGCCCGACCTACAACCAGATCGACGACATATTGGAAGAGGTGGCGCAGTGCACCGAAAAGAACGAGCGGGTGCTCATCACCACACTCACCAAGCGCATGGCCGAGGAGATGTCGAAATACCTCGACCGCTCGGGCGTGCGCAGCCGCTACATCCACTCGGACGTCGACACCATCGAGCGCATCGAGATCCTCGAAGGGCTGCGCAAGGGCGAGTACGAGGTGCTGGTGGGCGTGAACCTGCTGCGCGAGGGGCTCGATATTCCCGAGGTGTCGCTGGTGATCATCATGGACGCCGACAAGGAAGGATTCCTGCGCTCGGCCCGCTCGATGACCCAGACCGCCGGACGCGCAGCCCGCAACGTCAACGGCCGCGTGATCATGTATGCCGACAAGGTGACCGACTCGATGAATATGACCATCAGCGAAACCAACCGCCGCCGCGAAAAACAGATGGAATACAACCGCCGCCACGGCATCACCCCCACCCAGATCGTCAAGGAGATCAAGGGATCGCTGAAGCCGGGCAGCCCCGAGGCGAAGAAAATCGCCTTCTATTCCGACAACGCCGACATGGCCGTCGCCGCCGATCCGGTGATGTCGTACCTGATCGAAGAAGATATCGAGAAAGCCATCGCCGCCGCCCGCACCTCAATGGAAGAGGCGGCCCGCGAACTCGACTTCCTTACCGCCGCCAGGTACCGCGACGAGATGTTCCGCCTGCAGGAGATCGCCGCCAGGCGGAACCACAAGCACCCTTGACGGCAAAGAGGCCGTCTCATTTTAAGTTCGCTTGTGAGAGGATAATAGTTTCTGACCAAGACCCCCGGACGAAAACAGAAGCGCCGCACGCTCCCGAACGCGATGAAATCAATCCATCGCCTAACAGACAATTCTCGTATATTTTTTTATCTTTTGCAATAATCGCGTTATTCGTCGGAAATTTATTATATTTACAACCAAGTCATCTAAAATAGGCGGCCAATGAAGAAGTTCACGTTTTTTTTGATCGCTGCATCGCTGTTCTCGGCAGTCGGCGCATTCGCGCCTCAAAAAGAGGACGTTTCCGGCTTTTTCCAGAAGAATCTTTCCTCACTAAACTCGACCTATAAGCAGGAGAAAATATACCTCCACACCGACCGCGCCCGGTACGGCCTGGGCGACACCGTCTGGTTCCGCGCCTATCTGGTCGACGCCCTGTCGAACGCTCCCAATACCCTGAGCCGGTATGTTTATGTCGAATTGATCGACGACATTGACTCGGTGTTGGTTCGTAAAATGATCCGGCCCGATTCGCTCGGCGTCTTTTATGGCGAGATCGCACTCCCCGAGGGGCTCGAAAAGGGCCGGCACTACCTCCGTTCGTACACCCGGAACATGACCCGGCAGGGAGAGGCATTTCCTTACGAATCCCCGCTGGAGATCGACTTTGTCAACTTCAACAACATTTTCTCGAAGATAAAATACAACGACGACGGCAGTGCCGACATCGCCTTCGTCGATTACAAACTGGATCCCTATGCCAAGGCCCGGGTCAAGGTCACGATCCACGACCCCCTGCGCAAAGATCTGGAACAAACCCACCGCACCGACCGCAAGGGCGTCATCCATCTGGCGCGTGTCACCCGCAACGATTTCGACCGCATCGACGTGGAGATCAACAACGACTCGGTGTGGTATTTCAGCCGGTTTCTGATCCCGGAGCAGATCAACGGCCTCGACGTGCAGTTTTTCCCCGAGGGGGGCGACCTGATCGCCGGAGTGCAGCAACGCGTGTACTTCAAGGCGGTGGGGAGCGACGGGTTCCACGTCGATGTGAGCGGGGCCGTCTACGACGCTTCGGGCAGCAAGGCGGCGGACATCGCTTCCGAATACAAGGGCATGGGGTCGTTCGTGATAACGCCGCGCCAGGGAGAAACTTACACCGCCAGGATCATAAACAGCACCGGGCAAGAAACCTCGGTCATCCTCCCTGCGTCCATGGGGACGGCCTGTGTGGTGTCGGCTTCGATCGACGGAGGGCGGATACACTATGATATTCTCGGCGGCAACGCCTCGGGCCTGCATCTGGCGGCTGTCAGCGGCAACTCGCTGGTGACGGCGGTTCCCGTCACTTCCAACACAGGAACGCTCGATGCGTCCGACGCCCCGGCCGGCATTCTTGCACTGGTGCTCACCGACGGCGCCTCGCAGGTCTATTCCCAACGGCTGTTGTTCGTGCAGCCCGCAAAACAGCAGGCGCAGATCACGCCCGACAACCGCAACTACGCCGCCAGGGAAAAAATCGCGCTCGACATCGAACTGCGCGACAATGCCGGACAACCCCTGGTCGGCGTTTACTCGCTTGCGGTCACCGACAACTCACTGGTCGAACGGCATTTCCCGGCCACGGGCAACATCGTTTCGAACCTGCTGTTGTCGTCGCACATCAGGGGACACGTCGAAGATCCCGACGACTTCCTCAAAGACGGAGACATGACTTCGGCCCGCAAGGTCGACCTGCTGCTTTCGACCCAAGGATGGACAAAATATTTCAACCCCCATCTGCTGATGGGCCGGTACAACATCCCGGCCTACTCGCCCCAGCGGACGATGGTCGCAACCGGAATGGTCAGAACCCTGAGCAAGGGCCCGGCCAAGAACGCGACAGTCATTCTGAGTTCGAATTGCGGCGATCTGTCGAACAACGACGTTGACCTGGTCACCCAGACCGACGACGAAGGCCGGTTCGCTTTTCCGTTCCTGGAAACCCAGGAAGATGTGACGTTCCTGTCCATGGCCCGGACAAAGGGGAACCTCGAAGCGGAGGTACTCTTCGACCGGCAGGAGGCGTGGCGCAGTCCGCTCTCCATCGCCAAGCCCCTGAACAGGGACAAGTTCCCGGTGATCGACCGGATCGAGTCGATCGAGTCCGGCGGCGACACCATCCTGACCTATTACTACAAAAACGGGGAGAAGGTGTACGTGATGCCCATGCTCAACTTCCGCGCACCCATGTTCAACAGAAGCTGGAGGCCGTCGGCACAGATCGAACCATCGCGCGGCAGGGTGGGATTCATCGTGCGGGAGAGCGACCTGAAGAACAACAACGCCTATTCGCTGATGGATTACCTCTACCGCAGTTACAACTATATGTTTTCCAGCGGAACCTATCCGCTCAAGCTGAAGATGGCGTTCGTGTTCAACGACATGGTATATCCTGATGATATCGGGTCGGAGTGGGCCAACGACATTCCGCTCTCTTACATCGACCGGATCGACGTCTACAGGCCCGGCAGGAACGGCCATCCGGCACCCGACGAGGCAAGCGCCGTCGCCCTGTATGGCAAAGAGGCGCTCAACGGAGCGATTGTCGTATGGCTCAAAGGCCCGCTGGGCGATTATCCTAAGTTTCACGACTACATCCGGATTGTCGGATTGATGGGCTATACCGACCCGACGCAGTTCTACGTCCCCAAATACGAGATCGACAAAAACCTGCGCAACGGCGAACCCGATCCGCGCACCTCGACCGTTTACTGGTCGCCCGCCGTGGAAACCGACGGGGAGGGCAAAGCCCGGGTCGAGTTCTACTCGGCCGACCGTCCCGCCACCTATACCGTCACGCTCGAAGGGGTGTCGGACAGCGGCGTGCCGGTGGTCAAACAGCAGTCGGTGACCCGGAATAAATAACAGTTACAGTTCTGCAAAAGGCCGGCAGAGAATCCCCGGAGCGACGGCACTGAGAAGACGAGATCCCTTCTTTCATCTAAAATGAAAGAAGGGATCCGTTCATATGGACTGATTACTCCAGACCGCGCACCAGCAAGCGGGAGGCTTCGGCGGGAGGGAATGCCTTTCGGAATGAGATGGCATATTCCCGCACGATGGACGCGCGGGCCGACCAGGCTGCCGCATATTTTTTTGCCGCATCGGGCCCCGACCCGCGCGACACCCCGTCCGAGACCATCAGCACACGGATGCCCGACAGGGTTTCGAGCGAAGCGTTCAATTCGGCCCGATAGAGCGCATAGAGCGCCACCTGCTCGGGATCCATTGCATCCGGATCGGGAACAGACTCCGGCAGCACCGTGCTGTCGGCCGGCGATTCCGCATATTCATATTGAACCACAAACGCTTTAGCAGCGACATCAGGCGGAAGCATGCGGGCGAACTTGCGGGCAAAATCGGTCACAATGGCGGCCTGCCGCGAAAAAGTGTCGGCAAGGTCCTCTGTGAGGGCCGTATAGGTGGCGTTGTTAGCCGGACGCGCGGCCACACTGTCGCACAACGCCGTGCGGTCGGCCGCCACCTGGCTCCACTGCTGCCGGTATTGCATATACACCGGCCAAAACCCGCGGCTTTGTTCGGAAGAGAGATGGAGAAAGGTCGAAATGAACGCCGTCTCGGCGGGAGCGATCTCCACCGGCATGGCCTTGCCCACCCCTTCATATCCCTCCTCCCGCACCCGGTCGCCGAAACGGGTGATCTTGAACACGCCGTAGCTCATGCCGGCAAACACCGCAAACACCGCCACAAAGCCCAGCATCGACCGGAACATCTGTTTTTTCGGGGTTTCTCTTTTATCGGGAGAAGTCGAGTTTTCGTCCATTATCTGAAAAATTAGCGATAAAGATAGCGAATATTTCGGGAGGATCGGCCGCTTTCCGGTTATCGTCCCCAACACGAAAAACATGCCCGACAACAAAAAGGGCCTGCACCTGGGGGGGGGGCTGAATTTACAGGAATGCACTCCATGGAGCCGTAACTCCGGGGATTCCGATCCTCTCTTTGCGCGGGAGAATAAATGACCTCCCGTGCACCTGTAAACGCTTGGAGGCAACGCACCGGGAAACCGCCCGCACGGTTGCCGCCGCTGCTCGGGGAGGCACCTGTGCCGGTGAAAAACAGGCTGCACCCGCCCGCCGTACCGCTGGGCAACGCAAACCAGTAGTATCCGAAGTCGGAAACGCTGGGCATGCTCCCGGAGATGTAGTGGCGGTACCCGGAGCCGGAAGAAAAAAGCAATCGCTCGCTGATCGCAAAACAGACGCACGGAACGGCCCTTATGCGAAATTTCATTCCACCGGAACGCAGGCCCTTGATCGACTAATACTCGAAGCTGCTGCCGCCCAAGAATTCCTTAAGAATCGATGTCGGAGGCAACTCACTGTCAGGAAGCGGAATAAACGAATCCAGAAACCGCAGGATGCGTTGCGCCTCGCCATACTCGGGCACATTGTCGGCAATGTCGTGCAGCAGCGGTTCGGCATAGGTTTTCAGGATCGATATCTCGTAAAACAGCGCCGAGTTGAACATCACGTCGGCCTGCTCCTGGTAAGGGAAGATATGTTTCTCCTCGCCCCGGCGCACGCTTTCCCACCGTTTGAGGGTCATGGCCGCCGTGTGGCCCCGGAACTTGTTGTCGCGGACAATGCGCCGCAGCAGGCGGTTGTCGGTGGTGGCGATGCGCACCACGTTGTCCATCGAGATGGAGGTGAGCGCCGAAACGTAAACGCGGAATTTCATGGCGTTGTCGATCTTCTCGGTGAGCGAGGGATTGAGGGCATGGATGCCTTCGATCAGGATCACCGAGTTCTCTTTCAGCTTGCGGATATCGTTGTTGTAAAACCGCGAGCCGGTGGTGAAGTTGAATTTCGGCACCTCGACCTCCTCGCCGGCGATGAGTTTTTGCAGGTCGGCGTTGAACAGTTCCAGATCGACCGCCTCCAGCGCCTCGAAGTCGAACTCGCCTTTTTCATCCCTGGGCGTGTGCTCGCGCCCCACGAAGTAGTCGTCCATGGAGATGGCCACCGGATCGAGCCCCAGCACCTTCATCTGGATGCCGAGCCGCTTGGTGAAGGTGGTTTTGCCGCTCGACGACGGGCCCGACACCAACACCAGTTTCAGCCCGGAATGGATGCGGCCCGCGACCGTGTCAGCGATCGAGGCGATGTTTTTCTCCTGCAGCGCCTCGGCGATCTTGATCAGGTCGCTCCACTGGTTGTCGATGATGCGGTCATTGAGCATCCCGATGGTCGACACACCCAGGATTTTCATCCAGTCGTTGTATTGGCGGAAAATGCCGAACATTTTGTCCTGCGGGATCATTTTTTCCATCTCGTTGGGGTTGGTGCGCTTGGGAATGCCCAGATAGAACCCCTCGTAGTATTTCTTGATGTCGAACAGCTTGATGTAGCCGGTCGAGGGGGCCAGCTCGCCGTAGAAATAGCCGGGCAGGTTGGCCAGGAAGCAGATCGGGACGTACAGCCGCGGACGGGTCCGGAGCAGCCGGATCTTGTCGTGGAAGCCGTATTGTTCGTACAGCTTCTCGGCGTCTTCGAAATAAATCTTCTCGTTGACGATGGGGATGTCCTGGCAGATGATGCTCAGCATCCGGTCTTTGATGGAACTGATCGTCTGGTCGGACGGATTGGGTTCGTTCTCGAACTCGCAATAAAACCCCTTGGCCACCGAATGGCGGACCCGGAGCGTCTTTTCGGGGAAAAGGTCGTGCACGGCCTTTTGCAGGATGAGAAACAGCGTCCGCTGGTAAATGCGGATGCCCTCGAAATGGCTGATGTCGATGTAGCGCACCGAACACGACGAAAAGATGTTTTTCGACAGGCACGCCCCCGTGTTGTTGAGGTAAGCCCCCACGTATTTCTCTTTTTCGGGCAGGCCCAGCATATCCAGCACCTGCATCAGCGAGGAGCCCTGTTTTACGTATAGTTGGGTGTTGTTATTTTCGCATATGACTTTGATCATGCTGTCCATACTGCTTTGGCTATAAAGGTTAAAGCGACTCCCGGCCCTCGGGAACACCTGCGTTGCTTAGCCAAAGATAAGCAAAAACAGACAAATATCGTTGTGCGGCGCAATTTATCGCACACGCTCGGTGCATTCGGCGCGCTCGGTCATCGGGAGCCTGCCGCAGACGGTTGCGTGCGAAATAATCCGGCAGGTTTGCTACCTTTGCAGGCACAACAAAAAAAGAGTGATGACCATCCTGCCGCTCCATTACCTGCCCAATATCCGCTACTGCACCAAACTGCTTGCAGCGGGCGGCGATGCGGCGATCGACATCCACGAGCATTGGATCAAACAAAGCTACCGCACCCGGTGCGACATCCTGTGCGCCAACGGGGTGATCGCCCTGTCGGTGCCGGTGCGCAAGCCGCACAACGAAAAGATCGCCGTAAAAGACGTGCGCATCGACAACTCCAAAGCGTGGCAGCACCAACATTGGATGTCGCTGGTGTCGGCATACAAAAACGCGCCCTATTTCGACCACTACGCCCCCCGGTTCGAGCGTTTCTTCAGGGAGCGGCAGACGTTCCTGACCGACCTCAACCTGGAATTATTGCAACAGGCGATGAAGTGTCTGGGCATCCGGACGCCGCTGCGATTGTCGGAGGGTTACATCGCCGCTGCGGACACGGACGCCGACTACCGCTCGGCCATCAGCCCCAAGCAACGGCTCAACGCCGGCGACAACGCATTCAATCCCGCCCCCTATTACCAGGTGTTTTCAGAAAAATTTCCTTTCGCGCCGAACCTTTCGGTCTTCGACCTGCTGATGTGCGAAGGGCCCGCGGCCATCGACACGGTGAAACGTTCGGGAGCCGGACTTTGACAACTCGGAAAGAAACGCTATCTTTGGAAACTAATTCATTAAGAACTATGACCGACAAAATAAAAGTGGGGATCACCCACGGCGACATCAACGGCATCGGCTACGAGATCATTATCAAAACCCTGATGGACACCCGCATCTGCGACCTGTGCACCCCCATCGTGTACGGATCGCCCAAGATCGCGTCGATCCACAAAAAGACCATCGAGGGAGCCGACGGCTTTTCGTTCAACATCATCGCTTCGGCCAAAGAGGCCAGCGGCAAGCGGGCCAACATCATCGCCTGCGTGAACGAGGAGACGAAACTCGACATCGGCGTGTCGACCGAAGCGGCCGGGGTATGCGCCGTGGAATCGCTGACGGCGGCCATGAAAGACCTCCGCGCCGGGGCCATCGATGTGCTGGTGACGGCGCCCATCAACAAAAAAAACATCCAGGGCGCCGGGTTCAGATACATGGGCCACACCGATTACCTGGCCGCCTCGTTCGAAGGTTCCGAGCCGCTGATGTTCATGGTCAGCGACGTGCTCAAAGTGGGACTGGCCACCACACACCTGCCGCTGTCGGAGGTAACGCCCCATATCAACAAAGAGGTCATTGTCGGCAAACTGGCCGCCATGAAGCGGTCGCTGGTGCGCGACTTCGGCATCGTGCAGCCCAAGATAGCCGTGCTCGCGCTCAACCCGCACGCCGGCGACGAAGGGCTGCTGGGCACACAGGATCAGGAGATCATCCGCCCGGCCGTCATCGCCGCCTCGGAGGCCGGGACGCTCGCTTTCGGCCCCTTCGCCGCCGACGGATTCTTCGGCTCGTCGGGCTTCAGCAAGTTCGACGCCGTGCTGGCCATGTACCACGATCAGGGACTGGCGCCATTCAAGGCGCTGGCGTTCGACTCGGGGGTCAACTTCACGGCCGGACTGCCCATCGTGCGAACCAGCCCCGTGCACGGGGTGGGTTACGACATCGCCGGACGGGGCATCGCCGACGAATCGTCGTTGCGCGAGGCCATCTACAAGGCCATCGACATTTTCCGCAACCGCGCCACTTACGACCGCATCTCGGCCAATCCCCTCAAGCACTACGACACAGGGCACGGGGCCGACGAATCGGTGCCCATCGCCGCGGCAGCCGAAGAGCCGGCCTATTGACGGCCCATTGACCATGAACGCCGAAACGCTCTATAACAAAGCGCTCGCGCTGGACAACCTCTCGTTCGACGAAGCGCTTCATCTGTACAGGGAAGCTCCGTTGCAGGAGCTTCTTTCGATTGCCAACACCCTGCGGTACAAACACGTCCCCGGCAACGAGGTCACCTGGCAGATCGACCGCAACGTCAACATCACCAACGTGTGCGTTTCAGGATGCCGGTTCTGCAACTTCCATTGCGGCCTGCACAGCGACCGGGCGTACATCACCTCGCCGGACGAGTACAGCGAAAAAATCGAGGCCATGCTCGCACTGGGCGGCGACCAACTGCTTTTGCAAGGGGGGCTGCACCCGAAACTCGGCATCGACTTTTACACGGATTTGTTCCGTGAACTGAAGAAACGCCACCCGCAGGTGAAACTGCACGCCCTGGGCCCGCCCGAGATCGCCCACATCGCCAAAGTCAGCTCGCTCGACGCCGAAACGGTGCTGCGCAAACTGATCGACGCCGGGCTCGATTCGCTTCCCGGAGCCGGGGCGGAGATTCTGGACAACGACATCCGCAAACGCATCTCGCCCGGCAAATGCCCGGCCGACCGCTGGCTGGAGGTGATGGAGGCGGCGCACAGGCTGGGACTGGCCACCTCGGCCACGATGATGTACGGCCACGTCGAGGGGCCCGAACACCGCATCGCCCACCTGATCAAACTCCGCGACACGCAGAAAAAAGTTCCGCCGGGGCATTGCGGCTTCCTGGCCTTCATCGCCTGGCCCTATTGCGGCAAAGGCACAGTCCTTGAAAAAGAAGGAGTAGAGGAAAACAACTCGCCGTTGGGTTACCTGCGCCTGATCGCCATCAGCCGCATCGTGCTCAACAACATCCGCAACATCCAGGCGTCGTGGCTGACCGTGGGCCGCGAAACCGCCCAGGCAGCCCTGCACGGCGGGGCGAACGACATGGGGTCGATCATGATCGAAGAAAACGTGGTTTCATCGGCCGGCGCTTCGAACAGCTTCGACGCGGCGGGAATACAGCAGGCCATCCGCGAAGCGGGGTTCACACCCCGCCTGCGCGACCAGAAATACAACTTCAGGGATTGACCCTCCGCGCCGCAAAACCGCCGACCTGTTCTTTATACAGCGGCAGCATATTCGGATTCCGCACCGGATCGCCCACCAGAACAATCCGGTTGTTCTCATCGACAAGAAACGTGTGGCATAAAGGATTTCCGGAGATAAACGGGTTCTGTTCCCGGAACGCCTCCTGCGGATCGTAATACACCGGGAAGTCGAACATATACTCTTTGACCGCACCGGTCAACTCCCGCTCGTCTTTATAAGCGAACACAAAAACGAAGCGCAGGTTCTCTTCCCCGAACTCGGTTGTGAGATCCCCGATAGCTTGCCGCCAGTCGAGCAGGATACCCAGATTGCAGGACGAACACATCAGGGGCATCGTATATATCACCACTTTCATGCTGCGGTCGGCGGCCCAACCGGGATCCCCGATATCGTCACCGAGCAATTTCGGGACAAGGCCCTCGGGAAACACCACCTGCCGGCCGATCATGGCCGTAATCTCTTTCCGGGCCAGGCGTTTTTCTTTGGCGTTGCCGCAGCCCGCACACAAGGCCAACAGCAACGGGAACAGAACGATTCTACATCTCATACACGAATACCGGATTTTCCTGATTTTCAACCGTTGCATATATTTTCCCCCGCTCTTCGTCCACGGCAAAAGAGATCAACTCCTCATCGAACGTATAGCGCTTCACCGGCCGCCCCCGGTAATCGTAAACATGGATCTTATATTTCAATGAAGGGTCTTTGCGTCCGACATATTTCCCCCAATAAAGGCCGTATATATAACGATCGGTCAGGCACAGACCCATAAATCCGTTCATGCGATAACTCATATATATATTCTCGCGGCGATATTCTTCCGGCCTGCCGCCCGGCCCGACCGCAATCACATGATCTCCCGTCTTAATATTCATTATATCAACAACCTCACCCCCTGACGTCACAATAACCAAACTACCCTTCGGCATTATAAGCAACAAACGAATCCCATACCTCGGATTTATTATGCACAAACGAAAGATCCTTGACTTTGGGGATTAAAAACAACGAATCGACAATTGTTTTCTTTTCTCCATCAACAATATTCACCCGGTAATCAGAATACGGATTATAAGATGTTGCCGCGAACAACGAATCATTGATCGCGCAATACCTTAACATAAAAAACACCTCACTGTCATAGCATTTCCGCGTTTGAACGGGTTTGTCCCTGCCCCCTTTCACATCATACAGGTACTCTTTCTTATCCACGGGGTTGAACACATGCAAATAGCCGGAAGTCAGATCGAACTCGCAACCGCCGGGGATTTCATCCGGCCCCCGGCCTTTATTCACGAAAGAATAGCGATACTTTAACTCCGGATAGGTGTAAATATAAAAAAGCCTGTTCCCGGAATCCTGATCATAGATGCAAAGGACGGAATCTCTTATCGCGATCCGGGGATAAGCCAGCAACACCGCGTCATCGAATGCAACAGGCTTGCCTTTAAGATGCACGGACTCAGGAAACGAATCGTAGGTTTGACGATCGTAAACCTTTCCGCTGTTTTTGCATCCGACCAAAACGCACAGGCAAAACAGCAACGGCAGCAGTAAGATTCTACATCCCATATCGTTTCAGACAGATATTATCGCCGTCGGCAACAACGGCATAAATCGCGTTTTCGGCAGCATCGACGCCAAAAGTCAGCACGCGCTCCGGAAACGAATACCGGGCAACCGCCTCGCCGTCCCACGAAAACACACATACGGTCGGAAGATTATCCTCCAACTCAGTCACATTCACACCATACGAAAGGAGATAAATGCAGGAATCAGTCGCATACGCGTCCTCGAATCCGATCGTCGTTTCATCGGAAGAGGTGATCCATTTGGGGATCGCCCCCTGGGCCAAAGCGTATTTCGGCTCTTGCAGGGCCATCGTCTTTTCGGACGCCATATCATGAATCTTATCCGATCGAATGATCTCGAAAATCGACCCGATGTAAGTCGTCGTCACCATTTTCGAATAATCGGGTTTGAATTTCCATTGAGCGAAATAAGTCCACACGGCGGCATTCTCTTCTCCATCCGGCACCGCCTGCGGGTATTCCACATAAACGGGCGCGATCTCATTTCCTTTGACCACGCCATACCTCATTTTAGCATCACCGCCCATCACAACAATCGAGTCTCCCTTGTACCATCTGGCCTGACGTGCCCATTGAGCCTCGGCAAGCAACGAATATTCCGCGACACAAGATGGAACCACGCCTCCCAGAATCCGGCTCAGGTCGTACACCACCAACCGGCTTTGATTCGGGTCGCAGATCAACACCTTATCTCCCCGGACATCGACCGACCCGACGCTTACCACCTCTCCGCCCCCGCGCCCTTTGTTCACGGCGCTGCCCTTATGTACCCCCGCCTTGTTGAATATATGGATCGTACCTTTATCGTTATTATCGGATATCACGATTAAAGAATCAACAACAAACAGATCCTGCGGCGCATTGAACATGAAATTGCCGCCGCATCCCTCACCCTGCAACATCACCTCTTTCGGAAACGCAACGTCCTCATACTTCAGAACAGCCGGCCTTTCCTTGCAGGAGAGTACAACGATCGACAACCCCAACAAACAAATTATTTTATTCATAATCTTCGTTTAAATATCCTACACCGGCAAATTTGCCGGTGTAGGAAAAATTATTACTTACAGCTATGAGAGCCTGTCAATCGACCGGATCCATTGATCTCTGTTTTGCAAACGCCACAACTTGCACTACAATGGACAAGTCCCCCGGAGCATTTCCACGATGTTTCGGTTTCCGTAACAGTCAACGCTTCCACGTTTTTGGAGATCATATCCTGGGCAGAGCTCTTTGCCGTTCCTGCGAACAGAGCACCCAACCCAAAAACAACCGCAAATCCGGCAGCAAATAAATACTTTTTGATTTTGAGTAACTAATTAAAATTGCTTTCAATCAAAGCGCACACAGCGCCTCACGAACAAAAATATGCGTATCTTTGCCGACAACTTCTCCCTTTTGGACAGGGGAGCCGGAAGGATGCGGTTGCGAGCCTGCAAAACCACAAGCCGCCTCCCTTCTTTTTCCCGATGATCTTAAACTTAATGTCAGATCAAATTTATCAAAAAAAAAACGAAACTACAAATCCACATCGTCTTTTTTTGTAAAAAATCACCATGATCGAATTCTTCTCCGAAATAGCGACCTATAAGTTCCTCGCCAACGCCGCCATTGCCGTGGTGTTGCTGGGGGTGATGTGCGGCATTGTGGGAACGTACATCGTGTCGCGCCGTCTTGTATTCCTCAGCGGAGGCATCACCCATGCCAGCTTCGGAGGCATCGGCGTGGCGTATTTCCTCGGGGGCAATCCCATTGTGGGGGCTCTGGCGGCGTCGGTGTTGTCGGCGCTGGGGGTCGAGATGGCCTCTTCACGCCTCAACATACGCGAGGATTCGGCCATCGGGGTGGTTTGGTCGCTGGGCATGGCCGTGGGCATCATGTTCATTTTCCTGACCCCGGGCTACACCCCCAACCTGATCACCTACCTGTTCGGCAACATCCTGGCCATCACCGACACGGACATCGCGCTGTCGTTGTCGTTCACCGCCCTGCTGCTGGCTGTATTCGCGCTGTTCTACAGGAAAATAGTGTATGTGAGTTTCGACCGCAACTACGCCCTCTCGCAACGGGGGCCCGTCCAATTCGTCAACTACCTGATGATGGTGATGGTGTCGCTGGCCATTGTACTGACAATCAAGCTCACGGGCATCGTGCTGCTGATCTCGCTGCTGACCATTCCGGTGGTGATCGCGGGCACGGTCGCCGGACGGTTCGCCACCATCGCGGTGTGGTCGTCGGTCATCGGCATCGCCTGCGGGTTCTGCGGCCTGTGGATCAGCCTGCGCACCAACATCCCCGTTTCGGCCTCGATCGTCATGGCCCTGGCCGCCGCCTATATCGTCGTGAAACTGGGGGCGATGGCAGCGGCAAAACAGCGGAATCTCCGCAAGAAAGCGCGTTAGCCCCCACGTTCCGCCAGCCCTCGAAGGGGGTCATAAAATCCATTGTTTATTCGATCGGATAAAAAGGTGCTTTTCCGAATAAAAACGCTAACTTTGCTGATTCCAAATTAAACCGAGAATCAAGCGCTGCGCCCGCCGATGAAAACTATCCACCGGTTTGTCCTCAAATCGTATCTGGGTCCGATGATCCTGACCTTCTTCATCGTGATGTTCATCCTGATCATGAACTTCATCTACCGATGGATCGAAGACCTGGTGGGCAAGGGGTTGGGCGTGTCGGTGATCATGGAGCTGATGGGCTATGTGTCGATCCAGATCATCCCGATGGCGCTGCCGTTGGCCACGCTGCTGGCGGCCATCATGACCCTGGGGAACATGGGCGAGAACTACGAACTGCTGGCCATCAAATCGGCCGGGGTGTCGCTGCCCAAAACCATCCGCCCCATCGCGGTGCTGGTATTCATGCTCTCGACCCTGAGCTTCTTCATCCAGAACAACTTTGTCCCCTACGCCAACCGCAAGGTGTCGATGCTGATCTCGGACATCCGCAACACCAAGCAGGTGATGGAGTTCCGGGACGGCATCTTCTTCAACGCCATCGACGACGTGAGCATTCGCGTCGAACACCAGGACCCGGAGACCAAACTCCTGAAAGGGATCCTGATCTACAACACCAAAAACTCGGGGTCGGGCGACGGGTTGGTCAGCACTACGATGGCCGACTCGGGCTACATCCGCATGACCGACGGCAGCAAATTCCTGCACATCACCCTCTACAAAGGGGTGTATTACGAACAGAACCGCAACTACAACTGGTTCGACAGGAGTGAATTCAAAAGGAACGAATTCGACGTGCAGGATATGATGTTCGAACTGGGAAGCGGCTACTCGTTCGAACGCAACGAAGACCAGACCATTTTCCGCGACCGGAGCGTCACACTCAACATCAACGAGTTGAGTAAGAGCATCGATTCGCTTGAGACGGCCTCGACCGAAGGGGCGCGCGAGTTGTCGGCCCGGTTCCTGCAGGCGCTGACCCCTTATCAGAAAAACCTGTTCTCGGACTCGACCCACCAGTACACGACCCATTCGATCGACCTGCGCAGCGACATCAGCGCCCTGCCTGTGAGCCGGAAAAACAGCATCTACGAAAAAGCCGACCAACGGCTCGAAGGGATGAAAGCCAACATCGAATACCAGGAATTCGACTCGAAATCGGGAACGAAAGACCTCTACAAATACCGCATGGAGTGGCACAAAAAATTCTCGCTGTCGGTATCCGTCCTTATCTTTCTGCTGATCGGGGCGCCTTTCGGGGCGTTGATCCGCAAGGGTGGTTTCGGACTGTCGGTGGTGGTGTCGCTGATCTTTTTCGTGATCTATTACGTGATCACCCTGACGGGAGAGAAACTGGTGAAAGAAGGCACCATCCCCGCATTCTGGGGGGTGTGGCTGTCGTCGATCGTGCTGTTCCCGCTGGCGATATTCTTCACCTACAAGGCCACCACCGATTCGGCGCTGTTCAACTTCGACTCGTACACCTATACCATAAACAAGATCAAAACCGCCGTGAAGGCATTCTTCTTGCGGCGCAGAAAAACAGGACAGAATGACAATCAAGGATCATAATACCCCCGGCCTGCTGAACACCATCGAAGAGGCCATCGAAGATATCCGTAACGGGCGCCTGATCATCGTGGTCGACGACGAAGACCGCGAGAACGAGGGCGATTTCATCGCCGCCGCCGAAAAGATGACGCCCGAGATGGTGAACTTTATGCTGCATCACGGGCGCGGGGTGATGTGCGTGCCGTTGACCGAAGACCGGTGCGCCGAACTGGAGCTGGAGATGATGGTGGGCAACAACACGTCGATGCTCGGCACGCCGTTCACCGTATCGGTCGATCTGCTGGGGAGCGGGTGCACCACGGGCGTGTCGGCCTCGGACAGGATGAAAACCATCCGCGCGCTGGCCGATCCGGCCACCACCCCGGCCGAGCTGGGACGCCCCGGGCATATTTTTCCGTTGCGGGCACGCAACAAGGGGGTGCTGCGCCGTCCGGGACACACCGAGGCGGCAGTCGATTTCGCACGGCTGGCCGGACTGCAACCCGCCGGGGCGCTGATCGAGATCATGACCGAAGAGGGCGAAATGGCCCGTCTGCCGCAACTGGTCGAGATCGCGAAGAAATTCGGGCTGAAGATCGTGTCGATCCGCGACCTGATCGCCTACCGCCTGCGCTCGGAGTCGATCGTCGAAAAAGGCGTGACGGCCGAAATGCCCACCGAATGGGGCGACTTCCGGATCATTCCCTTCATCCAGAAAAGCAACGGGCTGGAACACGCCGCACTGATCAAGGGCGAGTGGGCCGAAAACGAGCCGGTGCTGGTGCGGGTGCACTCGTCGTGCATGACGGGCGACATCTTCGGCTCGTGCAGGTGCGACTGCGGCAAACAGCTGCACGAATCGATGCGCATGATCGAAAAAGAGGGCAAGGGGGCCGTCGTCTACCTCAACCAGGAGGGGCGCGGAATCGGGCTGTTCAACAAGATGAAGGCGTACAAGTTGCAGGAAGAGGGCTACAATACGGCCGAGGCCAACGTGATGCTGGGATTCCAGGTCGACGAGCGCGACTACGGCGTGGGGGCCGGCATCATCCGCGAGTTAGGCATCCGCAAAATGCGCCTGGTCACCAACAACCCGCAGAAGAAAGTGGGGCTTGAGGGCTACGGGCTGAGCATAGAAGAGGTCGTGCCCATCATCATCCCACCCAACCGATTCAACCTCAAATACATGGAAACCAAACAGGAGGTCATGGGACACCGCCTGGGACTCTGCATAAAAGAATAGAAAAGCCCCGCAGGTCTGGCTTCGGGCGGGAAGGGCATTTCGCCAATGATGCGCACAAGCGAGAAACAGGGAACACAAATCATGGACTATAAACAGCTGAGGATCATCTACATGGGTACGCCCGCATTCGCCGTCGCGCCGTTGCAGCGCCTGGTCGAGGCCGGGTGCAACATCGTGGCGGTGGTGACGGTGCCCGACAAACCGTCGGGACGGGGGCTGCATGTGCAAAAAAGCGCGGTGAAGCTGTACGCTGAAGAGAAAGGGCTGCCGGTATTGCAACCCGAGAAGCTCTCCACGCCGGAATTTGCGGAAACGTTCAACGCCCTTCATCCCGACGTGGCGGTGGTGGTGGCATTCCGCATGCTGCCCGAAGCAATCTGGAGCGCCCCGAAACTGGGAACGTTCAACCTCCACGCTTCGCTGCTGCCGCAATACCGCGGGGCCGCCCCGATCAATTGGGCCGTCATCAACGGCGAAACGCGCACGGGGGTGACCACCTTTTTCCTCGACCGGCAGATCGACACCGGGGCGATCATCGCACAACGGACTGTCGATATTCTTCCGCAAGACGACGCGGGGTCGCTGCACGACAAACTGATGGCGCCCGGGGCGGGGCTGGTGCTGGACACCGTGAAGCTGATCGCCGGGGGAAACGCCGCCCCGACAGCCCAGACGACATCCGGAGCACTGAAGCCCGCGCCCAAAATATTCAAGGAAGACACCCTGATCGACTGGCGCGGCAACGGCAACGGCATCCGCAACAAAATCCGCGGACTGTCGCCTTATCCCGCCGCCACCGGGGTGATGGCACCGGAGAACGGGGACGAGGTGCCGGTAAAGATATTCGCGTCGCACTTCGAAGCCGCCGGACACCATTACGCTCCCGGAACGATTCTTTCAGACGGAAAGACGTTTCTCAAAGCAGCCTGCGCCGACGGGTTCGTATTCATAGACAACCTGCAGCCGGCCGGGAAGAAACGGCTTGCGGCGGCGGAATTTTTAAGGGGATTCCGGAACATTGCGTCGTACCGATTTAAATAACAGCAACATGGAGTACAATTTCAAGGAGATCGAACAGAAATGGCAACAGCGGTGGCTGGCGGCCAAAACCTATAAAACGGAGATCGACCACGCGCGGCCCAAGTTCTACGTGCTGGACATGTTCCCCTACCCTTCGGGGGCGGGGCTGCACGTGGGGCACCCGCTGGGGTACATCGCCTCGGACATCTACTCGCGCTACAAGCGCCTGCGCGGATTCAACGTGCTGCACCCGATGGGCTACGACGCTTTCGGGCTGCCGGCCGAACAATACGCCATCCAAACGGGCCAGCACCCGGCCGTGACCACCGAAAACAACGTCCGCCGCTACCGCGAGCAGATGGACAAGATCGGGTTTTCGTACGACTGGGACCGCGAAATCCGCACCTGCGATCCGGGCTATTACAAATGGACGCAGTGGGCGTTCATCGAGATGTTCAGGCATTATTACGACCTGAAAGCCGATAAAGCCCAGCCGATTGCCAGGCTGATCGCCCATTTCGAACAACAGGGTTCCGAGGGCGTGGCGGCGGCCACGTCGTTCCAGGGAAGCTTCACCGCCGCACAATGGAACGGATTTTCGGAGAGAGAGAGGGAAGAGGTATTGCAGCATTTCCGTCTGGCGTTCCGCGCCGACACCATGGTCAACTGGTGTCCCGGACTGGGTACGGTGCTGGCCAACGACGAGGTGAAGGACGGGCTGTCCGAACGCGGGGGATTTCCCGTGGAACAGAAGCAGATGAAGCAATGGCTGCTGCGCGTGACAGCCTATGCCGAACGGCTGCTGGGCGGGCTCGACAATCTGGAATGGAGCGAATCGCTCAAGGAGATCCAGCGCAACTGGATCGGCCGCAGCGAGGGTGCGCAGGTGTTTTTCGACATCGCCGGGCGCAGCGAGAAGCTGGAGGTGTTCACCACCCGCCCCGACACCATCTTCGGGGTGACGTTCATGGTGATCGCCCCCGAACACGAATACGTGGAGATGCTCACCTCCGCCGATCAGAAACAGGCGGTCGACGCCTACATCGACATGGCCAAAAAGCGGTCGGAGCGCGAACGCATGACCGAAACCAAGCGAGTGAGCGGGCAGTTCACCGGATCGTACGCAGTCAACCCGTTCACCGGGGCCGAAATTCCGATTTACATCAGCGATTATGTACTGGCAGGCTACGGCACCGGGGCCATCATGGCCGTTCCGGCGCATGACAGCCGCGACTGGGCGTTCGCCCGCCACTTCAATCTGCCCGTCATTCCGGTGGTGGAGGGCGGCGACGTCGAGAAAGAGTCATACGACGCCAAAGCAGGCCGGATGATCAATTCGGGCCTGATCACCGGCATGGACGTCAAAGAAGCCATCCGAACGATGTTCGCCGAGGTGGAATCACGCGGCATCGGCAGGAAAAAGGTCAACTACCGCCTGCGCGACGCCATCTTCAGCCGACAGCGCTATTGGGGCGAACCATTTCCCGTCTATTACAAGGACGACATCGCCCATACGCTCGATCTGAGCCAGCTGCCGCTCGAACTGCCGCAGATCAAAGACTTCGGCCCCACCTCCGAAGGCGAACCGCCGCTGGCCCGCGTGAAAGAGTGGCACACGCCCGAAGGATACCCTTACGAACTGAGCACCATGCCCGGGTTCGCCGGATCGAGCGCCTACTACCTGCGCTACATGGATCCGCACAACGACCAGGCGTTGGTGTCGAAAGAGGCCGACGAGTACTGGGAAAACGTCGACCTGTACATGGGCGGCATCGAGCACGCCACCGGGCACCTGATCTATTCGCGTTTCTGGAACAAGTTCCTCTACGACCTGGGGCACGTGTGCAAAGACGAACCGTTCAAGAAGCTGGTGAACCAGGGGATGATTCAGGGGAGGTCGAATTTCGTGTACCGCATCAAGGGCACCAACAGGTTCGTGTCGCTCGGGCTCAAGTCGGGGTACGACACCCAGGAGCTCCACGTGGATGTGAACATCGTCCGGAACGACATCCTCGACCTGGACGCCTTCCGCAAATGGAGCCCCGACTACGCCGACGCCGAATTCATCCTCGAAGAGGGCCGATACATCTGCGGCTGGGCCATCGAAAAGATGTCCAAGTCGATGTACAATGTCGTCAATCCCGACCACATCGTCGAAAATTACGGCGCCGACACGCTGCGCATGTACGAGATGTTCCTGGGCCCGCTGGAGCAGTCGAAGCCCTGGGACACCAACGGCATCGACGGCGTGCACAAATTCCTGCGCAAGCTGTGGCGCACAGTGGTGGACAAAGACGGGACGGTGACCGTCAGCGACGAGGCGCCCGTCAAAGCCGAGCTGAAAACGCTGCACAAGACCATCAAGAAGGTGTCGGACGACATCGAGGCGTTCTCGTTCAACACCTCCGTCAGCGCGTTTATGATCTGCCTGAACGAGCTGTCGGGCTGCAACAAGCGGGCGATACTGGAACCGCTGACCGTGCTGCTGGCGCCATTCGCCCCCCACATCGCGGAAGAGATCTGGTCGATGCTGGGGCACGGGGCCACCATATTCGACGAGGCGTTTCCGGCGTTCAACCCCGAGTACATGGTCGAGGAGACGTTCGAATACCCGGTGTCGGTCAACGGCAAGCTGCGGTTCAAAAAAGAGGTGGCGCTCGGCATTCCGCTCAACGAGGTCGAGCAGATCATCCTCTCGGACGAGGCGGCGCAGAAATACCTCGAAGGCCGGCAGCCGAAAAAGGTGATCGTCGTTCCGGGCAAAATCGTAAATATCGTCATCTAATAAAAGATCGTTATGAAAACTACTGCCACCATCATCGCCCTGGCCATCGCGGCGCTCCCGCTGCGGGGCATTTCGGCCGACGGCGCGTCAAAAACGCCCTCGGCGGGCACAACCGTCGAACAACAAGACTCGATCGTATCGTTCGATTTTGTCGCAGATGCAAATTCTGCGTTAACCCAGGCCGAGGACGATGCGGCGTTCCTTGCGCTGTGCCAGGCGTATACCGAAAACAAAGGGTACTCGTTCCAAGGCGGAGGAATAGAAGAATTCAAAAAATGGGTCTATTCGAAAT
Organism: Rikenellaceae bacterium; assembly: GCA_031548435.1. Taxonomy (GTDB): domain Bacteria; phylum Bacteroidota; class Bacteroidia; order Bacteroidales; family Rikenellaceae; genus JAVBRA01. The sequence continues at coordinate 49,336 of JAVBRA010000008.1, forward strand.
TGGAATATCCCTCTCAGATACTGAACGATCGCATACAGGGAACCGTTATGACATCTTTCGTGATCGAATGCGACGGGCAGATCACGAATATCGAAGTCACTTCAAGCCCCCACGAGTTGTTATCGAAAGAGGTGATCCGGGTACTCCAACTCTCGCCCCGATGGGAACCGATCAAACTGCACGGGAGGAAAATCAGGACGAAAATGAGTCTTCCGGTCACATTCAGGTTCTGACCCCCACAAAAAAAAGAGGCTCCGGCCTCTTTTTTTATTCCATTGATCACAAGGCTATCAGGCATTTTTAATATCTGCGACTAAAAAAACAGAAAAAAATTTGGATGTTCTACGTAATTTACGTAGTTTTGCGTAAACCACGTAATCAAATGCGCGACCATGAAACAACTCACTCCGCAAGAGGAGCAACTGATGCTCATCATCTGGCAAACGGGCAACGGGTTTGTCAAGGATTACCGCGAAAAATACCCTGAACCCCGGCCGCCCTACACCACCGTGGCCACCATCGTCAAGAAGCTGGAGAACAAAGGCTACGTCACCTCGCGGCTGTACGGCAATACATACGAATATTCGGTGGCGATCACCGAACAGGAGTATAAAAGCACATTCGTGTCGGGCCTGGTCGACAACTTTTTCCGCAACTCGTACAAAGAGATGGTTACCTTCTTCGCCAAGGAAGAGAAGCTGACCGAGAAAGACCTCGAAGAGATCCTCAGAATGATCAAAAACCGCAAATAACCGACGGTCATGGGAACATTCATCCTTTATCTGCTCAAGGCCAACATCGTTTTGGCCGTTCTGTACGGTTTCTACCGCCTGTGCCTGCGGCGCGACACCTTTCTGGGCGCCAAGCGGACGGTGTTGCTTTCCATCTATGCCGCGGCGCTGATCTGTCCGCTGGTCGATCTTCCGACGGACAGGATGATCCAGGAGTCGTCGTTCATCCATCCGGTGGTGGAGAGCCTGCCGATGCTCACCCTGCCCGAGGTTGTCATCTCGGAACAAGGACAACAGGGCCCGGGCATGACCCTGTACGACATCATCGCCACGGTTTATCTGAGCGGGATAGCTGTCATAGCCGTCTGGATCCTGCTCCAGATCATCAGCGTTGCATCCCACCTATCGGGCAGCCGCCGGGCTAAGATCCTGGGTGTCAGAGTGAGGATATCGCCGCCTCCCACCCCTCCCTACTCTTTCCTGCGGTGGATCGTGATCGACGAAAGAACGGCGGGCGATAACGACATCGAGGAAATTCTGCTGCACGAGAAACACCACGTCGACAACCGCCACTCGGCCGACACGATGCTCGCCACCCTGATGTGCGCCCTGTGCTGGTTCAATCCCCTGGCGTGGATGATGCGGCACGACGTGCGCCTGAACCTCGAATTTCTGGCCGACCGCTCGGTGCTCCGCTCGGGGTGCGACGCCAGGGGCTATCAGTACCATATATTACGGCTCTCTTATCCCGCGGCTGCAACAAACATTTCGAATAATTTCAATGTCTCACCACTTAAAAAACGAATCAAAATGATGAATCAAAAGAGAACCTCCGCTCCCGGCTACGCGAAGTACCTGTTGTTTGTTCCTTTGCTGGCCGCGCTGATGCTTGTGAACCGATCGCAGGCAATGGCCGACATCGGCGACTCGCTGGCCCTAGCACAAAGCAAGGACATTGTTGCTCAAAGCAAGACGTTCGTGGCCGACAATGGAGAAACAGTAACGGCAATAGGCCCTTACAAATACCTTTTCTTCCTCAACGGCAAATCGGTGCCTTTGAGCGAGATCGCTAACAAAAAAATGGCCCGGATCAACACCACCGAAGCCATTCCCAATGGATCTCCGACCATCGCCCAATACGGCATTCCCGACCTGACCGGAGTATTCGCACTCACGACCAAAGAAGATTCCAATGAATCGGAGGAGATCATCATCACCGTGAGTTCGGACAAACCCGGAGATCTCCAACTCACATTTTCCAACCTGGACGGGACTAAAAATGGCGCGGTAGGTATCTCCAACGATGACGTTCCCTTCCTGAGAACACAGGTGATGCCGAAGTTCGACGGGGGCACGCTCGATAAATTCAAACAATGGTTATTCGAACAAGTAACCTATCCTCAATCCTCATTGGATGCGAACATCCAGGGCACCGTTGTGGCGACGTTCATCATCGAACGCGACGGCTCGGTGAGCAATGTCGAAATACGACAAAGCCCCGACGAAGCCCTGGCCGAAGAGGTGATCCGGGCACTCCAACTCTCGCCCCGATGGGAGCCGGCTCAACACGAAGGAAAAGTGGTAAGAATAAGGATGTCTCTCCCGATCACATTCAGACTGTAATGCCATATCAAAAGAGGCCCCGTACAGAGTTGTACGGGGCCTCTTTATGCTCAGACAGGTTATTTCTTCGCCTCGCCGACGACCGGTGCTCCGGAGGGCTTGGCGATGCTTTCGCGCATCTGGGTGTCGGCCTGGATGTTCTGGAACTTGTAGTAGTCCATGATGCCCAGGTTGCCCTTGCGGAACGACTCGGCGATGGCCAGCGGGATCTCGGCTTCGGCTTCGATCACCTTAGCGCGGGCTTCCTGCGCCTTGGCTTTCATCTCCTGTTCGATGGCCACGGCCATGGCACGCTTCTCTTCGGCGCGGGCCTGGGCGATGTTCTTGTCGGCGTTGGCCTGATCCATCTGCAGCACGGCTCCGATGTTGCGCCCCACGTCGATGTCGGCGATGTCGATTGACAGGATCTCGAACGCCGTACCGGCATCGAGGCCTTTCTCCAACACCACGCGCGAGATGAAATCGGGGTTCTCCAACACCGACTTGTGCGAGGCCGACGAGCCGATCGACGACACAATCCCCTCGCCCACACGGGCCAACACGGTCTCTTCGCCCGCGCCGCCGACCAGTTGCTTGATGTTGGCGCGCACCGTCACACGGGCTTTGGCGATCAACTGGATGCCGTCCTTGGCAACGGCTGTCACCGGCGGCGTGTTGATCACCCGCGGGTTGACGGACATCTGCACGGCTTCGAACACGTCGCGGCCGGCCAGGTCGATGGCCGTGGCCATCTGGAAGTCGAGGTTGATGTTCGCCTTCTGGGCCGACACCAGCGCGTGCACCACATTGGCCACGTTACCGCGGGCCAGGTAATGCGCTTCGAGTGAGTTGGAGTCGAGCTTCAGGCCGGCCTTGGTGCCCTCGACCATCGCCGAGACGATGACCCCCGGCGGCACTTTACGCCAGCGCATCAGCACCAGTTGCAACAGAGAGATCCGTACGCCCGACAGGATGGCCGAAAGCCACAGCCCCACGGGAATGAAATAAAGTATCACGATCAGCAGAACGATGGCCGCGACGATCAGAATAGCGATAGTAGGCATAATGATTCGGTTTATGGTTATTTGGTTTAAGCTTTGGTTACCACGATTTCACTGCCCGACACGCGAACCACAACGATCTCCTGCTTGGGATCGATGTACGAATCGAGCGACTTGGCTTCGACAATGCGTCCGTTGATCATGACGTTGCCCATCGGGGCCAAGCGGGTCATGGCGACGCCCCGGTCGCCCACGGCAAGTTCGGCCGTCTTGTTTTCGGTTTCAACCGTCGAGTCGACGGCCTCGTCGAGCGACATCTTCTTCCATGTCCGCGACCGCAGCGACACCCACACCAGCACCGCCGCCAACGCCACAACAACGGCCAGGATATACAGCGCTCCGTCGAGTCCGTAAAGCTCGTAGCCATACCATACCGACACGCCGAACGAAACCGCGGCGCCGATGCCCGCCACCGTAATGCCGGGCAGCAGCACCAGTTCGGTGAGCAGGAGCAGCAGCCCCAAGACAGCTGTTACAATAATGATCGTCATCTCTTGTCTATTTTCAGAAGTTGGTTATTCGTCTATCGTTTTCACCTGCGCCCTGTTCACGCCGGAAAAGTTGGCCAGTTCCGTTGCGATTTCCGCAGCAACCGCGTGGTCATTGAACAATCCGACGGTAAACAGATAGCCGTCATCGGCCTGCACCCGCGAAATATCTTTGTCAGGGGCCTGTTCGGCCAAAAGCATTTTCACCTCGTCGGACATATCGCCGGCGGTTAAGATTTCGATCACATATTGGCCTCCGTCCCCTTCCGAAGAAACAACGGCGCCCGGAATCCTGTCCACCTCGTTCTGGCCGTAAAACTTGCCGTCGGCCCATCCCACGACAAAAGCCTGGGAGAAAAGCCTTTTCACAGCCGGAAGATCGGCTTTGGCCTCATCGAGCGTTTTGTATTTGCCTGTAAAGTAACGGTACACCGACTCGCTTTGGGTGTAGAACAGCGGATAGGCGTTGCGGAATCGCGACACCGGGGCCGGGGCATTGGAGGCCATGATCTGGATCGAGAAGACTTTATCCGTACGCATGAGGGAGAACTCCGGAACCGGGTTCGAGGCCGAATAAACCGGCGCACTTTTGCGCACAAACGGCTCGTAAGTAACGAACGAGCGCTCGGCCAGCGAAACATCGGCGAAATCGTAGCTCACCTGCAACACCTGTTTTCTCAACCTCTCCAGCGAGTCTTTCGCCGCCGACAAACCGCCCCGGGAAGCCACGAACAGCTCGTAATCGATCACCAGCGCCTGCTGGCGGGGATAGGCGTAATAGGCTTTGGACAACACGTTGGCCTGCGCGGCGCCGATGCGGATCTCGCGCCCCTGTTCGTTGAGCGCCTGCATCTGCGCCGCCGCATCGCCGCCCAGCTTATCCAGCAACAGGTTGTAAGCGTCGCTCTTTATCTCGAAGATACTGTCCCACAGCGCCGTGAATCGGGCCGAGTTGTCATCGGCCAGGGCGCGCAACCGGGCATATTCGCCCATGCACGAATCGGCCACGGCGCTGTTGCCGGTCGAAGAGTAGAGGTCGGCTGTTGCCGCCAGATGCTCCCTGAACGAGAGGAATTCGTCCGACAGGGCGGGAATGGCGGCGTATCGCTCATTGGCCTCGACCAGCCGGCCCACTTCGGCCGCAGGGAGGTTTTTCACAATGATATCCGACCCGAAGAAAGGCTTTTCCGTTCCGGGCAACGAATCTTGCACCCGGGGGGCAGGTTCGGCCCCACCCGAAGAACTGAACGATGCAATGACATAGTCCTGCTCGATGCGGCTGATCTTCGACGAGAGCGTACCGATGGCGTTGCGAATCTGGAACACCGCGCCCTCCATGCGGATGATATCGCCCGAGACCTTGTTGCGGTCCTGGGTGGTGTCTTGCAGCAGGAGCCGCGTCCGATCGATCCGATCCTGGACAGAGTCGGCCTGACGGTAAAGCTCCTTTTCGTTGGCAATGAGCGACATATATTCAGCATTGCCCTCCAACCCCACGATATGCGATACACGCTGCCCCAGACACAGGGCGGCAACGCAAAAACTCAGCGCGAACAATACAGTTCTTCTCATAACACGAACAAATCTCTCAAAGATAACGATAATTTCCCGAACTACCGCACTCCTACCGCCACGATTTCATGATAAACAGTTGCAGGAACCCGAATATCTCCAAACGTCCCAACAACATCAGGAACGTGAGCACAACCTTGACAAACATCGACAACTCGCCGTAGTTGCCCAGCGAATAGACCTTGCCGAATCCCGGGCCGACGTTGCCGATACAGGCCGCACACGCCGAAAAGCTGGTCATCAGGTCTTCGCCGGTGAAAGCGATCAGCAGCGAACCCAACAACAGCGATACCAGATAAATGGCGATGTACAGAACGGCATTGTGCACCACCGCGTCGTCCTGATAGACGTTGTTGAGCCGGATGCGGACAATGGCGTTGGGGTGTTGCTGCAACAGAATCCGGCTTTTGATCGTCTTGAACAGCAGGATGACGCGGTCCATTTTCAGCCCCCCCGCCGTCGATCCGGCACACCCGCACTGTATGGTGCAATAGATCAGGGCCAGCACCGCAAAGGGAGGCCAAAGGCTCGAATCGGCCGTGGCCAGGCCGGAGGTGGACATCACCGAGGCCACCTGGAACGACCCGAACCGGAGCGAACTCAGGAACGTGGGATAAATGTCCGACAGCCACAGGTTGACCCCCACCAGCAGGCATGCCGCCAGAAGAACAATCATGTAGATGCGCGACACCTCCGAAGTGAACAGGTTTTTCCGTTTTCCGGTCAGCGTGGCGAAGATCAGCCCGAAGTGCATGCTGGCAAGCGTCATGGCCGCGATCAGAATCACCTCGATGCCGATGTTGTTATAAAAGGCGATGCTCTGGTTCTTGGTGCTGAAGCCGCCCGTGGCAATGGTCGAAAAGGCGTGGTTGACCGAGTCGAACCAGTCCATGCCGGCAATACGCAGCAGCACCGCCAGGCTGACGGTAAGCCCGATGTAAACGAACAGCAGGATCTGGATGACGTTGTGGGTGCGGTATTTATAATTGTCTTTGGCCAGGGTCGACATCTCGACGCTCGACAGCGTCATTTTGAGCTTGCCGAACGAAGGCAACACCAGCAGCACGAACATCACCACCCCCATCCCCCCGATCCAGTGGGTCGACGAACGCCAGAACAGCAGCCCCTTGGGCAGCGCCTCGACGTTGGACAGAATGGTGTTGCCCGTGGTGGTGAATCCCGACACGCTCTCGAACCACGAATTGATCAGCGAAAACTCGCCGCCCCACATCATGTAAGGCAGCATCCCCGCGAAGCACGACGCCAGCCAGGCCAGCACTACCACGGCAAACCCCTCCTTGTTGTTGAGCTGCGAACTCGACCGGACGAAAATCAAAGGATACACCCCGAGGATGGTGGTAAAAAGCGTACTCATCATCAACGGCTTGAAGGCAGAATCGATGCCATTGAAGAGCGAGATCATGGCCGACAGGAACATGAAGACGGCGTTGAGCAACAGCACCAACCCGATATACCGGAGTATGATATTGGGCCTCATCGGGATTCGTTATTTGGATTTGTTTGCCTTGATCGTGTCGATCAGCTCGTCGATGCCTTCCTTCAGGTCGGCCACCTCGTCGCGCGCCTCGGTCGTCACTTTGAACGGGATCTTGAGCTTGAGGTAGTTGTCCAGCGCGCGCGACATCTTCACCACCGGACGGATGAAATAGAGGTCGATCATGTAAAAGAGCATCAGCAGGATGAGCACGGCCACCCCCAGGGCGATGACCGCAGGCATAATGGCCCAATAGACGTTGTTTTCGAGCATATACGACTCTTCTTCGGCATATGCGTTCGAGAACTGGATCAGGTTCTGGACATTGCGCAGCAGCTCCTGGTGGGCGGGCTGGCATTCGTCCAGGTACCAGCGCCCCCGGTCGATGTGCGACGAATCGGCGGCATTCTGGATCAGCCGGAAGTAGTTGTCTTTGGCAACGATCGCCGAATCGGCCACCGACACATCGTCGTACATCCGCCGGAACTTGAGGAACGCCTCGTCCATCTCCTGCTTGTTGCGGCTGAGCTCCAGCGCCTCGTCCCCGCCGTGGAGTAGCGACCAGACCAGGTGTTTGTTCTGTTCTTCGAGCAGATCGAGGATCTCGACCGTCAGGTCGATCGCGTCGTTGTTCTGTTCCACGATGGTGGTATTGAGGCGGGTGAACAGGTTCAGCTCCGAATACGAGATGACTCCCGACATCAGCAACAGGAAGCCGAGCGCAGCGAACCCCAGCATGATTTTTTGACGTATCCCCATGGCGGCACAATGGTTTAAACTGCAAATTTATAAACTTAAACCGGTTATAACCGAGAGTTTGCCAGGTTTTTTTCGTCCCGGAACCGGAAGCAAACCCGGCGGCGGCTTTGGAAACCGGAATCCACCGTCCCCTCTTAAGCGCAGGCCCGCTTCGGGCAAAAATGTTCCCTCGCCGGATTTCAGGACAAAAAGCACACGCAGCGTTACCGGCAAAACATCCGGCAAATGTCATTTTTTATTGCCGCGCCAGCTCCGCAACTTCATCTGCACCAACTTGCGGGCGGTGGCGAAATTCTCGCGCATGGCAACCGAGCTGGCAAGCAGGTAGGCGCCATACACCGTGGCCGAAACGGCGGTTATCACCACCGCGTTCACGAGCCATTCGAGGTAATCGGCCGGGGCGGTATAGAGCGTCGGCCAAAGAACAAACCGCACCACGCAGAAAGTGAGGGCAAGCCCGGCCATGAAATTCAGCACATGGGCCCAATAGCGGCCTACCCCCTCGCCAAACCCCTCGCGGAACAGGAAACAGGGTTTCCACACCCCTGCAATGAGCCCCGTGCTGACGGTAGTGCCCAGCACAACGCCCAGCAGGCCCCAATAATACCCCGCCGCCACCGAGATCGCCAGGTTGAGCGCCGCCTCGGTCCACGGGGCCCACACGTCGCGGAACTTGCCGTAGGCCTGGATAAACATTTCGTTGGCCGGCCGCAGGATCGAGATGAAGATGTTGGCAAGCATCAGGATGAACACCGGGCGGTCGAGCAGCACCGGGCCGTCGATCGATTTCGAGAACCATGCCACCACCGGGTCGGTCAGAAAGTAGAGGCCGATGATGAGGACTCCGGCGATCCAGTAACGCAACGACAGCATTTGCAGGTACACCCGGCGGATCTTGCCACGGTCGCCCGAGGCGATGAGGTTGCCCACGCTGGCCGCACCGCTGTCGAACAGCGCCACCATGAACGCCGACGTTTTGACGAAGATCATGGTGTAGTTGGTATAGCGGGTCACCATCGAAAAGTCGTACAGCAGCGAAATGACGATGTTGTCGGTATAGAACAGCACGATGGCGGCCACCTTGTGGTTGAACACCTGCCTGATCTTCCCCACCAGTTCGCGGTATTTCCGCATCAGTTGCCTTCCGGCGGCGATATCGGTTTTGAGCCAGGGGTATTCCCGGTCGATTTTGCGGTTGAGCGACAGCGAGATCGCCACGCCCCCGGCCAATTCGATGGCCAGCCACACCATGTAGCTCTGCGTCAGCCAGTACAGGGCCGCCATCTGCAACAGCACCTTGACGGTGCGGTAGCCGTTGAACCGTGCGGCCACCATGTAGTTTTTCTGGTCGGCCACCAGCAATATCTGCCGGTAGTTGACAAAATAACCCATCAGGGCCACCGCCAGAAAAACGTAAAACGCGACATAAATCTGCCACATGGCCGCGTCCTTGCCTGCGAATATCAGCGGAAAGAAGAGCGACAGCGCCACCCCGGCAACCAATATCCACCCGCCGATGCGGCGGTAGAGGTAACCCATCAGCGAAACGATTTCCGAGATGGCGCCGCGGTCGCCGTCGTGGATGGGGCGGTAAAGCCAATAAGCCGTGGCGGCCCACACCCCCAACTCGGCCAGGTTGAGGTAGCCGAGCATGTCGCCGATGGTGGAGTTGAGGCCCATGACCCCGTCCCCCAGCCCGTCGATAAACACCCGGCGCGAAACAAAGGCGATGACCAGGGTGATGAAATAGAACAGCAGGTTCACCTTGGCGTTCTTGACTGTTTTTTTCACCCTTTCCATCCGCTGAATTTTGAATGGGGCGCCTGCCGGCACCCGGAAAATATTGGTTTTTATTTTGACCGAAGCGCCCGCAGGCATCCGGAAATAATAACTTTACCTTGACAAAGGTATGCAAATCCGTTAATTTTGCTATCTTTGTCAGGACTAAATGAATTTACCCGGGCGCCGCAAGGCGTCCCTCAACCCCAAAACAAACGCCATCATGAAAAAACGGATACTCTCGGCCGTTTCCGTCTGCCTGTTCCTGACCGCCGCGGCCCAGCAGACGCCCGCCACCCAAAGCAATTACGACCTTCCGGCCCGCTTTTCGCCCGACAACGTAAGGAAAATGATCTTTTCGACCTCGGTCGACGCCCGGTGGCTGAAACACTCCGACCGTTTCTGGTACTCGTACCAAACCCCGGCCGGAACCCGCTGGTACATCGTCGACCCGGCGGCCAAAAGCAAGAAAGAGCTGTTCGATCCCGTGGTCATGGCCGCCGAACTGACCAGGATCGTGAAAGACCCCTTCGACGCCCAGCACCTGCCCGTCCGCAACCTCAAATTCCAGGACGACGAAAACCTGATCCGGTTCGAAATCCCGAGTACGCTCGAAGTCGAGAAACAGGACGACGAGGCCGATAAAGACACCACCGCAAAGAAGAAAAAGCCCGAGATGGAAAAGAAAACGTTCTATTTCGAGTACGACATCCGGAGCCGGCGACTCAAGGAGCTGACCGACTACAAGAAACCCAAGGAGACCCCCGGCTGGGCGGGATGCATTTCGCCCGACAGCACCGTCATGGTGTTCGCCCGCGACTACAACCTCTACTGGATGGACAGCACCAACTACAAGAAAGCGATCAAAAACGAGAACGACTCGACCGTGGTCGAACACCAGCTCACCACCGAGGGGATCAAGAATTTCGCTTTCGGCGGCGGCTACGACGAGTCGGAAGAGACCGACAAAACCAAGATCGGGGAGAACAAAAAGAAACGCCACGCGGCCTGGGGCATCGAGTGGTCGCCCGATTCGAAGCATTTTGCCATGATGCGCACCGACAGCCGGTCGCTGAAAGATTTCTGGGTCATCAACTCGCTGGCCTCGCCCCGGCCCGCACTCGAAAAATACAAATACCAGATGCCGGGCGAAGAGGAATCGCCCATCACCCATCTGTATGTCTTTGACATGGAGGCCAAAACATACAGCGAGATCGACATCGCCCTGTTCAAAGACCAGACCGCCGGCATCCTCTCGGCCGACGTCCCCAAGAAAATACGCTACAACTCCGAATGGGTGCCCGACGTGTGGATGGGCGACAACGCCGGGTTCTATTTCACCCGCACCAGCCGCGACCTCAAGCGCATCGACATCTGCCATGTGGACATCGCCTCGGCCCGGGTCAAAGCCGTGATCGAGGAGCGGATGAACGTCTACATCGACATGGAAGACCTGAAACTGATCAACAACGGCAAGGAGCTGATCCACTGGTCGGAACGCGACGGCTGGGGACACCTCTACCTCTACGGCTCGGACGGCACGCTGAAGAATCAGATCACCTCCGGCCCGTTCCACGTGGCCTCGATCGAGGGCGTGGACGACGCCAAACGCGTGGTTTATTTCACCGCCAACGGCCGCGAGCCGGACGAAAACCCCTATTACAAACACCTCTACCGGGTGAATTTCGACGGATCGGGCCTGAAACTGCTCAATCCGGGCGATTTCAACGCCGCCGTGTCGATGTGCGACGACACCCGGTTTTTCGTCAGCAATTTCTCGCGTGTCGACACCACACCCACGACCGACCTGTACGACAACACCGGCAAAAAGATCATGACCCTCGAAACCGCCGACCTGTCGAACCTGCTGGCCGCCGGGTATAAGTTTCCTGAACCGTTCACGGTCAAGGCCGCCGACGGCATCACCGACCTTTACGGCGTGATGTACAAGCCCTACGACTTCGACTCCACGAAAACATACCCCATCATCGAGTACGTCTATCCCGGCCCGCAGACCGAGGCGGTGAACTACTCGTTCGGCCGCATCGGCAACCCCACCGACCGCCTGGCCCAGTTCGGCTTCATCGTCGTCACGGTCGGCAACCGCGGCGGCAGCCCCGAGCGCTCGAAATGGTACCACACCTACGGCTACGGCAACCTGCGCGACTACGGACTCGAAGACAAAAAAGTGACCGTGGAACAACTGGCCGACCGCCACCCCTATATCGACAAGTCGCGGGTGGGCATCCACGGCCACTCGGGCGGCGGGTTCATGTCCACGGCGGCCATGCTGGTCTATCCCAACTTCTTCAAGGTGGCCGTCTCGTGCGCCGGCAATCATGAAAACAACATCTACAACCGCTGGTGGAGCGAAAAACACCACGGCGTACTCGAAAAAGTGGCCGACGACGGCGACACCACCTTCATCTACCAGATCGCCAAAAACTCGGAAGTGGCCAAAAACCTCAAGGGCCGACTGCTGCTGGTCACGGGCGACATGGACAACAACGTCAATCCGGCCAACACCCTGCGCGTGGTCGACGCCCTGATCAAAGCCAACAAACGCTTCGACATGCTCATCCTGCCCGGACAACGCCACGGCTTCGGCGACATGACCGAATACTTCTTCTGGCGCATGGGCGACTACTTCACCGAATCCCTGCTCGGCGATTCCGAGAACACCGTCGACATACCGCAGATGAACAGATAGACGATCGGTTGCTCCGGAACGCAGCCCAAGCTTTTTGGAAATACTCTCGACCGGCCTTGATCTCGATTTCATCATCCCTCTATAAAAGAGTCCCCTCATGCAACGTTCAATACAACGAACTTGCCTTGAGGGGACTCTTTTAAGAGGGATGTCGGGCCTGGGCAAAGTCAAGTCACGAAAAACAAAGTTTTTCCCAAGAGTTTTTTGTTGAACTTTTTCGCAAAAAAGTTCAGATGGAGTATCGGGGCAGCACAATCTCCGATTTTGTTTATCTTTGCGGTTTCTAACGACAACGATATGGAGTACAGTGAACAGGAGCTGATCCGGCGTAATTCGCTGGTTCAGTTGCGTGAGTTGGGCATCGAGCCTTATCCGGCGGTGATGTTCGAGGTGAATGCCGACACGGCCGGGATTGCCGCGGAGTATTCTCCGGAGAAGGGGAATTTCCAGCAGGTTTCGATCGCCGGAAGGATGATGAGCCGCCGCATCATGGGCAGCGCGTCGTTTTTCGAGTTACAGGACGACAAGGGGCGCATCCAGGTTTACGTCAAGCGCGACGAGATCTGCCCGCCGGACGATTCCACCCTATATAACACCGTATTTAAGAAGCTGTTGGACATCGGCGACATCGTCGGGATCAATGGATTCGTTTTCATCACCCAGACGGGCGAGTTGTCGATCCACTGCAAGGAGCTGACGGTACTGAGCAAATCGTTGCGGCCGCTGCCCATCGTCAAGGAAAAAGACGGGCAGGTGTTCGACGCATTCACCGATCCCGAGCAGCGCTACCGCATGCGGTACGTCGACCTGATCGTCAACCCGCAGATACGGGAAGTGTTTGTCAAACGCACCCGGCTGATGAACACCATGCGCGAATTCTTCAACTCGAAAGGCTACCTGGAGGTGGAAACGCCCATCCTGCAACCGATCCCCGGCGGAGCGGCCGCGCGGCCGTTCATCACGCACCACAACGCCCTCGACATACCGCTTTACCTGCGCATCGCCAACGAACTGTACCTCAAACGGCTGATCGTCGGCGGGTTCGAAGGGGTGTACGAATTCGCAAAAGATTTCCGCAACGAGGGAATGGATCGTACGCACAACCCCGAGTTCACGGTAATGGAAATATACGTGGCCTACAAAGACTACTTCTGGATGATGGAGTTCACCGAGGAGATGATCGAGAAGGTGGCCGTGGCGCTCAACGGCACCACCCAACTGACCGTGGGCGAGCGCCAGATCGACTTCAAACGCCCGTTCCGCCGGGTGACCATGACCGACGCCATCCGCGAGAAAACCGGCTTCGACATCACCGGCAAAAGCCACGAGGAACTGCTCGACGCCTGCAAAAAACTGAAAGTGGAAACCGACCCGACCATGGGCGTGGGCAAGCTCATCGACGCCATCTTCGGACAGTATTGCGAGGAAGACCTCGTGCAGCCGACCTTCGTGATGGACTACCCGACCGAAATGTCGCCCCTGTGCAAAAAACACCGTTCGAACCCCGAGCTGACCGAACGCTTCGAACTGTTCGTCAACGGGCGCGAACTGTGCAACGCCTACTCCGAACTGAACGACCCCGTCGACCAACTCGACCGCTTCCAGGAACAGCTGAAGCTGTCGGAAAAAGGTGACGACGAGGCGATGTTCATCGACATGGATTTCGTGCGTGCGCTCGAATACGGCATGCCCACCTGCTCGGGCATGGGCATCGGCATCGACCGCCTGCTGATGCTGATGACCAACCAGAGCTCGATCCAGGACGTACTGCTTTTTCCGCAAATGAGGCCCGAAAAAACCATGCAGAAAGACGGCGCGGAAGTGTTCGCCCGCATCGGCGTATCCGAAGAGTGGGCGGCCGTGCTCGACAAAATGAGCATCTTCACGGTCGAAGCGCTCAAAAAATACGCGGCAGGGAAATTGCATAACGACCTGTGTGGCTTTAACAAAAAGAACAAGCTCGGACTGAAAAACCCGTCGCTCGAAGAGGTCAAGGGCTGGACAGGGGAGGTTTAATTAAAACGTCAATTGCGATTATGAAAAAGATCGCCGTTATCGCCTGCCTGCTTTTGTTGTCGGCACCCTCTTCTTTTGCGCAGAACGACCTTCCCGCATCGTTCGCGGATCTTCTGTCAAGGGCCAGGATGTCGTTTACGGCACCGGAGGGATATACCGAAGTCGACATCGTGGAAAATCCGCACATGAGCTATGACTATGCGCTCAGGCATCCGACGGCCGGGTTCGAGATCCGCTACACCGTCCGCCCGATGGATGTGGTGTTGCAGGATTATGAGCGATTGATCTCCGAAGGCGCCACGATGATCCATCCCAACAACTGGCTTCCGATGTCGGCCTTGGCGACATTCGCCAACATAGGCGGCGACATAGAGGGCGGAGGCTTCGGCCCCTTGCCGGAGGAGGGCGTCAAGGTGGAATTCAATGCCGACAGCGGTCTGGCCGGAGCCTGTGAGCCGAGGGAGGAATTTTCATGCGGGTACAAGTATTGCATAATGAATTTCATATTCAAAAAAGATACGGGAACGGCCTATACCTTCTTCATGGCGGACGACCTTGGAACGCTTGCGGAGAATTTTTCGCTGGTCTTTCATTGTTTGAAATTCGAGGGAGGCGATTCTCCCGCGCTCGAGAATAATGGAAATTAACATAACAACATTAATAAGACTCAAAACCATACGACTATGAGAAAGAAAATCGTTGCGGGCAACTGGAAAATGAACACCACTCCCGCGGAAGGAATCGACCTGCTAAAAAGCGTCATCGCCAAAAAAGGCGAAGTGTGCGACTGCGTGACGCTGATCGTGGCCCCGCCGTTCACCCACTTGTCGGAAGCGGTGAAGGCGACGCGCGGCACGGGCATCGCCGTGGCGGCCCAGAACTGCGCCACCGAAGCCAAAGGCGCTTATACGGGCGAGATCTCGGCGGGCATGATCGCTTCGCTGGGCGTCGAATACGTGATCCTGGGACACTCCGAACGCCGCGAATACTACGGCGAAACCAGCAAAACCCTGCTGAAGAAGGTCTCGGAAGCCTACGCTTTCGGCCTCACCCCCATCTACTGCGTGGGCGAACGCCTCGAAGAGCGCGAAAGCGGCAAACACTTCGACGTGGTGAGACAACAGATCGAGGAAGTGGTCTATGACCTGCCGAAAGAACAGTTCGAAAAGCTGATCATCGCCTACGAACCCGTGTGGGCCATCGGCACCGGCAAAACCGCCACCGCCGATCAGGCACAGGAGATCCACGCCTTCATTCGCGAGGTGCTGCGCAACAAATACGGCGTGCTGGCCGGGGCCACCCCCATCCTGTACGGCGGCAGCTGCAAACCGTCGAACGCAGCCGAAATTTTCTCGAAAGAGGATGTGGACGGCGGCCTGATCGGCGGCGCGGCCCTGGTTGCGGACGATTTCATCGGCATCGCCAAGGCGTTCGACTGCAAAAAGTAACCGAACCCATATGAAACCGAAAGGCGGGCCGATATGCCCGCCTTTTTTCGTACCTTTGTTTGATCCGGGTGCGCAGAAGGCGCCTGGTAATCCTAAACACAACCGACATGATCATTGCCATTATCGGCGCCGGGAACATGGGCGGCGCCATCGCGCGGGGCATCGCCTCGACAGGAGAGCACACGGTCATCCTCGCCGATCCGTCGGACGAGGCCCTGAGACCGTTCACCACCGGCCCGCAGCCGTTCGACACCACGCACGACAACGCCCGGGCAGCCGGCGGAGCCGACATGATCGTCGTAGCCGTCAAGCCGTGGATCGCGGAAGATGTTTTCAGACAGATCGGCGCAACATCGAACATCGGCGGCAAGTCGGTGGTTTCCATCGTGGCCGGGCTGACTTTCGCCCGGATGCGGGAAGCGATGGGAGAAGAAACCGCAGCCCTTTTCCGCGTCATCCCCAACACGGCCGTCTCTTTCGGCGAGAGTTTCACGTTCATCGCGCACGAGGGAGCATCCGCGCGGCAAACCGACGCCGTCGCGGGCATCTTCGGCTCTCTGGGTAAAACCATGATCGTCAACGAGCAGCAGATGATCGCAGGAACCGCCCTGGCCTCGTGCGGCATCGCCTACGCGCTCAAGTACATCGACGCCTCGATGAAAGCGGGGGTGGAGTTGGGATTTTCGAGACCCGACGCCCTGGCCATCGTGCGCCAGACCGTCAGAGGGGCGCTGCGGCTGCTGGAAGAAAACCGCTCGCTGCCGCAAACCGAGATCGACAAGGTAACCACCCCGGGCGGCATCACCCTCAAGGGCTTGAAGGTATTGGAAGACAGAGCGTTCGACACAATCGTAGCCGACTGCCTGAAAGCGGCGCGCTGATCCCGCGACAAGCCGCGAAATAAACTACTTACTGTGCATAGGTTTGAGAGCGAATTTCATTCGCTCTCATGTTGAGCGGAGTGGTAACGGGATCGAAACATCTGATCAGGCAAAGCCGCGCGCAATCAGATCCTTCGGCAAGCTCAGGATGACAGAGGTGAATGACATGAAAAGTTTATAGAGACTAAAAATTGCGGGGTTTCAACCAATCGCGGGAACAATAAAAGGCGGATTCCCCGGAGCCGCGGCTCCGGGGAATCCGCCTCAAGGCGCAGCACGGCCTACAGCCACTTTTTGCGCCGGAAGAAGAAAATGGTAATGGCCACCGATAAGACAATGAGCCCCAACACGAACGGATAGCCCCACGTCCAACTGAACTCGGGCATCTGGAGGTTCATCCCGTAAATGCTGGCGATCAGCGTCGGGGGCATGAACAGCACCGAGGCAACGGTGAATATCTTGGTGATCTTCGTCTGTTCGATGTTAATCAACCCCAGCGCCGTATCCTGCAAATAATCGAGCCGGTCGAAGCTGAAATCGGCGTGGTTGATCAGCGAGTTGACGTCCTTGATCATCAGCGACAGGCGCGCATAAATGTCGCGCGGGAACCGCTCGCTGCGCAGAATGCCCGACAACACCCGCTGGCGGTCGAAAATATTCTCGCGCAGGGTCATCGTCGCCTCCTGCAACGTATTGATTTCCTTCAGGATGTCCTCGCCCACCTTGGCGGCGATGGTCAGGTGCTTGCTCAACTGGGCGATGCCGCGGGCCAACGCCTCGACCATATCGGCGTCGATATCGATGCGCACCTCCAGGATCGAGATCAGCAGATGATACCCCGTGGGATACGCCTTCGAATTCATCTGTATCCGCTTGGCCACTTCGTCGAACGAACGGAGCTCGGTGCCGCGCTCGGAGATCAGCACCCCCTCGGAAATAATGAACGACACCGGCTCCACCACATTCCCGTGGTCGGTCGATATCAGGAAGTTGGAGTTGCAGACGATCGACCGTTCGTTCTCGGAATATTTCGAACTGCTCTCGATCTCGACCGCCTGCTGCGGCGTCTGGAGGCTCACCTCCATGAACGATTCCACCGCCTTCTGCTCTTTGAGCGTGGGGGTGATCAGGTCGATCCACAGGATGTCGTCATAGCCCAATTCGTCGAACAGCTTGACGTCGGCGTTGCGGATGATTTTATTGTAGTCTTTCAGATAGATTGTGATCATGGGAACCCTTTTTTGAGGGGGCCCGAAGGCTCCGGTTAATACTTAGCTTCCTTTCTGCCGTAGGATTCCGGGTTAGCCGGGGCCGGGAATGGCTCCGTTGCGGACGGCTTTCTGCCAGAACAACGCAAGCGCTTCCCGTTTCTGATCATCGAGTCTGAAATCTATGTTTTTCTTGAGGTATTCGCGGGCCAGAGGCTTGTCGGCCAGATCGTAATAATCGACCGCCTGGTCGATATGGCCGACCCCGTATGCGATGGCCCGATTGAGATCGGCGACAAACTCCCGGTCGACACTCCGGGATGCCACCCACGCGGCGAAAACGAACGGCAGCCCCGTGAAGTCGCGCCACACCGACGACAGGTCGTATACATACTCGAACCGTCCCTCGTGCTCGAACACCTTGTCGCCGATCAACAGATAGCCGGCTCCCTCGCGCCCCATGTCGCTGCAATCGTAAAGCGGCAGCCAGCACGGGTCGATATCCCAATATTCGCGGGCCAGCACCCTGACCAGGGCCGCCGACGTACGCGAATGGGCGTCGAGGTATATGGTATGCAGGTTTTCGACCGGACAGTTGGCCATCAGAACCACCGTCCGCACATGGCCGTGCGAACCGATGCAAAAATCAGTGACAATATCGGAACCGGCGAACGACGGAATCTCGGCCACAGGAACCAGAGCGACGTCGGCACGCCCCTCACCGAACAGCGAAGCGCAAACCGCAGGCGGAGACAACAGCAACTCGGCACGCAACGTATCGCGTGCAGCCTCGATCCCATAGATCATAGGCTTCGTATTCAAATACGACACCGCCGCAACTATGCCCCGAATCATCGCCCATGGTTAATTCAAAAATTACACTGCCGCAAAGATAGGTATTTTTCCGGATACTCAACCCAAGCTTTTCGCAAAAAGGCGTCATGGACGCTTTTGTTATCAGAATCGATCTTTCGCTCGCAAACGTTCCGGCTGAAGGATCGATTCTGATATATGAAAGAGGCTGTTGTTCCAAAAAATTTTCGGAGACACTGCGCATCTCACAACCGGCCTGTTCCCGGCCCGGCATGGCTTCAACGGCAAGCTCCCGCCCCGAAGCGGCTAAACATCATCGGCATTGAACTGGTATCCGAGGCGTTTGCCGGTCTGGGTTTTCGAGTTTTCGATCTTGGTGTTCATCTGTTCGACCGATACCAGCTTTACGGTGTCGTAGGGCGGGGTCAGCAGATCGAAGTCGAGCGCGTACTGGATGGCCGTTTCCACGATGTTGCGCAGAATGTCGCGGGTGATGGCCCCCTGGCCGAAATTGTGGTGTTTGAAAGCGAACTGGCGTTTGCCCTCGACCATGTACTGGAATTCGCGGTTGACGAACACGCGGCCGATGAGGTATCCTTCGTCGGCGTTGCGGTTGTAGCGGAACGAATCGGCCAGGAAGTTGTAGATGTTGATGATGCCGCAGTACGAGTTCATCGGCTCTTTCCGGATGTACGAGTTCTGCCAGATGATGTTTTCGCGGTTGAACTGGAACACGTTGGTGTGCATGCTGAACAGCAGCAGGTCGCCCGCCACCTGGAGCTGGGCTTCGAACTTGCCGCGGTCGCGGTATTCAAGCCGGATGCGCTTGTCGGTGTCGTCCAGCTCGTCGTTGAACTCGCCCGACATTTCGTGCAACAGGTCTTTCAGGTCTTGAAAAACGTCGAATGTGTTGTCGTAGATCTTTTGCTTGAGGGCCGATTTGTCTTTCAGCGTTCCGACGATCGCCTCCCATGCTTCGGAATGACTCATGGTCTTACAGGTTAAATAAAGCCTCCCCGCACCAAACGGGACAGGGAGGCATGAATGGTTTTTACGTTATTTCCGGCCCAGGGTGTAGCTGTAGCCGAGCATCAGCGAGCCGCAACCGATGCGGTTCTGGCCATTGACGTCTTCTTTCTGGATTTTGATGAAGCCGTAGTTTCCGCCGCCCTCGATGAAGATGGAGTTGCGCTGGAAGTTATACGAGATCCCTGCGGCGCCGATGATCCCGACGTTGAATTTCTTCAGGTCGTCATAAATATCCTGGGTGCCGTCGAAGTCCGTTTCTTCGCCCATTTTACCGGCCAGCGTGCCCATAAAAGTCCCCAGCGCCTGGCTGGCAACGGGATCGGTCACCTGGGCGGCCGCCGTGGCAAGGGTCGGGGCGACCTGCGACTGGAACGCCTGGCCGAGGGTCGTCGTCTGGTTCTTATCCATGTAAACCAGGCTGCTGCCGCTCATCTGGCGCTTGGCGTCGAGCAGGTACGACCCGAAGATCCCGGCCTGCACATAGACCCTCCACGGAGAGGTCGGCGACAGGTTCCATCCGAATTTCGCCTGCACGGGCAGCATCAGATAGTCAAACTTGGCCACGCTTTTGTAGTCGGCATAGAGATAATCGGGCATCTGACCCTGCATTCCGGCAAAAGCGGCGTTCATGGTCTGCCCGAACGTCTGCAATTGCTGCGCTCCGGTGGGACTGGCGGCGGCCACCTGGCTCACCATCTGCGTAAAACCATCCTGCAAACCGCCTTGCAGGCCGGCGATGAACTGACCGCTGGGAATAGCCTGCGAGCCGTCTTTCTGACCTCCCTGTCCGCTATATTCGAGCCCCACCTGAAGCGAGAACGTGGGGGTGAATTTAAATTCCACGAAAGCTCCGGCCCCTGCCGCCTGGCGCGACGAATACCCTTCGCTCAGCGGGGTCTTGTTGCCGCCGGGAGTAATTTTCGGGATGGTAAGCCCACCCTTCGCCCCGATGGCGATCTCCTGCGCCCCGGCATTCAGGGCAACCACACACATGGCCGCAGCCAATACGATGAAATTCTTCTTCATAAAAATTCTCTTTAAAAGTACAATTTATAAAAAATCTATCTCAGTCTCAACTGTTGCCCCACCTTGAGCGGGTAGTTCAGCGGCAGGCGGTTCATCTTATAAAGTTTTTTCACCTTGACGGCATGTTTCTGAGCCACCGAACGCATCGTCTCGCCCGGCTCCACCTCGTGCAGCAGGTCGCCCGCGGCCCCTTTGTTCTTTTTGGCCTTGACGTAGATCATATCGCCCGGGGCAATAACGTCGCCGGGAACAAGGTCGTTGAATTTGTTGAGTTTTTCGACGCTGATGCCGAACTCGGCCGCCACCGATTCGTAACTGTCGGTCGGAGCCGCATAGACATATTGCGTGCCGTTGTTATGATACACCTTGTGCTTGCCGTAAACGTCCACGCCGAAACCATCGACATCGACCACACCCTGTTCCTCGACCACCACCGGGGCGATCACCTCGGTCACAACGGCCAGATCGCCGCCTTCGTCCAACAGGTAAAGCTGGTATTCCTCAATGATTTTGGTCAGTTTGTCCGGATAGGCCGGATCGGTGGCATAGCCTGCGTCCTTGAGGCCCTGCGCCCATCCCTTGTAGTCGGTGACGTCGAGCTTGAACAGCGCGGCATAGCGCGGCGAACTGTCCAGAAAAACCGAATGGTCGCGGTACGAATCCTCGGGGTCGTCGTATTTACGGAAACATTCGTCCCGTTCGTCATCGTCGTGGGTGACGGTCATGCCCGTCCAGGTGCTTTTGCATTTGATGCCGAAATGGTTGTTCGACTTGAGGGCCAGTTCGCTGGTTCCATTCCGCGATTCGAGGCACCCCTGCGCCAGGGTGATGCTGGCCGGAATGCCGTACTGGAGCATCTCCTCGACGGCGATCTGCTTGTATTTTTCGATGTATTCCCGCCGGGTATCGGTTGATTGCCGGGCGCCGGCGGCTGTTGCGGCCAGCAGCAGCACCAAGGTGAAAATACGCTTCATACTTCCGGTTTTTAACGACATATTACCTGCAAAGGTAACTTTTTTAACCTACCGTTATCATTTTTTGAAGATAAAATAAACCGCCAGAACCAGGAACAGAAACCCGATGAAGTGGTTCATCCGCAGCGGTTCGCTCTTGAATACCAGGGTGGTGAAAACGGTGAACACCAGCAGGGTGATCACCTCCTGGATCACTTTCAGCTGCCATAGGCTGAACGGCCCGCCGTTGCCGGCAAAACCGATGCGGTTGGCCGGAACCTGAAAACAGTACTCGAACAGGGCGATCCCCCAACTGAGCAGAACGACGGCCGGCAGCCCCCAGTTCGAGATCAGGTTCATCTCCTTGAGTTTCAGGTGGCCGTACCAGGCCAGGGTCATAAACACGTTGGCCACCACCAGCAGCCCAACCGCAAGCAATCCTTTCATAAAACGATTTGACGGCGCAACAGCCGGGCGCTCCGGCGCATCGCCTTGCATTCAACCAGAAACCGATGAAAAAAAGGCGGCCCGAAAGCTGCCCTCAGCGCGTTGACACACCAGCTCAAGAACCTAACCTATTCTATTGTCTCGGAAAAGATTAAAGTCCTATCGCTATTGAGGTTATTATAATAATGCAAATATAAATAAAACATCTTTGAGTATTGTCGCATATCTGAATTATTGGGTGTAATTTTGGGTGTCATCAATTTGGTGTCCATGAATATTAAGCGACCTTGTGTCATTTCTCCGTTCTCTGTTTGACCGCGACGCACTCAAAAGTCCTGTTATTGAGCGGTTGATGCAGGATTATTATTTGGGTTGCACAAAGAGCAAAAGCGTGATCTACTGGCAAGTCGATGTAAATAAGCGCATTCGAACAGGGAAAATCATGCAATACGACCCATTGACAGGCAAACGGATCAAAAATGCATCGGGAGCCATCGACTGGGTGCATGCCAGGTTGGTGGATCAAAATTCCGGCAGCGATAAAAGAGGATGATAGAGCGATTTATTGCTGCCGATGCAAGGTGTGGAACTCTGAGAAGAAAACGGAAAGCAAATGGCCTGCAGCATATGCGGCTTACCTTAAGATGTTTAATGATTCGGAGAATCAGGTTATAGACATAAAGTGGATTAATAAGGATGTGTTTACTGATGAGCCGATCGTCGATGTACCTTGCGTTCTAGGAGCCTGTTATGCGGCTTCGAAAGAATACTGGAATTACTTGAGGGGGTACGAGGGTCTTCGATTGTATAGCTGCGAGGAGGCTTATATAAGCATGAAGGCGTGGATGGAAGGAGGGCGCTGTCGTCTTCTTAAGGAAATTCAGATCGGGCATCTGTTCCGGGATAAATTCCCTTACGAAGTAATAAGCAAAGAATATACGTATAATAAATTGGTGATAGCGGAGACTTTGCTTCCGGACGAAATCAAAAAGCGGGTACTACAAGCGATCAGGGCTTTTGATTTCACAGATTATTACCGGTCTAAAAAAATTTTGGACGACAATATACAAGAAGTAGAGGGGCTTAAACATTATTACTCCTCTCACTTTCATGACGGTTTAGAGGGGTTCATGAAGATAAACGATCGAATCGGTGAGTTACTGAAAAAGTAATTTTTTTTGAGAGCGGATTTTTTTTTAACTATATTTGTTATGCGTCTAATGATTCGTAAATCATGAAAATCTTATTGACTATAAACCTTTTTATTCTGTTTATTGCACCTTCGATGCAAGCCCAATCGGTGCGAATTTCAGGACGGGTGGCAGACGAAGAAAGCCGTGGCGTGCCGGGGGCGTCGGTGATGCTGCTGAATAAAGAGAACAGAGGCGTTGTGAAAGGGCTGTACTCGGGTTCCGACGGTAGCTTCACCATTTCTTCCAATCAAAATATCCCGATGATTCTTCGCATCGAACACCTTTCCTATGATCCCAATGAGATTTCTTTGCCGGTTCCGTGTGATACGGTGGTGGAAATCCGGCTTAAAATGACTGCCCATAGACTTGATGAAATCTCTTTTGTGGGGCGGCGTGAAACGTTCCAATACCGCGAAGATGGAAACATGGTGGTCAATATCGAGAATATACCAGGCTACGAAACCGACAACACTTCCGAGATTTTAAAGAAACTTCCGGGCGTTTTTGTGGATGAGATGGGCAAATCCGTGATGTTGAACGGGATGCCCATCGAATTGCAATTGGACGGCAAGCGGATGCAACTTCCGGATCTGACGGCCCTGCTCAAGGCCATGCCCGCCATTGCGCTCGACCAGGTGGAGCTTATTTCCAACAAGACGGCTGAATACGATGGTAGCGCGGAGGCGGTAATCAATCTGGTTACCAAAAGAAAGAGAGGGCTGGACGGGTACCTCGGAAATATTGAGGGAAGCATCGGACGTGAACGGAACAATGAATATGTGGGAGACGGAAATGTGTTTTTCATGCTGATGAAAAACCGGTTCTACCTCCAGCAATATGTTGTTCTCGGCAAAGAAAACGATAGCGGAAGCAGCTTCGACAGCACTTATTATGGAAATTCGGGAGATTATGTTACCCGGTATGAATCGGGAGCCGCACGCTCTACCTTTGTGCAGAGCAATACGAACCTTTCCTGGGACGTCGGGCGGAATTTGCATAAATTGAGCGCGAACCTTTTTTTTACGAATAAAGTCTCTCATGATTATCCGATAGCGAACGGTTACTCTTCAAAAACAGGAACGATGTTATCCGAAAATTACCAGAAATGGCATCCGACCCAGTTTTCGGGTAATATCGAGTTCGAAACCAGCGACAGCCTCAACTATAAGCTGAAGACATCGTACGGCTATGTCGGCGCATGGTACAGGAACGATTACAGCTACGAAAACACGTATGAAGGCGGCTTGGTCGATGTGTTCGATTACGATTTGTACAACGATGGTTCACAGAATATCGTCAAACTGGATTTTAGTAAAAAATTCTTTAATAAACTGAATTTCAGGGTGGGGGCCAAAGGCGATTTCGGGCATGCCACGACAGACAATAAATACACCCCGGAAACATCTGTCCGCAAAAGTTCTTTATTTGAGTACAACGAGAACGTGATAGCGGAATATACCTCCCTTTCCATGTGGGTGACCAAGAAGATGTCGGCTTACATCGGCCTGCGTACAGAATACACGTATTATACGCTCGATTACCAATCGGAAGGTGCGCGGGGAAGCAATGACTACTGGAATTTTCTTCCTTCGGCCAATATATCGTACAATGTTTCCAAGAACTACCGCCCCTCGCTTCAGTTCACTTCGAGTGTCGGCCGCCCGAACTATAATATGTTGATGCCCAACGTGGAATATGTCAACGACAACTATTACACGAGCGGGAATCCCTATTTGAAACCATACCGTTCTTATGGCGTTGCCCTGTCGAACCGGCTGTTCAATATCGTCACCTTGACCGTGGGCGGCCAGGCGAGATACGATCTGTATAGTCGTGTGCTGGTCGATGAAGGCAACGACGTGACTTTGTCCACCTATAAAAACTGTGTGGATTACCGGGGCGGATATGTTACTTTCTCGGCCAATTCGCAGATGTTTAAGCGCAAGTTGTATGGTAATCTGACTGGTACGTACCGGTTCGGGGAGTATGTAAATCCACGCAACGGCTACACTATGGCCGATGAAAGAGGAGAGTTGAGGAATTTCACCTCGTCGGCTTATCTCAGTTATAATGTCACCGATCGGCTGAGGGTTTCCGGTTCGGCGATTTATACCGGCAACCAGGTCGATCTTCAAACGGATACGCGCGATAAATTTTATGCTTCGTTTTCCGCCCAGTACGCGTTCTTTAAAGATCGGAATTTGATAGCATCTCTTACATTTATAGATCCATGGAACCGTCAGGGGAAAAACTATACGACCACTTATTATGATGATAATGTTATGACAAGATCCACCGATTATCATTTCCAAGCCATTCAGCTGTCTGTTACATGGAATTTCAGAGGAGGTAAGTCCTTTAAACGCCAGCAAACGCAAGAGGATGCTAATGCGGATGATAAGCGATTGAATGAAAATTAATGGAGAAGGCGCTTGTATGACCGGTTTTCTTCGACTAATAAATTTTGTGAAGTTGCTGGTTGTAAGATGACTTGTCGGGACGGTTGTCTTGGGATCTTCCTGCCGGAGCGGATGTAAAGACGAATGTGCCACTTCCGCAAAATCCGGAAAGACAACTGTCGGCGTATAATATTCTGAATGTTAGTAGAATAGCCCCAGTCTCTTTCCCGGTCGCTTAAAAAATCGATATAAACGCGTTGCTTCTTGTGAGGGAAAATTGGGAAGCCCTCATCCACCCACCAATTGATTCCAAAAGAAACACCCGCCTCGCACTTGTTGGATGTGAAAGCGGGTGTAATTTTTGCAACTAATTGAATGTCACGATTGATTGTTGACCCACCAGGACTCGAACCTGGAACGACAGAACCAAAATCTGCTGTGTTACCATTACACCATGGGTCAATATCGTGGTAAAACGGTGCAAAAGTAATCCTATTTTTTGGTTTCTGCAACCAAAACGTTTATTTTTACCCCCCCCCGACAACCGGTTATAACGTTTATAACCCGGAATACGACTCGGGCAAGTCCACGCAAGCCCGACCCGCCTTTCAACGTTCACTGTATTTGTAAAACTTAAACCGCCGCCGCGACAGGTTCACGCAGACGCGGCCGGCTTTCGGATTTTGTGTAATGACCGATAAAATGAAACACTCAGGCAGACTTCTCTCGCTCGACGTGATGCGGGGCATCACTATCGCGGGCATGGTGCTGGTCAACAACGCGGGCAACTGGTACTATGTCTACGCGCCGCTGAAGCATGTGCGCTGGAACGGCATGAGCCCCACCGACCTGGTATTCCCGTTTTTTATGTTCATCATGGGCGTGTCGGTGTTCCTGTCGATGAAAAAGTTCGACTGGAGGCTCACCGACCGATCGGTCAAGAAGATCCTCTGGCGCAGCTTTCTGCTGTGCGCGCTCGGCTACGGGCTCAACTGGCTCGCCCACGGGTTCGACCTGTTCGCGCAGCTCAAGGACGAAGCCTTCGGAGCACGGCTGGCACACAGCTTCCTCGATTTTGCCAACGTAAGGGTGCCGGGGGTGATGCAGCGGCTGGGCATCGCCTATTGCTTCGGGGCGCTGCTCGGATGCCTGTTCCGCAAACCGCGGCAAATGCTCGCCGCCGCAGGCATCCTGCTGGCCGGCTATTGGATTATCCTGGCTCTCGGGCACGGGTTTTCCCTATCGGCCGACAACATCGTCGGACGCATCGACCGCGCCCTGATCGGCGACGCCCGCCTGCTCCGTGCATCGGACAGCCAGGGCAACATGTTCGCCTTCGACCCCGAGGGACTGCTGTCGGCCCTGGGAAGCATCGCCCAGGTGCTGCTCGGGTTCTACTGCGGGCACCTGCTGCTCAAAAACAAGGAAGACCGCAACAAGGCCGTAACCGGGATCTTCATCTTCGGGACAACCATTCTGTTCGCCGGGCTGTTGTTGAGCTACGGCTGCCCCATCAACAAACGGATCTGGAGCCCCACGTTCGCCCTGGCCTCATCGGGATTTGCCGCGCTGCTGCTGGCGCTGCTGGTCTGGGCGGTGGACATCCGGGGCCGCAGCAAAGGCACCGGGTTCTTCGAGGCGTTCGGCATCAACTCGCTGTTCCTGTACATGTTCTCCTACGTATTCGGGCATCTGTTCGAAACGGCGGGCGTAACCGGCTTCGTGTTCGACAGCCTGAGCCCGCTGATCGGCGATTACCCCGCATCGTTGGCCTACTCGCTGCTTTTCGTGCTGTTTACCTGGAGCGTCGGGTATTATTTGTACCGGAAATCCGTTTATATTAAAATATAAACATATCTTTGTCATTAAACTAACCATCATTTCCTATGAAAAGGCTGGCGATCATACTTTTTGCCGCACTGGCCGTTGCCGGTTGCAAAGGGACGGACTCTCCCCCCAACACCGAGTCCCAGATCACTGACATCCGGCTGGAAAAGAGCAGGAATCCGTTTCTTCAGGAGGATATCCAGGGGGTCGTCGAGCAGGACCGGGCGATCGCCTGGTTCATCATCCCGTATGTGTGCCCGATCACGACGCTCGACCCGACCATCACCTACAGCAAAGGAGCCAAGACGCTTTCGCCCGTGGGAAAGATCAACGGCAACTCGGCCACCTACATCTCGGTCATTTCGGAAGACAGGAATAATCCTTCGATCACGCGATACAGCGTGCGCGCGCTGCTTCTGCCCGAGGGAGAGCCCCGGATCGACCACTTCTCATTCGAATACAAAGAGGGCGAAACCATCATCAATCCAACGCTGGACAGAGGCAATGCCAACGGAATCATCGACCAGGAGACAAAAAAAATCACCGTCTACCTCCTCTACTCCGGAGTGGGCAAGAGATTCACCCCCTCCATATCGTACACAGGAGCGAGGGTTTCGCCCACGGGCGAGGTCAACTTCTCTTCTCCGGTGAAATTCATCGTATCGACCCCCGACGGCAGGGCCACCGAATACACGGTCACGGTCAACTTCGTACAATAACAACCTAAAATACAAGAACCAAATTTAACCTCCATAATGAAAAAACTGTTAACCGCACTGTTCATCGCCACGATATTTTTCGGGTGCAAGAACGACAGCAACACGCCCTCGACCGAGGCGGCCATCGTCGGAATCACGCTCGAAAAATCGAGAAACGCCGGCCTGAACGCCGACGTCAGCGGGACGATCAACCAAACCGACCGTTCGATCTGGTTCGTCATTCCGCAACAATTTTCACTTTCGGCCCTGACCCCGACCATCATTTGCAGCAAAGGGGCCAAGACCACCAAGACCATCACCCAGATCAACGGCAACGCCGCCACCCAGATCTCGATCGTTTCGGAAGACGGCAAAACCACCACCCGATATACGGTCAAAGCCATTGTCCTGCCGCAGGGGAAACCCACGATCGACGCGTTCCGGTTCCTGAAATCGGCCAACCCGTCGCTCGACGAGGACGTCGCGGGGGTCATTGACCATACGGCCAAGACCATCGAGGTCAACATTCCATTCGCCGTAAGCACCCTGACCCTCAAGCCCGAGGTCGCTTACTCGGCCGAGACGATCGCTCCGGAAGTCAAGGCGGCCAATTTCGTGACGCCGGTCAAATACACGGTATCGACCCCCGACGGGCAAAAAACGGAATACACCGTTACGGTCGACGCCTATTCGCCCCCGCCCGCCCTCGAATCGTTCGGGTTCAAGAAAGCGAGCAACCCCTCGTTGCCCAACGACGTCGACGGGGTCATCGACCACGACAACAAAACAGTAACGGTTTACGTGCCCCTGGCAACCCTCACGCCGCTGGTGCCCTCGGCCGCATACAGCAACGCCACCATCTCGCCGGCGATCGACGGGGCGGTCGACTTCAGCAATCCGGTCACCTACACCTTTACAGGAACAAAAAACCGGACGGTATCATACACGGTGATGGTGGAACTGGACAACACCCCCGCGCCGACGTTCACCAAACTGCTCATCGACGACGCCCCCTGCCCCTTCGACACGCCCTCGAACACGTTCTATTACACGGCAAAACTCGACGGGACATCGTCCAAAGTGCGTAAGATCAGCGCCGAAGGCACCAACATCCATAAAATCGTGATCGGCAACACCGAAGCGGTGAACGGCGAAAACGCCACCTTCACCACCTTCGAGCCGAAAAACACATTCACCGTCACCGCCTACAACAAGTCGGGCAAGGCCAGCGCCAGCAAAACGCTTGTTCTGACCGGCGTGCCGCTGATCAACCTCTCCACCGCCAACACCATCATCGACGAACCGAAGGTGTCGTGCGAGTTCGCCATCATCGACCCGCAGGCACGGTCGTGGGCCACGGTAAACGGGGTGAAGAAAACGAACCTCGAATACCTGGCCAACGAAATCGGCATCGAAGTCCGAGGAGCCTATTCGCAGGGGTTCAACAAGAAATCGTTCGGAATGGAGTTCTGGGGCGATATGGAAGTCGACGGGGCGTCGTTGCTGGGCCTGCGCGAAGACCAGGACTGGATCCTCGACGCCATGTTCATCGACGAGTCGCGCATGCGCAACCGCGTGCTGACCGACGTCTGGAACGAAATGAGCAACGTTCCGCATGCCGCTCTGGAACCCGACGCGCACAACGGCACGCGCGGCGAGCTGGTCGAAGTGTTTCTCAACAACCGCTACCACGGCATGTACTGCATGACCGAACGCATCGACCGCAAGCAGCTCAAGTGTAAGAAATACGGCTCGGCCACCCGTGGCGTCGTGTTGAAATCCTCATCGCATATCACCAGCGCCTTCGACGTCGCCCACAGCAAGCCGGCAAACGGGACAATGGCCTGGTACGGCTTCGAGGCCGACTACCCGAAAGCCAAAGACGGCCCCATCGACTGGACTTATTTCCACCAGTTCTGCCAACTGATCGCCACGGCCGACGACGCCACGTTCAACGCACAGATATTCAACCTGCTCGACAAGGCGAACTACGTCGACTATTTCATCTTCCTGCAATTCAGCTACGCGTTGGACAACATCACCAAGAACACGTTCTGGTCGATGTACGACATCTCGTCGCCCACCGGACGCAAGGTCTTCGTCACGCCGTGGGACCTCGACGCAACGATGGGAGCCAACTGGGACCTGGGGAGCAGGGCCCCCTACACGGGCGGTTCGAAGATCGTGCTGGGCAACAAGAACAACAGGAACGGCGACAGCAGCAACCTGATCTACCGCCTGCTGAAGAACAATCCCGACGGGTTCAAGGCGGCCGTCAAGGCACGTTGGAACCAATTGCGCGGAAACACCCTGTCGATCAACAATCTGACCGCTAAAATGCAAGCCTACCGCAACATTCAGGTCAACTCGGGCGCAGCCGCCCGGGAGATCACCCGCTGGAATGCGGACGGCAGCCGCTACTCGAACGTCGATACCGAGATCACCTACATCACCAACTGGATGACCACGCGCATCACCGACCTCGACGCCATATTCAACGCCTATTAAAACCCGGTTAAACCCGGCCCGCAACAAAAAAGCGCCTCTCGAACGGGGCGCTTTTTGTTATTCACAACTAATCGTTATCTTTGGGCATCAAAATCAAACAAAACAGGATATGAAGGAAACAGCTTTTACCAAGTATCATATCGCAGCCGGTGCGAAGATGGCCCCGTTTGCCGGATACAACATGCCGATCGAATTCACCGGCATCAACGACGAACACGCCACCGTGCGCGAAAAGTGCGGCGTGTTCGACGTATCGCACATGGGCGAGATCTGGGTCAAGGGCCCCAACGCGCTGGCGTTCCTGCAACACGTCACCTCGAACGACGTGTCGGTGCTTTACCCGGGAAAGATCCAGTATTCGTGCTTCCCCAACGGCAAGGGCGGCATCGTCGACGACCTGCTGGTCTACTGCATCGACAGCGTAACGTACCTGCTGGTGGTCAACGCGTCGAACATCGAAAAGGACTGGAATTTCCTGTGCGAACATTGCGGCAAATTCGGCATCACCCCCGGCAAGGAGCTATACAACGCCTCGGACGAGATCGCCCAGCTGGCCATCCAGGGCCCGCTGGCCATGAAACTGGTGCAGAAGCTGTGCGCCGAACCGGTCGAAGAGTTGGAATACTATACTTTTAAGAAGTGCGATATCGCCGGCATCAAGGACGCCATCCTGTCGATCACCGGCTACACCGGATCGGGCGGCTGCGAGATCTACGTGGCCAACGAAGACGCCGATAAGCTGTGGGCAGCCGTGACCGAAGCCGGCAAGGAGTTCGGCCTTAAATCGATCGGGCTGGGGGCGCGCGACACCCTGCGCCTGGAGATGGGCTTCTGCCTCTACGGCAACGACATCGACGACACGACATCGCCTTTGGAAGCGGGCCTGGGCTGGATCACCAAATTCGCCGACGGCAAGGAGTTCATCGACCGCGACTTCCTGGCCAAACAGAAAGAGGCGGGCGTGACGCGCAAACTCATCGGCTTTGAGATGATCAACCGCGGCATTCCGCGCCACGGCTACGAAGTGGCCGACGCCAAGGGCAATATCATCGGAGTGGTCACCTCGGGCACCATGGCCCCCGCGCTCAAAAAGGGGATCGGCATGGCCTACGTGAAGACCGATTTCGCCAAACCCGGCACCGACATCTACATCGTCATCCGGGGCAGCGAGGTGAAAGCGCAGGTAGTGCGTCCTCCATTTTATAAAAAATAGGCCGTAACCGGCCGAACGCAAAAAGGGGTTTCTTTTTTACAAGGAATCCCTTTTTGTTGTTGACGGCGTCCGCCGCCCGAACCACCGGGAGACAAATGAAAAATAATCTCCTCCGAACTTAATTCCCGGATGTCTTCCCGTTAACGGATTATTTTTTTATATTTGCGCCTGTTTAGGCATTTTGTGATTTTTATAACACTGCCATCCACCCGCAATCATCGAAAAAACATAACGCCACATGGAAAACAAACTCCAACAGCTCACCGAAAAACTATACCAGGAGGGGCTCTCCAAGGGCCGCCAGGAAGCCGACGAGCTCCTTGCCTCGGCCCAAGCCGAAGCCGCCGCCACGATCGAAAAAGCCAGGAAAGAGGCCGCCGATATCGTTGCCCAAGCCCAGAGGAAAGCCGACGACGTAAAAAAGAACATGCAGACCGAGATGACGCTCTCCTCGCGCGCGGCCATCGACACGCTCAAGCAGCAGATTGCCAACCTGGTGATCTTCAAAGCCGTGTCGCCGTGTGTTTCAAGCAGCACATCCGACGCCGGGTTCATCGGCGAACTGCTGGTGGCCGTGGCCAAAAACTGGAACGGATCGACATGCGACCTCAAGGCCATCCTGCCTGCCGACAAGCAGGGCGAACTGGATGCTTTCCTTAAAAACAGCCTGTCCGATATGTTGTCCGCAGGCCTGGAGGTCACTTTCGACGGCGCGGTGAAGACCGGCTTTAAGATCGGCCCGCGCGACGGCAGTTACTATATCAGCTTCACCGACGCCGACTTCGACGCCTTCCTGAAAGAATACCTGCGCCCGAAAGTTTCGGAACTGCTCTACTGCGAGAAATAGGCCGCCATGTCGCAAAACTACTACTGCCTCGTCTCTTCGCTCACCGAATACGCCTTCGACGCCGACCACAAGGCGTTCGATGCATCGGCCCTGCGCGAAGAGATCAGGGACCAACTCACGGCCGGCGACACCAGGGCGATGGACGACCTGTACACCTACTACGACATCATCAACCTGGCCAATCGCTTCAACTGCAACAACATCGCATTCAACTCGCTGGGCAACATCCCCGACGGGGAGCTTGTGCCCGAGGCCGAGGTGTTGCCGCTGCTGCCGAAATACCTGCGCGGGGCGGCCAGAGCGTTCCTCGCTCCCGACCCCGAGGCCGAGGGGGAGCCGGTCGACACATCGGCCGGGTTCGAAAACACACTGCTGGCGGCCTATTATCAGGCCATGAGAGGTTCGGCAAGCGGTTTTTTGAGACAGTGGTGCGAGTTCGACATGAACGTGCGCAACCTGTCGGTGGCGTTCCTGACACGCAAAGCGAAGAAAGACATTTCGGATGCGGGCCTTATCGGCAGCAACGCGATCACCGAAGCCATCCGCAAAAGCCCTGCGTCCGATTTCGGGCTCAAGGGCGAGGTCGACTACATCGATCCGCTGGTGCAGGCGCTGGAAACGGGCGACATCCTCGACCGCGAACGCAAAATGGATCTGCTGCGGTGGAAATTCGCCGACGAGATCACCACGTTCGATTACTTCAATATGGACAAAGTGCTGGCCTACCTGGCCAAGGTCAACATCATCCACCGCTGGATGGTGCTCGACAAGGAGACCGGCCGCCAACTGTTCGCACGCCTGCGCAGGGAACTGTCGGCCTCGGACACCGTCGCCAGGGCGGGCGAAGAACTGAAAAGCAAAAAAGAAATAAATAAAGACTAATATAAAATGGGTACAACAGGACAAGTGGTGGGCGTGATCGCCAACCTTGTTACAGTAAAGACAAACGGTGCCGTGTCGCAGAACGAGATCTGCTACGTGCACCACGGCGGCACCCGGCTCATGGCCGAGGTCATCAAGGTGATCGGCGACAAGGCGTTCGTGCAGGTATTCGAAAGCACGCGCGGGCTCAAGGCCGGTTCGCAGGTCGAATTCATGGGCGATATGCTGGAGGTGACCCTGGGCCCGGGACTGCTGGCGCGCAACTACGACGGGCTGCAGAACGACCTGGCGGCGCTGGAGGACATCTTCCTGCAAAGGGGCAAATACACCGAGCCGTTCGATTTCAACGCCGAATGGGACTTCGCTCCCGTGGCCAAAGCGGGGGACAAGGTGTCGGCGGCCGACTGGCTGGGCGAGGTGACCGAAAAATGGATCAGGCACAAGATCATGGTACCGTTCAAACTGGCCGGCTGCTATACGGTCAAGAGCGTCGCCGCCGCCGGCAGATACAAGGCATCCGACACCATCGCCACGCTGACCGACGCCCACGGCAACGACATCGCCGTGACGATGATCCAGAAATGGCCGGTCAAGATGGCCGTGACCTCGTATAAAGAAAAGCCGCGCCCGTCGAAGATCATGGAAACGGGCATCCGCGCCATCGACACGTTCAACCCCATCGCCGAAGGGGGCACCGGGTTCATCCCCGGGCCGTTCGGGGCCGGCAAGACGGTGTTGCAGCACGCCCTCTCGCGCCAGGCCGAGGCCGACATCATCATCGTGGTGGCATGCGGCGAACGCGCCAACGAGGTGGTGGAAATCTTCGCGGAATTCCCCCACTTGGACGACCCGCACACGGGCCACAAGCTGATGGAGCGCACGATCATCATCTGCAACACGTCGAACATGCCCGTCTCCTCGCGCGAGGCGTCGGTTTACACCGGCATGGCCCTGGGCGAGTACTACCGCGCCATGGGGCTGAAGGTGCTGCTGCTGGCCGACTCGACCTCGCGTTGGGCGCAGGCCCTGAGGGAGATGTCGAACCGCCTGGAAGAACTTCCCGGGCAGGACGCTTTCCCCGTCGACCTGTCGGCCATCATTTCGAACTTCTACTCGCGCGCCGGGCTGGTGCACCTGAACAACGGCAGCACGGGCTCCATCACCTTCATCGGCACGGTGTCGCCCGCCGGGGGGAACCTCAAGGAACCGGTGACCGAATCGACCAAAAAAGCCGCCAGGTGCTTCTACGCCCTCTCGCAGCAACGCGCCGACAGCAAGCGCTACCCGGCCATCGACCCGATCGACAGCTACTCGAAATACCTCGAATACGACGAGATCAAAGAGTACCTCGACTCGCACATCGAGAAAGAGTGGGTCGCCCGCGTAATGCAGGGCAAGACCATCGTGCTGCGCGGCAAGGAGGCTTACGAGCAGATCAACATCCTGGGCGACGACGGCGTGCCCCTGGAATACCACGAGCGGTTCTGGAAGTCGGAGCTGATCGACTTTGTGATCCTGCAACAGGACGCCTTCGACGACATCGACGCCAACAGCCCGCTTGAGCGGCAGAAGTTCATGTTCAACAAGGTGCTGGACATATGCAACCGCAAGTTCTCGTTCACCGACTTCGAAGATTGCTCGGCGTTTTTCAAATCGCTCATCAATCTATTCAAGCAGGTCAACTACAGCGAGTTCCGCAGCGCCAAGTACGACGATTACCTGCGGCAAATCGACGAAGCGGTCGCCGCCAAAGTGGTTTCATAACAATTAACGATTAAAAGCATGGAAACAAAAGCTTTTCAAAAAATATACACCAAGATCGAGAACATCACCAAAGCCACGGTAATGCTGCGCGCCGGCGGCGTGGGCAACGACGAGCTTGCCACCGTGGGCGGCAAACTGGCCCAGGTGGTGCGCATCGACGGCGACAAGATCACGTTGCAGGTTTACTCGGGCACCGAAGGGATCGCCACCAACTCGGAAGTGGTTTTCCACGGCGAGCCTCCGAAACTGAAAGTGAGCGACCAGCTGGCCGGACGCTTTTTCGACGCTTACGGCAAGCCCATCGGAGGAGGCGCCGAAGTGGAGGGCGAAGCGAGAGAGATCGGCGGCCCGACGGTCAACCCGTACAGGCGCGTGCAGCCGTCGGAACTGATTGCAACCGGCATCGCCGGCATCGACCTGAACAACACCATCGTTTCGGGGCAGAAGATCCCGTTCTTCGCCGACCCCGACCAGCCCTACAACCAGGTGATGGCCATGGTGGCCCTCAGGGCCAAGGCCGACAAGATCATCCTGGGCGGCATGGGGATGACCAACGACGACTTCCTGTTTTTCAAGAACGTGTTCGAGAACGCCGGCGCGCTCGACCGCATCATCAGCTTCGTGAACACGACCGACAACCCGCCGGTGGAACGCCTGCTGGTGCCCGATATGGCGCTGACGGCCGCCGAATATTTCGCCGTGGATAAAGGCGAGAAGGTGCTGGTGCTGCTCACCGACATGACCCTCTATTCGGATGCGCTGGCCATCGTGTCGAACCGCATGGACCAGATCCCGTCGAAAGACAGCATGCCCGGGTCGCTCTACTCCGACCTGGCCAAGATCTACGAAAAAGCGGTGCAGCTGCCCAACGGCGGCTCGATCACCATCATCGCCGTGACCACGCTCTCGGGCGGGGACATCACCCACGCCGTGCCCGACAACACGGGATACATCACCGAGGGGCAGCTGTTCCTGCGCAACGACACCGACACGGGCAAGGTGATCGTCGACCCGTTCCGCAGCCTTTCGCGCCTGAAGCAGCTGGTGATCGGCAAGCAAACCCGCGAAGACCACCCGCAGGTGATGAACGCCTGCGTGCGCCTCTACTCGGACGCGGCCAACGCCAAAACCAAGCTCGAAAACGGCTTCGACCTGACCGACTACGACGAACGCACGCTGGCCTTCGCCAAGAATTATTCGGAAAAACTGCTGGCCATCGACGTGAATGTGGATATCGACTCGATGCTCGACACGGCATGGAGCCTGTTTGCAAAATATTTCAACAGGAACGAAGTGTCGATCAAGAACGAACTGGTGGAAAAGTACTGGAAATAGTCCTGCGCAATGGCTATCAAATTTCAATTCAACAAAACATCGCTGGGCGACCTGAACAAACAGCTCAAGGTTCGCACCAACGCCCTGCCCACGATCAAGAGCAAGGAGTCGGCGTTGCGCCTGGAGGTGAAAAAGGCCAAGGACATCGCCACGGACTATACCGCCAAGATCGACGATCTGGTCAGCTACTACGACTACATGGCCGCGCTCTGGGGCGAGTTCGACCCGCAGATGCTCGGCATCCGCGATGTGACGTTTTCGGTGGTGAAGATCGCCGGAGTGCGGGTGCCGCAACTGGGGCAGGTGCTCTTCGACGAGAAGGAATACAACCTGTTCACCGCCCCGGTATGGATCACCGAAGGCATCTCGATCCTCAAGCGCATCGCGCAACTGGGCATCGAACAGGAGTTCTACACCCGGAAAATGATGCTGTTGGACCACGCACGTAAAAAGACGACGCAGAAAGTGAACCTGTACGAAAAAGTGCAGATCCCCGGCTATCAGGACGCCATTCTGAAGATCAAGCGCTTCCTGGAAGATGAGGAGAACCTGTCGAAATCGGCCCAGAAGATCGTCAAGTCGCGCCAGCAAAAACAGGAAGAAGAGGAGGTACGGGCATGATCGAGAAGATGATAAAATACACGTTCCTGCTCTACCACAAGGAGTACGGCGCGTTTCTGGACAACCTGAGCGAACTGGGGCTGGTGGATGTGTCGGTGTCGGTGTCCGAGCCGACCGAAATCGAGCGCAACCTGCTGACGGCCATCAACAACTACCGTCTGACGGGCATCGCCCTGAAACCCTACCATCAGGCCGAAAGCGACCTGATATCGTACGACACGGCGGCCGAGGTGATGGAAAATTTCACCAACGCCCAGATACTCAAAGAACAACTCAAGGCACAAACCGCCAAGGTCGAAAAAGAGATCGAGGAGGTGAAGCCGTGGGGGCAGTTCTCGGCCGACACCCTCGACGCCCTTTCGCGCTCGGGCCTCACCATTCGCTATTTCATTGCGAGTGAGAAGGATTTCTCGAAGCACATCGACCAGTGGGGCGGACAGTATACCATCGAGCAGGTGGCCGAATTCCAGGGCAACGCCTATTTCGTAGTCGTCGAACAACCGGGCGACGCTCCGGCCGCGATCGATGCGCAGGAATTGAAACCGCTTGCATCGGACTATGCAAAGAAAGAGCGCGAACTGGCAATGCTGCATTCGGACATGGCGGCCGTCGAGAAAGACCTCGAACGCTGCGGGGCCGGATATCCTCTGATTATCAGGGAACAGGAAGAGTTAAAAAAAGCGCTCTACTACGAACAGGTCTCTTCCGGCGGCACGCGCCAGGCCGAGGGGTCACTGGTGGTGCTCGAAGGATGGGCCCCGGAGAAAGAGTCGCCCCGCGTGGACAGTTTCGTCGAACAGTCGCCCGAGATCGTTTGCATCAAGGAACAACCGACCCCGCAGGACGCTCCGCCCGTAAAGCTGCGCAACAACCGCTTCGCCAGGCTCTATGAGCCCCTGGGCAAACTTTACGACACGCCCGGCTACAGCGAACTGGACCTGACCCCGTTTTTCGCCCCGTTCTACATGCTCTTTTTCGGGTTTTGTTTCGGGGACGCGGGATACGGGCTGCTGCTGTTTCTGGCGGCGGTGTTCGTCAAGCCGAAACTTCCGGCGGCGCTCAAGCCGTACGCCACACTGATGATGTATCTCTGCGGGGCCACGGTGGTCATGGGTCTTCTAACCGGAACGGTATTCGGCATCTCGCTGGCGAACGTGCCGGCGCTGGTGGCGGTCAAAGACCGGTTCCTCACCTCGGACGACCTGTTTACGCTGGCGTTGTCGCTGGGAGGAATCCAGATCGTGTTCGGGATGTGCGTCAAGGCTGCCAACCGGATCGTCCAGTTCGGGTTCATGCACAGCCTGTCAACATTCGGATGGATCGCATTGGCAGTTGCCACGGCCCTGGCCATGGGCTACCCCGACTTGGGGCTTGAGAACTTCACGATGAGTTCGCCCGCTTACCTGATTGTCATCGCCATCGCCGGATTCGCGATCCTGTTCCTCAACTCGCCGGGCAAGAATCCCGTGGTCAATTTCGGCGTGGGGCTTTGGGAGAGCTACGGCATGATCACCGGGTTTATCGGCGACCTGCTGTCGTATATCCGCCTGTTCGCCCTCGGGCTTTCGGGGGGCATTCTGGCCGGGGTGTTCAACGACCTGGCCTTCGGATTGAGCCCCGACATTCCGGTGGTGAAATACATTGTGGCGGCGATCATCCTGCTTATCGGCCACAGCATCAACCTGTTCATGTCGGCCCTGAGCGCATTTGTGCACCCGTTGCGCCTGACGTTCGTGGAATTTTATAAAAACGCCGGGTTCGAAGGCGGTGGCAGGGAATTCCGGCCTTTTAAAAAGTAAATAGCTAATAATCAAATAAAAATCATTAAAAAATTAGAACTATGGAACCTATTTTAATCGCTTATCTGGGTATTGCCGTCATGTTGGTGTTGTCGTTGCTGGCCAGTACGTACGGGGTGACCATCAGCGGAAACGCCGTTGTGGGAGCATTGAAAAAGAACCCGACGGCATTCGGTAACTTCCTCGCACTGTGCGCCTTGCCCGGGACACAGGGGCTTTACGGCTTTATCGGCTACTTTCTGTTGAAAGACTTTCTGGTCGACACCATCACTCCGTTGCAGGCTTACGCCATCCTGGCTTCGGGCTTGGTGTTGGGATTCGTGAACCTGTTCAACTCGATCCGTCAGGGCCAGGTGTGCGCCAACGGCATCGCCGCCATCGGTAACGGCTACAACGTATTCGGCAACACGCTGATCCTGGCCGCTTTCCCCGAGCTCTACTCGATTCTGGCGGTGGCCACCGTGTTCCTGATCTCAACAGCTATCTAAGCTCCAGGCGTAAGGATAAAGAAGCGCCTTTCACAGGCGCTTTTTTATTTGCCGCCAAGAATGGAGCGGAAAGATTCCGAAATATTTTTATACATTTGCTGCCATAATATTAATCTGATTTTTATGAAACGGATACTATTCCCTGTTTTGATTGCTTTGCTGGCCACCTCGTGCGGCACCATGAACTCCGACCGGCTGATGAACGCCGGGGCCACGGCCCTGCAGGCCGTCACGCTGACCGATGACCAGATCATCGCATACTCGCAGGAGTATATGGCTGTCTCGGACCAGAACAACACCATCGCCACCGGCAACGATCCCTATGCGGTACGCCTGGCACGCCTCACGGCGCCGTTCAGCAACAGCGGGCTCAACTTCAAGGTGTATAAAACGAAGGATGTCAACGCCTTTGCCTGCGCAGACGGCAGCATTCGCGTTTACTCGGGCCTGATGGACATCATGAGCGACGAGGAGCTGCTTGGCATAATCGGGCACGAAATCGGGCACTATAAGAACAAAGACACGAAAGACGCGTTCAAGAATGCGCTCCTGGTAGCCGCCGCACGCGAGGGACTGGCCTCGACCGGCAACGGGGTGGCAGTCATCACCGACTCGGCCGCCGGCGACATCGGCGAATCGCTCCTGAGCGCCCAATATTCGCAGAAACAGGAGTATGCCGCCGACAGCTACGGCTACAAATTCCTCAAGGACAACGGAGTGAACCCGTGGGCCATGGCCCTTGCGCTCGAAAAGCTGGAGCAGATGGAGCAAAGCGCCGGAACGGCGAACAGCACGATGGTCAGCCAACTGTTCTCGACCCACCCCGATATCTCGGCCCGCAAGAAGAAACTGGCCGACCGGGCCACCAATGAGGGTATCGCCAAACCGTAACGCCCACAGAGGATTATCGAACTGCCGGTAAAGATGAGGCGGCGGGGGCATGGCACCCCGAACAGTGGCAATGCCACCAGCACGAGACTTATTGGAAAACCATAGATTCGAAAAATTATTTCTGGGGAACCTTCGTCTGGAGCATGTTCGATTACGGCTCGGCCTCCCGCATCGACGGCCAAAGGCCGGGGATC
>JAVBRA010000013.1:0-48300 GCA_031548435.1 Rikenellaceae bacterium
GCGAACTGCGTTCCCTGGAAGGCTGCCACCGATACGTTTATGACACAATCGGCCGGCTACAACGGCTTCGCCATCGACCGCCACAGCGGCCTGACCACCTACATCCCCCAGGCCGCCCTCCCCGGACTGAATGCCGAATACGACTGTCTACAATGGGCACAGTCCATCGGCCAATGATATAATGTGAGCAGGGAAGCGCGGTTCGGGTTTCTGTAGCCTGCCTAAAATAGCTGGCCCGAGAGCCGTCTTCACCAAGAGACCGATACAGAAAACAGACAAGATAAGGGGTGAAAACCAGTATTTTACGACCCATGCGATTCCGACAGCGATTTATTTCCGATAGATCGTCTTGGATTTCCTAACAAAATCCGCCAAAGAGTTTCTATATCAATGAATGTGCAGGTCACTTACTATAGGCAAAAATACGAAGGGTTTGCCCATCTTCGCCTCTATCTCTTTCCGGATGTTACCTACTATCTTGCCGCTGCTTTGCGCAATCTTTCGGTTGGCGGCAACTGTTTTGGGCTTATGCTCTTTCGACAACTCCGTCGTAGTCGCCTCGGCCAGAGTATTGAGGGAAAGTTCGAGATTGGTCATATTGTCGCGCAAACTCTCCGTTTTTAGGCCTTTGAACCGCTTATATTGCCCGGTGGTCATCCCTGCCCACGACGGTAATGATATCGGTCAGCGTCGCAAATTCCTGTCCTTTTTTGATGCCCCGTGCCTCCCATTCATCGGTAAGCTCTTTCCGCACCTCGATGGATTTCAGGCGTTGGTTGATCCAATTCTGCGAGTACCCCTTACGATGGTAATATTCTAACATCCGGTCGATGCCGAGTTCGGGGTCGTCGATCTCTTCCAGCCACATCTTGAACGGCTCGGCTTTGGGCGACGGGATGGGCTGTATCAGGCAGAAAAGCTGCTCTACATCAGCTACATCGGTTTTGTAAAACTTACCGTCGGCGGACTGCAT
This sequence comes from Rikenellaceae bacterium, assembly GCA_031548435.1. Lineage (GTDB taxonomy): Bacteria > Bacteroidota > Bacteroidia > Bacteroidales > Rikenellaceae > JAVBRA01. Next base: position 974 of record JAVBRA010000013.1, read on the forward strand.
TTTCAGTTGGTTACAATTTGTAACGGACTCGTTAGATATATAGTCGTTGGCGAGGCGGATTATTTTCTTGAAATTTTTAGGTACTTAGTAGCCGAATTGTGGGTGCACTTGCGCTCGGTACGCAGCCAGAACTGATAATCGGTTATGAATTTATGGTCAACATCGGCGATAGGAATATCCTTTCTATTGTACATGGACACAATAAAGGCTACCGTATGTTTATAAGAAGTTTCATATCGTTCGACGGTAGCGGGCGACATGCCATTGCCTGTCAGTTTATGGCATCGGTCGTTATGCTCCCGGAAAACATCGAGCAGCATTATTTCAGGCCTGCTGTCGTGACCGAGATATTTATCAACGACCTTTTGAGCGGATATTGGTTCACGGTCAAGTTCCATTTCACGGTAAATCTGCATCAAGCGCAGGCGAATAGTGTCGAGGCGAGCGTTCAACTCGTCGTCCATCCGACTGCTACCAACTGACTTAACCGCAACAGCGTTCCAATTTTTGGGATTGACTTTGAGATTTACGGATGCAACAGAGCGTTGTCCGTTGATAGTAACACGCAATAGAACAGGAACTTGTCCATCTTTTGCGGCTCTTGATTTCTGAATGTAAAAACAGATTTTGAATGTTGTTCGTTTCATACTTTTTTTCTTTTAAATTATTGATTCAAAAGTATGGACTTCGAGCGAAAACCGCACTATGCAAAATGCAGCAAATCAACACATAAACGCCAAATCGCTAATAGTTTTCTTTTTTTAAAAGGTGTTAGCGATTTTGTCGATTTCAACTACCCAAATTCGCTATTTTTTGCTATCCCTCTAAAAACAAAAATCACCGTAATCATCTGATTTACGTTGATTTATTTGATTTTTCCTTTCGGCTTTGCGGAGAGAGAGGCTCTAACACCTGTAATATCGAATCATTTCAGCACGTGTTAAAATGCTATTGTTGTTGAGGTTATTATAAATACGAATATAAATAAAATATCTTTGAGTGTCGTTGCATATCTGAATAATTGGGTGTAATTTTGGGTGTCATAAATTTAGCATCCATGAATATAAAACGCAACATCATCTTTTCCCTTGAAAGCCGTAAGCACAACGGAGTGCCGATTGTCGATCATGTGCCGATCCGGATGCGGATGACTTATGCCCGGCAACGGATCGAGTTTACGACCGGTTATCGGATCGATGCGTCGAAATGGGATGAACAGAAACAACGGGTGCGAAATGGATGCAGCAACCGGCTCGGGCAAACGGCATCTGAGATTAATGCTGATTTACTCAGGTATTATACGGTTTTACAGACTATATTCAAAGAGTTTGAGGTGAGGGATATAATTCCTACTTCAGGACAACTCAAGGAAGTTTTTTCTTCCCGGTGTGGAAATAATGACAATAAACCGCTTCCTGGTGGTTCTTTTTTCTCTGTCTTTGATGAGTTTGTGCGGGAAGAAGGAGCCCTCAACAACTGGACGGCATCGACCTATACGAAGTTCTATGGGGTCAAGAAGCATTTGGAGGGATTCGATCCAAGGATTACTTTCGATGCATTCGATGAAAACCGGCTGGCAGATTACGTTACTTATCTGAGGGAAGTCAGGCAGATGCGCAATAGCACCATCGGCAAGCAAATCGGATTCCTTAAATGGTTTCTCCGTTGGGTGTTTCGTAAAGGCCATTCCGATAACCGGGCGTTCGACGGATTCAAACCCCGATTGAAAACATCTTCCAAGAAGGTGATTTTTCTGACGTGGGACGAACTAACAAAACTCAGAAACTATGAGATCCCGGCAACGAAACAGTATCTGGAACGTGTGCGTGATGTATTCCTGTTTACATGCTTCACGGGGTTGAGGTATTCCGATGCGTATAACCTCAAATGCAGCGACATCAAGGGCGACCGGATAGAGGTGACGACAGTGAAAACAGCCGACAGCCTGGCGATCGAACTGAACGATCATAGCCGGGCGATCCTGGATAAGTACAAGAATGTTCATTTCGAGGGTGATAAGGCATTGCCGGTGATCTCCAATCAGAAGATGAACGATTACCTGAAACAGTTATGCGAGCTTGCTGGAATAGACGAACCGGTACGCGAAACCTACTACAAAGGCAATGACCGGATTGACGAAGTGACTCCCAAATACGAACTGATCGGTACCCATGCCGGCCGACGAACATTTATTTGCAACGCCCTCTCTTTGGGAATTCCGGCCCAGGTGGTGATGAAATGGACCGGACACAGTGACTACAAGGCGATGAAACCCTACATCGATATAGCTGATGAGGTCAAAGCCAGTGCAATGAGTAAATTTAATGGGGTATGAGTATTCTTAAGGTAACGGACCTTCGAGACCCTAATAATCCCTGCAGCGAAGGGGATGTGTTGCTGATAGGGCCAAAAACTCTGGGATATCCACATCACATCCAATCGACTGTTGGCGGAGAGCATGATTACAGTAGTTGTGCCGAATGCTTACGAAATATAGAAACCATAGAACCTGTTGATGTTTTTCAATGATTTTTGTAGTGGATAAATGTTTTTTTTATTAAAAGTTTTTAGTATGAAAAAGTTAGGAAGTATTAAAATGCATGATGCTGCGGTGATGACCGACAGCGAAATGAAACGGATTGTAGGTGGGAATTTACCCACTACGACTGTTCCAACCCAAGCCAATTGCAGTACAGTATGTAAAAATGCTGATGGTACTGAGGAAACTCACACTAAAGAATGCGGCGTAGGGGTCGCTTGTCATGCTACCAGATATGTAGAGGTATATTGCGCTGGGGATAAGGATAATGGAGTATTCTGTAAAAAGGACGATACAGCTTATTAGTCCATGATTTATAGATCCGGCGGTTCTATACCGCCGGATTTTTCCACTGAGATGCTATTTAAACTTATTTATTATGAAAAGAATGATTTGTCTGTTTGGGTTGTTCCTTTTTGTACGGACCGACCTGACTGCGCAAGAAAGTAATAAAATCTACGAAGTGGATTTTGAGTATAAAATCACCAGCGATTCTACAACACTTTACACACACGGTATCATATTATTTCCAGACAAAGTCGAGGACCTTTCTATTCTGAAAGGCATTCCTCAAAATCTGGGGGAGTATAGAATCGAGTCCATTACCATAGACCATCTTAAAGAACGGCGCGAAGGTGTATTGAGCCGATTCTATGTCTATATATCTGTAGACAAAAATAAGGGAAAAAAATATATCATCGTGGATACCAACTGCAATCAGGATTTTTCGGATGACCAAATGTATGAGTTCGACTTTGCGGATGCAGGTGAGAACTTGAAGATGGAAGGTGCTAAGGATCTAAGATTTCCCATCGCTTTGCAGATCCCTCAGGAGAATGGAGGTGTCAGGGAAGTTCCTCTTTGGGTTCGCCCGTTTCTAGATAATAACTACAAAGCATCGCTTCCCGAAGATGAATATTACTGGTCTTATTGGATTACGACCAGGAGTATGTTTCAGGGAAAAGTAACGATCGATCCATACGAAGTCTATGTGACGGAGTGGCCTAAGCATGTCCTTATACGGGATGGGGTTACGGAGAAAAGCTATTTTGATTTCAATGTGGGAGATTCCATAGACGTAAGTGACTGTATTGTGGGCGACACCATAATATTAAGAGATAAAAAAATAAAACTCTCCAAAGTGGAGAATGGAAAGCTTTACATTGAAGATCTGGGATTTTGGGCCGACAGCAGCAAGGTGGGAGATATTCTGCCGGAGTTGTATGCTAACCGTTTGGATGATGGTCATCCCATATTTCTTAATAAGATGATGAAAGGTAAATATGTGTTCATCGATTTCTGGGGTAGTTGGTGTGGCCCGTGTATCGCAGGATTCCCCAAAGTCGTTGAAGCTTACAGAAAGTTGAAAGAGAAGGACGATGTATTGTTCATGGGCATAGCATTGGACCGGCCGGACGATATCGAAAAAGTGAAGGAGTTGATCAAGGAACACGATCTGTCATGGCCGAATTTCTGGGTTGACCGAAAAGATGTAAACAATCTCTTGATGCCGCATGGTAAGTTGAGGATAGAATATCTTCCGACTTATCTTATAATCGACAAGAAGGGTAAGATCATTTATCGTACCGATGGAACGGTGGATGAGGCTCTCGATTTTCTTATGAACCTTCTTGCGGAGTGATTCTGTATTTGGTTATGGATTGCGGTTCTATGTGGTTGCCCATAATTCGATAGATACTGGATCAGAGACATTTTGGTGGGACAAAATTAACTCTGATTTTCACTCGGATTCGAATGTCGGATTTGGAATAAACTGAAGGTAGTGGATTATAAAAATCACACCCGCCTCACATTTTTTGGGTGTGAAAGCGGGTGTGAATTTTACAATCAACTGAAATTCAGTGTTTGTTGCGGAGAGAGGGGGATTCGAACCCCCGGTACAGGTATTCCCGTACGTCAGTTTAGCAAACTGGTGGTTTCAGCCACTCACCCACCTCTCCTGATCCATGTTTTGGTATGCGCGGCATCGGGCCGGAATCGCAAACCGAGTGCAAACATATACCATTTTTATTTCTTTTCAAAATTTTACAGGTAATTTTTATCGTGCCGCACGGAACATCCTCAGGTGGAACTGCGCTGTTTTGCGTGGGAGGAATAAATATTTAACAGGATAAAAACGCAACGAATGTCGGGGTTCTGTAAAAAAGTTTTATATTTGCTCGAAATTTTGAATAACTAAATAAAAATCTCTTATGAATAAACTGAAGCTTTCCGCCCTTTCGGCTTTGGCATTTTCGTTGTTGTTGTTCTCCTGCAAAAACTCCGGCAGCACCGGGGCGAACACCGAACCTCAGACCATCAAAGACGTTGCCGAGGCCGGCCATCCCGTTACCGGGCGCATCGCCTTTGTCAATATCGACTCGCTGATCAACAATTACGATATGTATAAGGACATGAGCGCCAAGTACCGCGAAAAAAGGGAAAAAGTCGAGCGTGACCTCGAAGCCCGCGGAAAAAGTTTCCAGAGGGATTACAACGACCTGATGGACAAAGCCAACAAAGGCCTGTTGCTGCGTTCGGAAATCGAAGAAAAACAGGCCAAGCTCCAGGCCCGCCAGACTGAACTCGAACGTTTCCAGCAAACCAAAGGCGCCGAGCTGATGGAAGAGGAAACGGTGATGATCAACAAGTTGCAGTACACCTTGGGCGAATATCTGAAAGTGTACAACAAGGACTTCAAGTACGACATGATCCTCAGCACCACCGCCTCGGGCCCGGTGCTCAACGCCAATCCGGCCACCGACATCACGGCCGAAGTGTTGGCGGCCATGAACGAGCTGTACAAGACGGAGAAAAAGACCGAGGGCGCTGCTGCAACGGAATAATACAGGTTCTGTTCCCGATCGTGCCGTCTTAACCCGTTTAAGGCGGCATTTTTTACTCGAAAAGCGTTTATGTTCGACCCTTGCCAGATACTATACGAAGACAACCACCTGCTTGTGGTCAACAAGCGGGCGGGCGAGTTGGTGCAGCCCGACGTGGCGCGCGAGAGCGCCCTGGAAGACCGGATCAAAGCGTTTATCAAAGCGCGCGACGGCAAGCCGGGCGACGTGTTTCTGGGGGTGGTGCACCGCATCGACCGGCCGGTGAGCGGGGCGGTGTTGTTCGCCAAAACGAGCAAGGCTCTGGTAAGGCTCAACGAGATGGTGAAGAACCGCGAGATCCGGAAAATCTACTGGGCGGTGACCGAAAACCGTCCGCAGCGGGATGCGGGCGAGCTGGTCGATCTGCTTGTTCGCGATACCAGGGCCAACAAGTCGCGCATCAGCGCGCGGCCTGTGCGCGAGGCCAAAGAGGCGCGGCTGGCCTATCGGTTCCTTGCGGCGAGTAATAACTATTCGCTGCTGGAGGTTGATTTGCTTACCGGACGGCATCACCAGATCCGCTGCCAACTGGCCAACATCGGCTGCGCTATCAAGGGCGACCTGAAGTACGGCGCGCGGCGCAGCAATCCCGACGGAAGTATCAGCCTGCACGCCCGGCGGCTGGAGTTTGTGCATCCGGTGCGGAAAGAGCCGGTGGTGGTTGTCGCGTCCGTGCCCGAGGGTGACAATCTGTGGCGGTTTTTTGAAGAGGCGGCCGGGCAGGGGTGTTCTTAGGATGAAAAACAGATTCTTCGTCGCAGCGTCTGCCCGAAATGACAATGTGTTGAAGAATACAAAATCGGAATTGGCCGGAAAATATTAACTTTGCGTTTCAACATATCATTATTGCAATGAATTTTATAGACGAGTTAAAGTGGCGGGGCATGATCCACGATATGATGCCCGGTGTGGAAGAGCAACTGAACAAAGAGATGACGACGGCTTATGTGGGCTTTGACCCGACAGCCGATTCGCTGCATATAGGGCACCTGGTGGGGGTGATGATCCTGAAACATTTTCAGGCCTGCGGGCACCGTCCGGTGGTGTTGATGGGCGGCGCGACGGGCATGATCGGCGATCCGTCGGGCAAGTCGCAGGAACGCAACCTGCTGGACGAAAATACGTTGAGGCATAACCAGGAGGCGATCAAGAAGCAGTTCTCCAAATTGATCGATTTCGATTCGCAGACGCCCAACGCCGCACTGATGGTCAACAACTACGACTGGATGAAGGAGTTTTCGTTCCTTGGGTTCATCCGCGACATCGGCAAGCTGATCACCGTCAACTACATGATGGCCAAGGATTCGGTCAAGAAGCGCTTCAGCGGCGAGGGCGAGGGGATGTCGTTCACCGAGTTCACCTACCAGTTGGTGCAGGGCTACGATTTCCTCCACCTGTACGAAACCATCGGGTGCAAGATCCAGTTGGGCGGCAGCGACCAGTGGGGCAACATCACCACCGGCACGGAACTGATCCGCCGCAAGAGTGGGGGAGAGGCGTTCGCCATCACCTGCCCGCTGATCAAGAAAGCCGACGGCACCAAGTTCGGAAAGACCGAGTCGGGCAACGTGTGGTTGTCGCCCGAGTACACCTCGCCCTACAAGTTCTACCAGTTCTGGCTGAACGTAAGCGACGAGGATGCCGAGAACTACATCCGCATCTTCACCATGCTTGACAGGCAGACCATCGAAAGCCTCATCGGATCGCACCGCGCCGAGCCGCACAAACGCGAACTTCAGAAGCGGCTGGCCAAGGAGATCACCTGCATGATCCATTCGGTCGAGGAGTATGAAAAAGCGGTCGAAGCATCGGAAATCCTGTTCGGCAACGCCACCACCGACGCGCTGAAAAAACTCGATGGCGACACCCTGTTGCAGATTTTCGAGGGCGTGCCGACATTCGAAATTCCGGCAGGCGCATTGGGGGTTTCGTTCCTGTCGCTGTGCTGCGAGGCGGCTCCGGTATTCCCGTCCAAAGGCGAACTGCGCCGGCTGGTGCAGGGCGGAGGCATCTACCTCAACAAAGAGAAGGTGGCCGACGGCGAGATGATCGTCGACAGCGCCATGCTGATTGCCGGGAAGTACCTGCTGGTGCAGAAAGGCAAGAAAAATTACTTCCTGATAAAGGTGAATTAAGGCCGACCCATTTATCGCCGAGGCGCTCTTTGCTCGCTTTGGAGCGTCGACGGGCGTTTGTTGGCGGCGAAGATGGTTGCGGCGTCCGATAATTTCGGCAATAAATTCAGATATATCTTAATCCTTTTCCGATGGAGAAAAAATATTTCTATATCAACCGATACAACGTGCAGGTGGGGCCATGCTCCGTCGATGAGTTGCGCGAGGCGGGCATCGTTCGCGAAACAATGGTGTGGTGCGCCCCGATGACCGACTGGGTGCCGGCAGGCCGGTTGCCCGAGTTGGGCGTGTTGTTCGGCGCGGTGCCTCCGCCTGTGTTGGCGGCGGAGGAGGTGCAACCGTCCAAACCCGACTCGTGGCTCATCTGGTCGATCCTGGCCACAGTGATGTGTTGCGTGCCGTTCGGCGTTGTGGGCATCGTTTATGCGTCGAAGGTCGACACGCTTTGGGCCGAACGCAAGTACGACGAAGCGGTGGCGGCAGCCCGCAGCGCCCGCACATGGACGCTGACCTCGATCGTTGTTACCGGTGTGTTCCTGGTGTTGTACATTCTGTTCTGGATATTGATGGTGTTCGGCATCATTGGCGGAGCCCACCTGTTTCCCTCGTTTTAACCAACTCTCAGAATAACGATGAAAAAATTTTTCTACATCAACAACGAGGGGCAGCAAACCGGCCCTTGCTCAATGGACGAGTTGCGCCAGGCAGCCGTCACCCGCGAAACGATGGTATGGCATGACGGAATGGCTGATTGGGCCAAAGCCGGAGGGGTCGAAGAATTGAGGCCGCTGTTTGAATACACTCCGCCTCAGGTGCATCAGGCCCAGCCTGTCCGGCCCGTTGCTCCGGGTTATTCGCAGGTTCAGCCCGACACCAAGCCCGATTCGTGGATGGTTTGGGCGATCCTTACCACCGCCTTGTGTTGTCTGCCGCTGGGTATTGCGGCCATTTTGCAGGCGGCCAAGGTCGACAGGTTGTGGGCCGAAGGAAATTACAACGAGGCGGTTAAAGCGGCCTCCGACGCCAAGAAATATTCGCTTATCGGCATCATCGGCGGTGGTGTTTTTGTCATTGTCTATGTGTTGATGGTGGTTGTTTTCGGCGTGATGGGCTCTATTTTTTGAGTCGGGTTCCGGCATTTTATCCGTTTATCCGGGGCTGCTGTTTTGCGGCCCCGTTTTTTTGTGGTGTTTATGTGATTGAACGGTACGGCATTCGGTTGTTTTGCATGGTTTGCCGGGGTGTAAATGAAATACTGTTGCGATATTTTCGCACGTTGTGTTTGGATATAAGTTTTTTTGTTTATCTTTGCACTGCGAAAAACATGGTGCCATAGCTCAGTTGGTAGAGCAAAGGACTGAAAATCCTTGTGTCCCCGGTTCGATTCCTGGTGGCACCACTTTAGAAGAGTAGCAAAACAAAGCAAATCCCTGAAACATAGACTGTTTCAGGGATTTTTCTATTGGAGGGACACTCGTCGAATTATCGCCTGTTTGTCATCAGGAAACCGATGTCAAAAAAAGAAAAGATGATAGAAATCAATTATCCCCAATTACAGAGAAAATGATCGGAATATGATTACCTTTGTATTCAAAGGAATGGCTCAAACGCGTACCGCTGCAAAACGGCGCGGCTTTTTGGGTGACTTTATTGAGACTTTCTTTTGAATTAAGCCAATTAAATCACATGGATCGATTCCGGTGGAACCTCGACTCCTGTTAAAATACGCTTGAGCGCAGGGTCGGCATTTGTCAGAGTAAGTCAATGTTTTCTGCGCCGGCAGGCACTCATTACAAAAGCAACCGATGGACGTACGCATAGCCCAAGACTGGAAAACGCTGCTGGCCGACGAGTTCGACAAGCCCTATTTCGCTGCTTTGGCCGAATTTGTGCGCGAAGAATATAAAACACACACCGTCTACCCCAAGGCGGGCCAGATTTTCAACGCCTTCGACAGTTGCCGGCTGGACGATCTGAAGGCGGTGATCATCGGGCAGGATCCTTACCACGGCCCCGGACAGGCTAACGGATTGTGTTTCTCGGTCAACCCTGGTGTGGAGCCGCCTCCTTCGCTCCGCAACATTTTCAAGGAGATCCACGACGATCTCGGCACTCCCTATCCCCTGAGCGGCGACCTGAGCCGCTGGGCGCAACAGGGTGTGCTGATGCTCAACGCCGTGCTGACGGTGCGTGCCGGGCAACCCCAGTCGCATCAGGGACGTGGATGGGAGACGTTCACCGACGCGGTGGTAAGCCGCATCGCCTCCACCAAAAGCCAGATCGTTTATCTGCTTTGGGGCAGCCCGGCCCAACGCAAAGCGGCCATGGCCGATCCCTCGCGCAACTGCGTGCTGAAGGCGCCTCATCCCTCGCCGCTGTCGGCCCATCGGGGGTTCCTGGGCTGCCGTCACTTTTCGAAAGCCAACGCCTACCTCGAAAGTGCGGGAAAGGCTCCGATCGTTTGGTAGGGGTGGCATTGCATTCCGGGGCCTGTGCCTGATGGGCGCAGCATGGCCTGATCCTGCCCCCGGACTTTATTCCGATCCCGAGATATATAAAGAACTGTTATTCCACTTTTGTCCTGATACAACCGCAGGTAAAAATCAAAACGCCCGTCGACAATGCTCTCGCAGGACGATTATGAAATACTGATCTCGCCCCAAGTGCGGGAAGCCGTTGAGGCGCATCTTGGCGACGATCCGTTGCGGTTGGCGTTTTCGCAAGCGAAAACGCCTCATCTGAGCCATATCCTTACCCAGATCAAGTACTTGCAGCGGTGCCGCATGAAGTTGCCGTCGTACTACGGTGCGCGGTGCGTCATTCCGCCCCTGTCGTACGAACAGTCCAGCAGCGAGGCGTCGGCGTCGGCCAAGGAGTACTCGGGCGCCCTGTGTATTGACCTGACCTGCGGCCTGGGCGTCGACTCGTTCTATTTTTCAAAGCGGTTCGGTAGGGTGGTGGCCGTTGAGCGCGACGGAGTGCTGGCTGCCATCGCCCGCTTCAATTTCGGCCTGTTGGGGGCGGATAACATCACGGTTGCCAACACCACCGCCGAGGAGTTCATAAGCAATTATACCGGGCCGAAAGCCGATCTGATCTACGTCGATCCGGCGCGGCGGTCGGAAACCGGTTCGCGGGTGTTCTTGCTGGCGGATTGCTCGCCCGATGTCATGGCGCTGCTGCCGGCGATCATGAAAATCACAAAACGCTGCGTGTTGAAGCTTTCGCCCCTGTTCGACGTGGCCGAGGCGTTCCGGGTGCTGGGCGGCGGGATCCGGTGTGAAGTGGTGTCGGTGGCGGGCGAGTGCAAAGAGCTGTTGGTGGAGGTGGACGGCGATTGTCCGGACAGCGCGCCTGACGTTGGTTCCGGTCGCATCGTCGACACCATCGTGGGTAAAGACGGCCGTGTGGCGCGCTATGCTTTTTCCGGCGAGGGGCTTTCGACCGCCTTGCCGGACGAAGCGATGCCCGGGCCGTTCAGCTACCTGCTGATTCCCGATGCGGCGTTCTACAAATCGCGCACGGTGGCGGCGCTGTTCCGCGGCTATTTTCCCGGTTTCCGGGTGTATGTCCCCTCGCCGGGAGGCTATTGTTTCGCGGATGAAGCCCCTCCCGGACATTTTCCGGGCCGGGTCTGCCGCATAAAAGAGCAAATGCCTTACAATCCCCGTAAAATCAAGGCGTACCTGAAGGAGAACGGCATAAAGAACATCGAAATACTGCAACGTGATTTTCCTTTTTCTGACGCGCAGATCAAAAAAAATCTTGGAATATCGGCCGGAGGTACTATTTTTGTGGCATTCACCCGTGTACACAATAACCTGTGTTGTTTTATCCTTGAACATTATGTTTAAGAACCTGATCCAAGCCGTTGCCGACCTGCTCAAGTTTTTCACCGTGGGCATCTGGCAGAAGAAAACCTATAAGTCGCCTTTTGTCAATTGGTTCGTGAACCAGGCGAAGGTGTTTATTTTCACCATCCGCAACTATGCCGACGACAGCCTCAATGTGCGTTCGGCGGCGCTGACTTTCTTCTCGGTGATGTCGATCGTGCCGGTGGCGGCCGTTGCTTTCGGTGTGGCCAAGGCGGCCGGACTCGACACATGGCTCAAGGAGTACCTTTACGACAATTTCGGGCAATACAGCGAGATGCTGGACAAGTTGATGGGCTTTGCCGACAGCATGCTGGCCCGCACCAGAGGGGGCGTGATCGCCGGCGTGGGCGTGTTCGTGCTTTTCTGGTCGATCGTCAAGGTGTTCGGCAATGTCGAGCGGGCTTTCAACCACATCTGGGATGTCAAGAAGCAACGCTCTTACGCCCGCAAGGTCACCGACTACCTGGCCGTGGCCATCCTGGCCCCGATCATCATCGGGATGTCGATCAGCCTGACGTTCAACGTCGAAAAATACATCTACGAACTGCTCGACGGATCGTTTTTCCTGCCGATCGTCCGGTTTGTGATGAACCTGTTGCCCTTTGTCTTCGCCTGGATATTGCTCACGGTGCTCTATTGCCTGATTCCCAACACCCGGGTGCGCTTCGCTTCGGGCTTCAAGGCCGGCATCATCGCGGGTACGGTGTTCTACGCGTTTCAGATACTGTATGTCTATTTCCAGTCGTCGATGAACAGCTATAACGCCATTTACGGTAGTTTCGCCGCCATTCCGCTGTTCCTGATCTGGTTGCAGACCAGTTGGCAGATCGTGCTGTTCGGGGCCGAGTTGTCGTTCGCCTACCAGAACATCGACAAGTATGAGATGGAGCGCGAGTCGTTCGACATCAGCTACGAATACCGCAAAAAGGTGCTGGTGGTGGTGATGCACCATATCGTCGTCCGCTTCGTCGAAGGCAAGCCCCTGATGGGGTCGGAGAAAATCGCCCGTGATTTGAACATTCCCGTGCGCATTGTGCGCGATGTTTTGTTCGATGCTGAAAACGCTGGCTTGATTGTTGCGGTGGTAAATGAGAAAAAAGCCAAGACGATGAGCTATCTCCCCGGGCGCGATATTCACGAAATGACCGTTGCCGGAGTGATTGCCGCCGTTGAAAACACTGGTCGTCAGCGGTTCACTTCGTCCGAAACGAAGGAGTTCAAGGCCGTAAGCGCGCTGGTCGACCGTTTCGACGAATTGGTGATGGCCTCGGACGCGAATGTGCCGTTGATAAACATCCGGTGATTTTGTCGGTTGGGTTTGAACGATTGCAAAGATAGAAACCTGAAATATTTCCGTGATGAAAAGGGTGGTTGTGATAGGTAGCGGCAATGTGGCGTCGGCTTTCGCCAGTGAATTGTCGGCCAGTGACAAGTACGAACTGGTGCAGCTTTACGGCCGTAACAAGAATGCTCTGCGTGAAATAGCCGACCGGGTGAAGACCCGGTACAGCACCACCTCGCTCGCTCCGGCCGATTTCTACATTCTGGCCGTTAGCGACGAGGCCATCGGCGAGTTGTCGTCGACGCTCGATTTCGGCGATGCCGTGGTGGTACATACCAGCGGGTCGGTGCCGCTCGCCGGACTTGCCCCTTCCATCAAGTGCAGGGGAGTGATTTACCCCCTGCAGACCTTATCGAAGCAATCACCCCAGCCGTTTAAGTATGTGCCCATGCTGGTCGAGGCCTCGGACGACGCTACGATGACGCGCGTCAAGCGGCTGGCCACGTCTTTGTCGATATTTGTTGTGGAGGTGGATTCGGCCCGCCGGTTCGACCTCCATGTCGCAGCGGTTTTTGTGTCGAATTTCGTCAACTATATGTACATTCAGGCCGAACGACTGATAAACCACATGAATTTCGGCAAGGGGATGAATTTCCAGATCCTGCTGCCGCTGATCGCCCGCACGGCAGAAAAAATAACGGAGGGAGGGGCGCCTTCGCAGATGCAGACCGGCCCGGCGGTTCGCGGCGATATGGAAACCATCCGCCGGCACCTTGAGCGGCTGGAGGAGTTTCCCGAAATGAAAGAGTTGTATGAGATGATGACCGGCCGGATACTGCAAGAGTATTCCCGCAAGAAAGCCGATCCGAAAAAATAGTGACCACGGCGCCTGCGCTTGTTTGCGGGGTGGGGTGGTGCTTCGGGCAATCAAAGAATCATGGGTAATTTCAAAGAAGATATCGCGGGTGTCACCACGTTTGTGATCGATGTGGACGGGGTGTGCACCGACGGCCGGGTGACGGTCGACGCCGGCGGGCATTTTGTGCGCACGTTCCATATGCACGACAAGTTCGCCCTGCTCACGGCGCTTCGCCGGGGTTACCGGGTGTGTGTGATTTCGGGCGGAATGGGCGCCAGCATCGAGGCCCATTTCGGTTCGCTGGGCATTACCGACCTCTACCTGGGCACGATGGATAAGCTGCCGGCCCTGCGAGACTATATGGAAAGGTGCGGCATCGCGGCCTCCGAGATCCTGTATATGGGCGACGACATTCCCGATATCGCTCCGATGAAGGTGTGCGGAATGGCGGTCTGTCCGGCCGATGCGGCCCCTGAGGTGGTGTCGGTTTGCCGGTACGTTTCGGGCTACAAGGGGGGGCAGGGGTGCGTGCGCGACATCGTCGAACAGGTGTTGCGCGTGCGCGGCCACTGGTACGATATCGATAAACTCTGATGCTCTATGTGGGTTCCGTATGCGTTGCTTTCCGCGCTGTTCGCCGCGCTGACGGCCGTCTTCGCCAAAATCGGCGTTGAGAACGTGAGCCCCAACCTGGCCACGGCCATCCGCACGGTGGTGGTTCTTTTCGTGGCCTGGGGCATTGTGGTTGCTTCGGGCCAGGTGCGTGAAATCAGCTCCATCTCGGGCCGCGGTTTGTTGTTTCTGGTGCTCTCGGGCATTGCCACGGGATTGTCGTGGATCTTCTATTTCCGGGCCCTGCACTTGGGGCCCGTGTCGCAGGTGGCGCCGTTCGAGAAGTTGTCGGTGGTGCTGACGATCATCCTTTCCGTTATCTTTTTACACGAACAGCTGGCGTTCAAAACCGTGATGGCGACCCTGTTGATCGTGTCGGGAGTGGCGGTGCTGTCGCTCAGGTGACCGAATCGGTGCGGAATGAAAAATATTCCGGGAAATAATTGCGGTTTAAAAATTGTTCGTATATTTGTCGCGTTGAAACGACCTGATACAATGAAACAAATGATCCTGACTTCTAACTTTTGGTGGTGGCGCTGCATGGATACCTCGCGGTAAACTTGGAGTGGTTTGGATATTGTTTTTAATCGAGATAAAACAAAAAAGAGCCTGTTGTTTACCGCAACAGGCTCTTTTTGTTTTTTTTGCTCTTCGAGAGGCAGCGTTCCGCACAGCCAAGTAAAGAAAGAGAAGAACCTGCCGTAGAAAGCAATGGAAAATTAATCATTTAATAAATATCAATCATGAGCTCGAAATCGAAAAAAATCATGCTCTCGGAAAACGAGATGCCGCAGAAATGGTACAACATTGTGGCGGATATGGAGAACAAGCCCCTGCCGCCGCTGCATCCCGGCACCAAGGAGCCGGTGACCAAAGAGATGATGACCGGCCTGTTCGCCGAGGAGCTGGTGAACCAGGAGATGTCGCAGGAGCGCTACATCGAGATCCCCGATCAGGTGCAGGATCTGTATAAGATATGGAGGCCCACGCCGCTGGTGCGCGCCTACGCCCTCGAAAAGGCGCTCGATACGCCTGCGAAGATCTATTTCAAGAACGAGAGCACGTCGCCCGCCGGGTCGCATAAACCCAACACGGCCATCCCGCAGGCGTACTACAACGCCAAACAGGGCATCAAGCATCTGACCACTGAAACCGGCGGCGGGCAGTGGGGGACGGCGCTGGCTTTCGCCTCGCAGTTCTTCGGCCTCGACCTGAAGGTGTTCATGGTGAAGGTGAGCTACAACCAGAAGCCTTACCGCAAAATGATGATGAACATTTGGGGCGCCGACGTCATTCCCTCGCCCAGCACCATCACCGAAGCCGGACGCCGTGCGCTGGCCGAGAATCCCGACTGTTCGGGAAGCCTCGGGCTGGCCATTTCGGAGGCGGTGGAACTGATCGCCCGCGATCCGGAAACGACGCGCTATACGCTGGGAAGCGTACTGAACCACGTGCTGCTGCATCAGACCATCATCGGCGAGGAGGCCGTGGCGCAAATGGAAAAAGCGGGCGACATGCCCGACGTCGTCATCGGTTGCTTCGGCGGCGGGTCGAACTTCGCCGGCCTCGGCTTTCCGTTCCTGAAGATGAACCTGACCGAGGGCAAGAAGATCCGTGTGATCGCCGTCGAGCCGCAGTCGTGCCCCAAGCTCACGCGCGGCCAGTTCCAGTACGACTTCGGCGACATGTCGGGCATGACCCCGCTCATCCCGATGTACACGCTGGGGCACAACTTCCAGCCTGCCGACATCCACGCCGGGGGGTTGCGCTACCACGGGGCGGGCGCCATCGTCAGCCAGCTGCTCAAGGACAACCTGATCGAGGCGGTGGCCATGCCGCAGTTGGAGACGTTCGCCGCCGGGGTGCTGTTCGCCTCGACCGAGGGGATCATCCCCGCGCCCGAATCGACGCACGCCATCGCCGCCGCCATCCGCGAAGCCAAGCGCGCCAAGGAAGAGGGGGTGTCCAAGACCATCCTGTTCAACCTCTCGGGCCACGGCATGGTCGACATGTATGCCTACGACCAGTATTTTGCCGGCAACCTGCAAAACTACCACATCCCCGACGAGATGATCGATTGCAGCGTCAACCAGCTGGAGAAGATTATAAAGTAGGGTGTTTGCCGGAATATTCCGGTTTGTCTATCCGGACGGTTGCCATGGCCGCCGTCCGGATTTTTTTAACATCCCGTGCGCCGGGAAGGCGCCCGGACGGCGGTAATGGATCAGAGTCCCGCGAGGCGATGGCCTGTGGGAGCGTATCCTGTAAATTCAGCGGCCCGCGGGCATCACGGCGGCTTTGTATCAGGGGCCTTTCTCTTGAGGAAGTGAGATCCTTGTTAACATGCCTCTCCCTGTGTCCGTTATGAATGATCATTGCGGCAAGGCCGCCTCGGCGCCTTTGCCCCACTGAACCGGCGGCCGCTTTTTCTTCCCGGCTTCGGGCTTGCGCTCCTACACCTCCGGCAAAACAGAGCACGGCTCCGATTACGGGCGATATTGGTCTGCATCGCCATACAGTAGCGTGCTGTATGCGTACTTTCTCTCTTTCCACAGCACGCTCAGCGCTCCCGGGGCCTACGCCTACAGCCGCGCCTGGGGTTTCGCGGTGCGTTGTCTCCAAGCATTTGCCGCCGCCGTCCGGGTCTCCCCGGTTTCACGACGTAAAAACGGGAGGCGCTTGCTCTGCGCCTCCCGTTTCGTATATGCGGGGCAATGATTACCGCGAAATCTACTTGATGGGGTAGTTGACAAACACCTCGATCGCTTCGTATTCGGCCATGCCCAGCTTGTCGTACAGGGCGGCGGTGGCTTGCGTGCGGTCTTCTGCTCGCTGCCAGAATTCGCGCTTGTCGTCGCCCGGGAACGGAACGATGTCTTTCTGCGACAGGTGGCGGTAGATGGCGTGGCGTTTCTTGATCACCTCGTCCGGACTCAGCGGCACAGCCATGTCCACCTTGTCGAGCTCCCACTCCTGCCATGCGCCGCGATAGAGCCACAGGCGGCACTCTTTGATCCACTCCTCGTGCTTGACGATATTCAGCGCTTCGAGCACCGCCTCGATGCACACGCGGTGCGTGCCGTGCGGGTCGGACAGGTCGCCGGCGGCGTATATCTGGTGGGGTTTGAGCTCGTGCAGCAGGTCGATCACGATCTGGATGTCCTGTTCGCCCAAACCGCTTTTCTTCACCGCGCCCGTTTCATAAAACGGCAGGTTGAGAAAATGGACGTTCGTTTCGTCGTTCAGCCCGATGCTGCGGCAGGCGGCCTTGGCTTCGGCGCGGCGGATGGCCCCTTTGGCTTTGCGCAGTTCGGCCGGTTCGATATCGCCGTCTTTTTTCGAGGCGATGATTTTTTTGAACTTGTCGTATTCGTCTTCCAGGCCGCACTCGCGGGCGGTGTCGAAAATTTGCAGCACCACGTCGTCGTGCACGGCGATGTTGCCCGAGGTCTGGTACGCCACGTGCACGTCGTGGCCCTGATCCACCAGGCGCAGGAACGTGCCGCCCATCGAAATCACATCGTCGTCGGGATGCGGGCTGAAAATCAGCACCCGCTTGGGGAACGGCTTCGACCGCTCGGGGCGGGTCGAGTCGTCGGCGTTGGGTTTACCGCCTGGCCATCCCGAAATGGTATGCTGCAAGTCGTTGAACACTTTGATGTTGATCTGGTCGTACGATCCGGCGACATCGAGCAGTTGGGCCAGATAGTTGTCCACATAATCCTGATAGCGTAGCTTCAGGATGGGCTTGCCCACCTTCTGGCACAGCCACAGAACCGCCTTGCGGATGTAGCGCGGCGTCCAGTCGCAGGTGCCCACCACCCACGGGGTCTGCACGCGGGTGAGCAGCGATGCCGCCCCCTCGTCGATGATGACCTCCACGTTGTCGTGCTGCTGGAGATAAGTGGCCGGGGTCTGCGGATCGATACGCCCCTCGATGATCTTGGCGACGATGCCGGCTTTGCTCTCGCTCCAGGCCAGCAGCAGTATCTTTCTTGTTTTCAGTATGGTAGAGATGCCCATGGTGATCGCCTCCTTGGGCGTGTTGTCGATGCCCGAGAACGCCGACGAAGCCAGCTTGCGCGACGAATTGCTCAGGGCCACCAGTCGTGTCCGGGTGTTTTCGTAGGCGCCGGGCTCGTTGAATCCGATCTGGCCCTGTTCGCCGATGCCCAGGATCATCAGGTCGATGCCCCCGGCGGCGGCGATCCGTTCTTCGTATGCCTTGCAGTAATCCGAGACCTTCTCTTCGCTGACCGTGTGGTCGGGAATGTTGATGTTTTCCTTTTTGATGTCGACCTTCGACAGGAACTCTTCTTTCACCACGTAGTTGCGGCACTGCGTTCCGGTCAGGTTCTCTCCATAAAACTCGTCGAGGCTGAAAACGATGACGTTGGCGAAACTCAACCCTTCCTCTTTGTGCAGGCGCACCAGTTCGCGGTAAACGCCGATGGGGCTCTTGCCCGTCGACAGGCCCAGCACGAACGGACGGCCTTCTTTCCCGGCTTTGGCCATCTCGTCGACAATGCACCGGGTGGCGTAAAAGTCGCCGGTTTTGGCATGGTCTACGATCCGGGTGTTCAGTTTCTCGAAACGCGTGATGATCTCGATGGGCTCGGCCCCTGCGATCAGGCCGACCTCGCTTTGTAGTTTGTAGTTGGCGCTCATGGTTATCTTATTTTGTATTTTCTATGATGATCGTGAACAGTTCTTTCATACTCAGCCCCATGCATTCGGCCTGCTTGGGCACGATGCTGGCTTTGCTCATGCCCGGCACGCTGTTGACCTCGATCAGGTGCGGCACCCCTTCCCTGACGATGAAATCGATGCGCACGATGCCGCGGCAGTTCAGCGTTTTATAGATGCGGCGCGTGTAGTCGGCCAGCAGGCTCGTTGTTTTTCCGTCGATGCGGGCCGGCGTGATCTCGTCGCTCTTTCCGCCGGTGTACTTGGCCTCGTAGTCGAAAAACTCGTTTTTGGAGACGATCTCGGTGACGGGAAAGATGTACTCTTTCTCCGGCGTGATCATGATGCCGCAGCCCACTTCCGTGCCGCCGACAAACTCCTCGATCAGCGCCTGGTCGCCCTCGCGCATCGCCTCTTCGATGGCGGCGGGGAGTTCGTCCGCGCTTTTGACCTTCGACACGCCGAAACTGCTGCCGCTGGCGTTGGGCTTGACGAACAGGGGCAGGCCCAGTTCGGCGACAATGGCGTTGCAGTCGATCGCATCGCCCTTGTTTATGAACAGGTCTCTGGCCATGGGAATGCCGCTGCCGGCCAGCGCCCGCTTGCACAGGTTTTTGTCGAAGGTCACCACCGAACTGACGAACCCGCCGGTGGAGCAGGGGATGCCCATCATGTTGAAGTAGGCCTGCAACAGCCCGTCCTCGCCCGGAGTCCCGTGGATCAGGATCAGGGCATAGCCGGGTGTGATTCGGTTGCCGCCGATGGTCAGCGAGAAGTCGTTCTTGTCGATGTCGTATCGCTTGCCGCCGGCCTCGTGGAACCAGCGTGTCCCTTCCACCATGATCAGGTAGGGATCGTACAACTCCCTGTCGATCACCGAGGCGATGTGCTCGGCGCTCAGGCGCGAAACGCCCGCCTCGGACGAGTTTCCTCCGGCAAGTATGGCTATTTTCAGTTTCATCGGGTACTCTGTGTTTTGCGCTTGGTGTCTTCGGCAAAGATAGGCTAAAAGCGCCTCCCGGCACTCGGAAACACTGACTTTGTCCGAACAAAGATATGGAAAAATGTGATAAGGAGAAAGGAATAACGCCTTTTAATTTTTAATCATTCTAAATAACGTATCCGGTTTTTTGCGTTGTCCCCTTTTAAATCGTGTGCGTTCAGGATGACGGTGCCGGATAGAAACAGACAATACTAAAAAGCATCAATATATAAAAAAACGCTCCCGGCCAGGGAGCGTTTCTGCGGATGTTCCGTTTACAGCCGATTCGTTGTAATCAGCCCTTCGAGCTTTTTCCACAGGGCCTCGCTGGCGGGAACCAGCGGCAGGCGCAGGTTGTTCTCCGCGATCTTTTTGATGGCCAGCGCGGCTTTGACGCCGGTGGGATTGCCCTCTTCGAACAGGGCGTCGGTGGCTTCGATCAGGCGCATCTGGCAGGGGCGCGCCTTTTCGACGTTCCCTTTTCTGAGCAGGTTCACCATTTCGGTCATGGTGGCGGTGAAGCAGTTGGCCGATACCGAGATCACGCCGTCGGCCCCCAGGGCCATCATCGGGAAAGTCAGGTTGTCGTCGCCCGAGAGCACGAAGAACCCCTCGGGGCGGTCGCGCAGGATGTATGACGCCTGCGACAGGTTGCCCGACGCCTCTTTCACGGCCACGATGTTGGGGTGCGAAGCCAGCGACAGCGTGGTCTGCGCCGTCATGTTCACGCCCGTGCGCCCCGGTACGTTGTACAACACCACCGGCACGGGCGAGGCGTCGGCCACGGCCTTGAAATGTTCGTACAGCCCTCGTTGCGACGGTTTGTTGTAGTACGGCGTGACCGAGAGGATGCCGTCGATGCCGTCGAAGTCGAACCCGGCCAGCCGGGTGATCAGGTCGGAGGTGTTGTTGCCCCCGAATCCGACAATTACCGGCAGCCTGCGTTTGTTGACGCCGATGACATGCGACACGATCTCGCGTTTTTCTTCGTTGCCCAACGTGGGTGTTTCGGCCGTCGTGCCGAGTACCACCAGATAGTCGACGCCGTTTTCGGTTACGTGTTCCACCAGGCGGGTGAGCGCCTCGAAATCGATTTTGCCATTGCGGTCGAATGGGGTCACCAGGGCGACGCCCGTTCCCGATAGATTCAACTTTTTCATATACTGACTCTTATGAATGTCCTGAGGCCATTATGTTTTTGGAATTTTCGTAACATAATGTTTAATTTTCGACAAATGTATGAAAAATTAATAACGCAAGCAATTTTTTTGTGTGGATATGAAAGGGCGGGGGTTTTTATCCGGTCGAACGGGTTATTCTTCCGCCCGGGGATGCTCCGTGCTGACGACCCCTTTGTTGTTTTTGCCGTCGATGAACACGAACAGGCCATGGTCGAAACGCACGTGGCGCAGGTGTTCGGTTTCCGACACGGCGGGCATGCTGTCGAGCAGCGCTTCGTTGAACAGCCCCTCGCCCATGAACGGGTTGATGGTCAGATAGCCCGCGCCGAAGGCCGTCAGGTTCTGGAAGAAGTGCGTCCCCTGCGACGGGTCGACCCGGAAGGTCTTGAGGCCGCATTCGACGATCACCCTCGACTCCGAAATGTCGGGCCACTTGACCGGGATGCCCAGCCACGGGTCGCTCGACCCCCAACGTCCGGGGCCCACCAGCACGTAATTGCGTTTTTCGTCCCTCATCTGCCGGTTGATGGCGCTTACTTCTTCGGCGATTTCGCGGGTGCGCGACTTGTCGAACACCTCGTTCTTGACGTAGACGATGTCGGCGATCCCTTCCATGTTGCTGAACCCCAGCGCCTGTTCCGAGTAGATGACGGCTCCGGCGGTGTCGATACCGCTCCAGGGAATGTTGTACTTGAGTTCGTCGTGGATGATGGGGCGGATTTGGAGGATATAGAACGTGCTCTCCTGGCCCGGCCCCACGTCCATGTTCACGGCGAACTCGATTTCGATGGGCGCCCCCATCTCCTTCTCTCCGATTTGCAGGATGTCGCGGATCACCTCGGCCAGCGGGATCGAGTCGTATTTGAGGACGCCTGCGAAGGTCACCACCTTGCGCCCTTTCTCTTCGAACGAGTCGCTGATGCGGTTGTTCTCCATGCTCCAGGTCGAGCTGACGTGGCGCATGTTGCGGAAACCGGCCGCCTGGGCGATCTCGAACCGGCGCAGGTTCACCCCGTCGTCGGTCGAGGTGCGGAACTGCTCGGGGCTCATGTCCAGTGCGTACATCTCGCGCTGGGTGGTTTTGAGGGTGAACTCCACCGACGACAGTTGCAGCACGTGCTTGGGGTATTTGGGCGAGAAGCGCAGCGTCATGCCGCCGTCCACCACCAGCTTGCCCAGCCCGATGGCGATGTTGGCCACGCCGTCTTCGGGCGTTTCGTTGCCCGTGGCGTAGAAGTTGACCGATTGCGCCGATCCCGAGATGGTGGGGAAGAAATAGCCGCCGTCCTCGGTGCCGCAGACGTCCTGTACCACCACCGACATCTTCTCTTCGTCGATCATGTTCGCGGTCGATTCGATGTACGACCGGCTGCGCTGGTAGTAGACCGAGGCGTAGACACTCTTGATCGCCTTGCCCAGCATGCGCAGCATCTGGTTCTGGTCGGTGGTGTAGGGGATCATGTAGGTCGAGTAGATGCCCGCGAACGGCTGGTAGTACGTGTCTTCCAGCTTCGAGCTCGACCGCACGGCCAGCGGCCCGGTGGCATGGCGTATGATGGCCCGCAGCTTGTTCATCAGCCGCTCGGGCAGGCGCGAGGCCACGAATTCCGACAGAATGTCCTGATCCGGGGCGTTCGAATTGATGATGTATTGCAACCCGTTCTCCTGCACGAAGGCGTCGAAGTAGTCGGTGGTGACGACCACCGTGCGCGGGATCGTCACCCGGATGCGGTCGTACTTGTTATAGAGGCTGTAACGGTGCAGGATGCTGTTGATGAACGCCAGCCCGCGCGCCTTGCCGCCCAGCGCCCCTTCGCCGATGCGGGCGAACGGCATGTAGTCGTCGTAGGTGTCGGGATTGAAGCGTGCGATCACCCCCTGGGCCGAGATGGTGCGGTACTCGCTGATGGCCCCGATCAGGTATTGGCGCAGCTCGGCCGTGGTCGCGAACTGGTTGCTGTGCACCGACTTGATGATCCGCGCCAGCGAAAACAGCCCCCGGGCGAACATCCACTTCGAAAGGTGGTTCTGCGAGCTGTGGTACAGCAGCACGTTGTCGGGAATGTGCGCCAGTACGTGCTGCATCTCCCTCAGGTCTTTGGCCGTGCCCACCACATCGCCCGTTTCGTTGTCCTTGAACGAGAAGCTGCCGAAATAGAATTCCTCGTCGATGTAGGCGGCCAGCTCCTGGGTCAGCGTCTTGGAGTTTTTGTGGATGAAGCCCACGCCCGCCTCGCGCGCCACCCGCTCTTTCGCCCCTTCGTACGATTGCAGCACGAACGGCATCAGCGGGTCGTTTTCCTTGATCAGTTTGCACAGCCGGATGCCCGCGTTCTCCATTTTGTCGGCATCGCTGTGGCGGCGGCGGAACGTGATGTCCGAGATCACCCCCAACAGGTTTTTCCGGTATTTTTCGTAAAGCGTTACGGCCTCCTCGTAAGTGGTGGCAAACAGGATTTTCGGGCGGGCCCTCTTGCGCAGAATCTGCTGCTGTTCGTTGAGCGCCTCCTTGAGCAGTTCGTTGCTCTGTTGCATCAGCAGCTTGTAGATGGCCGGCAGATAGTACGAGTAGTATTTCACCGAGTCTTCCACCAGCAGCAGCGCCTGCACGCCCGTTTCCAGAATGTCGTGCTCGGCGTTCATGCGGTCTTCGATCAGCTTGACGATGGCCAGGATCAGGTCGGCGTTGCCCATCCACGAGAACACCAGGTCGATGTGCTCGATGCACCCCGCCTCGTAATATTCGTCGAGTTTCTTCGAGTGCGACGACAGCAGGACGATGGGAATATCGTCGCGTTGCTCCTTCACCCGCCCCACGAACTCGGCGATGTCGCGCTTGCCGATGTTGGTCACGGCGATGATCAGGTCGATGTCGCGGTCATGCTCCAGCATCTGCAACGCTTGCGCCGTATCGTTGCAGCGCACGAACGACGGGGGGGCCGACAGGTTCAGGTCGAGGTATTCCCGGGCGATCTGCGTTTCGAGCCGCCCGTCCTCCTCCAGCGTGAACGAGTCGTACGACGAGCAGATGATCAGCACCCGCCGGATGCGCCGCCGCATCAGCGTTTCGTAATGGGTCGAGGCGAAGGCCTCCTTGAGGGCCTCTTTGGTGGGGAATTGAACCATCCTGTGTTTGTCTTTAAACCGGTAATAGTCTTGATGATGAAACGACGGGCTATCGGTGTCATCCTGAACGCAGTCGAAAAATCGCCTCCCGACGAAGCGCAGGTTGTCTCTCTGATCGGGAGATCCTTCGTTGATGCTCACGATGACAGTGAAAGAAGGGCCGACCTCGTTTGAGGGCAGGGGCGTCGTCCCGCTCCGACACATCGGTGTTTTCATTCACAGGCACCCCCCTGCGGGCGCTCGGGATGACCGTTCCTTTATATTACGTGGAGAGAGCTCCCTATTGCCCCTCCTCAAAAAAATATTCGACTCTTTTGTGCCCGCCCTGCGAGAGGTAATAGTCGCGTTTGAACAGTTCGATGTCGCCCGTTACCATGTCTTTGACCAGATAGGGCAGGTCGTACCGGGGCTCCCAGCCCAACTTTTCCTTCACCTTCGAGGCGTCGCCGATCAGCAGGTCTACCTCCGTGGGACGGAAATAAGCCGGATCGACGCTTACCACCGTGCTGCCGATGCGGGCGGTGATGCCGTCCAGAAACTCGATTCCCGCCCGTTGCGCGAACCGGTCGTTGTCCACGGCGGCGATGACCCCTTTTTCATGAACGCCCTCGCCGGCGAACTCGACCGTGACGCCCAGCTCGGCGAAGGCCATGCGGGCGAAATCGCGGATCGAGGTGGTGACGCCCGTGGCAATTACGTAGTCGTCCGGGGTGTCTTGCTGCAACATCATCCACATGGCGCGCACGTAGTCTTTGGCGTGGCCCCAGTCGCGTTTGGACGACAGGTTGCCCAGGAACACCGCCTGCTGCATCCCCAGCGCAATGCGCGCCGCCGCCCGGGTGATCTTGCGCGTGACGAACGTCTCGCCCCGCACCGGCGACTCGTGGTTGAACAGGATGCCGTTGCTGGCGTGCATGCCGTAGGCTTCGCGGTAGTTGACCGTGATCCAGTAGGCGTAGAGTTTGGCTACGGCGTACGGACTGCGGGGGTAGAACGGCGTTTTTTCACTCTGCGGCACCTGTTGCACCAGCCCGTACAGTTCGGAGGTCGACGCCTGGTAGATGCGGCATTTCTTTGTCAGCCCCAGCAGGCGCACCGCCTCCAGGATGCGCAGCGTGCCCAGCCCGTCGGCGTTGGCCGTGTACTCGGGCGTGTCGAAACTCACCTTGACGTGGCTCATGGCCGCCAGGTTGTAGATCTCGTCGGGCTGCACCTGCT
Source organism: Rikenellaceae bacterium (assembly GCA_031548435.1). Taxonomy (GTDB): domain Bacteria; phylum Bacteroidota; class Bacteroidia; order Bacteroidales; family Rikenellaceae; genus JAVBRA01. The sequence continues at coordinate 26,354 of JAVBRA010000013.1, forward strand.
GGATGATGGCCGTCAGGTTCATGCTGTCGGTCAGGTCGCCGTAGTGGAGAATGAAGTTGCGGTTGTCCACGTGCGGGTCCTCGTACAAGTGGTCGATGCGGTCGGTGTTGAACAGCGACGACCGCCGCTTGATACCGTGCACCTTGTATCCTTTTTTCAACAGGAATTCAGCCAGGTAGGCCCCATCCTGTCCCGTGATTCCGGTGACTAATGCTGTCTTTTGCATATGGTGTGGTTGCTTGTATTGTTTGTTTTTAACGATGGATTAATCTGTCATTTTTCGTGATGCTCAGGATGACAACCATCTAATTTATTAAGAATTTTTCTTCCACTTTTTCCTTGATGAAAAAGTGGACAAAAAATCAAGGCGCTTGCTGTTTTCGTCCACCCGCTAAAGGTTTATCTCCGCGGGGCAAAGCTTAACTATCGCTCCACTGCGTTGCGCGCCCGAGTTGACTTTGCCCTTTTCGCGGGCTAAACCTTAACCGGGTGCCCGGACGAAAACAGAGGCGCCGCACGCTCCCGAACGTTATTGTCAATAACGATCGCTTTTTTCATCCGTTTTTCTTTGCAAAAGGTTGCCCGGCTTTTCGTTCCGGGGTGTCTTGGAAAATTTTCAGGCAAACTCTAAGGCAAAGGTATCTTTTTTCCGCGATTTTTTCATACTTTTGAAAGGCAATGGCAAGGAGTTTGTTCCATTGGCCTGAAAAAACCAACATAAGCATATCATTATGACAACGCTCAATCCCTACCTTTCGTTCAACGGCACGTGCGAGGCCGCGTTCACGCTCTACAAGTCGGTTTTCGGCGGTTCGTTCGACGGCATCTGCCGCTACGGCGACCTTTCGTCCGAGTACCCTGTGCCCGAGTCGGAGAAGAATAAAGTCGTTCACATGTCGTTGCGCGTGGGCAACGTTACGCTCATGGGCGCCGACTCGTCCGACGCTTTCGGGCAGAAGACCGTCACGGGCGACAACGTGGCCGTCTCCATCAACGTCGGCAGCGCCGACGAAGCCAAACGCGTCTACAACGCCCTTTCGCAGGGCGGCAAGGTGATCATGCCGCTCGAAAAGACTTTCTGGGCCGACCTTTACGCTTTGTTTGTCGATCCGTTCGGTGTCAGCTGGATGGTCAACTATTCGTCCGAGATGTGTCCCTGCGGCTGCGGCAAAACCAAAGCCGAGTGCGATTGCGGGCCCGACTGCGACTGTGGCTGCAACTCCGGCAAGTCCGGGTCGTGCGGCTGCGAATAGCTCGCGGGCCGTCGATGTGAAAACGGGAGGCGCCGAGCAGGCGTCCCCCGTTTTTTATGTTGGGAAAAAGCCGCCCGGAGGCTTACTTTTCGCCGAACGACTCCTTCAATCCGTTGAGCAGCGTGCGGATGCCGGCTTCCCTGCCGCCCGAACTTTTGCCGCCCGAGGCGTTCCTGTGGCCTCCGCCGCTGAAATAACGGCGGGAGAAATCGTTGACGTCGACCGCGCCGCGCGAACGGAGCGACACTTTGGTGTAGTCGCGCAACTCGATGAATATCACCGCCATATCCACCCCCTCGACCGACAGCAACGTGTTCACGAACCCTTCGGTGTCGCCCGGGCGGTAGTGGTAGCGTTGCAGCATCTGCTGCGTGATGTAGGCATAGCACACCCGGTATTTGCGGTTCACCACCATCTCGTCGCGGAGCGTTTCGCCCAGCAGGCGCAGGCGGGTTTCGCTCATGGTGCCGAACGCCCGGATGCTGGTTTCCACCGGATCGGCCCCTTTCTCTACCAGCGAGGCCACGGCGCGGTAAGTGTCGGGCGTGAGGTTGCCGTAGCTGAAGTTGCCCGTGTCGGTGGCCATGCCCGTGTAGAGGCTTTGGGCGACGGGGCGGTCGATTTCCGGTTCGAGCCCCAGTTCGCAGATCAGTTGGTAGACCATGTAGCAGGTCGAACTGGCCGACGTGTCCGAGAACATATAATCGTATTCGGCCGGCGGGTCGAGGTGGTGGTCGATCAGCACCCGCCGGGCCGAAGTGTTTGATGCCGCTGTGGCGGAAAACTCTTCGAGCCGCTTCATTTCGTTCATGTCGAGGAAGAAGATGGCTTCGGCCCCGTCGATGGCCTTTTCGGTTTCGGCGGCGTTGTTTTTATAGGAGATGATGCGTTCGGCGCCCTCCATCCACGCCAGGATGTAGGGGTAGGGGTTGGGGGTGATCATGGTCACGGGGCAGCCCCGGCTTTCGAGCAGCAGCCCCAGTCCCAGGGTCGATCCCACGGCGTCGCCGTCGGGGTTGTGGTGCGTGACGATGGCCACGCGTTGCTTTTTTTCGATGATCTCCCGGACGTATGCGGTGAGTCGGTGGTCGATGTTCATAGTTGGCAGGATGATTGGCAAAAGTAGGCATTTTTTTTTACCTTGCGTTTCCGGGGATGTTGCCGTCCGCTGAAGGGGCCTCGTTTTGCCGCGACTTTTTTTATGCGAGTGTGTCGGATTTTGTCTGTTATTCGAAATTTCAGCCCGGAGCGCATGAAGATTGACAGGCGGGGCAGGTCGTTGTTATGTAATTGCGATGTTTCGAATAGGGCGTGCAGTGCACTGTCTCAATTGGAAAAAAATCATTACATTTGGCTGTTCATTTAAAATCACAACCGTTATGTCAGAATTCAAGTACCAGGATCCGTTCCCCATCCAGAAAGACCCTACCGAATACCGCCTCGTAACCAAAGACTATGTGAATGTCAGGGAGTGCGGCGGGCGCAAAATACTGGAGATCGACCCGCGCGGTCTGACCCGCCTGTCGGAAGAGGCGTTCGCCGACGTGTCGTTCTACCTGAGGGCGTCGCACCTGCAAAAGCTCAAGAACATCCTCGAAGACCCCGAAGCGTCGGACAACGACAAGTTCGTGGCCTACACCATGTTGCTGAACCAGGTGGTGGCCGCCTCGGGCGAGCTGCCCACGTGCCAGGACACCGGCACGGCCATCGTCATCGGCAAAAAGGGCGAGCGCGTGTGGACGGGCGGCAACGATTACGAAGCGCTGTCCAAAGGCGTGTTCAAGACCTACCGCGACCGCAACCTCCGCTTTTCGCAAGTGGTTCCGTTCACCATGACCGAAGAGAAGAACAGCGGCACCAACCTCCCGGCGCAGATCGACCTGTACGCCACCGAAGGGATGAAGTACGAGTTCCTGTTCATGACCAAAGGCGGCGGCTCGGGCAACAAAACGTTCCTGTACCAGCAGACCAAGGCGCTGCTCAACGAGGCGTCGCTGACCAAATTTATCAAGGATAAGATCAAAGACCTGGGCACCAGCGCCTGTCCGCCTTACCATCTGGCGGTGGTGATCGGCGGCACGTCGGCCGAAGCGTGCCTGGCGACGGTCAAAAAAGCCTCGGCCGGATACCTTGACTACCTGCCCACCGAAGGCAACGAAGGAGGCCAGGCGTTCCGCGACCTGGAATGGGAAGAGAAGATCACCCGCATCTGCCAGCAGAGCGGCATCGGGGCGCAGTTCGGCGGCAAGTATTTCGTGCACGACGTGCGGGTGATCCGCTTGCCGCGCCACGCCGCCTCGTGCCCGGTGGGCATCGGGGTGAGTTGCAGCGCCGACCGCAACATCAAGGCTAAGATCACCGAAGAGGGTATTTTCCTCGAAAAGTTGGAGAAAGACCCGATGAAGTTCATGCCCAAAGAGATGCCGATCATGAAACCGGCCGTGGAGATCGACCTGGACAAAGGGATGGACGCCGTGCTGAAGGAGTTGTCGAAATATCCGGTCAAAACGCGCCTCAACATCAAAGGGACGCTGGTGGTGGCTCGCGACATCGCCCACGCGAAGATCAAAGAGATATTGGATTCCGGACAGCCGATGCCCGAGTACATGAAAAAATATCCGGTCTACTACGCCGGCCCGGCCAAGACGCCGCAGGGGATGCCCTCGGGCAGCTTCGGCCCCACCACGGCCGGCCGCATGGACACCTATGTCGACCTGTTCCAGAGCCACGGAGGCTCGATGGTGATGGTGGCCAAAGGCAACCGTTCGCAACAGGTGACCGATGCCTGCAAAAAGCACGGCGGATTTTACCTCGGCTCGATCGGCGGCCCGGCGGCCATCCTGGCGCAGGAGAGCATCAAAAGCGTGGAGGTGATCGACTTCCCCGAACTGGGCATGGAGGCCGTACGCAAGATCTATGTCGAGAATTTCCCCGCCTTTATCATCGTCGACGACAAGGGCAACGACTTCTTCGACGAGTTCAAGTAGGGCCGTTATTATACCGTATATTAAAGAGGCGCGTGATTGTAATCTACGCGCCTCTTTTTGTTCCTCCGGTTGATTGCGGGAACGAATGCTTCCGTACCTGATTTATATCTTTTATTAATTGAAACGTTTGCAGGCGAAAAGCGGTTGGCCCTGTCATCTTTTCGGCCGGAGGGGGCGGGTAAGAAAATCGGATGAAATCCCTCATGCGCTTTTTGTGAGTGCCGCCGCCGGAAGAGGGCTTATGAAGCGTTGCCGGATTCGCAAAAATTACGATTTTCCTTGCACAGGAAAATTCCTTTTTTTAATTTTGATACCGTTTAACTAACTTTTCATCCTCAAAACTATGGGAATCAACAGACGAGATTTTCTCAAGGCGTTGGGCGGCGCAGCCCTGTTTACGGTTGTTCCGCGCCACGTTCTCGGAGGCAAGGGCTTCACTGCTCCGAGCGACCAGCTGACCAAAGGGGTCATCGGCGTGGGCAACATGGGACGCGGACATTTCGGATACGAAGGGACGCGCCTGGTGGCCATCTGCGACGTGGACAAGACCCACATCGAACTGGCCAAGAAGGCCACGAAAGAAAATGTGGCCGTTTACTCCAATTACAAAGACCTGATCAACGATCCGAACGTGGATATCGTCCACATCGCCACTCCGCCCCACTGGCACGGTATCATGGCTGTCGATGCCGCCAACGCCGGCAAAGACGTATGGTGCGAAAAGCCGATGACGCGAACCATCGGCGAAGGCAAGCGGGTGGCTGAAGCGGTCAAGCGCAACGGCACCATGTTCCGCCTCAACACGTGGTTCCGCTTCAAAGATAACTTCTACGGCATGGGCACCACCGTCGAGCCGATCAAGAAGCTGGTCGACAGCGGATTGCTCGGATGGCCTCTGAAAGTGACCATCTCGGCGCACACGGGATTCAACTGGAAATTCTTCTGGGTGGGCAAGACCGACCTCGCTCCCGAGCCCGTTCCGGCCGAACTCGATTACGATATGTGGCTGGGCCCGGCTCCCTACAAACCCTACAACTCGCACCGCGTGCACGGCACTTTCCGCGGCTACTGGGACTATGACGGCGGCGGACTGGGCGACATGGGGCAGCACTACATCGACCCGGTGCAGTACATGCTGGGCAAGGACAACACTTCGCCGGTGAAGGTGGAGGTCGACGCCCCGCAGCAGCATCCCGATGCCGTGGGCACCTGGCGCAAGATCGTCTTCACGTACGACGACGGCTGCCAGATCATCCTCCAGGGCGAAGAGTACGGCGACAAGAACGCCGCCTACATCGAAGGGCCGCTGGGTAAACTCTACCCCGGGTTCTATTCCGACATCCCGAACTTGGAACGCAAGCTGGCCGAGTATCCCGATCCGGAACCGCAGATCACCACGTTCCTGGAGAGCATCAGCTCGCGCCAGAAGTTCGCGCTCAACGAGCAGAACGGGCACCGTTCATGTACGATCGTCAACATGGGCCTTGCGGCGTTGAAGCTCAACCGCACGCTGAAGTTCGACCCCGTGTCGCAGCTGTTCGTCGACGACGAGGCGGCCAACCGCCTCATCGACCAGCCGATGCGCTCGCCGTGGACCATTCAATAACTTTTAAATCGAATCCGAGAATGAAAAAAATATTATTGGCATTAGCGGTTGCGGCGCTGCCTTTCATGACGCTGGCCCAACCCGCCCAACGAACCGTAAAGACCACCGTGGCCGACGCGCTGGCGCAGATGCCCGCCGAGTCGCCCTCGACCTACAACACCCTGATGCTCGACTTGGCCAAGACCGGGGCCGAGGGGATCGGGATGATCACCGACATGCTCCACGCGCCGGGAACGGGCATCAACGCCCCGGCCGAGTACGCGCTGAGCGGCGTGTGCAGCTATGTGGCTGAAAACGGCATGGAAAAAGAACGCGCGGAAGTGGTCAAAGGACTGGCCGCCGCGCTGAACAAGGATGTCGATCCGCAGACCAAGGCGTTCATCATCACCATGATGCAGATATGCGGCAAGGACGATGCGGTGGATGCCCTGTCGAAATACATGATGACGGCTCTTGAAGGCGACATCGTGTCTCCGGCCGCCATCCGCGCCGTGACCTCGATCGGCACGCCGCACGCGCAGGAAGTGATTGCCAACAGCATAAAGGCCGCAGATGGCACTGTTGCCAACAAGGCCGCCCTGGCCAAAGCCGCGGGCGACGCCAAAGTGGCGGGCGTTGAAGATCTGCTGATCGGATGGCTCAAATCGGGCGACGCCGATGTGCGCAAGGCCGCACTTTACGCATTGAGCGCAACCGGCACCGAGAAGTCGATCAAGCCGTTGGGGCAGGAAGCCAAGAAAACCGGCTATACCCTCGAAGCCACCGGCGCGACCGGAGCGTACCTCACGCTGCTGAACCGACTGGCCACCGAACAAGGGTTGGCCCAGGCCGGGAAAGCCGCTCAATCGCTGTTGAAATCGGCCAAGAAGAGCGACGTGAAGTCGGCTGCCCTCGAAACCATCCTGGCCGTTGAGGGCAAAGGCGGAATGAGCTATGTGCTCGACGCTGTCGGCAGCGGCGACAAAGTCTACCGCAACGCCGCATTGAACTACGCCTCGGCCTTCGCCGACAATTCGGTGTACGCCCGCATCGCCGGCAAGCTGAACGGCTCGACCACCGACCAGCAGGTCGATATCCTTACGTGGTTGGGCAACCAGCGCGCAACGAACGTGGCCGGAAGCGTGATCTCGAAGATCGGCTCAACCGACCCGCAGGTGCGTACGGCTGCCATCACCGCGGCCGGCAAGATCGGCGGCGACGCCTGTCTGAAAGCCATCTGCAACGTGTTGGCCACTGGTTCGCAAGCCGATGTGAATACGGCTAAAACGGCGATCTCTTCTTATAAAGGGTACATCACCGATGATGTGATGGGCGTATTGGCCGCCGGCAACGACGCCGGAAAGGTGGCCGCCATGCAGGTTCTGGCCGCCCGCAAAGCCACCTCGGCTTCAGAAGCCGTCTTCGGCTATTGCGGCTCGTCGAACCCGCAGATCAAAACCGCCGCGCTGACCGCCCTCAAGGGTGTGGTCACCGCTCCGGACGTGCAGCGCCTTTTCACCATGATGGAAGCCGCTCCGGCCTCGGACGTGCCGTTCTACCAGCAGGCTGCCATCTCGGCCCTGTCTACCGAGTATGCCAAGCAGCAGACCCGCACCATCACCAACAAGATGGACAACACGTCGGCCGATAAAAAGCCGCTGTATTACATCATTCTTGCAAACACCGGCGATCCGGCGGCGCTGAAGATCATTGCCGACTCCTACGACTCGTCGACCGGCGCGGCCCAGGAAAAAGCCATCGACGCCCTGTTGGCATGGCAAGGCATGGGCGCATCGGACAAACTGTACGAAATAGCGCAGGGCCCGACCGCCTACGCATCGAAAGCGCTCGACGGCTACATCAACAACGCGGCCGCCTCGAAGTTCAACAACGTGCGCAAGTACCAACTCTACCGCAACGCGTTCGACATTGCCAAGAACGATGCCCAGAAAAACACGCTGCTGAAACTGATGGCCTCGACAGGCACCCTCCAGGCGCTGATGCTGGCCGGGCAGTATATCGACAACGCCGCCACCCAGCAGACGGCTGCCCGTACGGTGATGGCCATCGCGCTGGCCGACAAGGGCTATTACGGCGATATGGTGACCTCGCTGCTCAAAAAAGCATCGTCGGTGCTCACGGGCGGCGATGCCGAGTACGAGCGCAGCGCCATTGCCAAGCACCTGAACGAGATGCAGCAGGGCGTGGGGTACTACTCCATGTTCAACGGCAAAGACCTGGCCGGATGGAAAGGCTTGGTGGGCAATCCTGTATCGCGCTCGAAGATGACCGAAAAACAGTTGGCCGAAGCGCAGCAGAAAGCCGACGCCCGCATGCGCGACACGTGGTCGGCCAAGGACGGCATGATCTGCTTCTCGGGCAAAGCAGGACAGGACGATAACCTCTGTACCGAAAAGCAGTACGGCAACTTTGAAATGTATGTTGACTGGCGCATCCAGGCGGGCGGCGACGCGGGCATCTACCTGCGCGGCACGCCCCAGGTGCAGATATGGGATCCGGCCATGACCAATGTGGGAGCACAGGTGGGCTCGGGTGGCCTGTACAACAACGCCGTCAACCCCAGCAAGCCGCTCAAGGTGGCCGACAACCCTGTGGGACAGTGGAACTCGTTCTACATCAAGATGGTGGACGACCGTGTGACCGTTTACCTGAACGGCGAACTGGTGGTCGACAACGTCATGCTCGAAAACTACTGGAACCGCAGCCTGCCCATCTTCATCAAGGAACAGATCGAGTTGCAGGCCCACGGCACGCCGGTCGAATACCGCGACCTGTACATCAACGAGTTGCCCGACACCAAGCGTTTCGAACTCTCGGCCGAAGAGAAAGCCGAAGGGTATGTGGTGCTGTTCGACGGCACGTCGATGTCGCAGTGGCAGGGCAACACCCACGACTATGTGACCGAAGAGGGCAACATGGTCATTTATCCCAGCAAGGCGTTCGGCGGTAACCTCTACACCAAGAAGGAGTACAAGGACTTCAGTTTCCGCTTCGAGTTCCAGCTCACCCCCGGCGCCAACAACGGTGTGGGCATCCGCGCCCCGCTTGAAGGCGACGCCGCCTATCTGGGCATGGAGATCCAGATTCTCGACGACCGCGACCCGATCTACGCCAACATCGAACAGTACCAGGCCCACGGCTCAGTCTACGGCGTAATCCCGTCCAAACGCGACGTGCTGAAGCCGCTCGGCGAATGGAACAGCGAAGAGATCCGCATCAAAGGCAGCCACATCACCGTGACGCTCAACGGCGTGGTGATCGTTGACGGCGATATCCTGAAGGCATCCAAAAACGGGGCCGAAACCCTCGACCACCAGCAGCATCCGGGCCTGCTCCGCGAAAAAGGATACATCGGATTCCTCGGGCACGGCTCCGTGGTCAAGTTCCGCAACATCCGTATCCTGGAGTTGTAGTAGTTCTTGGGAAATGAAAAAGTAAGGCGTTTCGTAACGAAACGCCTTACTTTTTTTTCTTCTTCTGTGTGAGAATACGTTGTTCTGATTGACGCTTAAAGTTTTACCAGTAAGTTATTTCACGAATTGTGATCTGCACAGGCAGGGAAATGCCGCCTGCTTCCGGTTGTTCGTATTTAATCTGCTTCACCCAGTTGCCTTTCTGGTCGTATTCATAGGTGTAAGTATCCGGTCCGTCTGACGAAATATAATCCGATTCACTTCGGGTAATATTCCCGGAAGAATCGTATACAGTCTTCTCCTTGCCAGGCCACCGCTGCATTTCGATCACGTTGCCATTCTCATGCCTGTAAGTAGTGGGGACATAATGGCTACCACCCGATCCATCGTAATATTTTACTTCCTGACATTTTCCATCGGTATTGTAAGTGATGATGTGTTTCCAGGACAGACTCCCGTTAGAACCATATACACTCGTTGCTGTATGTTTTCCAGAACGGTCGAATTGATAAACAGACTTGCGAATCAAGTAGCCGTCACTTTTATCATCTATACTTTTAAGCATTCCATTGCCGTCATACGTATATATAACTTCTTTATGTACGCCAAAAAGATTCCCGTATAATGAACTTAGTTCAACGGGTTTCCCCTGCCCGTTAAACGTCACTTGGCACTTATACAGCGTATCATTCCCCGGAACAATCTCTCCGAAACGGTCGAGCGCATTGTAAGTCGTTTCTTCAATGCTTTTTACCAGACCTTTCATGGTAAGAAAATTGTCTTCCTCCATGGGATAAATCACCTGCCCCTGTGCGGGATTGAATACAAGACAAAATGCCGAAATGATTGGAATAAGGAATGATTTTTTCATAGTCTCCGATGTTTTAGTTTCCTACAAAAATAAAAATATATGCTATAACAGCCAAAATTACCCGTAAAATACGGGTAATTTTGGCTGTTATTATTGTTGTTGCAAAAAACAGCGCCGCCTACCACCCCAGAATATAGGCGAACACGAGCGGGGCGACGATGGTGGCGTCGGATTCGATGATGAACTTGGGGGTGTCGACATCGAGCTTGCCCCAGGTGATCTTTTCGTTGGGGACGGCGCCCGAGTACGAGCCGTACGAGGTGGTGGAGTCGGAGATCTGGCAGAAGTAGGCCCAGAAGGGGACGTCCGTCCATTCCAGATCCTGGTACATCATGGGAACCACGCAGATCGGGAAATCGCCCGAGATGCCGCCGCCGATCTGGAAAAAGCCCACGCCTTGGCCGCCCGAGTTGGCGCGGTACCATTCGGTGAGGAAGATCATGGTTTCGATGCCGCTTTTCACGGTCGAGGCTTTCAGTTCGCCCTTGATGACGTAGGAGGTGAAGATGTTGCCCATGGTGCTGTCCTCCCAACCCGGCACGATGATGGGCAGGTTCTTTTCGCAGGCGGCCAGCATCCAGCTGTTCTTGGGGTCGATTTCGTAGTACTGCTCCAGTTCGCCGCTGCGGATGAGCTGGTACATGAACTCGTAGGGCAGGTAGCGTTCGCCTTTGGCGTCGGCCTCTTTCCATATTTTGGAGATGTGGCCCTGCAGGCGGCGGAAGGCTTCCTCCTCGGGGATGCAGGTGTCGGTGACGCGGTTCATGTGGTTGTCGAGCAGCTCGCGCTCCTGTTCGGGGGTGAGGTCGCGGTAGTTGGGCACGCGCTTGTAGTGGCTGTGGGCCACCAGGTTCATCAGGTCTTCTTCGAGGTTGGCGCCCGTGCAGGTGATGATCTGCACCTTGTCCTGGCGGATCATTTCGGCCAGCGACAGGCCCAGCTCGGCCGTGCTCATGGCCCCGCCCATGGTGATCATCATTTTGCCGCCGGCCATCAGGTGCGCTTCGTAGCCTTTGGCCGCGTCGACCAGTGCCGCCGCGTTGAAGTGCCGGTAGTGGTGGGTGATGAATTGTGAAATCGGTCCTTTTGTCATGGTTCGTATGGTTTAATATTCGGATTTATATTCTGTTCGTTATCCCGGATGCGTAAAGCGCTCCGGCAACAGGATGTACGGCTGCGAAAATAGCCAATTTTAGCGGATTAAAAAAGTTTGAGCCTTCTTCGCAATGCAAGGGTTTTCCGCTGCATTTCGCATTTCACCATAAAGTTCGTACTTTTGTTGTGATTGAAACGCATAACGGAGATGCAGTTATTTTATTCGCCCGGCATACAGGAAGGCGTGAACACCCTCGACGGCGACCAGTCGCAGCATTGCGTGCGCGTGTTGCGCAAGAAGCAGGGCGACACGCTGCATATCACCGATGGGGAGGGCAACCTCTACCGGGCCGTGGTGACCGTGGCCGACCCCAAACGTTGTGTGGTCGAGGCGCGGTTGGAGCGGAAAGAGTGCGGCAGGCGTCCGTTCAGTGTGCACATGGCCGTGGCGCCCACCAAAAACACCGACCGTTTCGAGTGGTTTGTGGAAAAGGCGACCGAGATAGGCGTTGACCGCATCACGCCCCTTGAATGCGAACGCAGCGAACGGCGCGTTCTCAAACGCGACCGGTGCGAGCGGGTGGCCATCGAGGCGATGAAGCAGTCGGTCAAGGCGTACCTGCCGTCCGTCGACGAGCTGACCGCTTTTGCGCAGTTGCTGAAAAGCGTGCAGGCCGAGGGGAAATACATCGCCCATTGTTCCGAAACCGGCCAGCGGCGGCCGCTCAAAGAGCTTTGCGCGGGGCAGGCGAATGTGGCGGTGCTGATCGGCCCCGAGGGCGATTTCTCGCCCGGGGAAGTGGCGGCGGCCAAGGCGCACGGTTTTGTCGAGGTGTCGCTCGGCCCGTCGCGGCTGCGTACCGAAACAGCCGCGTTGGTGGCCGTGCACACGGTGAATTTGATGAATCAATAGCATATGTTTATAGATGTTATAATCTTATTGGCCGCAGCGTCGTTGTTGCTGTTCCTGCTGCCTCCCCGGTGGAAGGCGTGGTATGCGGTGGCTGTCACCGCAGCCGGAGCCGCGGCGGCTGTTTTCGTCGCCGCGACGGTTTTTATGCACGGCCCCCTCACTTATTACATCGAGTCGCTGCCCGTGCTGGGCGACACGATAGCCGCAGTCGACCGCCTGTCGGCGTTGTTCCTGGTCATGATCTCGCTGGCGTCGGTGGCCGCGGCCATCTATTCGGCGGGATACCTCAAAGACGATTTTACGACGAAGTCGCCGGTCTATCTTTCGCTCCATTACCTCAGTTACGTGTTGCTGGTGCTGTCGATGTTCGGCGTGGTGATCTTCCGTTCGGCGTTTGCGTTCCTGCTCTCGTGGGAGGTGATGACCCTGTCGTCGTTCCTGCTGGTGATGTACGATGCGGGACGTAAGAAAGTGATGCGCACGGCCATCAGTTACCTGACGGTGATGCATGCCGGATTTTTTTTCCTGCTGGCCGGGTTCGTCAAACTGTCGGCCGCGGGATTGCCCGCCGGATTCGATTCGCTGGCCTCTTATTTCGCCGTCCATAAACCCATGCCGCTGTTCCTGCTCTTTTTCGTCGGGTTCGGGCTGAAGGCGGGCGTGTTCCCGCTGCACACCTGGCTGCCCGAGGCGCATCCGGCCGCACCGTCGCATGTGTCGGCGCTGATGTCGGGGGTGATGATCAAGATGGGCGTCTACGGCATCCTGCGCGTGACCATGAGCATCGGCGACGGACTTTTTCCTGTTGCGCTGGTGGTTTTGGGCGTGGGCATCGTCACGGCGCTGTGGGGCGTCATCTACGCCTCGATCCAGGACAACCTGAAGAAGCTCCTTGCCTATTCCTCCATTGAGAATATCGGCATCATCATGATCGCCATCGGGGCCGGACTGCTGGGCAAAGCCACCGGCGACGCCCGCATGGCGGCCTGTTGTCTGGCCGGGGCGTTGCTCCATACGTTGTTCCACTCGTTTTTCAAACCGCTGCTGTTCATGGGCGCCGGCAGTGTGATCCACGCCACGGGCGGGCTGCCTACCATGGATCGCTACGGCGGGCTGATGAAACGGATGCCGGTCACCGGGTTCCTGTTCCTTGCCGGCACGATTGCCATTGCGGCCCTGCCGCCGTTGAACGGCTTTGTGTCCGAGTTTATGATTTACAGCGGGCTCATCAGCGGGGTGGCCTCCGATGGCGGGGCGACCATCCTTGCCTTGGTCACACTGCTGTTTCTGTCGCTGGTGGGAGGACTGGCGCTGGTGGTCTTCTGCAAGGCGTTCGGCATCACGTTCCTGGGCACGGCGCGCAGTTGTCCGGCAGAAGAGGCGCACGAGGCCAACCCGCCCATGATCGTGGGCATGGCTGTGATGTTGGCGGCAGTGCTTTGCTCCGGATTCCTGCCTGCTCCGTTTGTTGCCGCCGCATCCGGGATGGCCGTTGCCGGCTATCATATTCCACCCTCGGCCCCGATCGGCGTCGACTGGACAGCGGTCTCGATCGTGTTTGCGTCGTTGTGCGTTGGGGCGGGGGGGCTCTATTGGATTAAAAAGCGGTTGCAGGCGCCCAGAACGCGCGCCGGGATGATCGCCTCGGGCCCCACCTGGGGGTGCGGATACGGCGGCGTCACCAAAAAGATGCAATACACCGGCGAGTCGTACACCCAGCCTTTGCGCGAGTTGGCCCCCGTGTCGGGCAAGCAGGCCGACAGCCCTGTCGAAGGCATTTTCCCGAAGAAGGCCGGCTTCAGAACCGATGCCTCCGACCGCATCAACACCATCGTCGAGCACCGCTGGATGCGGATCGTCCGCCGCATTTCGTCGAAAATGGCCCTGTTTCAAACCGGGCATGTCAATCACTATATCCTGCACGCGCTGCTGTTCATCATGTCGATTTTCGCACTTTCATTCATTCACGTCATATGATCCCATTGGTCTTCATACTGGTTTCGTCGCTGTTGCTCACGGGCATCATCAACCGCGTGCGGGCCCGCCTGAGCGGCCGCAAGGGGATCCGCCTGTTCCAGCACCTGTACGACGTCCGCCTGCTGTTGCGCAAGGGCAGCGTTTACAGCACCGCCACCGGCCCCGTGTTCCGCATCGCCCCGTGCGTGACCCTGGCCACGGTGCTGATGGCCGCGGCCATCGTTCCGCTCCCGGGCATGAGGGCGCTGATTTCGTTCGACGGCGACATTGTGCTGTTCGCCTACCTGTTGGCCCTGGGCCGCTTTTTCCTCATCGCCGGGGCGCTCGACACGGGCAGCAGTTTCCAGGGCATGGGCGCCAGCCGTGAAAACCTGTTCGGCGCGCTGGTCGAACCGGCGCTGTTTGTCACCATCGGCACGCTCTGCCTGCTCACCGGCAAGACGTCGTTTTCCGAGATCATGCAGCGCTCGTACGACAATTCGTACGAGATGGTGGTGATCGCCGCCCTGGCTGCCTACGTGCTGTTCAAGGTCGCGCTCGTGGAAGCCTCGCGCATTCCGGTCGACGATCCCCGCACGCACCTCGAACTGACTATGATCCACGAAGTGATGGAGCTCGATTACAGCGGTTTCGACCGGGCCCTGATTACGCTGGGCGGTTGGGTCAAAACGGCCTTGCTGGCCCTGATCGGAGCGTCGGTGCTCGTATCGGTGCTGCGGGACGGTGCGGCGCTTATCGTTTTGGTGGCCCTGTCGTTCGGCCTGGGGATCGGCCTGCTGGAATCCTTTACGGCCCGTAACCGCCTCTCCCGGAATACGACCTACCTTGCGACGATCCTCGCCCTCGCCCTGGTCGCTTTTCTGGTCGCCTACCTGGTCATGCGCAATATTTCAATCGAATAGCATGTTGTTAGCCCTGATCATATGCTACGTCCTTTCGCTGCTCTATCTCTCGATCATCGAGCGGTTCCGGCATTACACCATGCTGATCGCTTTGCAGGGCTTTCTGCTCTTCGGGGTGGCCTTGCTGCGGCTTCACGGGACGGATTGGTACGAACTGGCGTTTGTGATCGCCGAGACACTCGTGTTCAAGGCCCTTATCCTGCCCATGATTCTCTATCGGATCATCCGCCGTACGGGGATCAACCGGGTCCATGCCGCCTCGGTGGCCGTGTTCAACCAGTTGCTTATGTCGGTGGCCCTGTTGCTGTGCAGCCTGGTGCTCACCCATTACATGGCCTCGGACGGGCTTTTCGATCCGGTCTTTTTCGGGGTGTCGTTATACGGCTTGCTGAGCGGGATGCTGTTGATTATTACCCATAAACGCATTTTTTCGCACCTGGTGGGCTTCCTGGTGATCGAGAACGGGGTATTCCTCTTTGCCATGGCCATCGGGGCCGAAATGCCCTACCTGATCAATATCGCCATCTTGCTGGACCTGGTGATGAGCGTGCTGATGCTCGGTCTCGTCCTGGGGCGCCTCGGCAGCCGTTACCACCATCTGGATGTCGAGGGTCTCGATACGTTAAAGGACTGATGTTATGCTGAGCGCCTACCTGATCGTTTCCCTGCTTCTGGCCGTCGCCACTGCCCTGCTGCGCCGCCGCACCCAGGTGCGGGCGGTGGGGTATGGCTTCTATGCGATGCAGCTGCTTTGCGCCGCGGGACTTTCCTGGCAGGCCGGAGCCACGCAATGGCAGTTTTTCACGCTCGATCCGCTGGGGATCCTTTTCTTCGTCCTGATGGCGGCGATCTCCTTTGTCGCTTTTTACCAGAGTAATTCCTATCTCGACCGCGAACCACCCCACGCCTACAAGACCTACAACCTCTCGTTGATGCTGTTGTGCACGTCGGCTACGGCGGTCTACTTTTCGAACAATCTGGCCGTTGCCTGGGTTTTTCTGGAGCTGACCACGCTGGCCACGGCCGGATTGATCTACCACGACCGGACCGAACAGAGCCTGGAGGCGACCTGGAAATATGTCTTCATCTGCTCAACGGGGATCCTGATCGCTTACCTGGGGATCCTGCTGCTGAGCACGGTGGCCGAGCACGGCGATCTCTCCTACCGGGCGTTGGCCGACACGGTCTCCACGGGCAATCCCCTCTACCTCAAGATCGCGTTCCTGTTTATCCTGGTGGGGTACAGCTGTAAGCTGGAAGTCTTTCCCCTCTATACGGTGGGCATCGACGCCAATTCCACGGCCCCCACGCCCGCTTCGGCCGTCATTTCGACGGTGCTGGTCAATGCCGGCTTTGTCTCCCTCTACCGGGTCTACGCGTTGGTGCGGCATTCTCCGGCGGCGGCGTGGATGTCGGGTGTGCTGATCCTCTCGGGGCTGATTTCGGTGCTGATCGGGGCGGTTTACCTGCGCCGTACGAACAATTACAAACGCTTTTTCGCCTATTCCACCACCGAAAACCTGGGGATCGTCCTGGTGGGCCTGGGGGTGGGCGGCGCCGGTGTTTTTGCCGCCGTATTCCATATGATCGCCCACAGCCTGGTCAAGTCGGGGATCTTTTTCAACCTGGCCCAGATCGGCCGGATCTACGGCAGTTACCGCATCAACCGCATCGGCAATTACATGCACGTCAATCGCCTGGGATCGGCCGCCATGCTCCTGGGGATGCTCTGCCTGCTGGCCCTGCCCCCTTCGGCGCTTTTCCTGTCGGAGCTGATGATCTTCCGGCAGGTGATCGCTTCGGGGCAATGGTGGCTGCTGGTGGTTTTAGTAGGGTTGCTTTGTTTTGTGATGTACAGCCTGGCGTACCGCCTGCTGAGGCTGTGCTACAAGCCCGTGATCCTCTCCGAGCCCCTTCGCCGGGTGAGCCGGACTGTGACCTGGAGCGGCTTCGGGCTGATTTTACTGGCGGTCTTGTTGGGGCTGTTCCAGCCGCCTTTTCTGGTGGCCTGGATCGAGTCGATTTTGAGCTATTGACCTATGGAATGGTTATCGGTATATCCTGCAGAGGGCCCTGTCCGGCTGGCCGACCTGCCCCGGTCGGACTACGACGGGTTGTATCGTCTTTTGGATGAGACGCTGGCCGGCGAAAACTGCCATGTGGCGGCCTATTTCGGTTGGTCCTCTCCCCAGGGGCTGTCGTTGTTCTGCCTGGTAGCGGATGATGCCACGGGGCGCGTGCTGTTGGCCTCTTGCGGCTGCCGGGAAGGGGAGGCGCTGGCGTCGCTCGTGCCCCGCCATCCGGCGCTGCACATCTTCGAGCGGGGGATTGCCGAACAGTTCGGGGTCTCTTTCGTTGGAACTCCTTGGGACAAGCCCCTGCGCTTTGCCCACGACCGGGCCGACCGGGGGAGAGGCATGAACGACTATCCCTTTTACACGATTGCCGGGGAAGCCCTGCATGAAGTGAACGTGGGCCCCATCCACGCCGGGATCATCGAACCGGGATGTTTTCGCTTTATCTGCAACGGGGAGCGGGTCCTGCACCTGGAGATCATGCTGGGTTACCAGCACCGGGGGATCGAGCGGCTGCTGTGCGAAACGTCCAACCGCCTGCGGCAGGCCCTGCTGTGCGAGAGCATCGCCGGGGACAGCGCCGTGGCCCATACGACCGCTTACGCTTCGTTGATGGAGCAGTTGGCCGCCCGTCCCGTGCCCGGAGCGGTGGCTGTGGAACGGACCATTGCCCTGGAATTGGAGCGGATCGCCCTGCATATTGCGGATACCGGGGCGTTGTGCACCGATATCGGCTACCAATTGGGACAGGTGGCCTGCGAGGCGCTGCGCACGATCGTCATCAACACCACCCAGGCCTGGTGCGGCAACCGTTTCGGGAAGGGATTGGTGCGTCCCGGGGGAAGTTATTTTGCCCTGACGGCGGAATTGCGGGCGTTGGTACTCCAAAATTTGGCTGAGGTCGAGCGCCGTTTCGGCGAGGTGGCGGCCAACCTGGAGGATACCGCATCGGTGCTGGCCCGCTTCGAGGATTGCGGGATCTTGACCCGCGCCCAGGCGCTGCGCATCGGAGCGGTGGGCCCGGCCGCCCGTGCGTCGGGCCTTTCGCGCGATCTGCGCGCCACTCACCCTTGGGGGCCTTCCCGGGAGACGATCCCCCACGAGCCGGTTACGATGGCCGCCGGGGATGTCCAGGCCCGCCTGGGGATTCGCCTGCGGGAGGTTCCCCAATCGGCAGGGTATATCCGCCGGATGATCGCCTCCCTGGAAGAGGGGGCGCAAACGGTTTCTGCACCCGATTACGCGGCTCCGTTGGCGCCCGGAAGCCTGGCGTTTTCTTTGTGCGAAGGATGGCGGGGCGAGATCGCCCATGTGGCCCTGACCGATGAGGCGGGACGCCTGTGCGCTTACCGGGTCAAGGATCCATCCCTGCACAACTGGATGGGGCTGGCGCTGGCCGTGCGGGGTCAGGGGATCTCCGATTTTCCGATCTGCAACAAGAGCTTTAATCTCTCCTATTGCGGACACGATCTATAGAGGCATTTGCCTGTTATAAAAGCATAGCCGGCGTTTCCCTGATGGAAACGCCGGCTATTTTTCCAGGCCTGCGCAGGCTTCCGTTTAATATTGCTCCTTTTCGTTGGGGAAATCGCCTGCCTTGACATCGGCTACGTAGCTTTGTACGCTGTCAAAAATGGTGGTGTAGAGGTCGGCGTAGCGCCGCAGGAAACGGGGCGAAAACTCCTGGGTGATCCCCAGCATATCGTGGATCACGAGCACCTGTCCGTCGGCGCCGCCGCCTGCCCCGATCCCGATAACGGGGATCTTCAGTTCCGAGGCCACGCGGGTCCCCAATGCGGCGGGGATTTTTTCCAGCACGATGCCGAAACAACCGGCCTCTTCGAGCAGGTGGGCGTCGCGGACCAGCTTTTCGGCTTCGGCCTCCTCTTTGGCTCGCACCGAGTAGGTGCCGTATTTATGGATCGACTGGGGTGTCAGGCCCAGATGCCCCATCACGGGGATCCCGGCGCTGAGGATACGCTCCACCGAATCGATGACCTCGTCGCCCCCTTCCAGTTTCACGGCGTCGGCCTCGGTCTCTTTCATGATGCGGATCGCTGAGGCGAGCGCTTTTTTGGAGTTGCCCTGGTAGGTGCCGAAGGGCAGGTCGACGATCACCAGGGCGCGGTGGACGGCCCGGGTGACACTGCGGCCGTGGTAGATCATCTGGTCGAGGGTGATCGGCACCGTCGTGGTGTGCCCGGCCATCACGTTGGCAGCCGAGTCGCCCACCAGGATGACATCCACTCCCGCCGAGTCGAGGATGCGGGCCGTCGAAAAGTCGTACGCGGTGAGCATGGAGATCTTTTCCCCCCGGGCTTTCATTTCCGAAAGGCGGTAGGTCGTTACGACACGGGTCTTGCTATCAGTGGACATGTTTTTCGGGTTTTCAGGATTTAGAGAGGCTCTGAAGCCCAAAGGTATAATTAATTCTTCGGGAAGTCCAAACGGGGATCCCGTTTTTTACGGCCGCCATTGCCGGAAGAATTCCCATAGCACCAGCCCACCCGCTACCGAGACGTTCAGCGAATGTTTCGTGCCCAGCTGCGGGATTTCGATCGCCCCGTCGCATCGGTCTACCACGCCCTGGCTTACCCCTTCCACTTCATTCCCGAAGACCAGGGCGTATTTTTGCCCTCCTTCGATCCGGAACCGGTCCAGCGGCAGCGCCCCTTCGACCTGCTCGACGGCCAGCAGGATATACCCTTCGTCGTGCAACTGCTGCACGGCTTCCGTGGCAGCCCTCTCGTAGCGCCAGGGAACGGTCAGTTCGGCCCCCAGGGCGGTTTTATGGATCTCCCGCGAGGGGGGGGCGGCCGTGATGCCGCACAGGACGATCCGTTCGATGGCGAACGCGTCCGCCGTGCGGAAGAACGAGCCCACATTGTTCGCGCTGCGGATATTTTCCAGCACGACCACGACCGGGCATTTGGGGCTTTCGGCGAAGGCTTCGGGGGTGGGGCGCCCCAATTCGGGGTTGGTGATTTTACGCATGGGGTCCGGAATGGTTGAGATAGTGCTGAAAAACGCCCGACAAAGGTAGTACTTCTTGAAAAATTTTAATAATTTTGAAGCCTACTAATCCTAACTGACAACCCTTATGAACGTACCTTGTCTTTTTTGGCTGATCCCTGCGGCTTCGCTGGTGGCCCTGTTTTTTGCCTGGTATTTCTTCCGCCAGATGTTCCGTGCTCCGGAGGGTACGCCCCGCATGATCGAAATCGCCGGCCATGTCCGTCAGGGAGCGATGGCTTACCTCAAACAGCAATATAAAGTGGTCGGGATCGTTTTCCTGGTCCTGGCCCTCTTCTTTGCTTTCCTGGCTTACGGGCTGGGCGTGCAAAATCCCTGGGTGCCCTTTGCCTTCCTCACCGGGGGTCTGTTCTCGGGCCTGGCCGGCTACATCGGCATGCGCACGGCCACCTATGCTTCGGCCCGCACGGCCAACGCCGCCCGGGGTTCCCTCAACGCCGGCCTGCGGGTGGCGTTCCGCAGCGGCGCCGTGATGGGTCTGGTGGTCGTGGGCCTGGGGTTGCTCGATATCTCGATCTGGTTTATGGTGCTCAACTACTTTATTGACGGGGTTACCGAAGCGCAGAAACTGGTGATCATCACGACCACGATGCTTACCTTCGGGATGGGGGCCTCGACGCAGGCGCTCTTTGCCCGTGTGGGGGGCGGCATCTACACCAAGGCAGCCGACGTGGGCGCCGACCTGGTGGGGAAAGTCGAGGCCGGCATTCCCGAAGACGACCCCCGCAATCCCGCCACCATCGCCGACAACGTGGGCGACAATGTGGGCGACGTGGCCGGTATGGGCGCCGACCTCTATGAAAGCTACTGCGGTTCGATCCTGGCGACCTCCGCCCTGGGTGCCGCCGCCTTTGCCGGAGGGATGCAGCTGAAGGCCGTGCTGGCCCCCATGCTGATCGCCGCCGTGGGCATCCTTCTCTCGGTGCTGGGGATCTTCCTGGTGCGCACCAGGGAAGGGGCTTCGATGAAACAACTGCTCCGTTCGCTGGGTCTGGGGGTCAATATCAGCTCGGTGTTGATCGCGATGCTCACGTTCGGTATCCTTTACGTTTTGCAGATCGACAATTGGGTGGGCCTCTCTTTCTCGGTGATCACGGGCCTTTTGGCGGGGATCATTATCGGTCAGTCCACCGAATATTACACCTCCCACTCCTATAAACCCACGAAATGCATCGCCGGCAGCGCCGAAACCGGTCCCGCCACGGTGATCATTTCCGGGATCGGGATGGGGTTGATCTCAACGGCGATTCCCGTGCTGACCGTGGCGCTCGCCATTGTCCTGGCCTACCTCTGCGCCACGGGTTTCGACCTGACGAACATGCTCAGCGCCGAGAACCTCTCCCGGGGCCTTTACGGGATCGGGATCGCCGCCGTGGGGATGCTCTCCACGCTGGGGATCACCCTGGCTACGGACGCCTATGGTCCCATCGCCGACAACGCCGGGGGCAACGCCGAAATGAGCGGCCTGGAACCCGAAGTGCGCAAACGCACCGACGCCCTCGATGCCCTGGGTAACACCACCGCTGCTACAGGCAAGGGCTTCGCCATCGGCTCGGCCGCCCTGACCGCCCTGGCCTTGTTGGCTTCCTACATCGAGGAGGTGAAGATCGGCCTCGAGCATGTCGGGCAAAAGGCCCTGACGCTCTCCAACGGGATGTCGAAAGCCGTTTCGGAAATGACGATCCCCGATTTTATGGATTACTACCAGATCACCCTGATGAATCCCAAGGTGCTGATCGGGGTGTTTATCGGCTCGATGATGGCCTTTATGTTTTGCGGGCTGACGATGAACGCTGTGGGCCGCGCTGCCCAGAGTATGGTC
>JAVBRA010000001.1:0-64644 GCA_031548435.1 Rikenellaceae bacterium
TTGCCGAGCATCTGGGCCAGCTCAAGCAGTCCCGATTTGTTCTTGATGATCTTCTGTTGTGTGGTCATAACTTCAATCTTTTCAGTTAGTGAATTTAGTAATTTTTATTCCTAACTGTCAGATTAAGTCGTGACTAATTCACCTTATGCTGCCACGGCCAACCCAATGAGGGCCGGCAATGTGAATTTTGCAATATTATTCTTAGTAATCTCTGGACAGTTAACTTGTTTCAATGAATTTATATATAAAGTATATTTTGAATGGAATTAAAACTTCTTTGCCATCGGCCTCCGGCTTTACAGGGGCATCATACTGCCGCCCCGAATAGAGAATTGAGCCTGTGGCGCTGAGGGATCTCTTTTCCCGCATGAAGTCCGGCAGACATAAAAAAGGGCGGGGACATTGCCCCCGCCCTTTTTTATGAATACAAGGAATTATTTTTTCCCTTTCTGTTTGGACTGTTGCTGCTGCATCTGTTGTTGCTTGACCATCTGCTCGTAACGCTCCTGCCATTTCGATTTCTTTTGCGGCTTTTTGGCGTTCTCTTTCATGCGCTGGTGCAGCTTCTCGTCGCTGACCATGCCGCGGAACACGAACGTCTGCCCGATGGTGATGAGGTTCGACAGCAGGTAGTAGTAACTCAGGCCGCTGGAGTAGTTGTTGAACCACAGCAGCAGCATGACGGGCATCATGTAGAGCATCATGAACTTCATGCCGGGCATCTGCGCCTGCGAGCTGCTGGCCGCCGACTGGGCGTAGTTGATCTTCGATGAGAAGAACAGCGCCACGGCCATCAGCAGCGTGAACAGGCTCACGTGGTCGCCGTAGAACGGAATGTTGAACGGCAGATGGGCAATGCTGTCGTACGACGAAAGGTCGTCGGCCCACAGGAACGCCTCCTGCCGCAACTCGATCGAGGCGGGGAAGAAGCGGAACATGGCGATCAGGATCGGGAACTGGATCAACAGCGGCAAACACCCGCCCATGGGACTGACCCCGGCCCGCTTGTAAAGCTCCATGGTGGCCTGCTGTTTCTTGATCGCATCTTCTTTCTTGGGGTACCTGGCGCTGATCTCGTCCATTTCGGGTTTCAGCAGCCGCATCTTGGCCGTCGACAGGTACGACTTGTAGGTGAGCGGAAAGATCAGCAGCTTGATGATCAGGGTCAGGATCAGGATGATGAGCCCGTAGCTGGCGATCGAATTGCTGAGTAGGTCGAATACCGGGATCACGATCCAGCGGTTGACCCATCCGATGATCCAGCCGCCCAGCGGGATCACTTTCTCCATCCCCAGGTCGTATTTCTTGAGGATCGAATATTTGTTGGGGCCGAAGTAGAAGTTGAACTGGTAGCCTTGCGCACCGGGCGTGTAGGCGAGTACCATGTCGGCCGTGAATCGTTTCATCTTTCCGCCGGTCGAATCGGTCGTGTAGCCGATGCTGCCGCTCTCGAACCCGTTTTCGGCGATCAGGGCCGACGAGAAGAACTGCTGCTTGAAATCGAACCACTTGACCCTCGACTTGATCTCCTCCGACTTGGAGGCTTTCGACATTCCCAACTGCTCGGGCGACTTTTCGTCGGGATACATGTAGCTGATGGTGGTGTAGTTGTTCTCGTTGTCGAACCCTTTCTCGTTCTGGAACGAGGTGTTTTTCCACGACAATCCCAGCGAGGTTTCGCGGCGGTCGATCTTGCTCTCCATCCCCACCAGGTTGATGTCGAAGCCGACCATGTATTCGCCTTGCTTGAGCGTGTAGACGTATTCGATGTACGAGGTCGAGTCGACGTACAGGCGCAGGGCGTACGAGCCGCTCTCTTCACCCTCGGCCAGCGCATAGTCGCCGCCGGTGACGGGCGTGAAATAGAACTGCGATGTTTCGATCTTCTGGTTGGTGTAGAGCGACAGGTTGAACTCCGACGTCTCCTTGTCGAACAACACCAGCGGCCCTCCCTTGTAGGTCTTGTAATCTTTCAGCGTCACCGACGCCACGCGCCCTCCCTTGTTCGAGAGGTACATCTCCATCACGTCGTTTTCCACCTTGTAGAACTCTTCGGCGCCCTGCATCGAGGCGAAGAGCGTTTCGCCCATGCTGGCGGCCAGGGCGTCGTTGACCGTACTGTCCTGATCGGGGGAGGGGAGTGTGGGTTGGTAGTCTTCGTATTTTTGCTCTTCGACCTGCCGGGTGGCCTCGATCCGGGCCTGCTCTTCCATGGCCTTGGCGCGCTCGCGGCTGCTGAACCACGTGAAGCCGAAGATGATGACGCCTACTAAAAGTAATCCTGCTAAAGAATTTTTATCCATTCTGTGTGTTTGGTTTGCTTGGTGAACATTGATTTTTTTGTTCCCGCCGTTCAGGGTCCGACCCTGAACGACAAAAGGCAAGTGTCCTTAAGTAATTAAGGACACTTGCTGCCGGGTTTATTTCGTTTTCTTCGAGTAATCGACCGCCGCCTCCACAAAGTCGACGAACAGCGGGTGGGGATTCATGGCTGTGCTTTTGTACTCGGGATGGAACTGCACGCCCACGAACCACGGGTGGTTCCTGACTTCGACGATTTCCACCAGCCCAGAGTCGGGATTGATGCCGGTGGCCGTCATGCCCGCTTCGTTGAACTGTTCGAGGTAGGTGTTGTTGAACTCGTAGCGGTGGCGGTGGCGTTCGTTGATGCGGTCGGCGCGGTAGGCCTTGTGCGCTTTCGATCCCTTGGCCAGGTCGCACGGATACGATCCCAGACGCATGGTCCCGCCCTTTTCGATGATCCCTTTCTGCTCTTCCATCAGGTCGATGACCGGATGCTTGGTTTTGCCCATCTCGGTCGAGTTGGCGTCGGCCCAGCCCAGCACGTTGCGGGCGAATTCCACCACGCAACACTGCATCCCCAGGCAGATGCCCAGGAACGGGACGTTGCCCGTGCGGGCGAACTCGATGGCGCCGATCTTCCCCTCGATGCCGCGCGGCCCGAAGCCGGGCGCAACAAGAATCCCCGACATGTTGCCCAAAATATCCTTTACCGTCTCCTTGGTTACCTCCTCGGCGTTGACCAGGTGCAGCTTCACTTTCACGTTGTTCGCCGCCCCGGCGTGGATGAACGCTTCAAGAATCGACTTGTAGGCGTCGGGCAGTTCGGTGTATTTCCCCACCAGCGCGATGTTGACCGTGGGGTTGGCCGGGTTCTTGATCTTTTCCACGAATTTCTTCCATTCGGCCAGGTCGGGTTTTTTGGACGTCGACAGGTTGAGCTTTTGCAGCACCACCTGGTCGAGCCCCTGCGCATGCATCCTCAGCGGCACTTCGTAGATGGTCGGCACGTCGATCGACTCGACCACCGCCTCGGGCTGCACGTTGCAGAACAGCGCCACCTTGTGGCGTACGTCGTCGGTGAGCGGGCGTTCCGAGCGCAGCACCAGCACATCGGGCTGCACCCCCTCCTCAAGCAGCAGTTTCACCGAATGCTGCGTGGGTTTGGTCTTCAGTTCGCCCGAGGCGCTCATATAGGGAATCAGCGTCAGGTGCACCACCAGCGTGTTCTGGTACCCCAGGTCGTAGCGCAACTGGCGCACCGACTCGATGTAGGGCAGCGATTCGATGTCGCCCACCGTGCCGCCGATCTCGGTGATCACCACGTCGTACTTGTCTTCGATGCCCAGCGTGCGGATGCGCCGCTTGATCTCGTCGGTGATATGCGGGATCACCTGCACCGTCTTGCCCAGGAACTCGCCGCGCCGCTCTTTGTTGATGACGCTCTGGTAGATGCGCCCGGTGGTGACGCTGTTGGCCTTCGAGGTGGGGGTGTTGGTGAAGCGTTCGTAGTGTCCCAGGTCGAGGTCGGTTTCCGTGCCGTCGTCCGTCACGTAGCATTCGCCGTGCTCGTAAGGGTTGAGCGTGCCCGGGTCGACGTTGATGTACGGGTCGAGTTTCTGGATCGTCACCGAATATCCCCTGGCTTGCAGCAGTTTGGCGATCGACGAGGAGATGATGCCCTTGCCCAGCGACGAGGCCACCCCTCCCGTTACGAAAATGTATTTGGTTTTGTTTGCCGTTCCTTTTAACATACGCTTTGAAACTGTTTAAATTGTTCTCTTTTACCTCATTGCCCTGCCGCCTCCCTGCGCCGCAGCCGGTTGGCTGTTTCTGAAATGCCTTGCGGGCGTTATTCGTTCCCGGTTGCGTCTATCGTTTTGATCTTTTCGATCGTCAGTTCGATCTCCTGCCGGGCGCGGGCGATCTTGGAATTCACGTCCTCGACCAGTTTTTCGGCGTTCTTGCTCTTGGCGAAGAAGCCGATGTTGTTCTCCCACAGGGCGATGTCGGACTCCAGTTGGCGCATCCGGTTGTAGAGCCGGTCGCGCTCGTTGCGCAGTTGGCGGTCGCCTTTTTCCGAGATGTTGGCCACGTGCTCCTTGAACCGGCGGATCTTCTTGTCCGAGTCGCTCGAACGCAGCCTGGCGAAGCATTCGTCGACGGCCTTGCGGTACTCTTTCTGGATGGCTTCTTTCTCGGCAATGGGTACAAAGCCGGTTTCAGACCACTGCCGCTGGATTTTTTTCAGCGCCTCGAACCCTTCGTCCACCGAGTCGAACGTGAAGCCGTGCAACTGTTCGATGATGGCCTTTTTCCGGGCCAGATTGTCTTCCTGCTGTGACCCCATGCCCGAATAATGCTGGCTCTTGCGGGCGAAAAACGCCTCGCAGGCGGCGCGGAACCGTTTCCAGATCGCGTCGGAGTATTTGCGCGACACCGGGCCGATCTCTTTCCATTTCTTTTGCAGGTCGATCAGGTCGTTGGTCGTTTTTTTCCACTCTTCGCTGTTGCTCATGGACTCGGCCGTCTCGCATATTTCGGTTTTGGCCTTCAGGTTTTCGTCCATCTCGCGCTTTAGTCCCACGTAAAACTCCCTCTTGGCCTCGAAAAATTGATTGCAGGCGTTGCGGAACCGCTCGTAGATGCGGGTGTTGTCTTTTTTGGGTGCGAAGCCGATGGTCTTCCATACTTTCTGGATCTCTTCCAGCTCTTCCGAGGCTTTGTTCCACTCCTTGTGTCCCAGGTAGTTGCCGCCGGCGACTTCCTCGGCCTTGACGCAGAGTTCGGTTTTGAGTTCGAGGTTGCGCTGGAGTTCCTGCTTGACGGTCTCGAAATGTTCCTGGTGGCGTTTGTTGATGTTCGAACTGGCCTCCTTGAACCGCTCCCACAGCGACTCTTTGTATTCGATGGCCACCGGCCCGATCTCCCTCCACCGCTCGTGCAGCTTTTGCAGTTTGTGGAACGCCGTCACCACCGACTCTTCGAGCATCAGCGCCTCGGCCTCCTCGCACAGTTCGAGCTTGGCCTCGTAGTTCTTTTTCAGGTCGAGGTCGCGCAGTTCCTGGTTGATTTTGATGTAGCTGTAGAAATTCTCGACATGGTGGTGGTACATCTCCCAGATGTGCTTCACTTTGTCCTGCGCCACGTTGCCCGTCTCTTTCCACTTTTGTTGCAGGTCGCGGAACGCGTTGAAGGTCTGGTTGATGGTTTCGTTGCTGTTGACCAGCTCTTTCAGTTCGTCGATTATCTGAAGCTTACGCAGGTAGTTGTCTTCTTTCGATTTTTCGAGTTCGCCCAGCAACTCGTCGCGTTTGGAGCGGTACAGCCCGAACAGCTCCTTGAGCCGGGTTTCGAGGTTGTCCTGCTCGGGAACGAACTGGTCGGGATCGCCGCCGGCTGCCACGAACTCTTTCCTCTGCCGTTCGAGGTCGGTCTTGTGGGCTTTGTAGAAGGCGATCTTGGCCGCCTCGGCCTCTTTGCGCAGGCCCATTACCGGCTTGGACGAGATGGCGGCTGCGAACAGATCCACGATCTCTTTTTTGAGTTTGCCGGCATAGGTCTCTTTTTCTTTCGAGTTCTCTTCCGGGCTGTTTTCTTTCTTTTCCTCTTCGGTTTCGTCGCCCAGGTTGTACTCGTCGGCCGAGCCGGCCAGGTCGGCCTCTTCGTCCGAGAAATCGGGTGCGTTTTCGGGGACGCTTTCCCCTGCCAGGCATTCGGCCGCCTCTTCAGCTGTGGATGAGGCGCATTCGGGAGCCGGAGTTTCGTTTACGGGTGTCGGGGTATCCTCGGTCGTTTTGCCGAGATGTTCGTCCTGAACAGATTTGTCTAAACCGGGAGTTTCCATAAGCGGGCGATTTTAGGTTTATACGTAAGTAGGGGTATCCGCTTCTTCCGATTTCCGAAGGAAGCCGTTTAAATGACAAAGGTATGAAAAAAGTGCCTTCCGATACTCGGAAACACCGCTTTATTCTGACAAAGATATTCAAAAATGAATAACGGCACAACATAAAAAAAAGAAGGCGCCGCCTGTTTTGTTGCCGGGAATCTTTTTTGCTCCGGGATTTTGGTGAGTACAAGAACGTCTCTGAGAACAAATCTCCCTATGGGTGTGTACTTAGGCATTTTTTGTTACCTTTGCGATGAATTAAAAAAAACGGATAATATAATGTATCCATATTTACTGGTCGGGCTGGGCGGATTTGCCGGCAGCGTGCTGCGCTACTTCATTTCAACTCTCACCGCATCGTGGAACCACGGGCTGAAGATCCCCCTTGCGACGTTCATCGTCAACATCGCGGGGTCGTTTACCATCGGCCTGCTGGCGGCTTATTTCGCCAAAAATAACCTTTCGGGCAGCAATTACCAGTTTCTGGGCATGGTCGGGTTTTGCGGCGGGTTCACCACTTTCTCGGCCTTTTCGCTCGACATCCTGACCTTCATCCGCAGCGGGGAGTACCTGACGGGCATGGTTTATATCTGGATCAGCGTGTTTTTGTGCATCTGCTTCACCACGCTGGGATTTTTCCTTGTGGAACATAAATTTTAAAAAACAGACATATGGGTTTGATGGAAAAAATAAAGGACTGTGCCCGGCAGAGCATGCGCACGGTCGTGTTGCCCGAGGGGACGGAAGAGCGCACGCTGAAGGCGGCCGATGTGATCCTTGGCGAGGGATTTTGCAATCTCGTCCTGTTGGGCGATCCGCAGGAGATCAACAAGCTGGCCGACTCCTATTCGCTGGCCAACATCGGCAAAGCCGCCATCGTCGACCCGAAGAATAACCCGAGAAAGCAGCAGTACGTCGACCTGATGTTGCAGCTGCGCGCAAGCAAGGGGCTCACGCCCGAACAGGCGGCTCAGCAGATCGAAGACCCGCTGGTGCTGGGGGCGGTGATGATCAAGGCGGGCGATGCCGACGGCGAGGTGGCCGGGGCGCTCAACTCCACAGGCGACGTGATCCGTCCGGCGTTCCAGTACGTGAAAACCAAGCCGGGCATCAATGTGGTGTCGGGCGCGTTCATCATGGTGCTGCCCGACACGCAGTTCGGAGAGGACGGCATGATGGTGTTTGCCGACTGTGCCGTGCATCCCGATCCCACGGCCGAGGAGCTGGCCCAGATAGCCGTTTGCACCGGGCACACCACCCGCGCCATCGCCGGCTTCGAACCGCGCATTGCCATGCTCAGCTTCTCGACCAAAGGGTCGGCCAAACACCCGATGGTGGACAAAGTGGTCGAAGCCACGCGCCTGGCCCGGCAAATGGATCCCACGCTGGCCATCGACGGCGAGTTGCAGGCCGACGCGGCCATCATTCCGGGCATCGGGGTGAAGAAAGCGCCGGGCAGCAAGATCGCCGGACGGGCCAACGTGCTGGTATTCCCGTCGCTGGAGGTGGGCAATATCGCGTACAAGCTGGTGCAGCGCATGGCCAAGGCCGAAGCCATCGGCCCCGTATTGCAGGGGATGGCCGCGCCCATCAACGACCTGTCGAGGGGCTGTTCGGTGTCGGATATCGTGAACCTGGTGGCCATCACGGCCTGCCAGTCGAACCAATAGTGTGCGGCTCATTCTCATTTTTCTTTTCAACCCGCGAGTTTTCGGTTGAAAACACAAACAACGGGCGAAATCTGACGCACTCCGCGCACAACGAACAGGCAAAGGAGTTGTGTGCGAGACCAGGAATTTCGGGAAATCCGCGGGTTTCCTGCTCGGGCCCGGAATGGCCCTTAATTATTAGCGAAATAAACAAAACGGATTAAAAATGATCATACTTGTTCTAAACTGCGGAAGTTCGTCGATCAAATACCAGGTGGTGCACATCGACGCCGAGGTCTTCAAACTGCTGGCCAAAGGCATCGTCGACCGGATCGGCCTGGCCGAGGGGAAGATCGTGCACAAGCCCGACGACAAGCCGCCGTACGAATTCACCAAAAGCGTCCCCGACCATACGGCGGGCATCAAAATGATCCTCGACGCCATTGTCGACGAGCACCACGGGGTGATCGACAACCTGGGCGAGCTCTCGGCCGTGGGGCACCGGGTGGCGCACGGGGGCGAATACTTTACCGACAGCACGGTGGTCGACCGCAACGTCAAGCAGCAGATCGAAAACTGCTTCGAACTGGCGCCGCTTCACAATCCGGCCAACCTGCGCGGCATCCTTTCCATCGAGCACATTCTGCCGCATACGCCGCAGGTGGCCGTGTTCGACACGTCGTTCCACCAGTCGATGCCGATGAAAAACTACCTTTACGCGCTGCCGTACCGCTATTACGAGGAGATGCGCGTGCGCCGTTACGGATTCCACGGCACCAGCCACAAGTTCGTGGCCCAGAAGGCGTGCCGGCTGACGGGCATCGACTTCAACCGCTCGAAGATCATCACCTGCCACATCGGCAACGGGGCGTCGGTGACGGCCATCGTCGACGGCCGCTCGTACGACACCTCGATGGGGTTCACCCCCGTCGACGGCCTGATCATGGGCACCCGTTGCGGGAGCGTCGATCCGGGAGCGCTGCTCTACATCGCCGACAAGGAGGGGTTGAGCAACCAGAAACTCAGCGACCTGATCAATAAGGAATCGGGCGTGTACGGCCTCACCGGCATCTCGTCCGATATGCGCGACATCGAGCAGGCTGCCCGCGGAAATAAGAACGAACGGGCGATCCTGACCCTGGACATGTACTACAACCGCATCAAGAAGTTCGTGGGCGCTTACGCCGCCGGAATGGAGGGCGTGGACATGGTGGTGTTTACCGGCGGAGTGGGCGAGAACGACAGCACTTTGCGCGAGGAGGTGTGTAAAGGGCTCGAATTCATGGGCATCGGGTTTGATTTCGACGTGAACCGCGGCTTGCGCGGGAAAGACAGGGTGATCTCCCTTCCCGAATCGAAGGTGAAGGTGGTGGTGGCCACCACCGACGAAGAGTTTGTGATCGCCTCCGACACTTACCGGCTGCTGAAAAAAGAGGCGTAGCTCTTTTTGCGTTGAACTTATAAAATGATGATAATGAAGACCTACCGGATACTGACCATCAATCCCGGATCGACCTCGACCAAGATCGCCCTTTACGAGGGCGAGACCGAGGTGTTCTCCAAAACGCTGCGCCACAGCAACGACGAACTGGCTCCCTTTGCCCGGATCACCGACCAGTTCTGTTTCCGCAAGGATATCATAATGAAAGAGATGAAAGAGCAGGGGGTTGACATCGCCACGCTCGATGCCATTGTGGGGCGGGGAGGCTTCCTGAAGCCGATCCCGTCGGGGGTATACCGGGTGAACGAGGCGATGAAAAACGACCTGGTGGAGGCTGCCGTCGAGCACGCCTCGAACCTGGGGGCGCTGATCGCAGCCGACATGGCCGGCGGCATCGACGGGTGCGGGGCTTATATCGCCGACCCGATCGTGGTGGACGAAATGGAGGATGTGGCGCGGGTGTCGGGCCATCCTGAATTCAGCCGGCTGTCGGTATTCCACGCCTTGAACCAGAAGGCCATCTCGCGCGTGTATGCCGAATCGGTGGGGAAAAAATACGAAGAGCTGAACCTGATCGTGGCCCATATGGGCGGCGGCATTTCGGTGGGGGCTCACCGCAAAGGGCGCATCGTCGATGTGAACAACGCCATCGACGGCGAGGGGCCTTTCTCGCCCGAACGTGCCGGTACGCTCCCTGCCGGACAGCTGGCGGCCCTGTGCTTCAGCGGCAGGTACACTTATCCCGAGATCAAGAAAATGATCAATGGCGCCGGCGGACTGGTGGCCCATCTGGGCATCAACGAGGCGCACGTGGCGGTGAAGCACGCGCTCGACGGCGAGGCCGACTACAAACTGATCGTGGACGCCATGTCGTACAACGTGGGCAAGCACATCGGGGCGATGGCGGCCGTGCTCGGCGGGCGGGTCGATGCGATCATCCTTACCGGCGGCATTGCCTACAATCCGATGGTGACCGATTACATCGGGGCGATGGTGGGCTTCATCGCCCCGGTCAGGGTGTATGCGGGCGAAGACGAGATGAAAGCACTGGCCATGAACGGCCTGGGGGTGCTCACCGGCAAACTGGAACCGAAAGAGTACGGCCGGGCAGAGGCCGAATAGAAAAACGGAGGCTTTGATGTGTCTTTCCGCCTTGCAGGTGGTTGCGGATGAAAAAAGGGGCGTCGATCATAAAAGCGTCGGGGCTGTCATAATTTTTCCGGAAAGAGCGCGTTAATGAAATATAAAGGGTCGCAAGAGGCCCGGAAAAAACGGATTCTTCCCATCCTGCGCGGTTCCGGCGTGGTCGGTGGGGATTCCGGCGTTTTATTATTATGAACAGTTAGGTATTTTATGGGAAAAGGATTGAAGGCAGGCGTCACACTTTTGCTGGCGTTCGTATGTTCTACCGCCTATTCTCAAAAAGTGCAGGTGAGCGTCTCTTCGCCCCGTGCGGTGGAGGTGGGCAAGCTTTTCAATGTCTCGTTCATCTCCAATGTCCGGCCCGACGATTTTGCCGCCCCTGATTTCAAAGGGGTCGAGGTCGTTTCGGGGCCGGTGGCCTCGAACGGTTATTCGGTGAGCATCGACAGCCGGGGCAATATGGTGCAGGACGAGAAATACAGCTTTACCTATACTTTTGTGTCCCGGGAGGAGGGGCGGATCACGATCCCCTCCGCCACGTTTGTGATCGAGGACAGGAATTACAAGACCAATTCCACCGATATCGAGGCCGTTGTCAACCGTTCGGCCCCGGCCGCAACCACGCAGCAGGATGCGTCTGCGAGCCAGCCGCGTGTCAATCCGGCAGCCGAGATCCGTGACGACGACATTCTTTTGCGCGTGCTTGTCAGCCGTTCCGAGTTGTACAAGGGTGAAGCCCTGAGAGTGCGTATCAAGCTGTATACCACGCTGCCGTTGCGCGAGAGCGAGATGCATTTTCCGCAGTTCAATGGTTTCTGGGTGCATGAGTTCAGCACCGCAGGCGAGCAATGGGAGCGCGAGACATACAACGGCCGGGTATACGATTCGAAAATTTACAGGGACTGCCTGATTTTCCCGCAGCAAAGCGGGCGCATCCAGTTGGAGCGTTCCGATATGGAAGTCTATGCCTCGTTCACCGAGATGCAGTCGCGCGGCGTGTTCGCGATAGCGGTGCGGAAGGAAGTGATGCGCAAGGTGGTGGCGCCGCCCGTGCTGATCAACGTCAAAGAGCTGCCCTCGGGCGCGCCCGAGTCGTTCAACGGCGCGGTGGGACGCTATAACATCACCTCCAACATCAGCGCCACCGACCTGACGGCCAACTCGTCGGGCACCTACACCATCACCGTTTCGGGTACGGGCAACATCAACTTCATGGACCCGGTGACGGTCGACCTGCCCTCGTCGTTCGAGAAATACAACGTCAAGGTCACCGACGACATCACCAACTCGTCAGGCGGCATGGAGGGCACGCGCAAATTCGAATACCCGTTCATCGCCCGCGCTGAGGGCCGGTATGTCGTTCCGCCGGCCAAACTCACCTATTTCGATCCGGAAACAAAAAAGTACCAGACCATATATACCAAGGAGTTCAACGTGTCGGTGACCAGAGACCCCGCTTCGGGGCAGGCTTCCGGGGGTGCCCGGACGGGAGTGGTGAAGGAAGACCTGCAAATACTGGGCAGCGACGTGAGGTACATCTACACGGGCGATGTGCGGTTTGCGAAGGGGTGCCCGGTGTTGATATGGACATGGAAATACGTGGCCCTGTTGGCCATTTTGCTGCTGTTGTTCTTTGTGTTGCTGGCGCTGTTGCGCAGGCGCATGTCCGTTCGCCGCGACCAGAAGCGGATGCGTACCCGCGGGGCGAACAAAATGGCCCTGCGCCGATTGAGGCAGGCCAAAAGGCATATGGACGACGACCGCCGCAACGAGTTCTACGAAGAAGTGCTCAAGGCGTTGTGGGGCTACATGGGCGACCGGCTGCTGATTCCCGTGTGCGACCTGTCGAAAGACCGCATCGTGGAAGTCCTTGCCCATCGCCAGGTGCCGCAAGGGTATGTGGGGCAGTTTGTGGATGTGGTGTCGGAGTGCGAATTCGCCCGGTACGCCCCGTCGTCCCATGCCAACGTAGCCAAGGTGTATGCCGAAGCGGTGGAGGTTATCTCACGGGTCGAGGCTTCGCTGAAGTAGGTTGAATGTATGGCGGCGCACCGTATTGATCTTCGCGGGCGGGCGGCGCACCTCGGTAAAAATAAAAACGAGATTCCCGGTCCGGCGCATTCTGTGCACGATTGGGAAGAGGGGGATTTGTTAGAATTTCAGGGAAATTCTGGAGAGAGGAATATGAGAAAATTTGTTTTGGCTTTTGTGGTTGCGTTGATTGCGACGGTGGGGCGGGGGTTTGCCGCCGATGCCAATCCGTCGGAGCTGTGGCAGAGGGCCAACAACGCATACGAACGGGGCGAGTACGAGTCGGCGGCGGCGCTGTACGAACAGATCGCCCAGGCGGGCTATGCCGATGCGCGGCTGTTTTATAATCTGGGCAACGCCTATTACAAACTGGAGCAGACCGGCAAGGCGGTGCTCAACTACAACCGGGCTTTGCGCCTCGATCCTTCGGACGAGAATACGAAGGCGAACCTGAACCTGGCCAACGCCCGCACGGTTGACAACATCGACCAGGCGCCCGTGTTTTTCCTCAAGCGCTGGATCGTCGGCCTGCGGCAGGGGATCAGCAGCAACCAATGGGCCGTGGTGAGCATTGCGCTGTTCGTGCTGATGTTGGCCGCCCTGCTGTTGTTTCTGTTGTCGCCTCGGTTGCCGTGGCGCAAAACGGGCTTTTGGGGCGCGATGCTGTGTGCGGCGGCGTTTGCGTTTGCGGTGATCTTCTCGTCGAAGCAAAAGGCCGAGGAACTCAATCCCTGCGAGGCGATTGTGATGAATACCGCAGCGCCGGTGAAAAGTTCGCCCGACTACAACAGCACCGATATTTTCCTGTTGCACGAGGGGACGAAGGTGCGCCTGGTGCGCCGTCAGTCGGGGTGGTTCGAGATTCGGCTGGCCAACGGCAGCGTGGGTTGGATCGAGGAAGGGGCCGTTGAAGTGATCGATTAGCGCGGTATGTCGAAGTTGCTGGAACGTGTGGTGGACGAGTTGTCGAAATTGCCCGGAGTGGGCAAGCGGACGGCTATGCGCTTTTCGCTGCACCTGCTGCGTCAGGGCGGCGAGGAAGTCGAGGCGCTTGCCCGTTCGATTACAAACTTCCGCAACGGCATCAAATTCTGCGCCCACTGCAATAACCTTTCCGACACCGATCTCTGCCCCGTATGCGCCGATCGCGCCCGCGACCGCACGGTGGTGTGCGTGGTGGAGCAGGTGCGCGATGTGATGTCGATCGAGAACACCATGCAGTACAAGGGATTGTACCATGTGCTGGGAGGCGTGATTTCGCCCATGATGGGAATCGGGCCGTCGGATCTGAAAATCGACCTGTTGCTCGAAAACATCGCCCGCCACGGGGTGAAGGAGGTGATCCTGGCCCTGGGTACGACCATCGAGGGCGAAACCACCTCGTACTACATTTCACGCAAACTCCAGGGTGCGGAGGTGAAGATCAGCTCCATCGCGCGCGGCATCGGCTTCGGCGACGAGCTGGAATATGCCGATGAACTGACCATTATCCATGCCATCAACAACCGCATTCCGTTGAAATAAGTTTTTCTTTTTTATTAATAAGTGGGCCGAAGGGCCCTCCCGATTCGTACGTTATGTTTATTGTTTTTCTGGCTTCGATGCTGCTGGTTTCGGCGGGCATCGATCTTTATTTGTACCGGGCTTACGCCGTGCGGGTGCCCATTCGGCAACGTTACGGGGTGATGATGGCCGTGGCCGCTTTCGCCGCCGTCGACCTGCTGTTCGTGGCTACGCTGGTGTCGGCCTATTACGCACCCCGGTTCAACTCGCAGGGGCAGGTGTGGACGATGATGTGGGTGGTCTTCGCTTTCTTCCTGAGTTTTTCTTCGCGTTTCTTTTTTGTGTTGGTTTCGGCCCCGGGAGTGCTGTTCTCAAAAAGAGGGACGCCGGCGCGCAGGGTGTTCGATTGCGTTGCTTTTGTGGCGGCGGGGACGGTTGCGGCACTGATGCTCAAAGGGGCCCTTTATGACCGTAATAACCTGGTCGTTAAAGAGATTGTCATCACTTCAGATAAACTGCCCGCTTCGTTCGACGGGTTTCGGGTGGTATTTTTCTCCGATGTCCATCTGGGCAATATGCCGCCCCGGAGCAGGCTGGCGGAGCGGATGGTGGAGCGGATCAACTCGCTCGATGCCGATGTCGTGGTCAACGGCGGCGATCTGGTGAATATGTACGACGGCGAACTGACCCCGAAGATGATGGAGATTCTTTCGGGCCTCAAGGCTGTCCACGGGGTTTATTCGGTCGAGGGGAACCATGACATGGGAACCTATATCAAGGACACCTCTTACTCGGCCCGCAGCCTGTCGTCGCTGTTGAACAAACAACGACGCATGGGATGGAATATGCTGTTGGACAGCACGGTGTATCTGCATCGGGGCGGCGATTCCATTTCGTTGAGCGGGGTCAGGTATGCCTCGGGAAGATGGTTTGATGAAATGCCCGACGACAACCTCGATCAATGCTATGCGGGAGTGAACGACAGCCTGTTCAATATGCTTGTGGCCCATACGCCCACCATATGGGGTGCGGTACGGGCCAAAGGGCGTTCCGATCTGATGCTGTCGGGCCACATCCACTCCATGCAGATGAAATTCAGACTGTTCGGATGGGAGTGGTCGCCGGCCCGGCTCCGGTATCCCGAATGGTCGGGGCTGTACGAGAAAGACGGCCGCCGGCTCTATATCAACGACGGCATCGGCTGCGTGTTGTACCCGATGCGCATTGCCGTCCCGCCGGAAATTACGCTTATCGTGCTGAAAAGCTCCTCCGGTTCGTTTTGAACAGAAACAACATTTATCGCTTCCGAGCAAGGCGCCCGGCTGAAAAAAACGGGAGCCGGCTTGTTGCCGAAAAGTGTTGTTTTACCGGACGTTATCAGGCGCATCATTAAAGGAGTCCATGATTCCGACAATAAAAGAGGTCGCACCTCCCCTGCGGGTGTTGTCTGGCAGGATTCGTTTTTTTACATTTGTGCGATCAACTTGAATAATATGTGGAAACGGTTTGTTTTGGCGGTGGCGGGCGTCGTGCCGTCCGTGGTTTGCGCGGCGAAGGAGGAGCATCGGCCCCGGCTGGTGGTGCAGGTGGTGGTGAGCCAGATGAGGTACGAGGATTATGTGAGGTTCTCGAAAAACTATTCGGCAACGGGTTTCAAACTGATGGCGCAGGCCGGGGCCGAATGCGATAACGCGCGTTACAACTACATGATAACCAACACTCCGGCCGGGTTGGCGACGATCACCACGGGGTCGAACCCGTCGACGCACGGCATTGTGTCGGACAAGTGGCTCAATTATACCACCAACGCCCTGATCCCGGTGATCGACGACGACAACTATTTCGGGTTGGGGTGCGACGAGACCGACGGTCAGTTCTCTCCTTACAACCTGGTGGCCGAAACTGTCGGCGACGGGCTGAAAGCGCAGAACCGGTCGTCGAAAGTGGTGAGCATAGCCCTCACGCCGCAGTCGTCGGTGATCAGCGGAGGCGCGCTGGCCGACTACGCTTTCTGGTTCGACATCCATTCGGGCAACTGGGTCACCAGCACCTATTATTGTCAGGATTTGCCGCTCTGGGTCGGAAAATACAACACGCAGCGCTATCCGGCCACATGCTGCGCCGTGCCGTGGGAGAATTACACCCATTTCCGCAACTACCTTTGCACCGAAACCAAAGAGATGGTAACCAACGGGGCCAGGAACTCGACCGTGGGGAACATCGCCTCGGGCGTGGCGTCGGTGTTTAAGGGGACACCCGAGATCCAGTACCGCCGCCTGCTCGAAACGCCCTCCGGCAACGACGCCCTGATGGAGTTTGCCAAACAGACGGTGATCCAGGAGCAGATGGGGGCCGACGAAACCCCCGATATGCTGTTGCTGACGCTCGACCCGCACCGCTACATCGGCGAAAAGTACGGCACCGAATCGGCCGAACTTGAAGACAGCTATTACCGTACCGATAAATTCATGGCCGACCTGATCGAGTTTCTGGACGTGCAGGTGGGCAAAGAGAAATACCTGTTGGTGGTCACCTCCGACCACGGCATGAGCAACACCGCCCCGAAATATTCGCGGCAGGAGCCGAAACTGTTCGGCGTGCTTCAGTTTAAGCTGATACTCAACGGATTCCTCAATACGCAATACGGCATGGACAATTGGGTGGTGTTTTACAACAGCCGCCATATTTACCTCAACCGCAACCTGATCTATAAGAACAACCTGTCGCTGGCCGAGGTGCAGAACCAGGTGGCCAACTTCGCGTTGCAGTTCCGGGGCGTGTCGGCGGCGGTCACCTCTTCGGCGTTGCAGGCTTCGTATTTTGCGGGTGGCGACGTCCATAAAATCCAGAACGGCTTCTCGCCCAGGCATTCGGGCGATGTGATCCTGAACTTCTTCCCGGGGTGGATCGAAGAGGTCGAGGGACGGGTTTCGATGTCCGAGTCGATGTATGAATACGACGTGCATGTGCCGCTGCTGCTGTACGGGTTCGGAATCCGGGGCGCCCGGCTGGAGCGCGACGTCGATATGACCGACCTGGCCCCGTCGGTGGCCAAGATACTCGATATTCCGCGTCCCAACGCCGCCACCGGACGGGTGATCCCCGAGGTGCTCAGGGGGCAGTAGGCGGTCGGGCACGGCGATTGCATCGGACGATAAAAACAACAGGAAAATGACCATAAACGAAATACAAGACCGGATCATCGCGGAATTTTCCGTGTTCGACGACTGGATGGACCGCTACAACTACCTGATCGACCTGGGAAACGCCCTCGCACCGCTGGATGGCGCCAAACGCACCGACACCTACCTGATCAAAGGGTGCCAGTCGCGCGTGTGGCTCGATGCCGAATACCGGGACGGCAAGGTGTTCTATATGGCCGACAGCGACGCCATCATCACCAAGGGCATCGTGTCGCTGCTGATCGAGGTGCTGAGCGGGCATACCGCCCAGGAAATCATCGACAGCGATCTTTATTTCATCGACCGCATCGGGCTGAAAGAGAACCTGTCGCCCACGCGTGCCAACGGGCTGCTGGCAATGATCAAGCAAATGAAACTTTATGCCATGGCTTTTAAAAGCAAAGGGGCGTAGTCTTTTTGGCTATTCCCTGTTTTGTTCCGGAACAGCCCCGAAGAAGTTTCCGGGCAGAGGCGCAGTGGTTGTCGTCGGAGGTGCGGCTTCTTTTTAAAGTATGACAAAAAATTAAACAACATCCAATGGTTACGCCCGATCAGATACTGAAAATGGAAGAGGA
Source organism: Rikenellaceae bacterium (assembly GCA_031548435.1). Taxonomy (GTDB): domain Bacteria; phylum Bacteroidota; class Bacteroidia; order Bacteroidales; family Rikenellaceae; genus JAVBRA01. The sequence continues at coordinate 17,715 of JAVBRA010000001.1, forward strand.
TATCGTCCTCACGCTCAAAAATATATACGACCCTGAGATCCCGGTCAATATCTACGACCTGGGGCTGATTTACGAGGTGGACGTCGAGCCCGACGGCACGGCCAATATCCGCATGACCCTCACCGCTCCCAACTGCCCGATGGCCGACGAGCTGCTGAGGCAGGTCAATGAAGAAGTGAAAAAGGTGGAGGGAGTGACCTCGGTCAACATTACCCTGACGTTCGACCCGCCGTGGGATCGGAGCATGATCTCGCAGGAGGCCCTGCTGGATCTGGGGTTGTTATAACCGTGAGCGTCTGCGGATAGATTGTTGTTTTTATCTAAAATAATCAACTGTACGAAAAGATTATTTTGTGAAAATTACCCAGGGCATACACCGGGGTATTTTTTTTATTACCTTTGATGGAAATAAATTGGTTGTTGTGATAGAAAATGGCACGAAATTTGATCATTTTTCCAAATAAATTGAATGTTCGCCTTGGATCGGGGAGCAGGACCGTGAATTAAAGGATAGAACGATTATGAAATTCCGTACAGAAATAGAGCCTATTTATTCCAACTGGAAGATCGGCTATGACAAAAGGGGGCTGGCTATCGGCTCATGTTTCTCCGAGAACCTCGGGGGCTGGATGAGGTTGACCAAGTTTCCCATGCTCGTCAATCCGATGGGCTTGGTGTATAATCCGGTGTCGGTGGTCAACACGCTCGACATCATTGCCAACCGCCGGTTGTTTACCGAAGCCGACCTGATCCGAAACCGGGGCAAATGGTTCAGCTATTACCACCAGGGATCTTTTGCGGGAAAGGATAAAGAGCAGGTGCTGAGGCGAATAAACGACTCGATCATCGCGGCGCATGACTTCCTGGCTGAAGTGGATTACCTTGTTATTACGTTGGGTACGGCCTGGGTTTTCGAGCACAACGAACGCAGGCATGTAGTGAGCAACTGCCACAAGATGTCGTCGGATCTGTTCCACCGCTACCGTCTGGAAGTCGATTACATCGTTGAGATTTTCGCCAAAATGATGGAACATCCCATGCTCAAAGGGAAAAAGTTGATATTCACTGTCAGTCCGATACGCCATCTGGCCGATTCGCTGGCAGGCAACTGCATCAGCAAGGCCACCCTGAGGCTGGCCGTCGAACGCATTCGTAAAATGATCCCCAATACGAACTATTTTCCCGCCTTTGAGATACTGACCGACGACCTGCGCGACTATCGCTATTACGACACGGACATGGTGCATCCTTCTCAGGCGGCGCGGGAATATGTCAGGGAAAAGTTCAAGAATGCTTATTTCGACGGCGAGACCCTCGACCTGTGCAGCCGCATCGAGAAAATCCATAAGGCCTATGCACACCGCGTATTCGATCCCTATTCATCGGATACCAGCCTGTTTTTCCGGTCGGCGCTCACGCAGATCAACCATGTGTTGAAAATGAAGCCGGGCCTCGATTTCAGCGATGAAGTGAAGTACTTTACCTCTTACGAGTCGGTTTGATGGGCGCTCTTTGGCCTGTGTCGGTTGTTTGCCCTTGCTGCGGCGAGCAGGTACGGCTGCCCCGTTGGTGGATGTGGGGCGTTGAGGGTCGTTTCCGTTGCCGCTCGTGCGACACCCGGTTCCGCATTGGTTACAAGGCCGGGGCGGTGATCGCCGGCATCGGATGGACGGCAGGTTATGCGGCCTTGCAGTTTTTTGCGTTCGTTTTCTCGGCGCAAGTGGGGGTGCTGTTCTTCTTTCTGTTTATTCCCGTTTCGATCTGGATTACTTACCGGTTGCGATTGGCGTGGCTCAAACGCGTTGTGCGGCGGCAGGCGGCCGTCATGGCGCTGGATGCTGCGGACGAGAATTCATCGGACGATCCGGCGTTTTAAATGAAACGGATAATGAAATTTCCCCCGCCGTTTTAATTATTCTAAAACGGCGGGGGAAATCTGTTTTTATCGATCCCGGTTCAGGCACATCACATCTGATCCTCTTGTCGGGTTGGGCTCCGGCAGTTTTATGCTTTTTGGGCCGCCGTCGTCGTATCGGAGTGTCTCGACAACCCGGCGATCACGTTCTGGAGCGCGATTTCTGTTCCTTCTGTTTCCGGATGAGTTCTTTTGGCCCGACTCCGTAATAAATACGGCAGAAATCTGAAAAATGCTGGTAGGACGAAAAATGGTATTTTTTCGCTATCTCCTTCAACGGCACCATTCCCAGCGAGATCTCTTGGTGGATGTGTTCGGCCTTCTGGCGCAAAATCCACCGGTAGGGCGATTCGTTGAAGTAACGGTTGAATTTTTTGATGAAGCCCGATGCCGAATAGTCCGAAAGTTTGGCCAGTTCCTTGACGTTCTTGGCTTTCATCCAGTTGGTCATGACAAAGTTCTTGAACTGCACGTCGCGGTTGATGATCGGATGGAAGAAACGGGCGAGGTCATTTTTGTTGTAAAGGGAGAACAGGAGGTAGAAAAATTCCTGTTTCTTCATTTCGATGAATGTTTCGGCATTGATTTTTTCGCGGATATATACTTCGAGCAGGGCAAGGTAACTCTGGAGCAGCTCTCCGAAAGGCAGGACGGTCAAATCGCTCTTCTGTTCCTGGCACAGAGGCAGAAGGTCGTTGATGGCGAATGTTTCGTTCATCATGATCTCCATCCCGAAACTACAGGCGATGAGTTTTCCGCTCTCCAGGCATTCGCCGCTGTAAGGGGTGCCCGGGGGAATCATGAAAAATTCGCCGGCATTCACAATGCGGCTGTTGCATCCCAGTGATATTGCAATCCTCCCTTTCAGGACAAACGTCATAATGGCTTCATTTACAGGGCCTGATGCCCTGCTTTTGCCTTTGCCCGGCTTCAGGCTGATCCATGGACTGTAAGGCCACGGGTAGGGGCTGGCCGGAAAACCGGTAGCAGTTGTTGTATTATCGACGGAGTTCATAAGAACAAATATAGATAACATAGTGGAAAATCCCAAAGGTTTAAATAAAAAAAATTACCGTATGCCACCCATAAAAAGACCGTCGGCGGGAACGGTTTTTCGTATTTTTTTTATACTTTAGTCGTATCAATCTGATCAAACCGAGCATTATGGAAAACATCACGCCCATTTTCTGGCTGATACCCGCAGCGTCAGCTGCCGCATTGTTGTTTGCGGTCTATTTTTATAAAAACATGATGAAAGAGAGCGAGGGAACCGAGGCCATGCGGCGGATCGCCCGGCACGTGAGCGACGGAGCGATGGCTTATCTGCGCCAGCAATACAAAGTGGTGGGGATCGTCTTTGCGGTTGTCGCGCTTGTTTTTGCCTATCTTGCTTACGGGTTGAAGGTGCAGAACGAGTGGGTGCCGTTCGCTTTCCTCACCGGCGGGCTTTTCTCGGCGCTGGCAGGCTACATCGGCATGAAGACGGCCACCTGTGCTTCGGCGCGTACGGCCCATGCGGCGCAACAGTCGCTCAATGCCGGATTGCGGGTGGCTTTCCGTAGCGGGGCAGTGATGGGCCTGGTAGTTGTGGGGCTGGGGCTGCTCGATATTTCAATCTGGTACCTGGCGCTCAATTATTTTGTCGAGGATGTGTCGGTTGCGCATAAAACCACGATCATCACCACCACCATGCTGACTTTCGGCATGGGGGCGTCGACCCAGGCGCTGTTCGCCCGTGTGGGCGGCGGCATCTACACCAAAGCGGCCGATGTGGGGGCCGATCTGGTGGGTAAGGTCGAGGCCGGCATTCCCGAGGACGATCCGCGCAATCCCGCCACCATTGCCGACAATGTGGGCGACAATGTGGGCGATGTGGCCGGCATGGGCGCCGACCTGTACGAGAGCTACTGCGGGTCGATCCTGGCCACGGCGGCGCTGGGGGCTTCGGCGTTTTTCATCGACCCCGGAATTCAGATGAAGGCGGTGATTGCGCCGATGCTGATCGCCGCTGTCGGCATTCTGCTTTCCATTGCCGGGATCTTTCTGGTGCGAACCAAAGAGGGGGCGAACATGAAGCAGTTGCTGAGTGCGTTGGGCATGGGCGTTAATTTCAGTTCGGTGTGCATTGCCGGCGCGTCGTTCCTGATTCTGGCCCTGCTGGATATTCCCAACTGGATCGGATTGTCGTTCTCGGTCGTTACAGGGCTGGTGGCGGGCATCGTCATCGGGCGGTCGACCGAATACTACACCTCGCATTCCTATAAACCCACCCAGCGGCTCTCGGGCTGCGGCGAGACGGGGCCGGCGACGGTGATCATCTCGGGCATCGGCCTGGGTCTGGTGTCGACCGCCGTTCCGGTGGTGACCATCACGGGGGCCGTTATCCTGTCGTACCTGTGTGCCACGGGCTTTGACGTGCGGGGTATGATGGAGCCGGGCAACCTGTCGGCCGGGTTGTACGGCATAGGCATCGCCGCTGTGGGGATGCTCTCGACCCTGGGCATTACTCTGGCCACCGACGCTTACGGCCCCATTGCCGACAACGCGGGCGGCAACGCGCAGATGAGCGGACTCGACGCCGCCGTGCGCCGCCGCACCGATGCCCTCGACGCCTTGGGCAACACCACCGCCGCTACCGGCAAGGGGTTTGCCATCGGGTCGGCCGCGCTGACGGCATTGGCCCTGCTGGCCTCGTATCTGGAAGAGATCAAGATCGGGTTGCAGCACATCGGGCAGAAGGTGCTGGTGATGGCCGACGGCAGCCAGGTGCAGGTGGCCGGGGCCTCGATCCCCGACCTGGTCGAATATTTCCAGATCAATGCCATGAACCCCAAGGTGTTGGCCGGCGTGTTCATCGGGGCCATGATGTCGTTCATGTTCTGCGGCCTGACCATCAATGCCGTGGGGCGCGCCGCACAGAACATGGTGGCCGAGGTGCGCAGGCAGTTCCGCGAAATCAAGGGGATCCTCACCGGTGATGCGACGCCCGACTACGCCCGTTGTGTCGAGATCTCGACCAAGGGCGCGCAGAAAGAGATGCTGCTGCCCTCGCTGCTGGCCATTGCCGTGCCGGTGGCGATGGGGTTGGTGTTCGGTGTGCCGGGAGTGATGGGCCTGCTGGTGGGCGGTCTGGGTTCGGGCTTTGTGCTGGCGATTTTCATGGCCAACTCGGGCGGCGCCTGGGACAATGCCAAGAAATACGTCGAAGAGGGCAACCATGGCGGCTCGGGATCGCCCTGCCACAAGGCCACGGTGATCGGCGACACGGTGGGCGACCCGTTCAAAGACACGGCCGGCCCGTCGCTCAACATCCTGATCAAGCTCATGAGCATGGTGTCGATTGTGATGGCGGGCGTGACGGCGGCTTATGCGCTGATGTAACACAGGCTGCATTTGGTGATGTTTGCAGGCGGAGCCATTGGGACCGCGACAATATTTACCCGGAATGATTTTTTTTCATTCCGGGTATTTTTTTATTGAAAATTATTTTATTAATTTTAAACAAGGAATAATTTTGATTATATCCCGTTTAACCACGTAAATAGAAAGGAGGGCGTGTATTGTAAAGAGAATATCGCTGGATTTTTTTTGCGGATGAAATGATATATTCCGCATAAAGTCAATTTGTTTGAAATTTAATTACATTAACTTATGAAAAAAAATACAATCTGAAATATCTGGCTGCGTTTGCGCTCCTGATATTCGCGGTGTCAACCGCTATTGTGAGTTGTTCCAAAGAAGAGGATTCCATTGAGCGCGACAGCGGGGCTTACATCGACATCGATGTTACCAAGCCTTTCGACCAGATGACTCGCGAGGAACAAAAACTGTTTTTTGTTGCGGCCAAACGCCTTGAAAAATATTCGGTGTTCGAGAACGGTCAGTTCTATCTTACCGTCAGCCATCATACTTCGGCCAATCTCGCCCCGCAGGTATTTGATTATTTTATGGCGGCTGCGGAACAGAACAACCGCATGATCGACTCGCTGAACGTTTATCCCCTTTCGAAGAATCAGGTGATGGTGGTTCCGGATAATGTAATCACAAAGGCCGCTGTATTGACGCCTCCCGAACCGGGAAGCAACGACGGTAAAGGTGTGACCTGTATTAAGCTTGGTTGGGTGTTATGGGAGATCTATATATCGAATACTCATCTCAGTTATGCATGTACGGGAGGTAGTTGGGCTGCTATAATAAAGGCGATTGGAGATGCTGGTGCAGCGGCTCCGATAGTTTGGGCTTGTTTCGGATCTGCCTGCATGCTCGCAGAAACATATCCGAAAGGAGTGATTATTCGCATCTTAAAGCAACCCGGCGGCGGGTGTTGGCCTTATTGGATGGAAAGTCAATAAAACGTGAACGTATGAAAATCGAGTTAAAGTCTTACGACGTCGCCTCCTTATATGTGATAGGGATAGTGACGATCCTTTTTGCCATAATGGGCGAATATCTGAACCTTATTCCATTTATAGCAGGAATCTTTGCCATTATCGGCAAGTCTGTTCAGGATAAAAAGGCAAAATATATTTTTACCGGGATTGCTATTGTGATAGCGGTGATTGTTATTGCACAATTTATTATCGGCACTGTTAAGGCGTGAGGATTTATTCCGGAAATAGGCCCGATACTTGCAGTCGGTGGCGGATTTTGTACCTTTGCTGCATGCAATCTCAAAGATATGTACCCTAAAGGTGTAGTTATAACGTTTGCACGAAACCCTTTAGCGGCGCCAACCGCATGCATTCCCGTTTGGATTACAGGGCAATCACAGTAAATTATGATCAAGCTAAAAACCCTGGACATCGTTTCCCTGTCCCTACTTGCGCTTATGGCGATTCTGATGGCCGCGATGGGCCATTACCAGTTTATTCTTCCATCTGTAATGGTTGCTCTTGTTGTCATCAGCCGGGCCACCCCGAACAAAAAGGCAAAATATGTCTTTCTGGGTGCGTCGATTGTGATCGCGGTGATTATTGCAGTTCAGTTTGTTAAATAATCCGGGTGGCGGATGCGTGCCTTAAGCAGTGGAAAGTCAACGTGAACGTATGAAGATCGAGTTAAAGTCTTATGACGTCATCTCACTATACGTGATAGGGGGAACAATAATTCTGTTGTCCATCATGAGTGATTATCAACCGATGCCGCTATTTGCGGCCGGAATTTTTGCTGTTATCGGCAAGGGCGCCCAGGATAAAAAGGCGAAATACGTCTTTATGGGGATAGCGATTGTGTTGCTGACAATTGCTCTTATAAAGTATGTGATCGAACGGTGTAGTTAGAGGTATTGGTTGTTCTTAACGAAAGCGCGTGGGTTTATTCACGCGCTTTTGTTAATTTTGGGGCAGTTTATTTCTTCTTCGATGAAAAAAATAGGCATCCTTTCCGACACGCACGGCTGTTTCGACGACAAGCTCCGCAACTTCTTCAAAGATGTGGACGAGCTGTGGCACGCCGGCGATATCGGCAATCTGGCTACGGCCGACGCCATCGCCTCGTTCAAGCCGTTGCGGGCTGTGCACGGCAACATCGACGACGGGCAGGTGCGGCTGGTGTATCCCCGGTACCTGGATTTCGAATGCGAGGGCGCCAGCGTGCTGATGACCCACATCGGCATCTATTTCGACCGGTACAACGGAGTGGCGCAGGCGCGCATCGTGGCCGAGAAACCGACGATTTTCGTCTGCGGGCATTCGCACATCCTGAAGGTGGTCTACGACCGGAAATACGATCTGCTGCATATCAATCCCGGGGCGGCGGGCGTCAGCGGCTTCCACCGGGTGCGCACGGCGGTGAGGCTGGTCGTCGAAGACGGGAAACCGCGCGATCTGGAAGTGGGGGAGTGGAAACGGGACGAACGATGATACCATACATACAACTTGAAAACATAACCAAAAGCTTCGGCGACCTGGTGCTATACGACTCGCTGTCGATGACCGTGGGGCAGGGGCAGCGGGTGGCGTTGGTGGCGCGCAATGGCGCGGGGAAGACCACGCTGCTGCGCATCATCACCGGCATGGAGAGCGCCGACAGCGGCACGGTGACGTTCCGGGGCGACATCCGTGTGGGGTACCTTGAGCAGCAACCCCGTTTCGACCCCTCGCACACGGTGATCCAGGCCGCCTATGCCGGCGGGGCCGAGACGGCGCAGATTGCCCGCCGCTACGAAGAACTGGCGGCCGGAGGACAGGAGATCCCCGCCGAACTGCTGCACCTGATGGATACCCACGGAGGCTGGGATTTCGAGTCGAAAGCCAAGGCCATTCTCGACCAACTGAAGATCACCGACATGGATCAGCCGGTAGCTCAACTCTCGGGCGGGCAGCGGAAGCGGGTGGCGTTGGCCAATCTGCTCATCGGCGACCCGGACGTGCTGATCTTGGATGAACCCACCAACCACCTCGACCTGGAGATGGCCGAATGGCTTGAGGAGCATCTGGCCAAAAGCAACCGCACCATCCTGATGGTGACCCACGACCGCTATTTCCTCGACCGTGTCTGCACCGACATTTACGAAATCGACCAGAAGCGGCTCTACACCTACACCGGCGGCTATTCCGACTATATCGAAAAGAAGCAGGAGCGCATCGAACTGTTCAACGCGGGGCAGGACAAAGCCCGCAACCTCTACGCCCGCGAGCTGGAATGGATGCGCCGCATGCCCTCGGCGCGGGGTACCAAGGCCAAGTACCGCAAAGACGCTTTCGGACAGTTGCAGCAGCAGGTGGCCCGTCGGCGCGACGATGCGGCGGTGAAGATCGATGTGGCCTCGTCGCGGCTGGGGAAGAAGATACTGGAGATCACCGACCTGAGCAAACGCTTTGGCGATAAGGTCATTACCGACCGTTTTTCCTTTACATTCGCCCGTTACCAGAAGCTGGGCATTATCGGCGACAACGGCACGGGCAAAACCACGTTCCTGAACATGATCACCGGAGCGGTGGCGCCCGATGGCGGCGTCATATCGCCCGGTGAAACGATCCGTTTCGGCTACTACCGCCAGCAGGAGATGGAGTTTGACGAGAGCATGAAGGTGATCGACGTGGCGCGGGGGATTGCCGAAACGGTCGCCACATCGGGCGGGCAGACGGTGGGCGTGTCGCAGTTCCTGAACCAATTTCTGTTTCCGCCCGAGGTGCAGCACAACTTCGTGAGCAAGCTCAGCGGCGGCGAAAAACGGCGTCTGTACCTGCTGACGGTGCTGATGCGCAGTCCCAATTTCCTGATCCTGGACGAGCCGACCAACGATCTCGACATCATGACACTCAATGTGTTGGAGGAATATCTCGAACATTTCGACGGCTGCGTGATCGTGGTCTCGCACGACCGCTATTTCATGGACAAGGTGGTCGACCAGCTGATGGTGTTCGGGGGCGGAGGCAAAATACGCACCTTCCCCGGCAACTACACCCTTTACCGCGAAAAACAGCGGAACGAGGAGGCGTCGGTTGCGGCCAAAGCGCCTGTCGCCCTTCCCGACCGCGATACGCGTCCGGTTGCCCGGCCTGCGAAACTCTCTTACAAACAACAGCAACTTGTCGCCAGGTTGGAGGCTGAGATCGCCGCGCTCGAAGCGGAGAAAGCCTCGCTGGAGAAAGAACTGGAATCAGGGATGCTTTCTCCGAACGAGTTGACAACCAATTCGGTGCGCATCGGAGAGGTGATGGCCCTGCTGTCGGAACGGGAGATGGAATGGCTCGAAGCGTCCGAAAACGCGTGAATCCTGATCCGGGAAAGGGGATCGGTATCTTTCAATGGCTCATTTCCCGATGATGTGGCTGATTCCCAGCGAACACTCGGCGCAGCGGCCCTTCTCGCAGTATTCGCGCGTGAGTTGGATGCAGGCTTGTGATATGAACGCCGAGTCGATCGTGAGCCCTTTCGATTTCCATTTGGTGACGATGCGGTTGCTTTCAGGCCTGATTCCCAGGTACAGGTCTGCCGCCTTGTCGCGCAGCGGGTCCATGGCGCGTTGCTTGGCGTAGGCGAAAAGCATCGGGATGACGATGTTGATGATGTGGTAGTCGATGCCGTCGTCGCCCATCAGTTTTTCGCTGTAACTGCTTGTTTTTCCGGGAATATAGTGCGTTTTCCAGTAGTCCGATACACCCGAGCGCAACAGGGCCGAGATCTGGATCGTGTCGTCGCACAGCAACAGCCGTTCGAACACGTTGTCGTGGTCGTGGAAGAGCTTGGCCACGAATACGATGCGCAGTGCGGGCATGTTCACCGGACGAACGTTGCCCCTGTCGGGAAAAGCCGGGTCGCGCTGCCACGAACTGGCGGCCATCGGCGTCAGGTTGTAGGTCTGGCGGAGAACCCTGAATTGTTCCTGAAGCGATATGATGTAGGGGTCGGGGTGTAGAACGTCGAGCAGCCCCGAGGTGCCCAGCAGCAGGGCTTCCATCTGGTGGAGCGAATGGCGGTGGCGCGTCAGAACCCGCAGCGGCACCCGCATGGCCAGATTGCGGTAGGCGTCTTTGAAATAGCCGCGTCCCAGCATCCGTACCATGTGCACGTAGAGCGTCTCGTTCCAGTCGGCCCCCAGCGAGTAGTATAACTCGATGATTTCGTTGTACTTGCGTTCGAGCCTGTCGGTGAGCAGGCGCGTCAGGAAACTCACCAGCCGGGGGTCGCCGTTATCCAGGGGCAGGGGGCACTCGCCCAGGCGGCTGCCGCCCGCCAGAGCGTCGAACCGTTGTTCCAGCCGGCTGTCGTAGGCAATGGTACAGATGTTGAACCGGGTGCCGTCTTTGCGGTAGGCGGCCATGTTGTCTTCCTTTACCAGCACCAGCAGAGCGTTGTCGCCGTTGTTTTCGCGCAACGCCGCAAGCCACTGCGACGAGGTGGCCGCAACGCCAATGTTGCCCACATAACGCGCTCCGTCGATCTCGACCGTGCAATTGGTGAAAAGCGTGTCGCCCGCGGGCGGCCCGACCGACACCAGCGATGTCTTTGCGCCGGAAGACGAGGTGAGTTCCCCTTTGTCGAAAAGCCCCCGCTGAACAATGAATTTAAGGAAGAGTCCGGTGTTATGCATCATGGTTGGTAGTTGTTTCCAATGCAAAAATAGTATAATGTAATAAATAAAATAGTCTGTTTGTAATACTGTTTTAGCGTTATTTGACAACGATGGACAAATAGTAAAACCGCCGGTCGATCCGGCAGGATGGGAAAAGGAACGTATCAGACCTGAAATATTATCGACAGATGCGAACGATGGCCTGCTTTTTGTATCTTTGTCCGTGAAAAATAGGTGCCGACAGGCATTTTTGCAACAGAATAAACCTTAAAACAACACGATAATGAAAAAAATTGCACTTCTGATGTCAATGGCTGCGGCCGTCCTGTTCTCGTCCTGCGGCGGAAGCAAGGAAAAAGTGATCGTCAACGAAAACCTGAAAGCGTTCATGTATGGCGGCGTCTATTTCATCCACGGTTACGGCGGGGCCGATGCGTTCTTCGGCGTGGCCGAAACCGAGGTTGGCGATACGGTCGGCGGACGTTTTCTCAAACAGCTTGAGTCGTGGTACGAATACCGCTTCCTGTTTCCCTACACCCAGGACGACATTGCGGGCGCTAAAGAAGTGCTTTCTGACGACTGGGATATCAACAGCAAGGAAGATCTCTACGCAACGCTCGATTACCTGCTGGCGACCGGCCATCAGGAGCTTTACTCGCTGTGTCGCAAGGCGTTGGACGAAAACGGCGGCGCGGTGGCTGACATCGCAGCCATCGACCTGACCAAGTACGAGCTCGACAACAGCTATCTGCGCGAGGTGCGGTTCGTGAAGGACAACTACGCCCGGTTTGCCTCCACCGGCATCAAGGCGTGGGACTATGTGCGCTATGTGAATAACGTTGCGATGGGATATGCCGCGGCCTACATCACCAAAGAAGAGGCTTACGAGCAACTGAAAAAACTGACGGCGGCCACCGCAGGCAAGTACGAAAGCTGGGCGGCCTACTTCAATGAATGGGAACTGGGCCGTATGTTCTGGGGCGGCGACGATTCCAGCTCGTTCACCGAAGTGGTGGCGGGCATCGGCGACAACACCAATCCCTATAACATTTACAGGTACGTCGCCATCTAAACGGGCCCCGGCGCGTTTGTCTTAAAAGGAGGGTTCGTCCCTCCTTTTTTCGTACATTTGCAGGAAGATGGGAACAGTCGCAAGCGAAAAGAGAACGGTGGAGTTGATGATCCGCTACTATTGCCGCCGCCGGGAGGGGAACAGGGAATTGTGCGACGGGTGCCGCCAGTTGCTCGAATATGCCCACGCCCGGCTCGACCGGTGTCCGTACGGCGATGGCAAGGGCGCCTGCAAGCGTTGTGTTACCCATTGCTATCGTCCGGCCATGCGCGAGCGGGTGCGGCAGGTGATGCGTTACAGCGGCCCGCGGATGCTGTTGTTCGCCCCGTGGCAGGCGGTGAGGCATTACCTGTTAAAGACATCCTCTTCCCGATGAGAAAAACCGTGCCGGTTTTGATGATCTTCTGGATGGATTATGGCGGACTGAAGCCACTCCGACGAAACAGCCGCGCTTTAACCGAAACAATAAAAAAGGAACCTGACATCAGGTTCCTTTTTCGTATGTTGTTCGGGAGGGCTGTTACAACGCTTCCGCGCCGCCCACCGGTTGGTTGGTTTTGAAGTCGTAGAATGTTTTGCGCATCAGGTCGGCCAGGGCCAACTGGTACGAGATGTAGGCCTCCAGATGCGATTTCTGGGCCTGGTTGTAGCGGGTGCGGTCGAGCGCCAGATTCTGGGTGTCGATGTCGCCCTCCGAAAAGCGTTGCAGCGTGATGTCGAAGCTGCGCTGGGCCACCACCAGGTTCTTTTCCAGCAGTTGCAACCGCGCCAGCGCGCTTTGGACGTTGGCCACCAGATTGCGGACTTCGGTCTCGATCTGACGTTCTTCGTTCGTTTTGCTCATCTCGGTTTGCATCAGGCGCGCCTCGGCCGAGCGTACCTGTGCCCGGTTGCGCCCCCAGTCGATGATGGGGATCGACAGGTTCAGCCCCACGCCGAAGTTCGACGGCCGCTGCCGCAGGTCGTACCACGAATTGTTGAACGAACTGCTGTAACTGTAGTCGACATTCTGGCGGTTGACCCCGATCCGTTCGTAATAGGCTTCCAGGCTGGCTTTGGGCAACCCCTGCGCTTTCTGCTGCTTGAGGGTGAGCCGTTGCAGTTCGATGTTGATTTCGCGTTCGCGTATCTCAAGACGGTTTTTGAGGGCCAATTGCACGGCTTTTTCGGGATCGACAGCTACAATCTCGTAATTCAGCTCGCTTTTGAGGTTGATTTCGGCATCGAGCTCCAGCCCGAGCAGCTGCTTGAACGAATTCTTCGCCGCATTCAGGCCCAGTATCGACATGTCGTAGCTGTTCTGCGCCTCGGCCAGGTCGACCTCCATTTGCAGGGTCTCGACTTCGCGGATCAGTTCGGCTTCGTATTTCTTCTTCGAGATGTCGTAGGCCTCGGTCTGCTTGTCGAGGTTCATGGCGGCGATCTCCATTCCTTTTTGCAGCGAGAGCAGGTTGTAGTAGGCGCTGCTGACACTGTAAATCAGGTTCAGCTCTTCGCGCTTGAGCGATTTGCTCGACCGTTCGTAGTCGAGCCGGGCCCTTTTCAGCGACGAGCTGATGTTGTTGTAGCCGTAGAAGGCGTCGAGCGGCTGTGAAAATCCGATGCGGGCGTTGACCGTGGCCGCCCGCTGGTCGGTGTAGTAGTCGTCGATCGACGACAGCCCGCCCGAGAGGTAGATCCTGCCGTCGGTGGGCAGCGGCTGGGTGATGTTCAGGTTGCCCGAGCCCCGCAGCGTTTTGATGGGAAAAAACGAGATGCCGGTGCTGTCCTCCCACTCGCGCACCGTTTCGGTATACTGCGGCAGCACGAGGTTGGCCGTGACGCTGGTGCGCAGCTGGGCGGTGGCCGACTTGAGGTTGTTTTCGGCAATGATGACGTCTTGTTCCAACGTTTGCATGCTGTAACTCTGTTTCTTTGCGATCTCGATGCTCTCTTCGAGCGTCAGGTCGTAGACTGTCTGTGCTCCCAGCGGTTGGATGCAGGCGGCGGCGATGGCGGCGGCAAGGATGATTTTCTTCATGTCGGTTATGAAGTTGTTTGAATTTTCTTAATTGAGGTTATTCAGAGGCGTCACAGACACTTTTGTTATCGGGCGGCTCATTTCACTCAAATATGTTCGTAAGCGGATCGAGGCTCCTGGCAGTAAAAGAGCCTGTGGCCCTTACAGGCCGATGACGGCGCGTTTGTTGGTATTGGCGGTGTCGGAATGGATCAGGCCGTCTTTGATGAAGATGAGGCGGTCGGCGTAGTCGGCGATCTCCTGTTCGTGGGTGATCAGGATGATGGTGTTGCCCTCCTTGTGCAGGTCGTAGAACAGGCGCATGATGTCATCGCCGGTTTTGGAGTCGAGCGCCCCGGTCGGTTCGTCGGCCAGCAGGATTCCGGGCCGGGTGACCAGCGCCCTCGCGATGGCTACCCTCTGCCGCTGCCCGCCGCTCAGTTCGCCCGGCTTGTGGTGCATGCGGTCGGCCAGGCCCACCCGTTCGAGCGAGGTGATGGCCCGTTCGCGCCGTTCGGCCGTGGGCACGCCGGCATAGACGAGCGGAAGCTCCACGTTCTGGATGGCGTTGAGCCGGGGCAACAGGTTGAAATTCTGGAAAATGAACCCGATCTCTTTGTTGCGCATGGCCGACAGGGCGTCGTCGTCGAGGCCGCTGACGTCCACGTCGTTGAAGTAGTAGTGCCCGTCCGAGGGGGTGTCGAGGCAGCCGAGGATGTTCATCAGCGTCGACTTGCCCGAACCCGACGGGCCCATGATGGCGACATACTCGTTCTTGTCGATCTGCACGTCGATCTGCCGCAGGGCGGGGACTTCGAGCGTGCCGATCGAGTAGTTTTTGGTCAGGTTTTTTATGTCTATCAGCATGGCTTTCTGTTATGTCTTTGAAACAAAATTTTTATCGTGTTCGGGAGTGTGCCGGGCGCCTCTGTTTTTCTCCGGAACCCCGCTTGGGATGGCGGCATGAGCGGGATGTCCACCCGTTACTCGTACCGGATCGAGTCAACCGGCTTGAGGTTGGCGGCGTTCTTGGCCGGCAGATACCCGAAGCTGATGCCCACGATCACCGAAAAGGCGAAGGCGATGACGATCGAATAAAGCCGGATGCTGGTGGTGATATCGGTGAACAACGACACCACAAGCGAGAGCGTCACCCCGAGTATCACGCCGATGATCCCTCCGGCGATACTGATGGCCACGGCCTCGGATACGAACTGGCTCATGATGTCGGCCTTGCGCGCCCCGATGGCCCGCCGGATACCGATCTCGCGCGTGCGTTCCATTACCGTGGCCAGCATGATGTTCATGATTCCGATGCCTCCCACGATCAGCGAAATGGCGGCGATGGCCCCCAGCAGGAAGTTGTAGATCTGCCGTTCTTTCTCCTCCTGTTTCAGCAGCTCGTAAGGGATGACGATGTTGTAGTCTTCGTTGTTGAAGTGGTGGCGTTTGAGTATTTCGCCGATCAGTTTCGAGGCCTCCAGCAGCTGCCCCGAATTGTCGATCTGTGCCGTGATCTGCTGGATTTCGCTTGCCAAAGGGTTCTCGCGGCTGAAACGCCCCAGGAACATCGACAGCGGCACGTAGACGTCGGTATTGAGGTCGCGGGCCGCCAACTCGCCCACCGTTTCGGTGAACAACGCCTTGGACTGGAGCACACCGCTCACTTCGAGCCATTGGTCTTCGATCTTGATCATCTTGCCGATGGGATCTTCGTAGCCGAACAGCGAGGCGGCCACACCTGCGCCCAACACGCACACTTTCCGTTTGCTGTCGTACTGTTCAGGGGTGATGAACTCGCCGCTTTTGAGTTGGTAGTTCATCATGCCCAGGTGGTCGGGAGTGATGCCGATGATGGTCGACTTAACCGATTTATCGGAATATTTGACCTCGGTGTTGATCTCGGCCTGCGATGCGATCTTGCCGATGCCGGGCACGATTTCCCTGATGGCTTCGGCATCGCGCAGAGACAGCCCCTGCGAAAATTTGATCCGCACCTCTTCCAGCTCGGCATCCGAGAGTTTCTTTTCGCGGATGATGATGTTGTTGACCCCCAGATCCTGGTATTTGGCGATGGCTTCGCGCTTGGCGCCCTCGCCGATCGAAAGCATGGCGATGACCGACGCCACCCCGAAAATGATGCCCAGCATGGTCAGGAACGACCGCATTTTGTGATCGGTCAATCCGCTGATGGCCAGTTGTATGTTCTCTCTGTAATGCATGGTGGTCAAAGTTATTTCTGTTGTTGTCAGAAGCGTCTTTTTCGCTTTGCAGCCTTCGTTGATAGATGATGCGTCCCTAATTTCCGGTTAAGAATTCGCAGCTGACGGTCATCCCCGGTTTCAGCCGTTCGTCCGACTCTTTGACCGCCACCTCCACATCGAATCCTTTCTGGCGCGTGGTGGAGTTCTCGTCCCGCAGGCGGCAGAGCTTGCCGACGTAGGTCACTTCGCCCTCAAACGCCACTTTGGGCAGGGCGTCCAGGCGCACGGTCACCTGTTGCCCGGGGGCGATTTTCAGGAAGTCGGTCTCGTTGATGAACGTCTCGACCTTCATGTGTTTGAGTTCCGGTACGTTGCCCATGCTCTGGCGCGGGTAGGCCGAGTCGCCCACCTTGAGCATACGCCCTGTGCGCCAGCTCTGGCCCACCTGGAACACGCCGGATACCGGAGTGCGGATGGTCAGTTTCGGGAAAATCTGCTTCAGTTCCTCGATCTCGTTGCGGATCTGCCGCACACGTATCTGCTGCACTTTCAGGTCGATGGCGTTGGTGATGCGCAGCAGTTCCAGGCGCCGTTTCTCTTTGGCCAGGTTGATCTCCTCCTGCTTGAATTCGAGCCGCCGGATTTGTTGCGTCCGTTCCGATTCGTAGCGGACGGCTTCCATCTCGATCTTTTTCAGTTCGAACGATGCCGTTTGGGTGCGGATGCTCGATTCGAGGTTGTTGATGGCGTTGGCCTGGTTGGTGACCAGCTTTTCGAGCGTGGCCGTTTGCGCTTCCAGCTCGGTCTCTTTCTGGAGGATGGCTTTGTTGACGTCGGCCGGGTCGAGCTGGATCACCGAGTCGCCCTCGTTGACCACGGTGCCGTGGGGCAGCAACCCCACGATCCGCATCTCGTACAGGAACATCGAGTAGCGTTGCAGGATGAACGAAGTGGTATTGACCGCCCGCAACGTGCCGGTTTCGATGATGGTGTTGCCCTTCGGGGCTTGCTCCTTATCCCCGGTCTGGCCGCCGCACGAGGTCAGGAACGGCAGCGCCGCAAGGCAAATCAATAAACGGTATCTGTCGGTTCTTTTCATGGCTGTTGCGGCTGGGTGGTTGTTTCGGCTTCCTCTTTCTTTTCGACGGCGAACGGGTCGGCCAGGGCCACCTCGTCTTTTTCGCCGATCCCCTGCACGATGATGGTGTGGTTGGAGTTGCTCATGCCCGTTTCCACCTCGGTTTTTTCGTATTTGCCGCGGACTTTTTTATAGACATAGTTTTTGTCTCCCTCGGTGTGGATGGCTTCGGTGGGAACGTAGAGCACGTCCTCGATCTGGTCGATGATCAGGCGGCAACTCACCGTCAGCCCGGGCAGCAGGTTTTTGTTCGTTTCATTGATGTAGATTTCCACAGGGAATACTTTGATCCTCGACTTGTCGTCCTTGTCGACGGCCAGGTTGGCCACCGACTGCACCTGTCCGGTAAACGTCTCTTCCGAGAAGGCGTCGGGACGTATCTCGGCTTTCAGTCCCTGAATAATTTTGGCGATGTCGATCTCGTTGATTTTGACCGTGGCCTTGAGCTTGTCCAGATTGGGCAGGGTGATCAGCGCCTGTCCGCCCCACACCTGGTCGCCCACCTGGTATTTGTTGCCGCTCATCCAGTTTTTGGACAGGATGGCGATGCCCGACGAGGGCGAGATGACGGTCAGTTGGCGCAGGGCTTCGTTGGCTTCGTCGAGGCGGGCCTGATCCTGGGCAATGGCCAGTTTCTTTTGCTTGATCTCCTCGGCATTGATTTTTTTGCGGTTTTCGATCTCCTCTTTCGCTTTGTCGAGCGCTATTTGCGCCTTGTCGAGGTTGAGCTGGATCTGTTTGCGGGCGATCCCCGACTCGTGGGCCGCCTGGTCGAGCTTGATCTGCGAAATTTCGAGCGAAATTTTTGTCACCTCGTAGCTGGCCATCAACTCTTCCATGTCGGAGTTCTGCTGGGCGACCATTTTTTCCATCTCGGCGCCGCTGATTTCCAACTTGCCCTGCGATTCGATGATGGCCTTGCTCACCTCCGACGGGTCGAAGACGAGCACCGTGTCGCCCGATTTGACCTCCGTGCCGTCTTTGACGATGTAGGTGATTTTCAAATTGCTGGCGTAGCGCCACGAAATCAGCGGGGCGGGGATGGTGATCGCATTGACGGCCTCCACTTCGCCCTCTTCGTACAGGTCGATGTAGAACGTTCCCCGGGCGACTTTGGCCGTGGGTACCTGCTGCGTTTCCTGTTTCTTGCACGAAGGGGCCAGGGCGGCGGCCAGCAGCGTCAGGGTGCAGAGTGTTGCGAGTCGGTTGTTTCTCATGGCGGTTATGGGAGTGATGGTACTGTTTCTTTCGGTTGTATGGCGCTCATCGAGTCGGCCCGATGCCGTTCCGGTTCCGAAAACGGGAAAAAGGGCAGCCTGGGGAGTGCAGGCGGTGGTGCGGCGGAAAGGGTGGGGAGCATGGTTTGTTTTTTGACCAGCGACGCCTGCGGCCTGACCAGGGCGATCACCTCGCCCGCTTCAAGCCCCTGGGTGACGACGGCCTCGCGCGTGGACGACAGTCCGGTGCGGATCTGGCGCAATTCGTACCCGTGCGCTTGTTCGACGTAAACGGTTTTGATGGAGTCTTCGCCGAAGATGGCGATCTGGGGAATGACCACCACTCCCCGCAACTCCTTCAGCACGATGTGGCAACTGGCTGTGAATCCGGGATCGGGAGCGACAACGGCGCTGTCGATCGATGCCTCGACATCGAAATATTTGACTTTCGAATCTTCCTGCACCGGACGTCCGGCGTGCGCCTTGATCAGGATGCGCCCCCAGCCGCTGCTGCCGGGCATGGCATCGAAGGTGTAGCTGACCGAATCGCCCGTGCTGATGATCTTGTAGTCGGTTTCGGGCACCCGGAGCATCACCTTCATGCTTTCGAACCGGGGCAGGATGACCACCGGCATGTTATTCCAGACATTATCGCCTACTTTGAGTTTTTTATCTGTAGACCAGCTGATCGCCCGCACGGCCACTCCGTCGCAGGGGGCCAGGATGATCTGGCCGTCGATTTGCTCCTTGAACGTTTTCACGCGGTTTTCGATGCTCATGATCTGGATCTCGCGCTTGCGTATTTCCGACTGGTTGATGATGGCCAGCGCTTTGATTTTCTTATCCAGGCGTGCTTTCTCGATGGCCACCTTTTGCAGCTCCAGTTCTTTGAGGCGTTGCTGGGTCGGAGGCAGGTAAGCCAGTTGCGCCGAGTCGAGCCGGGCGATTTCGGCGTCGGCCTCGTTGTTTTTTACCTGGGCTTCCAGCAGAGCGTATTGCATAGCCAGGTCGGCGGCGATCTTGTTTAATTCGGCTCTGAAATTTTCGAGCGAGGCCGACCAGCTGTCATAATTGGTGTGCAGGGTTTGGTCTTTGAGGATGCAGAGGGTGTCGCCTTCTTTCACCTGTTTGCCGTCTTCGACGAGCCATTCGATGATGGCGTCGATGTTCTGCGGGCAGTTGAGCGTGGTGGTGTTGACCGGGTCGACGATGCCCGTTACGGTAAGGATATCGGTGAAGTTACCCAGCGGCACGGTATAAGTCGACAAAGCCCTCCCTCCTTCGGAAGAACAGGATGCTGACAGCACGGAGGCAATCAGCGCGGGGAGTATGGACTTAAGTCTGAGCAAGTGGCTTGGTTGAAGGCTTTACTATATTTAACGTAAAGATATCTGAATTGTTTCGCAGAATAAAAGAATATTTTATTTTTTAACACTTTTTGTGCTATGGATCGAAAAAAATAACAAGAGTCCTTTGTCTGTGGTGGGGCTGTATTATTTGCAATTATTATGCAGTAGTTTGAAAGTTAGTGAGTTGGTTTGTCACTGTGTATCCCTGCTGTCATTTGTTTTTGATGGGTGATGCTCAAGATGACAACCATATTCTTTATTATCTAAGGAATTTTCATTCCACTTTTCCTTGATAAAAAAGTAACCAAAAAATCAAAGCGGAGCCACAGGCTCATTTATTGGCAATAACCTTGTTTCCTAAACATAAACAAGAGAAAGAATGTCTTTGCCTAAAAGGAGGCTGTGCCTCTTTTCGTCCGCCCGCTAAAGGTTTATCTCCGCGAGGCAAAGGTCAGCTATCGCTCCACTGCGTTGCGGGCCCGAGTTGACTTTGCCCTTTTCGCGGGCTAAACCCTAACGGGTACCCGGCCGAAAACAGAGGCGCCGCACGCTCTTGATCACGGTTAAGACCCCCCCCCCTTAAGTTTGTTTTTTGCATTCGAACCGCTTTTATTTAGAATGATTCTTTGATAATATCGACGAAGTGTCGTATTTTTGCGATCTATTTAGAATAATTATAATTAATAAATATGAATATGATTAAAAATTACCTTCTGGCCCTTGGGGCGCTTCTTTCATTTTCCGCTTTGTCGGCGCAGCCCCGGAGCGATGCCGGCCAATCTTCCCCGGCAGATACCGCAACCGCGTATCGGGCGACCAACGATCCGGTGAGTATTGCGGTGCAATACCTCGACAGCATTGTGGTCACGGCCACCCGTACGCCGGTGGAACTGAAAAACACGCCGGTCATCACCCGGGTTATTACCCGGGGCGAGATCCGGCGCAAGGCCTATCCGTCGGTGCAGCAGGTGCTCGAAAACGAGATTGCCGGCATCGAGTTCCACCAGGCGGGGTACGGCACCTCGATGTCGTTCCAGGGCCTCGACGCGCGCTATGTGCTGGTGCTGGTCGACGGCGAGCGCATGGCGGGCGAATTGAGTGGCAACGTCGACCTTTCGAAGATCGACCTGTTCGATGTCGAACGGATCGAGGTGGTGAAAGGGGCCTCGTCGGTGCTGTACGGCTCGAACGCCATGGGGGCCACCATCAACATCATCACCAAGACTCCGGAAAAGGGACTGACCATCGGGGCCACCTACCGTTACGGAACCCCGTATCAGGACAACTTCGAAGGCAAAGGTAACGATTATACGCAACACCTTGACCTGCCCAACAATAATTTTGCGATGAACGTCGGCTACAACAGCGGCCGTTTCATTTCCTCCACTTCGCTTTCCTACCTCTCGTCCGACGCCTATCTGTACAAGAGCCGTGAGCAGGAGAAGCGCCATTACGATACGGCCACCGTGTTCAACAACCGGATGCAGCCGCGCATGGTGATCGACACCACCATCATGGCTCCGCTGGACACCGTGGGGCTGGGCATCAGCGGATGGAAAAGCCTGTCCGCCTCGCAGCGGCTCGATTACATCCTGAACGACCGCTTCCGTTTTTCGGCCACAGGGTCGCTTTACGACCAGCGCCGCTACGATTTTGCCGAAAGCATCGCCTCGGGCGGCTCGGACGACGATCCGTGGAGCTACGAGCACTATCACGGCTACACCGCCCGCCTGACGATGGAGCATACGCCGAACGATAAAAACAAGGTCTACCTGTCGTATTATACCGACTACAACAAGCGGGACGATGTGACCGACGGCGACGCGACCTCGAAACAGCGCCACCGTTACACCATTCCCCGCCTGCTGTGGAGCCTGGATGCGGGCAGCCACCGCCTTACCACCGGGGCCGAGTACATCAACGAGCGGCTCAACTACGACCTGTCGACCGGCGGCTACGATTCGCTGGAGACGCTCAATACCGGGTCGCTGTTCGTGCAGGACGAATACCGCCTGTCGCACCATTGGAGCTTTGTGGCCGGTGTGCGCGGCGATTACAGCGACAAGTTCGGCTGGGGGTTCGCTCCCAAGCTGGCGGTCAAGTACAATGCGGGACGGTTCATTTTCCGCGGCAACTACTCGTACGGATTCCGCAATCCGTCGCTCAAGGAGCTGTATATGAGCTATTATCAGCCTCAGATGGGGCGCACCATCACCGGAAACCCCGACCTCAACCCCGAGCACAACAACTACTTCTCGCTCTCGGCCGAGTATAACTACGGCGGTTGGTTCAACACCTCGCTCACCGCCTATACCAGCCGCTTCGATGACAAGATCGACGTTACTTCGCAGCCGGGCAACGTGTTGCTATACAATAATATAAAGAACAGTACCTACTCCGGCATCGAGTGGACGGGGCGCGTGAAACTGTTCGAGGGGATGTATTTCAAGGGCAACTACAACTACGTTCATACCGAGGATGACGCCACCGAGGGTTCGCAGTACATCTACGTCAGCCCCCACACGGCGCTGGCCATGCTCGACTACCGCAGCGATGCGGGCCGGAAAAGCGTCTGGGGGGCGAGTGTTGGGGCGCGTTACATCGGCCGAAAAGAGTACGCCGACCGGATGCCCATTTTCCGCAAGCTTCCCACGGGTGCCCTGATGCCCGAAGTGGTGGGCGACTACACGGCCGTGCATCCGGGATACGTCGTTTGCAACGCGTCGGTCAATTACGCCTGGAGTTCGCAACTGATGCTGACCGTTGGTTGCGACAACCTGTTCGACTACCGTCCCGACGTGGTGAACTTCAATGCCGGCATCGCCCCGCCGCGCAACGCCTTCGCCCGGTTGACGGTGAATTTCCATAAATAAGGCTACTGCCTAAAACGCAAACGGCCGCGGTCTTAATGACCGCGGCCGTTTGCGTTTTAAGGATTGTAGTCGACGCCGGTCAGTTCTTTGTATTTTTCTTTCAGTTCATTGATTGCAATTTGTGTACCTGTCGCGATATACGCGATACGCTGCATTATGGGTTCTTGCAATATAAGAAGTTTCTCTCTTTCGCTTATCATGCCTGATGTAGGCATGGACTCTCCCCGGTTTTGGTAATATTCGAGCAGATACCGGACAATTTCGATGTTTTGTGTACTAAGGGCCTCGTCCCTGGCAATTCGTGCGACCCTGTAATTGGCATCTTGTTCCTGGAGTTTTAAGAAGAATTGGCCTTGTTGCTTTCGGTACTCTGCAATTTCTATTTTAGCTAACTTTTTTATTTCCAGGTATTCTGGGTAGTCCTCCAATATTTTTCTGAGGTTGTTGTCGGCAAAATCAAATTCACGGTGCAGTTCTCCGAGATGGGGCACCGTGTCGAAAAGAGCGTCCCAATCGAAGCCCGCCAAGTTGAAAACGGGAATAATGGATTTGTTACGGGAGGCTTGTTCAAGGTATTTTTCGATGGTTATACGGTTTGTGAATAATATTAATTCATGAAGTTGTTCTTCTAACTCAGCGATGTTCTTTTGAAGTCGGTCGAGTTCTGTGTCATTCTGCGCATACAACGGGGCTGCCCCTGCCATAAAAAAGACAAGCAACCCCAGTCGGATCAGTAAGTTCTTCATATCGGTTCGGATTAATTAAATGGTATCCAAAGTATAATAAAATAAAAGTAAAATCCCATATTCAGGGATAATTCTCCGATGAATATGGGATTGTCATGAAATGGATTCCGGGTCTCAGAAGATGAACTTCGAGCTGATTTCCTTGTAGTTATAAACCCGTTCGATGATCTCGGCAAAAATGTCGGCCACCGACAGCACGGTGATTTTCGAGGTGTCGGCCTCTTTTTTCAGCGGGATGGTGTTGGTGACGATCAGCTCGCTCAACACGCTGGAGTTGATGCGGTCGTAAGCCGGGCCCGACATCACCGGGTGGGTGATGGCCGCCCGTACGCTGCGGGCGCCGTGCTCTTTCATCAGTTCGGCGGCCTTGACCAGCGTGCCGGCCGTGTCGATCATGTCATCGAGGATGATCACGTCTTTGCCCTCCACCTCGCCGATGATGGTCATCTTGGCGATGACGTTGGCTTTTTCGCGCTGCTTGTGGCAGATCACCATCGGGGCGTTCAGGTAGCTGGCGTAGGCGTTGGCGCGCTTGGCGGCACCTACGTCGGGCGCGGCGATCACCAGGTCGAGCGACTGGCTCAGCTTCTTTATATAAGGCACGAATACCCCGCTGGCGTAGATGTGGTCGACCGGAATGTCGAAAAAGCCCTGGATCTGGTCGGCATGCAGGTCCATCGTCATCACGCGGTCCACGCCCGCCGCGTTGAGCAGGTTGGCCACGAGCTTGGCTCCGATCGACACGCGGGGACGGTCTTTGCGGTCTTGCCGGGCCCAGCCGAAATAGGGGATCACGGCGATCACCTTGTGGGCCGAGGCGCGTTTGGCGGCGTCGATCATCAGGAGCAACTCCATCAGGTTTTCGGCCGGCGGGCAGGTCGACTGGACAATGAACACGGTGCATCCGCGGATGCTCTCGTCAAAGGCGGGTTGGAACTCGCCGTCGCTGAATTCAAGCACTTTCGAGTCGCCGACCGTAGCGCCATAGCTGCTGGCGATCTGTTCGGCCAGATAATGCGAGTGGCGGCAGGCGAAAAATTTGAGTTGATGTAGTCCCATTATTTTTAAGTTGTTGTTATTCAGGTGATCTGAAAGGGCGGGCATGCGTCCGTCGTGGGGCGGGTCTTCGCTTGCAAAATTATGGGTTTAATGGTTCTTTGCAAGAATAAAACTTAACTATTTATTAACAATGGGCCCGTCGGACGCCGGAGCGGAAGGTTGCAGGCTCCCGATCACTTCGGCGATGAACCCCAGCACCTCTTCTTTTCCGCGTTTGTTCTCGGCCGAGGTGACGAACATCGGAGGCAGCTCTTCCCACTCCTCCAGCAGCGCCTGTTTGTAGTCGGCCACGTGGTGCTCGATCTTGGCCCTGGAGAGTTTGTCCGCCTTGGTGAAGACGATGCCCAGCGGAATACCCTGTCCGGCCGCCGAGGCGATGAATTCCATGTCGATGCGCTGCGGTTCGTGGCGGATGTCGACCAGAATGAACAGAAATGCAAGGTCTTGACTGTCCGACACGTAATGCGATATGAGTTTCGAGAAACCCGCCCTCCGCGATTTCGACACCTTGGCGTAGCCGTAACCCGGAAGGTCGACCAGGTACCAGCTGTCGTTGATCAGGAAGTGGTTGATGAGCTGCGTCTTGCCCGGCGTGGCCGACACCTTGGCGATGCCGCCCACCGTCAGCATGTTGATCAGCGACGACTTGCCCACGTTCGAGCGGCCGATGAACGCGAACTCGGGCAGGCCCGTGGGGCACTGGTCGGCGCGCTCGCTGCTGCATTGGAATCTGGCGGTTTTTATATGCATTTAATACGGTGTTTGCAGTTGGATAGCAGGCCCGCTTATTATCGAGACCTCGTTTTGCAGAATGTCCGTGGGTGGAAAAACGTTGCCTCGGGTGCTCGGGATGGGCAAATTAATCCATCTTCCTCGTCCTCCTGAGCATGGCAAAGCAGGGATAACATCCGGCTGTGGAGAAGATGTTTTGCCGCCGCTCAACATGACAGAGAGAAACCAATCGTTTCCGGTGCAAAATTACTCATTAAATCGACCCGAAACAACCGAATAATTTTTGATAAATCCTATTTTGTTTTAAATTTAACATTTAGCGCGTAAATTTAACACGATACTTTTTTCTGTCCGAAAAAATAGATTATCTTTGCAGAGTGGTATGCCGTTGTTTTGACGGATGCCATAAAACGCTGTAAATTAAAGATTAAACAAGATATCCGGAAGATGAAGATCGTTGGAGAACCCAAAGCATTCCTCAGCAACGAGGCGTTGCAACTGTTAAACCTTTACGAATCGCTGGGCGAGCGGGCCGAAATATTCCTGCCGCGCCATATTTTTGACAACCTGACGGGTTTTGTGACCCTGTGCATGGAGGAGCCGGACGATCCGACGCGCCAACAGGCCGAGATCAACCGCTACCTGCAAAAGTTCCGCGAAGACATTCCGGGCTACACGCACGTGTCGTTGATGCTGATCCCGCACAACAACTCCAAGGCGTTCGAGCTGAGCAACCGCCGGGGTGCGTTCGTCAAAAAGATCGACTCGCTGATCGACACCGACGGCACCGAGCCCGAAACAAAAAAGATACTCAAAAACATCCGCGACAGCCACGACCTGTCGGTCGGCACGCCGCCGGTCAACAGCTACCACATCGACTTCATGTCGAAGTTGCAGTTGGGCGGGCATGTGCGAGACCTGCGCAAGTACCGCGATGTGATCGGCGTGACGGGCGACATCAACGAGGCTCACTGGAACTACCTGATGGACACGCTCGAACAGATGATCAGCCAGAGCACGCATTACACCACCAACGCCGAGAAGAACGACTTTCTGCAACGCAGCAAGTGGGCCGTGAATTTCAAGGGCCTCAACGGCATGATCCGCACGGTGGTGTCGGGCAATGCCGACAAGGCGGTGTCGCTGTTGCAGGGCGACGTGTTCAACCGCGAGGCCGTGGTGGTGATGGACAGCCCTCAGCCCGAGGAACTCTACGAACGGATGGCGGCCGACACCACCAGCATCTTCGTGGTGAAAGTGCGCCACGCGCGCATCAACCACTACACGGGCGAGCGGTGGTTTCCGCTGTTGACCCGCCTGGTGATCGTCGACGATTCGAAGGAGTCGCGTAGTTCGAACACCTCGCTGGTGTTCTGTTTCCATAACGGCATCATCAACACCTTGAATAAGGTACACACCAAGAAACTCGGGTCGGCGGCCAACACGCAGCTGAACCTGCGCCTGATCCTGGAGAACGTCAACGAGTCATACCTGAAGGAGTTTCGCGAAAAGATCGAGGTGCAGATCAACAGCTACACCCGCGAGCTGAACACCATGCTCCGCGAGCAGACCGGCGGCATTGACAACATGGAGCGGCGCATCACGCTGTTCAAGCTCGACGCCTTCGCCCGCCAGATCGTGCAGGACAAATACTCGCTCGAAAAACTGCGCGACTTCATCTTTTTCCTCGAAAACTGCAACAAGCAGGACTCGAAGAAGATCCAGACCCAGGAGCTGATCGAGGAGTTCGAGGCGCGGATGAAGAGCTATTTCTACGGCGGTAACAAGCAGATCGACATTGTGACGATCCTCGAAGGCGGCGGGCGCCACCAGATCAAAACCTTCGGCGACTACCTGCGCCAGAAGCAATACAAGAACCTGAACGAGAAGATCCGCTACTCGTGCCGGTTGATCCTGGACGTGATCCCGAGCGTTTATGAGCGCACACTGAAGAATCATTTTCATAAGAACTTCGGCATCAACCTGTTCATGGAGCGCTACCGCGAGTACATCAACAAGGTGGGCAAGGAGTCGGACAACAAGGGGCGGTACGAGAAGTTCCTGATCGACCTGGGTATCCGCGACAAGTATTTCGCGCTGAGCACCGAAGATCAGGATATTGTGAAGAACTTCCTGGCCGCGCTGGGCAACCTCGACCAGACGTCGGTGTCGGACTCGGTGCAGATGATCATCCGCGACCTGCTGTTCAACCCCAAGGGCCGGCCGAAACCCTATGTGATCTACAACGCCTTGCAGGCATGGGAATACAAAGACCTGCTGCCGGACGACTGTTTCGACATCAATCCGTTCGACATCGAGATCGAGAACCATCCCGACGGACGTCTGGCTTACGACCGCCTGACGGAGAAACTGTTGCGCATCAAGTCGACGCTGGCCCTGTTCGACGACAGCGGCAGCCTGTGGGACCTGTTCTGCGAAAACACCACTATTCTGATCAACGACCCGAACAATCCGACGGGCTATTCGGACTTCAACTCGGAGGCGGTGAACAGTTTCCTGCGCTTTATGAACACGTGCAAGATCACGCTGTTCCTGGACGAAGCGTATGCCGAAAGCGTGAAGATTGACGACAAGGAGATGCCCAAATGGCGCACCATGTCGCGTTACATCATGAACAACATCGCGGCGCAGGGGCGCATCAAGGCCGTTTCGTCGCTCTCGACCACCAAGAACCTGGCTGCCACGGGCGAACGCCTGGGCGCCATTGCCGTGACGCCGCAGGCTGCCGATTTCGGGGCCTATGCCCGCAAGTGCAACAGCGCCGAGCATGGAAATAACAACTCGCTGCTGATGCTCAATAATATTCTGGAGACGTCGCAAGTCGCGAAGGCGATCAAAGACCAGATCGAGGCCGAGCTGCCGAAGAACGCTTCGAGGACGAAAATCAAGCAGTCGGTGGTGAAGTTCATCATGGCGCAGATCGAAAAGACCGAGAAGAGCAACGAATACAGCCGCACCGACCGCCAGCTCCACAAGACGGCCGGTTTCGAGGGGTCGCCGCTCTACCTGTTCCTGCTGGACGAGCTGATCTCGCTCGATAAGCTCGATGTGTTGGGCCTGCCCGACGACTTCAAGTATAAAGACGAGCCGTTCTTCGTTTATTATCAGGCCAAGTTGGTCGAGAACCTGAACCGCTACCGCGTCAACAAGAACTTCCGCAGCGAGTCGCTCAAGCGCCTGAAGATGGCCAAGGCGGTGGCGGTGCGCGTGTTGGAGCAGTATGGCGAGGGCATGGCCGAGGCGCTGGATTCGGACGGGTCGTACCTGTTCAACTTCCGGGTGCTGGGCGATTTCGGCTACAACGACCTGCTGTCGTTCTGCCGGGCGATGGCCTCCTCGCGCGGGATCGCCACGGTGCCGTACCCCACGGGACTGGTGCGCTTTTCGCTGGGCGGCTACATTGCCGACACGAAGCAGGGCATGCAGACGTTCACGGCCGAAATCGAAGACGGATTTTCGATCTTTATGCGTTACTGGGTGCGCTTTGCCAAGTTGCGCAAAGACCCGGCCAACAAGGAGGTCGAAAGCTCGGAACTGATCGCCTCGATCTTCCGTACGGGCAAAGACCGCGAATTCATCGAGGCGGTGGTGGCCGACTACGCGCTCTCGGGCAAGTATCCGAAAGACAAAGCGCCGTCGCTGCTGATCCGCGACGTGCGTTCGCTCTACCACGCCTCGCCCGAGAGGAGCGGGGTGACGATCACCACCATCGGCCGCTCGGCCAACTCGGTGATCGAGTTGCAGGGCGACATCATCGGGTCGTGCAGGGACGTGTTCGAGTTCATCCAGAGCCCGGCCTTCACCAAGATCTACGAAACGTTGCTGGCGCAGATCTACAAAAAGATCCCGGCCATCGCCGACCTGGACTACAACACGGTCAGCTCGCGTTACAGCAAGGCGGTGCTGCTCAAGTACATCACCAATAAAAAGACGTTCCAGCCCAACCACAACGTGCTCGACAATCCCGAGGACAAGAACGCCATGATCGAGATCCTGATCGAGATGGAGAACCTGCTTTTCTCGGACAGCAAAACCAAGATCCTGGCCATCAACGCCACGGGCAATCCCGACCTCGACAAGGCGAAGCTGGAGGGGATCAACTCGATTGTCAAGAAATACATCCGCGAGATATTGCTTCACTTCAACCTGCCGTTCGAGAAAGAGAGCCTGGAGCCGAGCCGCCGCGAGATCATCCGCGTGACGGGCGAGTGCTTCGAAGAGGTGACCGGACTGAAACTGTCGGAACTGAACCTCAGCGTCTGGGTCGACGAGTTTGTGCGCAACATCCGCGAGCTGGAGCAGTTCAAGAACCTGCCCATTGCGCAGGAAAGCACGGGGTATGTGCTTGATGTGGTCTATGACGGGGTGAAAAAGGCGGAGGCGATCACCGACAAGATACTCTACCTTTACCTGCTGGATAACGACCATTCGTTCTACCGCGCCGTGTGCGACAAGCTGCAATATTTCAACAGCCGCATCGAAGAGTGCAAGGACGGCGAGATCAGGCTCTTTACCCAGAATTTCGTCGAGTCGATCATGCCCGAGCAGCTGAACGAGCTGAGCAACTACATCATCCGCAAGAAGGATATCAAGATCGCCGAGAGCGAGATCTATTCCGTCACGCGCAAAGTGGTTCGTTTTTATATCGGCCTGATCCGCCGCACCAAGGGCACCGATTACTACAACCGTTATGCCCACATCCTGGTGCGGCTGGTGGAGACGGCTTTCCGCAAGCAGAACTCGTCGGTGAACGAGATGGTGCAGCACGGCATCTCGATCTACAAAGGGTTCGAGATGGAGAACCGCGCGCTGGCCGACTACGAGGGAGGCCGCATCAACTGGATCAACGAACTGATGTCCAAGTGCGGCGTCATCTCGTCCGAGCAGCCGGTGCAGGAGCATACGCGCATTGTCACCGACGCCAAGAAACGCGAGTATCCGTTCCATAAGATCGACCGAGTGGAAGGGGAGGCGTTGCGCGAAAAGACCGCGTCCGACTCGCCGACCGACTACATCAAGAGCCTGGCCACGCGCCCCTCGTCGGACTTCTTCATCGACCGCATGGCCCGCTTTGTCGAGAACATGGACTCGGACGACTACCGCTGCAAGGTGGTCAAACACGGAATTGTCAAGGAGTTGGTGATTTTCCAGAAAGGCTACATGAAGTACCTGACGGACAATTACCGCCTGAACTATACCGAGGATATTTCGTTGAAAGAGATCCGCAACTTCGTGCCGGACGTGATGTCATTGCTGGGCGCGCCCGAGAAACTGATCTCGTTCCCGCAGATCGGCTTCTTCGACATCAAGGGCCCGTCGGGCAACATCAAGACGATCGTGACGCCGCTGAAGATGGAGGCCGACTATTTCGGCGACGTGAAGAAGCCGCGCCTGACGATCATCAACGAGAAAGTGAAAGAGATCGGGGGCATTCCGCGCCACGGGTCGCTGTTCCTGGTCGAAGAGAACGACGGCAGCGTGTTCGTGGTCGAGATCAACGGCGACAGCGGGGTGGGCAAGAGCGAGATGATCGCCGCCTTTATCCTCAAGTGGCTCAAGGACAACCTGGAAGGCATCCGTTCGGTGAAGATGGTGGCCGGCGACATGTTCCACGAGTTCCAGGACGCCGAGGGGAACCTCTACGGCATCGGGACGGAAGTGGGCGACTTTTCCCGGACTACCGATTTCGATCCGGACTACATCCGCTATTATAAGTACCTGTTCGAAAGCAGCGCCGACAGCAACGTCGATGACCTGAACTCGCGCAGCACGGTGAGCGGCATGTGCGACATCACGATGCCGTACAAGATCGACATCATGCTCAGCGCCAGCAACTATTCGAAGCAGGAGGGCGGCATCACCCGGGTGGACAATCCCGAGAACTTCCTGCTCTACATCGACGCCCACGGCGAACGCAAGGAGAAAGCCACCAGCCAGGACGGGCCCAACTTCCAACGCACGCTGAAGCGCTACACGGCCGACAAGAGCATTGTGGATGTGCTGGAGCGCCATGGCAACTACATCGACGACGTGCTCGACTGGGAGTACAACAGCCAGGACAAGCAGTACTATCTGGCCTCGTCGTACAAGCTGCTCGACAAGATCGACGTGCTGTCGATCGTGAAGCAGATCTTCGAGGCCAAGAAGTTCAAGCGCGACGGCATCCGGTATGTGATCGAGGACGTTTCGTTCGACATGATCCGCAACCGTTTCATCGCCGACGTGCATTATTATGGCGAGAACAACCTGCTGATAAACACCGATATCGTGATCGACCGCAAGCTGTTCAGCTCGATCTTCGACTCGCTGGCAAGCACGCCGGGCGGGCAGCCGTTCATCGACGAAGAGCATCAGGTGGAAACGGTCAAGACGCTGATCCACTGCCTGCGCGGCGGCAACGACGGCAAAGGCAAGGCCCGCAACATCCAGTGCGGCGTGCTCTCGACCGAGATCGGCAAGAAGGGGCGCGAAATCACCGGGCCGCAGAAAGCCGCCGCCGGCCTCAAGCAACTGATCCAGGAGGTGCGCGTGAACAAACCCGAGATCAACGAGGGCAAGGTGATGGTGAAACGCCTGCTGAACGAGAAGTACCACCACATTTTCGGCGGCCAGATGAACAGTTCGGAACTGTGGCGCTATAACTTCTACCTCTACCAGTTGGAGGCGATGCGCAAGGTGGATATGCGCCGCATGGATAACCGGAGCAAAAAGGTCGATATCTCGAACCTGGTCGATTTCCATCCGGTCGATCCGGCCAAGGAGTTCAGTCCGTTGCTGGTGACGCCCAACTTGAACATCGAGTTGAGCTGCTTCAGCGACACCTACGACGAACTGATGTCGCTGCCCAACTACCCGGCCTTCTCGCAGGAGTTCATGGAGCGCATCGACAAGCTCTACATCACCGACGGCTACAGCGAAGAGACCAACATCAACAACATGATCGTGCAGTTGATGCTGATGGAAGGCTATATCAGCACCGACGACATCGCCCGTGGCAGCGTCATCGAAAAGGTGAACCGCGAAACGATTGCGGCGGCCAAGCATGCGGTGGTGAGCTTCCTCTCCTCACGCGGGGACAAGGCTACGGAACCCGCTGTGAAAAAACCGGCGGCGAAGAAACCTGTTGTGAAAAAGTAACTCATTGAGCGATTGACCATAAGCCGGATGCTGTTGTGGTGTCCGGCTTTTTTCGAACGTTATGGAGAATGTATTTCGTGATATAAGGCGGCAAGACCGTCTGTTGGACGAGGCCCGCGCGATCGAGCTGCTCGAAACCGCCGAATACGGGTTCCTGAGCCTGGGCGAGGGGGAGAACGGCTATGCGTACGGGGTGCCGATCAGCTACGCTTATGACCGGGACGAACATGCGCTCTATTTTCACTGTGCGCCGCAGGGTCAGAAGCTCGACCATATGCGCCGCAACAACAAGGTGTCGTTTTGTGTGGTGGGCAACACCGAGCCGCTGCCCGGCAAATTCACCACCCGCTATGAAAGCGTGGCGGTGTTCGGCACGGCTGACATCGACCCCACGGATCAGGAGCGCCGCAAGGCGGTGATGAAACTCGTTGCGAAGTATTGTCCGGAGCACATCGAGATGGGACAGACCTACATGGAAAAATCGTTTCATCGCACCCATACGTTCCGGGTCGTGATCGACCGCATGACGGGAAAGAGCAAAAAGTAGGGCGCTCTCTCTTTCCGGCACGCTTGCTCCGGGAGAGAAACTTGGCTATATTTACGAAAATTTTCAACCGATGTACGACTATATCAAAGGGGAGGTGGCCGAACTGACCCCGGCCTGTGCGGTGATCGAAGCGGGCGGAGTGGGGTTTTTGCTGAACGTTTCGTTGCAGACGTTCTCGGCGCTGCACGATAAAAAAGAAGCGAAACTTTACGTCCATTACTATGTGGTGCGCGACGACGCGCCGGTGCTGTACGGCTTTGCGACGAAAGCCGAACGCGACCTGTTCCGGATGCTTGTCAGCGTGTCGGGTGTGGGGGGCAACACGGCCCGGATGATTTTATCGGGATACTCGCCGGCCGAGCTGTCGTCGATTATTTCGGGAGGGCGCAGCGAGCAGCTCAAGTCGGTCAAGGGCATCGGGCTGAAAACCGCCCAACGCATCATCGTCGAGCTGAAAGACAAGATGGGCGGCGTGGGAAGCGATGGCGGCGCCGTGAGTCTGGGGGCCACACCCCATAGTGCCGTTCTGGAAGAGGCTTTGGCGGCGCTCACCATGCTCGGATTCGGGAAAGCCCCTGCCGAAAAAGCCCTGCGGCAGATCATGGAAGCGGACGCTTCGATTTCCGTCGAAATGCTGATTAAAACCGCGTTGAAAAAGTTGTAGGTGCCTGTACCCGCATTGATTCCCTTTTTGCTATCGGTAAAGTTTATCTTGAGAAGCGGCATTATTTTCGCTACGCCCGGGATGATAGCGGATGACGGCGAGGGGGGAGAAGTTGTAAGACACAGTGTGTTTTGATATCGGATATCTCCCTTTGTTCATGGGAGATTTTTGTTGCCGGGTATTATCCTTCCAGCAGCGGATTGTACATCATGATGGCGTGGTTTTCGGCTACGGGTTCGGTGGCCTCGATCCCTCCCTGTGCATTGATCCGGTAGCGCCAGATGCGGTTGTGGCGGGTGTAGCCGCCCCACCATTGGTGGCGGATCTGGTGGTC
Organism: Rikenellaceae bacterium; assembly: GCA_031548435.1. Classification (GTDB taxonomy): domain Bacteria; phylum Bacteroidota; class Bacteroidia; order Bacteroidales; family Rikenellaceae; genus JAVBRA01. The sequence goes on from JAVBRA010000001.1 coordinate 51,741, forward strand.
GGTTTCGAACACCCGGTAGGTGACCGACGGTGCGCAGGCCGAACGGATTTCACCATTCAGGTGGGTGCTGTCGAGCCACAGATTGATCTGGATGTCGGCGTCGGTGTCGTTCCTCAGTTGCAGGTCGATGTAGTTGTACGAGAGCGTCGCCCCGCAGGCGAACGGAATGGTGCGGTTGACGTCGGGAAAGACGTCGTAGCTGTGGCGCCACCGTTCGGCGACCGTCAGCGGGCTGTGCAGCGCCATCCAGTAGATCAGGTTCCCCAGCTGGCATAACCCTCCGCCGATGCCTTTGGCCGCCCGTCCGTTTTCGAGCGTCACTCCTTCGAGGAAACCGCGGCGGGCCGTGGGACGGCCCGCCAGCCTCCATACCGAGAACGTCTCTCCCGGTTTTATGATCACCCCGTCTATTCGTTCGATGGCCAGCCGCAGGTTGGTAATCTTGTTGTGTTGCAGGTACATCTCCACGTCTTTGAGCGGACGCAGCAGCATGGACCGATGGGTCGTGATGCTGTGGGGCAGGGGAGCGGCGTTGCGTTTGCGTGCGAATTTTTTCGCCCATGCCAACCATTGGAGCTTTCGTCGCAGGATGTAGTATTCGCGGGCGGCGGCTTTGCGCAGGCGGCTGCGGTGACGGGGTTTGGCGACAGGGAGCATTAAGGCAAAATCAATGAATGTCCGTGCGATATCAATTGGGGCGAAGCGACTTTCAGCTGAAAAACACGTTGTGCGGGTGTCATCCCGAACGAAGCGAAGGATCTCCACCATAGCGAAGCATAAAGTAATGCTGCTTCTCTGATCGGGAGATCCTTCGCTTCGTTCAGGATGACAGTTCCGTTAAAGACCCGTCATTTTGTTTTGATGACAGCGGCGGAATCTTGAATTACAGAAAAATTATTCCCCCACCTCGGGCATTGGCTTCTGGAACTCGCCGCGGGCCAGTTTGTCGCGTACGGCCTCGAAGCTGTCGAGCGTGTATTTCACGTCGTCCATGCTGTGAACGGCCGTCGGGATCAGGCGCAGGATGATCTCGCCTTTGGGGATCACCGGATACACGACCACCGAGCAGAACAGACCGTATTTTTCCCTCAGTTCGAATACCAGGTTGGTGGCCTCTTCCAGTCCGCCCTTCATGTAAACCGGCGTGACGGGCGACGAGGTGACGCCGATGTCGAACCCGCGCTCTTTCAGCCCGTTCTGGAGGGCGTGAACGATATCCCAGAGTTTGTTTTTGTATTCGGGGTGCGTCTGCAACAATTCCAGGCGCTTCAGGGCGCCGATCACCATCGGCATCGGCAGCGACTTGGCGTAGGTCTGCGAACGCATGTTGTAGCGGAAGTAGTTGATGATCTCCTTGTCGCCGGCCACGAACGCCCCGATGCCGGCCATCGATTTGGCGAAGGTCGAGAAGTGGATGTCGATGGCGTCTTCGACCCCGAAATGCTCGGGCGTGCCCGAACCGGTCTTGCCCATGGTGCCGAAGCCGTGCGCGTCGTCGACCAGCAGGCGGAAAGCGAACTCCTTCTTCATGGCGGCGATCTCGTCGAGCTTGCCCAGGTCGCCCTTCATGCCGAATACGCCTTCAGTGATGACCAGGATGCCGCCGCCGGTTTGCTTCACGATTTCGGTGGCGCGTTCGAGTTGTTTGCGCAGGCCGGCCATGTCGTTGTGCTGGAACACGAAGCGTTTGCCGATGTGCAGGCGCATGCCGTCGATGATGCAGGCGTGGGCCTCGGAGTCGTACACCACCACATCGTTGCGCGAGAGCAGCGAGTCGATGATCGACACCATGCCCTGGTAGCCGAAATTGAGCAGGAAGGCGTCTTCCTTGCCGACGAAGGCGGCCAGGCGGCGTTCGAGTTCTTCGTGGGTGGTGGTCTGGCCGCTCATCATGCGGGCACCCATGGGGTAGGCCATGCCGAAGGTCGAGGCGGCGTCGGCGTCGGCCTTGATCACCTCGGGATGGTTGGCCAGTCCCAGGTAGTTGTTCAGGCTCCAGTTGAGCATCTCTTTGCCGCGAAAACGCATCCGCGGGCCGATGGGGCCTTCGAGCTTCGGGAACGAAAAATAACCGTGGCTTTTGGCCTGGTGTTCGCCGATGGGGCCCATGTTCTTTTTGATTCTGTCAAAAATGTCCACTTTATTTCGATTTAATATATTAATATTCTCCTTTTCGCCGTTGTATTCTTAGCGTTCTGACCGAAACAGACAGGCAAAAGTAATTCATTTTGGCCGAAAGTAAAAGGCGCGATATTTTCCAAAATACGGAAAAATGTGTAACTTTGCACTCGGCATAACGTGTAAATAACTGGTTTTTAATTAGAAACAGTCATAAACAATGAGAGCGACCCTGAGAAGCATCCTGCTATTTTCAGTATTTATACTTACTGCCTCCTGCGGGGAATATTCCCATTACCTGAAGAGCAAAAACCCGCTCGAAACCTATGAGGGAGCGATGAAATATTACAATCAGGGAAAATATGGCAAGGCAATCCCCCTGTTCGAATATTGCATTCCCGACCTGGAAGGGTTGCCCATGCAGGATTCGGTGAATTTTTACTACGCCAAGAGCCATTACCTGAAGAACGACCTGGTGCAGGCCAGCACGCTGCTCGAAGAGTTCCGCACGCGGTTCGGCCGCAGCCAGTTGCTCGAAGAGGCCGAATACCTTTACGCCATCTGCAACTACAAGATGTCGCCCTCGGTCAAGCGCGACCAGACGCTCACCCAGAAGGCCATAACGGAATTGAATTCGTATATGGGCCGCTATCCCAACTCGCCCCGGCGCGCCGATTGCGAAAAGTGCGTCGCCGAGTTGGAGGACAAAATGTACGAAAAGGCGTTCCTCAATGCCAGGCTGTATTACGACATGAGTTATTACACCGCGGCGATCCAGGCGTTCAAGGCGTCGCTGAAGGAATATCCGCAGACGCCGTACCGCGAAGAGACGCTGTTCCTGATTCTCAAGGCTAATTACGAGTACGCGAAACATTCGGTTCCGGAGAAACAGACCGAACGCTATATCAACACCATCGACGCGTATTACAGCATGAAGGGCCAGTTCCCCGAATCGAAATACATGAAGGAGATGGACAAAATGCACAAGGAGGCCAATGAATATGTGGCCAAGCATCCCCAGGCATCCCCGGCCTCCGGGGCGGCGGATACCGACAAGCAACCGGCGAAATAATTAAAAACACGATAACCGATATGAAAAAAAGCGGATTACCTACCAGCACCATTACCCGTAACCTGAACGACCTGGACCGTGAAACCGGCAACATCTACGAGTCGGTGGTGATTATGGCCAAGCGCGCCAACCAGATCGGAAGCGAAGTGAAGCAGGAACTCAGCCGCAAGTTGGCCGATTTCAGCACCGTGGGCGACAGCCTCGACGAAACGTTCGAAAACAGGGAGCAGATCGAAATATCGAAGTATTACGAAAAGCTTCCCAAGCCGGCCATCGTGGCCACCGAAGAGTTCCTCGACGGGGAGGTGCACTATCATTTCACAGAGCCGGTGCAGGAGTAGGCTCTTTGGCGGGTTGCACGCAGAGGCGCCGCGGACGGTTTTTGCGGGGGCGTTGTTTCGCTTTGTAATCCGGCAGGTTCCGATTCGACATAAAGACCCGTGGCTGCGCACAACGGTGTTGCGGATGCTTTTTGAGCGGGGGTGTTTTTTGCTTGGCAACGATTATGGATGAAAAAAAGTTTTCGATAGCAAAAGAGGCTGAGCCTCTGCTTGCGGGAAAGAAAATAATTCTCGGCGTGACGGGCAGTATCGCGGCTTATAAGGCGGCGGCACTTGTCCGTTTGCTTGTTAAAGGCGGGGCCCAGGTGCGGGTGGTGATGACGCCGCTGGCCAAGGAATTCATCACTCCGCTGACCATGGCCACGGTGAGCAAACACCCGATCCTGGTCGATTTCTTCGATCCGGAGAATGGCGCGTGGAACTCGCACGTGAGTTTGGGCGAGTGGGCCGATCTGTACCTGATTGCCCCGGCCACAGCCAATACGATGGCCAAAATGGCCCACGGCATTGCCGACAACCTGCTGCTGACCACCTATTTGTCTGCCAGGTGCCCGGTGTTTGCGGCTCCGGCGATGGATCTGGATATGTATCGCCACGCGGCGACGCAGGAGAACATCGCCCTGCTGAAAAAACGCGGCGTGCTGGTGGTTGAACCGGGCGAGGGCGAGCTGGCCAGCGGGCTTTCGGGCAAGGGGCGCATGGCTGAACCCGAAGAGATCGTGGCTGCCTTGGAGGCATTCTTCAAAAAAAAAAGTGATTTCGCGGGGGTGAAGGTGCTGGTGACTGCCGGAGCCACGGTTGAGAAGATCGACCCGGTGCGGTTTATCAGCAACTTTTCGACCGGGAAGATGGGATATGCCATTGCCGCTGAATTTGCGCGGCGCGGAGCCGAGGTGACCCTTGTCAGCGGCGCGGCGCAAGTGGAGGCTCCGGCTGGTGTGGCGGTGGTGAAGGCCGAGAGCGCCGAAGAAATGTATGCGGCGGTGGATCCGATCTTTAGCGCTGCCGATATTGCCATTTTTGCCGCCGCGGTGGCCGATTATACCCCGGCCGAACCGTCGGAGGTCAAGATCAAGAAAAAGGAGGGGGAGATGTCCGTTCCCCTGAAGAAAACCAGAGACATTGCCTTGGAGATGGGCCGGCGCAAACGGGTCGGGCAGCTGACCGTGGGGTTCGCCCTGGAGACCGACGACGAGGCGGCTCATGCGCTCGACAAACTCGGGCGCAAGAACCTCGATGCCATTGTGCTCAACTCGCTTCGGGACAAGGGGGCGGGGTTTCGTCACGATACCAACAAGGTGGCCATTCTGTCCGCCGATGGTTCGCGGGTCGATTATCCGCTCAAGAGCAAGGCGGACGTGGCGGCGGATATCGTCGATTATGTGGCCAGCCGGTTATCGGAAAAGAAATAACTTTATGCAGAAGAGCCCGGCCCCGACCGGGAGTATCATAAAATATCCTTATGCTGCGGCACCTTTCCATTGAAAACTACGCGCTGATCGACTCGCTGGAGATCGATTTCGACGCCGGGCTCAACACCATTACGGGCGAGACCGGCGCCGGGAAGTCGATTTTGCTGGGGGCGGTGTCGCTGCTGTGCGGGGCGCGGGCCGATGCGGGCGTGATGCGCGATCCCGGGCGGCCGTGTGTGGTGGAGGGGACGTTTGCCGTTGGCGGCTACGGGTTGGAACCGTTGTTCGAACAGGAGGAGATCGATTATGCCGACGAGTGTGTGATCCGCCGGGTGATCTCTCCTTCGGGCAAGAGCCGCGCATTCATCAACGATCTGCCGGTGAACCTGGGGGCGTTGAAGCAGATCGGCGAGCGGCTGCTCGATATCCATTCGCAGCACCAGACACTGTTGCTGGCCGAGGGCGATTTCCAGATGAACGTGCTCGACAGCATTGCCGGGCACGGGACGCCGATGGCCCAATACAAAGCCGCGTACGCCTCGTTGACCGAGAGCCGCCGCGCTCTGGCCGTGATGAGGACGAATGCCGAGGCGGCCCTGCGCGAACAGGATTATCTGTCGCACCTGCACAACGAACTGTCGGCGGCCAAACTGGCCGAAGGCGAACAACAGGAGCTGGAGCGGCGACAAGAAGAGCTGACCCATGCCACCCAGATCCGCGAAACGCTGCTGTCTGCCTGCGACACGATGAACGAAGACGAACGGGGTGTGTTGCCCGAACTCAAGTCGATGGCGGGAGCGTTGTCGAAACTGTCGGGCGTTTACTCGCACGCCGACGGTTTTGCCGCGCGGATGCAGGGGTGCTACCTTGAGTTGAAAGACCTGACCGCCGAAATGGAACAGGAGGGCGAGCGGGTCGATACCGATCAGGAACAGCTTGACAAGACGGTCGCCCGCCTCGATCTGATCTTTACCCTTTGCCAGAAATACCGTTGCGCCGATATTGCCTCCCTGTTGGAATTGGAGCGCGAAGCCGGTGAAAAACTTGAGACCATCGAACATTTCGACCGCGACATCGAGCGGTTGCAGAAAGCGATCGGCGAGTCGGAGGCGTTGTGCCGTGCAGCTGCCGCACAGATCCGTAAAAAGCGTGAAGAGGCTGCCGTGCGTGCCATGCAATATGTTGTGGATCAGCTTGTGAGGCTGGGTATGCCGCATGCGGTGCTGAAAATAGAACTGTCGGATGCGGGCGGGCTGACCCCCAACGGCGCGGATGCGGTGCGGTTTATGTTCAGCGCCAACAGCGGGGCCGCCCTGCAACCGATCGAGAAGGTGGCGTCGGGGGGGGAGATGTCGCGCCTGATGCTGAGCATCAAATCGTTGGTGGCGTCGCACCTGAAGCTGCCGACGGTGATCTTCGACGAGATCGACACCGGCGTGTCGGGCGGCATTGCCGACAAGATGGGCGAGATCATCAGCGCCCTGGGCCGCGATATGCAGGTGATCAACATCACCCATCTGCCCCAGATCGCCAGCAAAGGCGCGCACCACTATCACGTTTACAAACAATCCGAGGCCGGAGCGACCGCTACCGGCATCCGCAAGCTGTCGCCCTCCGAGCGCGTGGCCGAAATCGCCGCCATGCTCAGCGGCAGCAGCGTCACCGAGGCCGCCCTGCGGCAGGCCGAAACGCTGTTGGGCGAGGCGGGAAAATAGAGTCGATTGTCGTGCCGGGAACTTTAACAAGGGCCCTGTGCCTGTTTTTTGCGGCCGTTTCGATTGCATGGAGCGGGAGCGCTGCGCCGAGAAGGAGTGTTCAGGAACAGTTATCGGATGCTCTTGTGGTAGTATCCGGGGTGGGTTTACAACTCGATCGAAGAGCAGGCCGGCGTCTTTTACCGGTAAGGGCAGTATTTTGTCTCGGAATGTTCGTCGGTTGAGCCGCCGGTTTTCCGGTTATCCGAAACCTGTTTCGAGACGGGATCTCAGAATATAAATGTGCTTACGATGCCAAAACATACGGCGCGTTCGACAATAATTACTATATTTACCCCGCGAATATTAACTTAAACTTAAAATATCATGACCGCTTTATTTGTTTCCCTTGGAATCGTGTTGTTGCTGGTTATCATCGTCATCGCGTCGTACAATTCGCTGGTGAAGCTGCGCAACAACCGCGAGAACGCCTTTGCCGACATCGACGTGCAGTTGAAGCAGCGCCACGACCTGATCCCTCAGCTGGTGAGCAGTGTCAAAGGATATGCCGCCCACGAAAAAGAGACGCTCGACCGTGTGATCAGCGCCCGCAACAACGCGGTGCAGGCTAAGAGCATCGACGACAAGATCGTGGCTGAAAACGCCTTGAATTCGGCCCTGGCCGGAATGCGCATCACGCTGGAAGCCTATCCCGACCTGAAAGCAAATCAGAATTTCCTGCAACTGCAGGAAGAGATCTCGGACGTGGAGAACAAGCTGGCTTCGGTAAGACGCTACTTCAACTCGGCAACAAAAGAACTCAACAACCGGGTGCAGGTGTTCCCCTCGAACATCATTGCCGGAATGTTCGGTTTCCGCAAAGAGATGATGTTCGACCTGGGCGAAACCCGCGCCGCACACGAACAGGCCCCGAAAATCGAGTTCTAACGTATTTTGATGACAGAATAGTTCCATTCCTCCCGCTTGTCATGCATGTTGCGGGGGCGGTTAAATATTGACGGATAATGCAATACATAGGGATACAAACGCAGAAAAGCCGGAACAACGCGCGTTCGGTGATGCTTCTTTTTCTTTTTCCGATGATCGTGCTGGCGATGGTGATGCTGTTCCTGCTGGCGTTCTATTACATGGTGGGGCCTGACAGTTTCGGCAATTACACCGCATGGGAGGTGATCGGCCCGGCATTCCTGCTGGCGGCGCCGTGGGTGATTGCCATTGTGGCCGTGTGGTTCGGCATTGCTTATCTGTCGAATACCTACATCATCCGCAAGGCCACGCACGCACGGCCGCTCGATCGGACGGAAAACAAACGGGTCTATAACCTGGTCGAAAACCTGTGCATGGCACAGGGAATGCCCATGCCCAAGGTGAACGTCATCGACGACGACTCGCTCAACGCGTTTGCCAGCGGCATCAATAAAAAGTCGTACACCGTGACCCTGACCACCGGCATCATCGACAAGCTCGACGACAAAGAGTTGGAGGCGGTGATCGCGCACGAACTGTCGCACATACGCAACCACGACGTACGGCTGCTGATCGTGTCGATCGTGTTTGTGGGGATCTTCGCCATGGTGGCCCAGATCAGCCTGATGATGACCCGTTATATCCGCGGAAATAAGAAAGGCGGCATGATCGTATTGTTGCTGCTGGTGGCGTTGGTTGCCTTTATCGGCTACCTTTTCTCGTCGCTGATGCGTTTTGCCATTTCGCGCAAGAGGGAATACCTGGCCGATGCCGGGTCGGCCGAAATGACCCGCAATCCATTGGCGTTGGCCAGCGCTTTGCGTAAGATTTCGGGCGATTCGAGGGTGGAGGCTGTCTCGCGCCAGGATGTGGCCCAACTGTTCATCGAGCATCCGCTGAAGCGCTCAGGCGGGTTCAGCTCGCTGTTCGCCACCCATCCGCCGATCGAGAAACGGATCAAAGTCCTGGAGCAATTCTGACACACACGGTGTGTCTTGCTATCGGGTACCTTGATTTCGTTAGGGAAGTTTGGGGCGTGAACCGGGTGGCCGAGAATCGTGTTAATAATATAATGAGATGAAAATCATTTGCATAGGCCATAACTACCGCGAGCATATCAAAGAATTAGGGCACCGGATTCCCGACGATCCGGTGTTTTTTATGAAACCCGACACGGCCCTGCTGCGCAATAACGATCCGTTTTACATTCCCCGGTTCAGCCACGACCTGCATTACGAACTGGAGCTGGTGGTGCGCATTGGCCGGGTGGCGAAGCATGTCGAGGAAAAATTCGCGCCGCGCTGTTATGACGAGGTGGGGCTGGGTGTCGATTTTACCGCCCGCGACATCCAGCGCTTGTGTATTGAGAAAGGGTTGCCGTGGGAAGCGGCCAAGGCGTTCGACCATTCGGCGGCGGTGAGCCCCGTGTTCGTGAATAAAGAGGAGGCGGGCGAGGTCGGAAGCCTGAAGTTCCGCCTTGAAAAAAACGGCGAAACGGTACAAAACGGCGACACGTCGGACATGATCTTCGGTGTGGACCGGATCATTGCTTATGTGTCGCAATTCGTGACCCTGAAAATCGGCGACCTGATATTCACCGGCACTCCGGCCGGGGTAGGGCCCGTGCATCCGGGCGATGTGCTCCGGGGGTGGCTGGGCGACCGGTTGTTGCTCGACTTCGAGGTGCGGTAACGCCTCTTCTTGCTGCGCAGCATGCTTTAAATTCCCTGTTCTCCTGTTTGTGTTATAAGATGACGCGGAGGTGTGTCAGTGGTTCGCTATGCTTTCCCTTGTCCTCGCCGTAACTCCGGTTTCGTCTTGTGAACGGTGTGTGCTGTCAAAGCGTACTGATTGTAGTTTTTGTTTGGGAGCGGTTCGCTGCAACTAACGATAATTCCCTTGTGGAACGGATTGTAAAATCAAAAACCGCCTTTGTATGGGGCGGTTTTTGATTTTATTAAATGGGTTCGGAACCAACTCAATCTACGGGTGTTGCACCGGCCTGATCCACATCGGTTGTTTCCGAGAGCTCCCCTGCGGTTATGGTGATGGTGCCTGTCTGGGGCGATTCCGAGGTGTTTTCCGCAACTGTCACTTCGACCGAGGCGTCGCCTGTGCCCGAGAGGGTGGTGATGGTGCACCAGCTGGGGTAGTCGGTGATCTCCCAGTCGGTGTTGGTTGTGATTTCAAGGTTTTGGGTGCCTCCCTCGGCCGTGAAAGAGATCGTTTCGCTGACGGTCAATTCGGGCAATGCGCCGGCCTGAACCACTTCAATGTATTGAGTGATATTTCCTGCCGTTATGGTGATGGTGTCCGACAGGGGATCGACCGACAGGTTTTCTGCAACCGTCACCTCGAACATCCCGTCGCCCGTGCCCGAGAGGGGAGTTACGGTACACCACTCGGGATAGTCGGTGATTTCCCAGCTGGTGTTGCATTCGATGTTAACGATCCCGGTGCCTCCCTCGGCCGGAAGGTCGATTCTTTCCTGAACGTTCAATTCCGCGGCTTCCTGGGTGATGCCCACCGTTTGGGTGACTGCGCCCGAAGTCACTTTGATGGTGGCGTCGCGGATATTCGCACCGGGATTGGTGGCGACTTCCACGGTGATGAATTGGTTGCCGGTGCCCGACATTTTGTTGCCTTCGATGGTGCACCAATCCGTTGTGCCGGAAATAGTCCAACTTCCGTTGCAGGTGATGGCAAACGACTGGGAGCCTCCCGCCGCTTCGAAACTCAGGGTTTTCGGCGTGAGGCTCAGCTCGGTTGCGGATGGCTTGTCGTCGCCGTTGTCCGAGCATCCGGTTGCGGCAAACAATGCCGTGGCAATGAATGCCAATGATAGAATAGTTGTTTTCATAAATATTTTTTTTGGGTTTAAAAATGGAAGTGTTATGGTAATAAAACGGTAGTTTTTTTGAGGCTATTGCCCGTTTTTTCAGTCGAAATGCCGAAATGATCAACACGAGGGCTTATTGAGGAATTATTGTGGCGAATCGCCGAAAAATAATGCCGTCGACACTGATTTAATTTGCTAACTTTGGCCTGAAATAACCCTGTTTTGACGATGGAACATTACGAAGACCACCATAAGGAAACGTTCTCGGAAAGCGCCCTGCAGGTCAACGAAGGCATCGAGCAGCCGCCTGTTGTCAATCCCCATTTCCGGCGGGTGAAGCGGCGGGTGATGACCACGAACGAGTATGTCGAAGGCATTCTGCGCGGCGATATTGCTATCCTTTCACAGGCTATCACGCTGGTGGAAAGCCTGCTGCCGGAGCATTACGCCCAAAGCCAGCAGATCATCCAGGCGTGCCTGCCCCACGCCGGCAAGTCGGTGCGGGTGGGAATAACGGGTGTGCCGGGAGCCGGAAAGTCGACCTTTATCGAGGCCATCGGAAACAAAGTGGTCGCGCTGGGGCACAAACTGGCCGTGCTGGCCATCGATCCGTCGAGCGAGCGCAGCAAGGGATCGATCCTGGGCGATAAAACCCGCATGGAGACCCTGGTACACAATCCCGATGTATTTGTAAGGCCCTCGCCTTCTTCGGGTTCGCTCGGAGGAGTGGCGCGCAAAACGCGCGAGAGCGTGATTCTGTGCGAGGCCGCCGGATTCGACGTCATATTCATCGAAACGGTGGGAGTGGGGCAGTCCGAAACCACCGTCCATTCGATGGTCGATATCTTTCTGATGCTTCAGATCTCGGGGGCGGGCGACGAGCTACAGGGCATCAAGCGCGGTATCATGGAGATGACCGACATGGTGGCCATCACCAAGGCCGACGGCGAGAATATCAACAGCGCCAATATGACTAAGGCGCAGATAACCAATGCGATGAACCTGTTTCCGATGCCCGAATCGGGCTGGCGTCCGCGGGTGTACACTTGTTCGTCGCTCAAGGGCGAGGGGCTGATGGAGATCTGGGGCGGTGTCGAAGATTTTTTGAAGTTCACCAGACAGAACGGCTATTTCTCTGCCAATCGCCATCGGCAGGCCCGCCGCGCCATGTACGAAACCATCGACGAAGTGTTGCGCAGCAGTTTCTACAGCGATCCGCGGATCGAGCCGCTGCTGCCCGAATACGAGCAGCGGGTGGCGGGCGATAAAATGAGTTCGTTTGTGGCGGCGAAAGAGCTGCTGGAGCGGTATTTCAAAGAATAGACCTTATTATATATGAAAGAATACCTCCGCCTGTTCTGGTCGTTTTTCAAAATCGGGAGTTTTACTTTCGGCGGAGGATTTGCCATGATCCCCCTGATGCGGCGCGAGGTGGTGGAGAAACGGGGTTGGCTGACCGAAGACGAGTTCATCGACGCGGTGGCCCTGTCGCAGTCGTCGCCGGGGCCCATTGCCGTGAACATCGCCGTGTTTGTGGGCAACAAGCTGCACAAAACCAGGGGCTCTGTGGCCACGTCGCTGGGGGTGATCATCCCGCCGTTCATCACCATTCTGGCGATTGCCGTCGTGTTCACCCAATTCAAGGACAATCCGGCCGTGGTAAAAGTGTTGAAAGGGATGCGCCCGGCGGTGGTGGCCCTGATCGTGACGCCGATCTATATGCTCTCCAAAGGCATGAAGTGGCCCAAACTGGCGGCCGCGGCCGCGGTGGCGGCGCTGGTGGGATGGCTCAACGTGTCGCCCGTGTACCTGATTATTGCCGGAGCGGTTGCCAGCCTCTGTTACCTGATCGTTAAAGAGAGGAGGCGGGCGCGATGATCTTTCTGAAGTTGTTCTATACTTTTTTCAAGATCGGACTGTTCGGCTTCGGCGGCGGGTATGCCATGCTGTCGCTGATCCAGAGCGAGGTGGTGAAAAATCACGCATGGCTTACCGATTCCCAATTTGCCGACATCGTGGCCATTTCGCAGATGACCCCCGGGCCCATTGCTCTCAACTCGGCCACCTACATCGGCTACACGGTGACCGGAAGCGCATGGGGATCGGCCGTGGCGACGGTGGCCGTGAGCCTGCCCGCCTTCATTTTGATGGGGTTGCTGACGCGGCTCTACCTGCGTTACGGAAACAACAAATATGTTTATTCGCTCATCGACGGCATCAAGCCGGTGGTGACGGGCATGATCGCCGCCGCCGTGCTGTTGATGATGACCCCGGAAAACTTCGGCTCTGTGGCATCGTATGTGATTTTCGGGTTGGCGCTGATCGCCTCCTTTATGAAGGTGAACCCGATCTATATCATTATTCTGTCAGGGGTGGCGGGGTATTTTGTTTTCTGATCGGATGCGGTTGCCTGCCGAAATAGTTGCGGGGCGGCTTCATTC
>JAVBRA010000004.1:0-13667 GCA_031548435.1 Rikenellaceae bacterium
GCGAACTGCGTTCCCTGGAAGGCTGCCACCGATACGTTTATGACACAATCGGCCGGCTACAACGGCTTCGCCATCGACCGCCACAGCGGCCTGACCACCTACATCCCCCAGGCCGCCCTCCCCGGACTGAATGCCGAATACAGACAACTCGGATGGGCGAAAGCCAGGTAAACAAAAAAGTAAACATCAAAAGAAGATATGAAAAAGGCGCCGGTTCCGGCGCCTTTTTCATTAGTATTCGTCCTCATTGAACAGAAAATCCTCTTTGCTGGGATATTCCGGCCAGATATCTTCTATGCTGTCGTATATTTCGCCTTCGTCTTCGATCTCCTGCAGGTTCTCGATCACTTCGAGCGGAGCCCCGGAGCGGATGGCATAGTCGATCAGTTCTTCCTTGGTCGCAGGCCAGGGTGCGTCTTCGAGTTTCGACGCCAGTTCCAATGTCCAGTACATAATCAAGTGTTAAGTTAAACTTAATAACCTTTCCAAAAGACCGGAAAGCCGCAAAATTAAAATTATTTTCCGGGTTCCCAAAAAATTTCCTTGACAAGCAGATCTTTTGCCATTTTTCTTCCCAGCAGATAGAAATAGTCGGAAAGGCGGTTGAGGTATTCCGGAATATTCTCGTCAACGGATGATTCCCGCATCACCTCCACCACGCGGCGCTCGGCGCGGCGGCAGACGGTGCGGCAAATATGGCTCATCGACAGTCGTTTGTCTCCGACCGGCAGGGTAAACCGATCGGCGGGCGGAACTTCGGAGGAGTGGGCGTCGATGAGCCGTTCCAGGGTACGGACGTGTTCGGGGCTCAGCGGCGGGAGTTTCTTTGAACTGCCGTCCGAGGCCAGCAACGACGAGAGTGTCATCAGGTCGTTCTCGATGGCGATCAGCTCCCGGCGCACATCGTCGTTTTCCATCAACTCGTGCAGCAGGCCGATGTGGGCCATCAGCTCGTCGATCGTGCCGTACGCCTCGATGCGCACGTGCGCCTTCGACACCCGCTGCCCGCCGATAAGCGAGGTGGTGCCTTTGTCGCCGGTTTTAGTGTAGATTTTCATGATGCTGCGGAGTGGGTTTATCTTATGAACGAAACAAATCCGTTTTTAATATAAGGGAATAAAATTATAGTGCCGCCCCTTGTGCCCGTCGTTGAACAACAGGATCAGGGCACGGCTCAGTTCAACCGTCATGCAATGCCCGGGCCGCGGGTGTTTTCGGAGAAATGCCCCGGCCTCCGAAGGCATGGGAACCACAACGACACCATTCGAAGTCGTTTCACCGAGCCTTTCGAGCCATTGCCTCGGCGTGTTTTTTCCGACGACCGTCAGGCGGTTTGCAACCGGAACGTCGGAGGCTTTGCAGAATCCACTCATTTGCAGGTGATTGTAAAGGCGTACAATGGTGGCGGCCGTCCGTTTATTGAAGCCGGACTCCTCAAGCAGGGAGGCAAGCCCGGGGATGGGTGGAATCTCCGTTCTTTTCATAAAGACCTCTCGTACAAGCGAGTACACCAGCGGCGAATGCACCCCGTGGCCCCTGTAATAACGGATGCCCGGCAAACTGCACAGATATCTTGACCATCCCGCCACGGCTTTACCCTTTAAGTTCGCCGGCCAACGCCCCGGTAGAGAACGCGATCTGCAGATTATATCCCCCTGTGGCGGCGTCGAGATCGAGCACCTCGCCGGCAAAATAGAGCCCCCTGACAATCCGCGACTGCAACGTGGCCGGATCGACCTCGCTGCACCGTACCCCGCCCGCCGTCACGATCGCTTCTTCGAACGGGCGGTAGTCCGATATGGGAATCCGGAAATTTTTCAACGCGCCGATGAGTTTCTCCCGGTCTGCAAGCGCAGTTTTAGAGTCGATTGCAGCCGCAGCGGCCACCGGGCCCACCAGCGGTGCCGGCACCAGCTTGCGGATCAGCGACGAGGCCGGACTCTGCGACGGCATGGACTCCAACTCGCGGGCAATGCGGTTGCGCAGTTTCTCTTCGCTCAACGACGGCTTCAGATCGAGCGCCAGCTCCGTCTTTCTGCCGTCGATCAGCGCGTCGACCGCCCGGCGGCTCAGGCGCAACGTCACGGCCCCGGCCACGGTCGAGGAGATAAACTCCACCTCGCCGAATGCCTCGCCCACCGGTGCGCCGTCCACTTCCAGCCGCACGTTCACGTTCAGCAACTTCAGCTCGTTCAGCCGGCCCGAGGCGGCCAACGGGCTCTCAAGTGCGACCAACGACGGCCTGACGGCTTCTATTTCGTGCCCGGCATCGTACGCCAGACGGTAACCGTCGCCGGTGGAACCCGTGAGCGGGTACGACGCCCCGCCGGTGGCCAGAATCACGTTCGGGGCGGTGATCGTTTCCTTTCGTCCGTTTTTCCGCTCCACCGACACACCGGTGATGTCTCCTCCGGCCGTTTCCAACCGTTCCACGCGCGCGTTGCATTCGATGGTGGCCCCGGCGGCCGTGCACCACCTTACCAGCGCATCGGCCACGTCCCATGCCTTGCCGCTGGCCGGGAACACGCGCCCGCCCCGCTCGGTGACAAGCGGCACGCCCAGGCTCTCAAAAAACGAAACGGTATCGGTATTGGACAAACGATCGAACGAAGGAGCAAAAAACTCCCGGTTCACATGGATGTGGTCGAAAAACTCCCCGCGCGGCCTGGTGTTGGTGACGTTGCACCGCCCCTTGCCGGTAATGCGCACTTTGCGGGCGGGTTTTTCCATTTTTTCCAGCAGCAGCGTCTTGCGACCGTTGCGCGCGGCCACTCCCGCCGCCATCAGGCCCGCGGCGCCCCCGCCGATCACGATCACATCCCACCCCATAAGCTACTGCCCGAGCAACAGGTCGGGTTCGAAATCGGGCTCCTCGAAAACGGGAGCGTCCGTAAGGGTGAATTGCAGGTAGGTGATGGGAACCCCCTGGGCCAGGAACTTGGCCTCGTAGGTGGTTTTGATCGAAAGCCGCTCGTCGGCCAGGCCGGTGCCGTAAATATCGGCATTGGCCACCGCCATCGGGAACGCGTTCCGCTCCACCACAGCCCGGGTGTAATCGTGCAGATGGCGGCAATCGGTCTTCAGGTGGACGATCCCCCCGGGTTTGAGGAACCCCGCGTACATTTTCAGGAATCCGGCCGAGGTGAGGCGTTTTTTCACCCGGGCCTTTTTCAGTTGCGGATCGGGGAATGTGATCCACACCTGGTCGACCTCGCCCGGGCCGAAGAACGATCCGATGAATTCGATGCGCGTGCGCAGGAACGCCGCGTTTTTCATCCCCTTTTCGGTGGCCGTTTTCGCCCCGCGCCACATGCGTGCGCCCTTGATATCGATGCCGATGAAGTTCATGTCGGGATGTTTCTTGGCCAGCGAAACGGTGTATTCGCCGCGGCCGCACCCCAGTTCGAGCACCACGGGGTTGTCGTTGCCGAAAAACTGTTCGCGCCAGCGGCCTTTCAGCCGGTGGGCCTGTTGAAAAATCTCGTCGAACGCCGGTTGCACCATGCAGTCGAAAGTGAGGTTCTCCTGAAAGCGTTTGAATTTATTCTTACCCATGGGAATTTTTTTCAGATTTTGGCGGCCGGCTCGAAGCAGGGTTCAATCCAACTTGACGCCCACTCCCCTGAATCCGTCGGCGGAGGCATCGGCGCAGGGCCAAGCGACGAACGTGTATTTGCTCGGACGGGACAACAGCGCGTCGCTACGGTAGGCTTGTGTGTATTCGTACCCGTCTCCCCGGCGGCGGCCGTTGAAGCGCCCCCCGGCATCCCTGACCTCCAGGTAAACCGTGTCGTGCCAGCAAAGCGAGTCGGGCGAAACGGTCTTGACCACCAGCGGCAGCAGAGAGGTTTCAATGTCGCGGCTATGTCTTAAGAACAGTTCGATTTGCCGAAGCGACAACGTGTCGGCATTGTCGTACACGATGACGGCAGGATTCCCGGCCGACCACCCGCTCTCTCCCCGCAGATCGCAATAACCAAACGTCGCTTCGCTCCGCCTGCACGATACGCACAGGGCCGCAAGCAGCAGGCCCGCCGCAGCCGTCCTCAGCCTATTTTCCATCCTTACCGCCGGAGTTGGGCTTGCGGTGGTGGGGCGGACGGCGGTTGCCCTGCGTGCCGCTCCGTTTCTCCTGGGCGGGTTTTTCCTGCGGTGCACGCCCCTCGCCGGTACGTTTTTCGGGACGCGGCCCCCTTTCTCCCTGGGGATTATTGCCGCCGTTGCGCCTTTCGGGACGCGGGCCCCGTTCACCCTGGGGGCGGGGGGTGTTGTCGCGCCCCTCGGGCTTCGTGTTTTTTTCTCCCTGCGAATTGTCTCCGCGACGGTTGCCCCTGCCCCGGTTGTTGCGCCCGCCCCGTTTGCGGTCGGGCTGGTCGAAGCGGGTGATGCTCTCTTCGCCCACCACGTTGATAAACCCGGCCTCGGCGGGTTCGGCAGCCATCTCCTTCTCGTCGACCAGCCGGTCGACCTTTATCCCCTTGCGGTTTTTGGCCAGGATGGCCCTCACACGCTCGATCGACAGTGCCGTCAGCGACACCGGCATGTGGGGGTCGGTGCTGAACCACATCAGCCGCTTGTGGATGTCGGTTTTGGAAAGGAAGTACTGTCCGTCGATGGTTTCGAGCGGGGCGTTGATGCGCGGAATCTCTTTTTTTGCGTCGATGTAGCTGTCCATCTCGTAGTTCATGCAGCATTTGAGTTTGCCGCACTGTCCGGCCAGCTTCTGCGGATTGAGCGGGATCTCCTGCACGCGCGCCGAGTTGGTGGTGACCGAAACGAAACTCGATATCCACGACGAACAGCACAGCTCGCGTCCGCAAATGCCGATGCCGCCGATGCGCCCGGCTTCCTGCCGCGCCCCGATCTGCTTCATCTCGATGCGGATATGGAACGTGTCGGCCAGAATTTTGATCAGTTCGCGGAAATCGACCCGGTCGTCGGCGATGTAGTAGAAGATGGCTTTGATCTTGTCGCCCTGGTACTCCACGTCGCCGATCTTCATATTGAGCCCCAGTTCCTCGGCGATCTGCCGGGCGTGAATCATGGTCGAATGTTCGAGGGCGATGGCCTCCTCCCACTTCTCGATGTCATACGGCTTGGCCTTGCGGTAGATTTTTCTGAACTCCGACTTTTCAGGCCGGAACCCCACGCGCCGCATCTGCCTGGCCACCAGGTCGCCGGTCAGGGAGACGATGCCGATGTCGTGCCCGGGCGACGACTCGACCGCCACGATGTCGCCCTCTTTGAGCAACAGGCCGTTGACATTGGCATAGAACCCTTTGCGGGTGTTTTTGAAGCGCACCTCGAATATCTGATTGTCGGCGATGCCGCCCGGCACCTCTTCGAGCCAGTCGGTGCTGCTGAGCTTAAAGTCGCCTTTGGACAAGTGGGCCTCGGCCTCGCCCGCGCCATTGCGGGCAAAACAACATCCCCGCCCGTTGCCGTTATTTTTACACTGCATAAGTATCGGTCGTTTAAACGACAAAGGTACAAAAATTTAAACACCTTGCGACATCCCTCGCAAAGGAGCGGGTCGGCGAAGATTCATTTTTTTCATCCATTTTTTTGCAAACTACGAAAATTGAGTTACTTTTGCCCCACGTTTAAAAGTAAAATGGTTCCTTAGCTCAGCTGGTAGAGCACGACACTCTTAATGTTGGGGTCCAGGGTTCGAGCCCCTGAGGGACCACCTCTTTTTTAAACGCCGATTCCGTAGCTCAGCTGGTAGAGCACAACACTTTTAATGTTGGGGTCCTGGGTTCGAGCCCCAGCGGGATCACATCACTTTTTTAAGTGGCCGAAAACGAGATGATTGCAGCTAATCATCTCGTTTTTCTTTGTTTGGCATAATACCTTAAACGTCTGTTTATTAACCAAGATTCGAAACTGGTCATTTCACATTCTTCGGAATTAATCTGTAATCAGGATGCGATAAATTGCGAGAATTGATCACAGTTTTGTATGTACATCTAATCTTATAGATAGACATGCATATTGACTCCAAGTATTTGAACTATAGCTTTTACGGTCTCTGATTAGCCATTTTTCCACGTCGATGTTTGGATTTTCTGTTGAAATGGAATGAAATTTGTAAGTGTTAAATCAATCACGAAATAATACTATAAACACAAACCATTAGATTATGAGATCGAACATCAGAATCGCCGTCCTCCTGCTCATGGCAATGACGGTAGCATTTACGGCCTGCGACCGGCCGCAACGCAATCAGGCAAACAAAGCCGCCACCCAACCGGCCGACATCAAATCCCAACGCATGTACGCCCGCGCTGTCGAAGGCGCCATCTGGGGGATGCCGCTGGTCAACGTCGACTATATGCGGCAGGCCTATTTCAAAGCCGGGGCGAAGTACAACGACGCCATTTTCTGGTCGAATCCCAACACATGGATGAACCAGACCACCACACCCAACCACTCGACATCGTATGTGATATTTTTCACCAATCTGAAAGATGGGCCGGTGGTTGTGGATATTCCCGCAGCCACTGAGCAGGCGCTTTACGGAACGCTGATCAACTGCTGGAACGAGCCGATGATCAATGTCGGGAACACGGGCTACGACAAAGGCAAGGGAGCCAAATACGTGATGCTTCCTCCGGGCTACACGGGAAAAATCCCGGCCGGGTATGTGCCGGTGCAATCGACCAATTACAATAATTACAGCCTGTTGCGTATTATCATTAAGACCCAGAGTCCGGAAGACGTAAAGAAGGGCCTCGAATACCTGCATAATCTGAAAATATACCCGTTGGCCGACGCCGCTTCGCCCAAACCCATCCAATTCATCGATGTGGCGGACAAACCCTTTGAGGCCGTTCCCGAATACAACGCCAATTTCTATGCCTCGATGGCCCGGATGATCGGCGAAGAGCCCGTGCACGACCGCGACCTGGCGATGATGGGCCAGCTATACATCCTCAACATCGGCAAAGATCTGACGTTCAGCCCTGACGAAGCGACCAAAGCCTTGCTCGACAAAGCCGCCGAGGAGGCCCACCAGTGGATGATGGAAGGGTATGCCACCAACGGCACACCCATCTGGCCTAAAGAGGGCCGCCGCTGGACTTTTCTGCTCGACATTCCGTTGGCAGAAGGCACGAAGGTGACGTTTGTCGAACCGGGCAAAGATTTGCGCGTGGATGTCCGTGCCGCCGCATGGTTCGCCATGTTCGGGCCGGTTGTTCCTCCTCCTCCCCAGCTCTATGTCAAGTCATATGAAACCAAGGAGGGCGAACGCCTCAACGGCAGCAATTCGTACTCTTTGCATGTGCCTGCCAACGTGCCCACCACACAATTTTGGGCGGTGGATGTTTATGACGCCGCCACCGGAGCCTTTATCCGTGAAACGCCCATCGTGGGCCTGGATTCCTATAAGCAGGATCTGGTGAAGAATGCCGACGGTACGGTGGATGTATATTTCGGCCCGAAAGCCCCCGCCGGAAAAGAGTCCAACTGGATTCCGACGACGGAAGGCAAGCCGTTCTTCGTGATGTTCCGTATCTACGGCCCGGAAGAGGGCGCTGTGAATGGAACATGGGTGCTCGACGACATTGAGAAAGTGAAATAATCCGGCATTCACGCACCGGAAATGGCGAGATGGATTTTCGCAGTCATTGTACCGGAGGTAGAATGACGATAGCGTTCTGCAAATGATTCGGGCGGGGCTTGCCTCAGGCAAGCCCCGCTTTTTTATGCCGGGTGGATGACAAAGTGCAGAAGTGGTTGCAAATTGCAAAACACCCCTTGCGTGTGCCGGAAAGTGAGGTTGTGTTCGCCATGTGATCGGTTGAATGAGATCTTTGTTCGGGCAGTTGGTTTTTGGTTTACTTTTCAGGAAATCCCAGTGGGTGGGATGGACGGATATTCCGAGGCTTTTCAGGGTTCTTTTCCGGTCTTTGGTGATGCGCAACATCAATGGATGCTCTCCATTTGCAAGGGTTTTGCTCCGGTAGCAGATGACGGAGATGGAGGTGGTGTTCATGGCGGTTTCGGTTTACTCCCTGGTTTACACAACCTGCGTAAATTGTCCTGAAAACAATCATTTTCAGCCCCAATACCCTGCAAACAAAAAGGCCCGTAATCAATTGATTACGAGCCTTTGCTATTGGTCGGGGTGACAAGATTCGAACTTGCGGCCACACGCCCCCCAGACGTGTACTCTAACCGGGCTGAGCTACACCCCGAACGGTTAAAACGGTGCAAATATAACCATTGATTTCCGGTTTCCAAAATATTTCTTTCGCTCCTGTCCGGGTTTTAGGTTTCGAAATGGCAGAATGCTTATCTTTGCGTGCATTAAATTGAAAACGGCATGAAGAAAATTATCGGGGTGGGCAACGCCCTGGTCGATATATTGATCCGTCTCGAATCGGATGCGGCGCTCGATGAACTGGGACTGCCCAAGGGAAGTATGCAGATGATCGATCGGGCGATGCGGGAACGGCTCGCCGACCATTTTGCAGCGTATGATGCGGCCATGTCGGCCGGCGGATCGGCTTCGAATACCATCACCGGAATCGGCAGGCTCAAGGGGGAGGCGGCTTTCGTGGGCACCATCAGCGACGACCGCATCGGCGAGTTTTATCATAGCGATATGCGGCATTGCGGCGTGCAGCCGATGCTCAACCGTCGCGATGGCGGCTCGGGGGTGTCGGTGGTGCTGATCAGCCCCGACTCCGAACGGACGATGGCTACCTGCCTGGGGTCGGCTCCGATGATCTCGGCCGACGATCTCGCCGAGCAGACGCTTGCAGGGTACGACTATGTTTACATCGAGGGGTATCTGATTTTCAACCTGCCGCTGGTGGAGCATATCCTGAAGCTGGCGCGCAAGCTGAACATCCGGGTGGCATATGACTTCGCCAGCTACAACGTGGTAGAGGCGAATCTGGAGGTGCTTCGGCACCTTGTCCGCGAACACATCGACATCATCTTCGCCAACGAGCAGGAGGCGCACGCGTTCACGGGCGAAAGCGATCCGTTGCGGGCGTTGGACGCGATTGCGGAATACTGCGAAACGGCGGTGGTCAAGGTGGGGGGCAAAGGCTCTTACATCAAGCAGGGTGGCGTTGTGCGCCATATCGGCACGTTGGGGACGACTCCCATCGACACCACCGGGGCGGGCGATCTGTATGCCGCCGGGTTCATGTACGGCTTGTGCCACGGTTGGGGTGTCGAGGCGTGCGGATGCGCTGGGGCGGTGCTCTCGGGCAAGGTGATCGAAGTGGTGGGGCCGAAAATGGACGACCGCCACTGGGAGCAGATCCACCATATGATGGCGGAGATCAAAGCGGGAAACCTGCTTGGATTGTTGAAATAGCATGGCTCGGGTGTTCGGCCCGGGGTGTCGGCTCCGACCGAAAAAAATAAATTCCGATGACGGATGATGTAGGTTTTGCAGTCGCGCTAATTGTCGCGGGAGGGTTTGCCCTGATCTATCTGATGGCTTTTGTCAGTTCCGTTAAACGGATCAGAAAGTTCAATCGGGAACGAAAGCAATCGAAACAAAAGTGATCGATGGAATGGTTGTTGGGGTTGGGTTACACCGGGATGTTTATTGGAGCGTTCCTGGCCGCCACTGTCCTGCCGTTCAGCTCGGATGTGCTGCTGATCGGGATGCTTGCGGCCGGATGCGACGTTTACGCCACGGTAGCCGTTGCGGCAGCGGGCAACTGGCTCGGCGGGCTCGCCTCCTACGGGCTCGGCTGGCTCGGCAGGTGGGAGTGGATCGAAAAGTACCTGAAAGTTTCCCGCGGGAAGCTTGAGCGGCAAAAGGCCAAGGTCGACCGATATGGCAGCGGCCTGGCGTTCTTCACCTGGCTGCCCTTTGTGGGCGATGTGATGGCCGTGGCGCTGGGGTTCTACAAAACCAATCCGAAAAAGACGGCCCTGTTCATGTTCATCGGCAAAACCGTCCGGTATATCCTTTGGGCCGTCGCCTATTTCTGTTTTTCGGAGTATGTTATCAAATAAGGCCGGGGGAAAACCCGACCTTATGTGTTCTCAGGTCTGTCTCTCGTTGGACATCATGGCAATTTGAACCGGTAAAAATGCATCGTGAGGTTATCCATATCCCCGACAATCTGGCCGATATAGTACGGTTCGGCGTAACCGATCACTTTGAACTGTTTCGGAATCGCAACGTCTCCGATCAGGGCCCCGTCTTTATATATTTGAAGCCCGTCGTGCCCCGAGTGGCTCCCTTTCCGGTAGCTTCTGAATAACAGGCCGGTTTCTTCGATGTTTTTGATCCAATAATAATATCCCTTGTTTTCGACGTCTTCCATGTATGCCAGATTATAGTCGTCCCAGTTCGGCAGCGATGTTTTATAGTCAACGTTCATGCCGGCCCCCTGAAACCCGTATGACCTCAAAAGATTGAACTCTTTGTCATAGACATAAATCAACGAGTCGGCCTGATAAGAGACATGAAAGTTCCCCTTGTTGTCGATATCGTAATAAACGCCGAACAGGTGCTTTACCTTCGCATGATTGTCCTCGTAATATTTTGAGTACTTCCCGACGGGAGTCGCTATGCCGCTTTTCATATCGACCTCCATGATCGGACGGGCGTCTCTGAAATACGTTTTGCTGTGTTCGGCCGGGTTGAAGCCTTCCTGTTCCGCGTAGGTGTTATAGTAGAACTTATCCTTATGCATTTTGAGGATAAACTCCGGAACATATAACGTATAAGTCCGGGAGTCGTTGGGCGAGGTGTTGGACTCGGACAGTTTGATGCCGATGGTTTTCATCCCCTCCCAGTTATTGAACAGATATCCGTCGTTGGTTCCGCCCATGATAAGGATCTGGTCGTTTTTTGCGGCGATGGCCAACGGGCTTTTGATCGGCACCTCATTTCCCGCCCTGCCTGACCCGAGCCAGCGGCCTTCGGTTTTGCCGTCGGGTGAGATCTTGTATGCGTAACAGAAAAATTTATCGAAAAAATAAAGGTTTCCGTCACTGACCCATGAATATCCGTCGTACGAGGAGTTGTCGAGGGCCACTGATACGGAGTCCAGATCGATTGTTTCGTATTTTATGTCACGGACGCTTTTGTTCGCAGATGTTGTTTTGGTTTTTTTTCCGCACGACACCACGGCGATGCAGATTCCTGCGAGGATTATTTTTTTCATTTGTCAGAAGATTTGGAAAACGCGGGGAACATTCATTCCCCGCGTTTATTGTGATTAACAGTTTGAATTATAGCTCTGACAATTTATGTTCCCCCCATTGCTTTGGGCGCAGATTGCCTTAGAGTTGGTCGCCAGACACAGGTTATTTCCCAAAAATCCAGCACATCGGCAGATTATATTCACCCCGCTGGGTTCTTCTGTTTGTGAAATGGCTTCCACATCAATCTTCGCGAAAGAGTTGAGGGCGACTGCCCCTTTGTTGTTGGCTTTGCTGTACATAACGCAAGCAACGGCGCATAACGCAAACGTTGCAGTTATTAAAAAACGTCTTTTCACAAGATTGAATTTTTAATGCTTAGAAATTGATCAATTGAATGCAGTTGTCAGTGCAATAATAATATGTTGTGTGTAAACATGCGATTTTTTTCGTATCAAAATGAAAATTGATCGAGCGATGATCTCTCCTGCGGCACGATCAACGTAAACTTAAGGCGATTCCCGGGAAGGGATCGATTATTAAAATGACTTTTTCGGATGTTTCAATGGGTTTGATTATCTTTGCGCCTCACCTTTAACGAGAAGGCGCCCCGGGTGCGCCGGATTTTAAAATTCGATCGACATGGCAAAAGAGCTGAAAGACCTTACAAACAAGGACGAAAACTATTCGCAGTGGTACAACGATCTGGTTGTCAAGGCCGGAATGGCCGAGTACTCCTCCGTCAGAGGATGTATGGTGATCAAGCCGTACGGCTACGCGATCTGGGAGAAAATGCAGGCGCAACTCGACAAAATGTTCAAGGATACGGGACACCAGAACGCCTATTTCCCGCTGTTCATCCCGAAGTCATTTTTCAGCAAAGAGGCCAGCCACGTCGACGGATTTGCCAAGGAGTGCGCCGTAGTGACGCATTACCGGCTCAAAAACGATCCCGATGGCAAGGGCGTTGTGGTCGATCCCGACGCCCGGCTCGAAGAGGAGCTGATCGTAAGGCCCACCTCGGAAACCATCATATGGAACACGTATAAAGGCTGGATCCAGTCGTACCGCGACCTGCCCATCCTGTGCAACCAGTGGGCCAACGTGGTGCGGTGGGAAATGCGCACGCGCCTGTTCCTGCGTACGGCGGAATTCCTGTGGCAGGAGGGGCACACCGCCCATGCCACCAGGGAAGAGGCGATCGAGGAAACACAGAAAATGATCCGGGTGTATGCCGATTTCGCCCAGGGGTGGATGGCGCTGCCCGTCATCATAGGGCACAAGTCCGACAGCGAGCGGTTCGCCGGTGCGGTCGACACCCTGACCATCGAGTCGATGATGTCCGACGGCAAGGCGCTCCAGTCGGGGACGTCGCATTTTTTGGGGCAGAATTTCGCCAAGGCGTTCGACGTGCAGTTTACCAACAAAGAAGGCAAGCAGGAATACGTGTGGGCTACCTCGTGGGGGGTTTCGACCCGCCTGATCGGGGCGCTGATCATGGCCCACTCCGACAACAACGGGCTGGTGTTGCCGCCGCTTCTGGCACCCATCCAGGTGGTGATGGTGCCTATATATAAAGGGGAAGAAGACTTGAAGAAAATCGTCGAACACATGGAGGCCATTGCAGCCAGGCTCAAAGCGAAGGGCATCTCCGTGAAAATCGACGACCGCGACAATGTGCGTTCGGGGTTCAAGTTCGCCGAGTACGAACTCAAGGGGGTGCCCGTGCGCATGGCCATCGGGCCGCGCGACATGGAGAACGGCACGGTTGAACTGGCCCGCCGCGACACGCTTGCCAAAGAGGTGGTGCCGGCCGAAGGGATCGATGCGTATATCGAGAAACTCCTGGCCGACATCCAGGACAACATCTTCAAAAAGGCGTACGATTTCCGCGAGTCGATGACCACCCGGGTTGATACCTACGACGAGTTCAAGCGCGTGCTGGCCGACAAAGGCGGGTTTATTCTCGCTCACTGGGACGGAACCGCAGAGACCGAACAGAAGATCAAGGAAGAGACCAAGGCCACGATCCGCTGCATCCCCGTCGATGCGCCCGAGGAAGCCGGAGTATGCGTTTATTCCGGAAAACCCTCGTCGCGCCGGGTGATATTCGCCGTGTCGTATTAGGATGTAACAGTTTGAAATTCAGCGGCGGTCGAAAAATGTTCGCAAATTTCGAAAAATTGTCGGGCGAATATTTGGATGGTATCTGAAAAACGAATTATATTTGCACTCGCTTTTGCTCAAAAAAGCGGCCATTGGAAGACCAGTAGCCTAAGCGGCGACCGCATGAGGCTACGGCATAAGTTCTTTGAATTACTGGAAGAGTAGATAAGAAATAATGTAGTATTTGTCAATTCCTTTAAATAGGAAATAAGCAGTCAGGACTCTGAAGTTTTATAATTTTAATACTATGGAGAGTTTGATCCTGGCTCAGGATGAACGCTAGCGGCAGGCCTAACACATGCAAGTCGAGGGGCATCGCGGAGTAGCAATACTCTGGCGGCGACCGGCAAACGGGTGCGTAACGCGTATGTAAC
>JAVBRA010000017.1:0-142460 GCA_031548435.1 Rikenellaceae bacterium
GGCGGACAAGCAGGTATCCGGCGCTGCCGTCGCCCGCAGGAATCACCGAGCGTACCGCACCCTGCGGCGAAAGGCCGGAAGGCGAATCGGTCCAGACGAAGCTGGCGCCGAGCAGGTCGTTCGAACCTATCTGCTGCCCGAGGGAAGCCGTACCGGTAACCGACCGTTCGTTCGCCCGCGAAACCGGGATCAGGATCGGGTAAGTGCCGGGGGCTTTTATGTAACAGTTCGACACTCCTTCGAGCACGCCCGATGCAAGCCATATCTTCACATCGATGTCGGGACAGACGCCCGCAGCATCCCTGAAGGTCAGCACGGCGGTGTCGGCGGTTTTTTTGGGATTGCCCGCCAGCATATCGTTCCAGTCGTCGTATGTGGTGAAATACACCCGTTCATTCTGAGCGCGACCTCCGTAGGTCTTACACAAGCCGGTCAGTCCTTCCTGGACGTTCGTTCCCGGTTTGACCTCCACGGTCCAGTCAAAGTTCGAGCTGACCCCCACATAATCACTATCCCCATTCATTATGTAGATCGAAGCCCAACTGTAGATAAGCCAGGGGTTCCTGCTCTGACTGACTTTGACGACATAGTGCAGATTGCCGGCTGTCACCGTAAATTGGGCCGTGCGGTCGATGCCGGTGGCATTGTTGCTGCCCACAATCTGTATGCTGCGCGTCAGCGAGCCGTCCGATCCAGTATTGTTCGAAACAGCAAGCCAACCGCCTGCACCGGAGGTATAAACGACCGGGCCGACAAAGACGCCCGCAGGCAGGCCGGTATCCGCCCCCGTGTAATCGGTCGTCAGGGTCATGCTCGTCGAGAAAGCCTCCTTGCCCGCGCTTATTTTGTCGCGGCTGAGGGCCAGCTTGTATTGCCGGTCGAAAATGGTCGTCTGCGGCGCCTCGTTCCAGGGAATCACATCGGCGATCATCCGGACGCTTCCATTGAACGCATCGTCCGGGGTATCATAGCCATGAGCCAGCACCTTGGTAATATTCGCCGTATAACAATGATTGCGCAGCAGGTCGAGGTAAGTTTTCCTGTCGGCTCCCAGGAAATCGATCCGGTAATAGGTCAATTGCGTTTCCGAACCGTAAAATCCCCCCACGACGATACACGGGGTTTCCAGAGGTTGCCCTTGCCGGGCAGCCGCCTCGAACGTATAGATCACCTTTTTAAACTCTTCGTTGGTGGACGAGGCTTCGGTGTAGAGAAGCGGGCCGAGCTCCTTCTCCGGATCGGCAGGAAGGCTCGGCGCAGTGACCACATTGCCGACCTGATCCCAGTTCTGCGCAAAAGGAGCGACCGTGCCATTGTGGCTGGCGTTGTAGAGATACACCGACCGGAGTTTAAAATCGCTTCTCGCTTCGGGAGTGGCAACCGCCACATCGATACGGGCCATCATCCGGGCCAGTTTGATGCCGCTGATGCCGGCCGCCACCCGCGCGTTGTCGACCACGACGGGTTCGCTTTGTCCCCACATCGGCAGCAACCTCGATCCGTCCGAAGGCCATTTGCCTGTTTGACGGACTTGTATTCCCCGGAGCACGTCGCCCTTGGGGGTTCCGGGGATCACACCGTCCAGGGCGCGTCCCTGCGCATCGTCCAGGTTGAAAAGCAGCACAAAACGGTAACTTACGTCCCCGCCTTTAAGTACCCTGACATTGAAGACAACGCGCTCCTGATAGGACACGAATTCTCCGAGAGAAGAGTGGTATGCGAACTTCTCCTGCGCACCGTCGATCCTGAAAGCCAGCAGGTCGAGCCGCCGAAGTTCCTGTTCCTGGAATTCGTTCAGGGCGCGTGAGGCGGGATAGTCATTCCCGGATGGCAGCACCAGCGAAAATTTCATATCGACCATCGCTCCGTCAGGCACAGTGTCCGTATATTCCGTCAGACCCTCTTTTATACAACCCGAAAGTGCCAGAAGCAGAATGGGCAATACATATATATATGATCGTTTCATGACTCTGTTCATTTTATAGCTCCTGCTCGTCCCGTGTCAGTTCCCATCCGTTGATGGTGACCGTTACGTCCATATTCGTATCGAAAGAAATAATGATATCGTAAACGTGCGTTCTGTCAAAGTCTATCCGTGGCCCGTTGGCGTAGGCTTTCAATATCATCCCTATCAGGTCGTCCGTCTGCCATGGATGGTAAGGATAGACCGTCTCTCCGGCGGTCAGATCGCGCAGCGCCAGTTTCGGGTGATGGGTTTCCGCCAGGCGCAGGACGGTCAGAGAGCTCTTCAACGCGTCGGAGGAGTCGAAGTGGGCCGGAGTGGTATACTGGAACTCCCCGCAGGGAGCGAACGAATTGTCAAAGTAATAGTTCCCGTTATCATCGGTGATGGTGCAAGTGTAAACGTGTGCGGTTCTGGCCAGTCCGCGAACCGTCAGGTTGATTATATTGGTATTTTCCACCAAAGGAATCGTTAATAGCCGGTCGCCTTCGTCGGGTATCGATTCAAAGTCCAGCGATCCGTAAAGTTGTGTCGGGATTATAGACCGGACACACCGGTCTTCGGATAAATTAAGGCGCATCTCGGCTTCCCGTTTCGCAGGGCGCATGAAGGGGAATTCGCCCGGATTCGGAGCGATCGAATAAGGATCGACCCGATTGACCCATACCGCGAAACTATAGTTGCCCGGATCGAGTTTGAAATCGGCGGCGTAAACGGCGCCGATAACCGGATTTGCGATTTCCTGCTGGGCAACGAAACGGTCGTTGCGGTCGAACACATAGATATTGGCCACCTTGAGTTCGCCCTCCTGCAGTGCGCGCGTATCCTGGTACGAAAATCTGAATTGCAGGCGGGATGCATCCTTAGGGCAGGTGCTTATCTCTTCCCTGATGCACGAAACCACGGAAAGCAGACACATGATCAATGCTCCCGGTATACCCGATATCTTAACGGTTTTCATCAGTTATTCCGTTCTAAATGGTTGAGAAATTTAAAAACGACGCAGGGAGACCCCGGCAATTTTGCGGGTAAACTCCGTAAATCGGGATCCTCCCTGCATCGCGTTGGTTTTGTGTTAATTGAGTTCGTAATTGTCAGTTACGTAGGTCCATGCGATAATTTCCACGCTGACGGTGATATCGGTAGGAGTCTCCACGGGCAGTTCCGGATCCTTCGGATCGGGATCGGGCTTACCCGGGCCGTTGATTTTCGTAATCACGACATGGTAGAAGTCGTTGCGGATGGTGTTGTAACCGTTCTGCGGATTGAGATATGCCTGGTAGTAGCAGTAGCCGTTGGTGTAAGGCGCGCTTACGGTTCCTCCGTTGTTCGTGGCATAGGTTTGCGCATCGGCCTGGACATCGAAAAATTTGCGGATGCCGTCGATATCGGTCACAATCCAGAACGTTTTGGCAGGCTGGCCCACGTTGCTTCCTTTGGAAACCCCGCCGGCGTCAGAGAACTGATCGGGAACGAACTTGGTGCGGATCGACGCGTAAGTGGTTTCCTTTTGCAGATGGCTCTGGCTGGTGTTCTCGGGCGCATACTTGGCCGTCAGCAGGTTGGCCGTCGCACCATTTACACCCGACGTACCGGCAGTGTTGATGGGAGTGTAATCGCCAAGGTTCTCGAAGTCGGTCGGCACATAGCTCCCCAATGCCCAGTTCGGGTCTTTAACAACGCCACCCGCCACATTCTTCAGCGGGAAGAGCGCTTTGTTGGACGTATGGATAGCGAATTGGATATCCGAAACCACACCGCCGGCTACCGTGGTGGCGATTCCGCCGTCCTCCACAGCCACTTTGGCAACCATGCGTTCCACCTGAACGGTAAACACGTTGTTGACGTTATACGAGGCATCGGTCGTCTCCACCAGGGTCTTGCTGATCTCGGCAGAAGAGAACATCGCAATGCCGCTGGCCGTTGCAAGGTCACTCACCGTGGTCGCCCATCTGGCTTTCAATTCCCCGACCGAGGTAACGTTGGGAAACGAAGCCGGCAGGTTGAGGCCCACATAGATCTTCTTGGCGCCTGTCGTAGTGGCGACCTTGGTAATGGCGGAATAGAGGTCGTTTTTGCCGGTGCCGGGAGCGATGGGGTTGAAATCGGATGAAGAGAGTTGCTGGCGTTTTACCAGCACGTTGCTGGCGGCGTCGAAAATAAAGACGTCCACGGTGTTGAGTCTTACTTCGGCAGCCGTTGCGGTCGGATCGTTGATCGCGCGGCTTACGGAAGTCTGCGGATAGGACACATTCACCTGCACGTAGGTAGGTTTATTGCCTGCGATTGCAGACTGGTCGGAATTTTCTTTGCTGCAACTTGCGAAAATAAGGGAAGCCGCGGCCAAACATGTTAAGATTTTTGTTGTTTTCATTTGCTCGTTAATTTGTTTTTTAGTTTAAGGACGACCTGTTGTTTGTATGGAAGATCATCCGGTTTTTTTTAACGTCGCAAATATAACGGCCTATTTTACCCCTTATTTTTCACATTTTTGCACTGTCATTGTACATTTCAATAAACCTTGCGGCTTTGTGCTATCTTTTACCATTCCGTACCTGCAACGGAGTCGCCCCGAGGTGTTTTTTGCAGAATTTATTCAGGTGCGAAACAGAGGAGAAGTCGAATTTGTCGCTTACAATCTTCAACGGGGTTTGGGTATGCATAAGTTCACGCCGCAGCACGTTGGCCTTTTCCCTGTTAAGCCAATCCGAAGGCGACTCCCCGAATACTTTTTTGAAACGCTTGTGGAATCCGGTTTCGGAATAATGGGTCATATCGGCCAGCTCCCTGACCGATTTGGCCTTGGAATATTTCTGCACGACAAGTTCCCGGAATGCAAGGTCGCTGGTCATAAGCCGGCAAAAGAAAGCCGCAAGCTCTTCTTTTGTATAATATGCCCGGAACAGGAAGAAAAGCTCCGATAATTTATGTTCCAGATAATGCTTGCATGTAAGGCCGTCGTTAATACGCGCCATAAGGTCGCCGATGAAATTACGGATCGCCGGATTGAAACTGAGCGCCTTCAGTTCGCGGCCTTTATCGGGCGCCAGGGTGTCGTACCGGAACGATTCGCAAAGTTGCGTGGTGTATTTCATATGAAACACCAAAACCGTTGTATCTTCCATAGCCTCCACCCGGAACCGGGTTCCCATGGGCGATACGACGATCTTCTCTTCGCCAATCGGATAATCTTTTATGCCATCTACGCTTACCTGAACATTGCCTTTAAGTACAAATGCGATCCCGGACTGGAGAAACAACCGGTCTCTCACCTCCCCTTTGGCGTACTCCACAATTCTCACCAGCGCACTCTCTTCACTGCCGTAATTGCTGCAGGAAAGATGCTCTTCCGCATACAGCAATTTGCACCCATCTTCACATGTCATTTTTGGGATCTTCCTTTAATAATTAATAGCGATTGATTTTCGGGTATCAGTAGCGGTATATCTGAACTCCGGGCAGGGTGCAAGGGATTGTCTCAAATAAGTAAAACCCTTCGGGATCGTTCTATGCCGCACAAGTAGAATTCCGATTTTCAAATCGGCAAATTTAACGACCGCAGTTGCGATCTGCTTGCTACTGTTCATGCCTGTTTTTATATATTTCGATACACTTTATTGCAGCCATTGTCTTGTAGGCTGCCGTAAGATCGAACAGGACTCGCATAATAACGCGAATCGATATCATTTTATTTCATCTTCCGCCACCATCATCTTCCTGCCGGAATTCCACGCCTGCATAATATAAGGCAGCCATACTCGAAGTATAATCAGAAGATAAGAAAGGAGGGATAAGGGTCGGATTTGCCCGCAAGATCGATCCGTGACAAGCGGCAAGCAAAACGACGAAAGGCGCTCAATGCGAGCGCCTTTTATCGTCAATGAATGTAATTTAACCAGCTACTATTTGCCGATGCAGAACCTGGAAAAGATATTCCCCAATATTTCGTCGGAAGTGACTTCGCCGGTGATGGCGCCCAGGTGGTAGATCACCTCGCGCAGATCGCCGGCCACAAGGTCGGAAGTGAGGCCGGACGACAGGCCCGACAACACCCGCTCCACCGCTTCGGAGGCATGCAGCAGGGCTTCGTAATGGCGGCTGTTCGACACCACGCTCTCGTTGCCGGCGATGCACGAAAGGTCGATGCGGCGGCCCAGGGCGGCAAACAATGCGTCCATCCCCCGGCCCTCCCTGGCCGAGATGGAAACCGAATCGATGCCGGCCGAAGCCAACGCCGAAACAACAGACGACACGTGTTCGGGCAGGGCCGCGTCGGTTTTGTTCAATACCACCAGACAGTACACTTCGGGCGGCAGCCTCAACGCCTCCATCTGCGTCATTACCGCCGGAGCGGCATCGCGGGCGTCGGCCACACACAACACGATCATGGCCGATGCAATGCGCTCGAACGAACGCTCGATGCCCATTCCCTCCAGGACATCGTTGGTGCGGCGGATGCCTGCCGTGTCGATGAAGCGATACAAAACCCCGTCCAGGTCGATCGTGTCCTCGATCACATCGCGCGTAGTGCCAGCAATGTCCGACACCAATGCCTTCTCTTCGCGGAAAATGCGGTTGAGCAGCGTCGATTTCCCCACATTGGGAGCTCCGGCAATGGCCACCCCCACCCCGTTTTTCACGGCATTGCCGAGTGAGAACGATTTTTTCAGATCGTCGATACGGCCCCCCGCCTCCGACACCAGCCGCACCATCCGGCTGCGGTCGGCAAATTCGACATCCTCTTCCGAAAAATCGAGTTCCAGCTCCAACAGCGAGGCAATG
The DNA here is from genome assembly GCA_031548435.1 of Rikenellaceae bacterium. GTDB lineage: Bacteria > Bacteroidota > Bacteroidia > Bacteroidales > Rikenellaceae > JAVBRA01. The sequence goes on from JAVBRA010000017.1 coordinate 6,746, forward strand.
TCCAGCAACTCCGAACGCAGTCTCCGGAATTCGTGCGAATAGCCGCCCCGCATCTGGTTCATGGCCATGCGCAACGACGTGGCGCTATCCGAGGCAATGACGTCGGCCACGGCCTCGGCCTGCGCAAGATCGATCTTTCCGTTCAGGAACGCCCGCATGGTGAACTCTCCGGGCGAGGCCACACGGCACCCGCGGCGCACCAGCAGCGACAGAACCGACCGCACGATGTAACGCGACCCATGGCACGAAACCTCGACGCTCTCCTCCCCCGTGTAGGAATGGGGTGCGCGAAACAGCGTCACCAATACCTCGTCCAGTTTTTCGTTCCCGTCGTATATCCCGCCGAAAAACACCCTTTCTCCCCCGCTTTTGGCCAACGACACTCCCCTCGGCGAACGGAACAGGGTATCGCACAGCGCAATACACCCCTGACCGCTAAGCCGTATAACGGAAATCGCCCCCCCATCGGCCGTGGCGGGGGCTGCGATAATGGGAAGGGCGATTGTCATGATTTGGGAAAATTTAGTTTTTGTTGGCGCTCACCTCATTTGGCGGAACCGGTTTCAGGACGTGTCATTCCGAGACGAAGTAAAACGAACCGGCCATCAAAAAAGATTCTCGTTCAGAGCGAACCCGCGCTATACCCTTTATTTGGCAAGGTTGGCCAGCTGCGGGTCGGTATAACTTTGCACGAAACGGGTCTCGCCCTCGCGCACCGTGAAATTCTTCAATCGGGCCGGTTTGCTCCCCTGCACCGTAAAGCTGTCGAGGGCCAGGCTTCCGTGCAGCACGGTCAGGTACACTTGGCTGCCGGTCACCTCGCACACGCCCCACGACGAACCGTTGCTCCAGAAATATTTTCCGGGGCGCGAGGTGAACGCCATGCTCTTATCCACGCCCGAATAGTTGAATCCGGTCATGGCCACCAACGACGCCCAACTGGCCATGCTGCGGGCGTAAAAGTGTCCGCACTCGGCCTCGCTGAACGGATTGCGCTTATCGCCGTCAAAGCGGTCCCGGATGGCGCGGATGCACGTCAGTCCGTCTTCTTCCAGCCCCTCGTACAGCATCCCCACGGCGGCGCTGTATTCAAATCCGGTCATCACTTCCGGGAAATAGGGAAAAGGCACTTTCATGCGTCCGTTCGGCCAACTGGCCATCAGAAGCCCCGCCTCATTGCCCAGGGCATACGAGCGCATATTGTTGAAATGATCCGAAAAATCGGGCCGGTAGTTATACCTCATAATGCTCTGCAAGGTTGTGGCCACATGGTTTTTATCCACCAGATAGCCCAGCCCGCAGATGTGAGCCATGTACTGCCCCACCAGCTGGTCGACCAGACAGCCACGCCCCAACTGGTACGGGGGCATACCGTCCGAAGCATAGTCGTCCGTCAGGAATTCGTACGTATCGGGGTCGGTGATCTTATGTTCGTAATACTCGCCGTTGAACAGGTTGGCGTCGATCCATCGGCTGCCTTTGGCGAACAACTCGTCGCAGGTTTTTTTGAACTCCCTGTCCTTCATCGCGGCGGCCATCTCGCTGCCGGCCTTCAGGGCGCCCAGATACCACACCCCCATCTGCGGATTGGGCCCGTAGTAACACACATCCATCGTGTTGTGCTGCACCCCCTCCATCACGCCGTCTTTGTCGATGTCCCACAAGCCGCCCGTCCAGGCGAACGCCAGCGCACTCCTGACCTGCGGCCAGTTGCGGCACAGAAAGTCGTTATCGCCGCTCAGCTGCCAGTCGCGGTAGAATTTCATGATGGCGCCCATCTGCCCGTCGGCCGCCACGTCCCATTCGCTGAATTTATCGCCGGGCGCCGCGGACGACAGCGGCAGTTTCGCCCGGAAAGCCATCGCCCCCTTGTCGTTCAGGGCGTAATTGAACTCCACGTCGCGCATCGACCGGGCCAGTTCGCCGAACAGGAACGCCGTTGCCTGCTCGTAGTTCCACACATGGGTGCAGCTGCCGAAGCACGACCCGGTGAAATCCATGATCCCCTCCCAACCCATCATATGGCCCGACGGCAGGCGGAACACGGTCTGCGAATGCAGCACCGCCAGATTGAACAGGGCCGCCTGGCGCACCTCCGGCGGCAGGTCGCTGTCCACCACCGCGTTTACAAAATCAAGGGTCTGGCGCTCAAGCCGGGGAAGTTCCGGAAGGGTCTTCTCCGCAACGTCCCATGCATCGGCGTATTTCGTGCTGTAATAGTTTCCGAAAACGGTCTTGTTGTGGTTCGGATTCTCCCACGACACCCATCCCAGACGGTTGGGGAAGTTCCAGGTAATAAAGAACGTGAAGCATTTTTTCTCTCCCGGCGCAATCGATTGTTTGACCGCCAGTGACGCCATCGGGTCGTCCTCGTACAACTTCTCTTTATCGGTCAACACGCCGTCCGCGCTGAAATCGTCCCAGAAATCGAGCATGGCGTTCGACCACGAGTTGGGCGTCGACGAGCGGCGGTACGAAATCCCCTGCGATGCGTTGGTGGTCAGGGCGATCGTCCCCCAGGCCGCATCGGTCGAATCGACCTCGGCGGAGTACATGTATATACCCGAAAATCCGTCGCCCGGACGGTATTCGTTCACATTGCCCTTAGCTCCCTGCGGAATATAGTCGCCCTTCCAACTGGTTGCGAACCTGCTGCCGTCGCGCCCCACAAAGTTGCGCATGTTGCCGCACACCGACACGTCGACCGCTTCGCCGGAGGTGTTTTCCACCTCGTAGGTCAGCACCGCAATGGGAATTCCGCTCGCATCGGCATCGCCCGGAACCAGCGGATTGAACGCCTTGATGCGCACCTTCACCGGCATTTCGCTGTCGGTAAGCGTCACCTGTCCGAACGGATAAGCCGCCCCGAACGAGGCCCCGGCAAAGCGCGGCAGCCCGTGATGGTTCACCGGACGCCCCTCATAATGCTGGTATTCTTTGGCATCGAGCGGGCCGATCAGCGCCCGGGTCTTGGCATCGCCCTCCTGCGGCTTCACCCAAATGGCGAAAAACGGAGCATCGTTGCCCTCGGTGACGGTACTGTAACCGATAGCGGGCTTGTTCATGATCTGCCAGTCGCGCAACTCGCCGCGCCCTCCCAGGCCGACCGTTCCCGTGCCGATGCCGCCCACCGGCATCGAGATATTATACAGGTGGTCTTTGTCGTAGGTTTTCAACACCGGCCACTCCGCCGGAACCCACCGGGCATGTACGGCAACAGCCGCCACACACGCCGCGACAAAAAGCATCCACTTTTTCATACCTCAAAGATTAATTGACTTTTAATGTTTTGCCGATTCGCAGCACATACCTGTCCGGATTACTGATCCCATTGAGCGCCGCCAGGCGTTTGACCGTGGTGCCGTATTTGGCGGCGATCCCCCCGAGGGTGTCGCCCGATTTGATCTTGTGGGTCTTCGAAGCGGTGGAAGTCACGGCGGCCGCGGTGGCTTCGAGGTTGATCTTGCCCGATCCGTCGGGCGAGAGGTATTTGGCCAGGTACACCGTGTCTTTGCAGTAAATATCGTTTTCGCAGCGCACAAAAGAGACCACCTCGGCCTGCGGCAGCACCAGCTTGCGGGGCTTCGCCGGATCGATCACCGGCACAATGTCGAGCAGGTACTGGGGGTTCAGCTCACGGATCACCTCGACCGGAATGCCCAGGGTTGAAGAGACCTGCCCGAAATGCATGAACCGGCTGACCATCACTGTATCGACAGCCAACGGCATCGAAGGCGTTATCGGATTGATATTATGTGCCTTATGATACATATAAGCATAACTCATACCGATGAACCCGGGCACATAGCCGCGTGTTTCGGCCGGCAGGTAAGGATAGATATCCCAGAAGGTCTTGGCTTTGTCGCCCGCGCGCACCAATGCCTTGGCCACATTGCCCTCGCCACAGTTATAGGCGGCCAGCGCCAGCGTCCAGTCGTCGAACATGCCGTAGAGCCGTTTGAGGTATTTGCAGGCAGCCTCGGTAGCCAGCTGCACGTCGAACCGGTCATCCTCGAACGAGGTGATCTCCAACCCGAACGCCCGTCCGGTGGCAGGCATGAACTGCCACAGCCCCCCGGCACCGGCGCGCGAAATGGCTGTGGGAACGAGCGCCGACTCGATCAGCGGCAATATCTTCAGTTCCAGCGGCATCCCCTGACGGGCCAGTTCGGCCTCGAAATAGGGCATGTAATACTGCGCCTGGCCCAGAATCCGCGACACCATCCCTTTGCTGGTCGAAGTATACCGGATGATGTACGGCTTAACCAGATCGTTGTAAGGCATATTCAACGGAGTCATCATCATCCGGAATCGCTCTTCGTACACCGAATCGGGAATGTTGTTGGGATCGTTATAGCCCGCCGTCACGTCGATGTTGATGAACTCGCGGAAAAAGAGATCCTGCGAGATATCGATCTTCTCGCGGTTCCACACCGCCAGCAGCGAGTCGTAGCGAACCGCCGGGTGTTTGATGTTCTCCTGATAAGTATACAGCGGCCCCTCCTGTGCCAGCGCAGGCAGCGCCGCAAGGGCCGCGACAATCGATAAAAGCGTTTTTTTCATGGTATTATTTAACCGAGCCTCAGGCTCTATTTGTTAACCGAAATTGTTTCACACCCCACAAACGCCGCGGATCGGGACTTTTTTCCGGAAAGCGTCCGTCCGCCATCAGAAACTCAGGCTCACATTCAACCCGAAGCCCGGTTTGCTGCCGGCTGTCAGGGTGTTGGTGTTGAACATATAGGGTTCGACCCTCATGGTCAGGTCGTCGCTGACGTCGAACGTGCGCAGGTACGAGTCGACGTGGGCATCGATCACCTGCAAAACGTACCATCCGGCCGTGACGATGATGCTCAGGTCGCGGTTGCGGCGGAATGCGTTGCGGGTGTTGCGCAGCACATCGGCCGAGTAGCGTCCGCCGAACTCGTCGACCGTTTCGGGATCGTCGTCCGTCAGCAACCGGTAGGCCGTGCGGTAACGCTGGTATCCGCGGTTGTTCCAGTCGATGATGAAGCCCATCAACGCAAATCCGCCATACACGATCGGCACTTTCCAGTAGGCGCCGTTGTACACCTGCCCCGCCCCCGGACACAGCATCGACAGCGTGGTGGCGCGTTTGGCCGGCTTCACCGAATAGGGATAGTTGAACACGCCGTCGCCGACAAAGTAAAGGTAGGTGATGCCCGCCCCGACGTAATAGAGCGTGCTTTGCGAACGATAGCTCTTTCTCTTTTTGTCCAGCGCCTCCAGTTCGCTGTCGCCGGCCCCGGCATCGCGGGCGTCGTCGTATTGCCGGGTATAGTCGTTGTAGCTCTTGCGGGCATCGATGCCCAGGTAGGTCAATCCCCCGACCGCCCCGTAAAGCACCGGCAGTTTCCAGTACTGCTTGTTGTATATCTGGCTGAAACCGGGCAGGGGCAACGACAGCAGCGCCATGCGCGAGATCGACAGCGTGTCTTTGCGCTCTTCGCTCAGGGTATCTTTCTGATACAGCAACTCCAACCGCCGGACACGGTAATTCTCCAACTCCCTGGCCTGTTGTTCGGTCAGCTGCTCCGGCGCGGATTGGGCCGTGATAATCGAATCGGCCTCGACCACCAGCCCGCCTGCAACCACTAGCGTATCGCCTGCCGGAACCTCGTGCGCCCGGGCGGCGAAGCAGGTCAGAACCAGTACCAAACAGGAGAAGCAGATCTTTTTCAACATAACCGTCCGTCCGGATTACTTTATCTTTTCGAATGTGCGGAGCATCGCCTCGATCTGGTCGTCCGAGGTGAATCCGATAACGATCTTACCCTCGCCCCGGCTGTTTTTCTTGATGCTGATCTCCTGCGAGAACAGGCGTTCGAGGTTTTCGACCAGGCGAGTGTAGCTTTCGGGGTACTCCTCGTCGTGGGCGGGTGCTTTTTTCACCTTGCTCCCTTCGGCCTCGTGTTTGGCCATCTCCTCGACCTGACGCACCGACAGGGCGTTCTTGATCGTCTTTTTCAGCAACGCCAGCTGCTTTTTCGCGTTTTCGATGCTGATCAACGCACGGGCATGCCCCATCGAAATCAGCTCTTCCCTGACGGCCAGCTGTATCTCGGCCGGCAACTTCAACAGGCGCAGGTAGTTGGTCACCGTCGAACGCTTCTTCCCCACCCTTTCGGCCAGCGTCTCCTGCGTGATGGCGCACTCGTCAACCAATTGCTGCAACGACAGCGCGATGTCGATGGCGTTGAGGTCTTGCCGCTGGATGTTCTCGACCAGGGCCATCTCCAACAGCGTCTGGTCATCGGCCTGGCGGATGTAGGCCGGAATGTGGGTCAGCCCGGCCATCATGCAGGCGCGATAACGCCGTTCGCCGCTGATGATGAGGTAATTGTCCTCGCCCTCCTTTTTCACCGTAATGGGCTGTATCACCCCCAGGTACCGGATCGAATCGGATAACTCACGAAGGGCTTCCTCATCGAAACTGCGGCGCGGCTGGTTGGGGTTCGGCTTCACCGCCTCCACCGGCAGCTCCTCCATCAGCGAGCTCTTTTTGGGCTTCTGCGGATACGACAGGTTCTCGATCTCGAAAATCGCCTCCAGGCCGCGGCCCAGACCCTTGTTCTTCTTATTGTCGGACATATTTCTTCTTTATTATTTCTTACGCGATTCTACTTCTGCCTTGAGAGTCAACGGCTTTTCCATGCATCGGAGACCTCCGTCTCCCGGCAATGCCCCATGAACGCAACCAGGATCACACCATGTGGGCATTTTTGCCCAGGAACTCTTTCGCCAGGTTGAGGTAGTTGACGCTGCCGTTCGACGAGGCGTCGTACAGCAGGGCGGGTTTGCCGAAGCTGGGCGCCTCGCTCAGGCGGGTGTTGCGCTGAATGATGGTCTGGAACACCAGCGGCCCGAAATGGCGCCGCACCTCTTCCACCACCTGGTTGGCCAGCTTCAGGCGCGAGTCGTACATGGTGAACAGGAAGCCCTCGATCTCCAGCGAGCGGTTCAGCCTCTCTTTGGTCATCTTGATGGTGTTGAGCAGCTTGCCCAGCCCCTCCAGAGCGAAATACTCGCACTGTACGGGGATGATGACGCTGTCGGCCGCCGTCAACGCGTTGAGTGTCAGCAGGCCCAGCGACGGCGAGCAATCGATCAGGATGTAATCGTAATTGCCTTTGACGGGCTCCAGCACCGATTTCATGCGGAATTGTCCGTCTTCCATCTCCACCATCTCGGTTTCGGCCCCCACCAGATTGATCGACGAGGGGATGATATCGAGGCCCGGCAGCATTTGCGAGGAGCGGATCACTTCGGCCGCCGCCATCCGCCCGATCAGGCAGTCGTAGATATTGGCGCCGTTGATGTCGAAGCCCAGCCCTGAGGTCGAATTGGCCTGCGGGTCGGCGTCGACCAGCAGCACTTTTTTGTCGAGTACGGCCAGGCTGGCGGCCAGGTTGATGGCCGTGGTGGTTTTCCCCACGCCCCCCTTTTGGTTGGCAAGAGCAACTATTTTGGACATGAAATAACCTTTTGAGTTTTTAGAACCGCAATATTAATAAAATTATCCGGATTTATAAGAGTTTCTTCGGGGTTTTTACCCGCAAAACCTTCTATCTGGCGTCAAAACACCCGGTTGCGAAATCGTAACGCAGGCAGTCGAGCCGTCCGGTGTTGGCCTTGCCCGCCAACACCACCGACATGGGCAGGGGATAAACCGTTCCGTCGTCGCCGGAGAGCAGAAACTTCGGATGATTGACGCCGAAAGCCATCTCAACCGTGTGCACCCCCGGCTGATAATGATTGCGGTGCGAAAAATAAACCCGCCCGTTGTCGTCGGTCAGCACAACGTCGTAACGCCCCTTGCGCCGCACATCCACCTCGACGCGGCCGCTGACAACCACAGCCCCGCGATCGCCCGGCGACGACGAAAGCGACACCGAGCGCAGGGCGGCATCGTTCCACACATCGAGCACCACCGGCCCGGTTTGCCCCCGGAACCCGTCGGATTCGGAAAAAACAAGGCGCAGGTCATTCTCTCCATTCTTCAGCACTCCCCGAACCGGAACGCGGTAGCTGCCGGCCGAACCGTCGCAAGCAAGCAAAAGCGAGTCGTTGACAAAAAGGGAGAATTCGCCGGCCACACCACACAGAACGATCTCCACGTTCGACGAAAACATCTCCTGTTTCGTCACCTTGAAAGTAGCCAGGCGGGCCAATCGCCATTCGGCCAAATCCGTTCGGTTCACCTGGTCGGAAAACCCTCCGGGATGCAGCAGGACACGCTCGGTACGCAACCGCTTTTTCTGGATGAAAGGCCGCTCGCAGGATGAAAAAATCGACACGGAAAATGCAAAAATCAGTGTAAACCAAAGTTTACAACATCTATCAAAATTCATGTAGGCCAGAATTTTATATCGTTTATTTAAAGAAAAGTAAGATGTTATTTTTTCGATACCTTTTCAGGGTTATTCCGAATAAAATCAGCCCACGACGCCCCGCCCGACCGGTTCTTTCCGCCGCTGAAATTCTTTACTCCGGCACCGCCGACAGCCCCGGTCAGAGCTTTTTTCTGGCTCTCGTAATGGTGGCACAAAGCGACCGCCAGGCCGTCGGTCGCATCCAGCTTATCGGGAATGTCGGGCAACGAAAAAACGCGTTGCAACATCCGGGCCACCTGCTCTTTCGAGGCCGCCCCGTTGCCGGTAATCACCTGCTTCACGCGGCGGGGGGCGTACTCGCACACCTGCGCCCCCTCCATCAGTGCGGCGGCCATCGCAGCCCCCTGCGCCCGTCCCAGCTTGAGCATGCTCTGGACATTCTCGCCGTGGAACGGGGCCTCGAAAGCCACCTCGGCGGGTTTGTAAGCGCGCACCAGCATCGCCACGCGGCTGCCCAGATAGCGCAGTTTCTCGTAAGGGTTGTCGTAGCGCCGCAGGTCGATGCACCCCATCGCCAGCATCCGCACCGACGCACCGTCCACCTCCACAGCCCCGTAGCCGGTGACGTTGGTTCCCGGGTCGATGCCCATGATCACTTTTTTAACCGTCTCCATTGACCGTAAAAATAATAATAATCGGGCAAATGAACACCCTATAAGTATATTTATATAACTTTGGGGCCAGAGCCACAGGCTCTTTTATTATCGGGTGCCGTATTTCGTTCATCGATATTCGTGGACGAATGAATGTTGTTGCTAAAAAACATGGAACGCAAGACCATCAATTTCATCATGACCACCACCGCCGAACAACCCTTCGGCGGGTACAAAGTCGTTTTCGAATACGCCGACCGGCTCAGTGCCGACAACTACAACGTCAACATCGTCTACCCCACCCTCATCGACCGGAACGTGCCCTTTTACCGGAAGCTGGTCTCATGGTTCCGATACCTGCGGCTAAAGATCACCGGAAGCTACCGCCCCGACAGCTGGTTCCGCACCGCGGGCGCCATCCGCCACTGCCTGGTATGGACGCCCGACGAAAAGCGCGTGCCCCCGTGCGACATGGTCTTCGCCACCTCGTGGCAGACGGCCGAATATGTCGACCGGTATTACATCGTGCCCGAACACAAATACTACCTCATCCAGCACCTCGAAGACTGGACGGGCAACAACGAACGGCTGCTGGAAACATGGAAAATGCCGCTGAAAAAGATCGTGGTGGCCGACTGGCTCAAAAAGTTCGCGGAAAAACTGCGGGAGCCCGCCGAACTCATCTACAACGGCTTTGACGCAGGGACTTATTACATCGAGAACGATGTCCGCCGGCGCAACAAGTACTCGGTCATCATGATGTACCACATTTACGGATGGAAGGGCTCGGACGTGGGGATCAAAGCACTGGAGATGGTCAGGAAAAAGTATCCGGAACTGAAAGTGCTGCTGTTCGGCTCCACCTCGCGCCCGGTCACGCTGCCGCAATGGATGGAGTACCGTCAGGCGCCCGACAACCTGCGCCGGTTGTACAACGACAGCGCCATCTACATCGGCACCAGCTACAGCGAGGGCTTCGGCCTGACCATCGGCGAGGCCATGCTGTGCGGATGCGCCGTGGCCTGCACCAACAACGGCGGCTACCTGACCATGGCCCGCGACGGCGAAACGGCGCTGGTGTCGGAAGTCGGGGACGAGAAAGGGATCGCGGCCAGCATCGAGCGGCTGATCGCCGACGACGAGCTGCGCTACCGACTGATCGAAAACGCGGGGAAAATGATCCAGAATTTCACCTGGGACAAATCGTACGCCAAACTCAAGGCGTTCCTCGAAGAGGCATAGCCCTTCCTGCTGTCGGCGGCCTTACCGGCCAAATCTTTCGGAACGGATCGATGCTGCGAAGAATACGCACGGGCTCTCGTGTTGCGGGCATATCGTGCGCCTCATCCGACACACCTCCTCACGTATAAAGATCGGCGCATCCGGCGCCGGAAAACAGACCTCCCTACTCTTCGATACGGATGCCGTATTTATCCAGCAACCCCGCCACTCCGGAGAGCGAGAAGCGCGCCTTGCGGATGCTGTTGGCCTCCGGGTCGATCGTGTAACCGAAGGCCGTGCTCAGATCGGCCCGCTCAAGCGACGTGTGGTCAAACACCGCCCCCGACAGGTCGCAACCGTCGAACACGGCGCCGCTCAGGTCGGCCTCCGTAAAATCGGCTTCGCGCAACTGCGTCCGGCAGAAAACCGTCCCGGGCATCTTCACCCCGCAGAACGACGAATGGCCGAGCAGGCAATCTTCAAAAGAAAACGATGTGCCATGCTCGTTGCAGCGCTCGAAACGGAGCCCGAGCATCTTGCATTCGCGGAAAACCACATCGCGGAAGACGGTCTCAGTCAACTTGGCCATGCTCAGGTTGCAGCCGGCGAAAGTGCAGTCGATGAACAGGCAACAGGAAAGGTCTGCCCCCGAAAAATCGCAGCCGTTGAACGTGCAGCCGTCGTATTCGCCCTTTTCGAGCACGGCCGTTCTATCGAATATCCTGCCTGCAAAAAGAAGTCGCGTCATAGGTCATCCCACCCCGTGTGGAGGCGCTCATTCGTGCAACGTTTTCCAGATCAGGTCTTTCAGCTCGGCGATGTGATAGCCCGACACCGACGAGACAAACACATGCGGAATGTCGGCCGGCAGTTCGGCCTCCAGGGCCTCCATCAGTTCGGCGTCGAGCATGTCGGCCTTGGTGATGGCCAGCAGGCGGCGCTTGTCGAGCATCTCTTCGTTATAGGTGTTGAGTTCGTTGAGCAGGATGGCGTATTCGCCCCGGATGTCCTTCGAGTCGGCCGGGACCATGAACAGCAGGATGGAGTTGCGTTCGATGTGGCGCAGAAAGCGCGTCCCCAGCCCACGCCCCTCGCTGGCCCCCTCAATGATACCGGGGATATCGGCCATCACGAACGACTGATAATTGCGGTATTCGACGATGCCCAGGTTGGGTTCGAGCGTCGTGAAGGCGTAATCGGCGATTTTGGGTTTGGCGGCCGACACCACGCTCAGCAGGGTCGACTTGCCCGCGTTGGGAAATCCCACCAGCCCCACGTCGGCCAGGATCTTCAGCTCAAGGATATACCACCCCTCGACCCCCTCTTCGCCCGGCTGGGCATAGCGCGGCGCCTGGTTGGTGGAGGTCTTGAAATGCCAGTTTCCCAACCCGCCCCGGCCGCCGCGCAGCAGCACCTGCTCTTCGCCGTGTTCGGTCACCTCGCACATCACCTCGCCCGTTTCGGCGTCGCGCGCCACCGTACCCAACGGCACTTCAATGACAATGTCTTCGCCGTCTTTGCCCGAACAGCGCGCCCCACTGCCGAACTCGCCGTTGCCGGCAAAAATGTGCTTGCGGTAACGCAGGTGGATCAGCGTCCAGTAGTTGCGGTTGCCTTTGAGCGTGATGTTGCCCCCGCGTCCGCCGTCGCCGCCGTCGGGCCCGCCGAACTCGACGAACTTCTCGCGGCGGAAATGGTGCGACCCACCGCCCCCGTTGCCCGAGCGGCAGAATATTTTTACGTAATCAACGAAATTGGATTGCGACATGGAGTGAAATTTACGCCCAAAGATACGCTATATTTGGCGTCGCAAACGAATTTCTCACCAGAAACCTCACTTCACCCGCAAATATTGACGGGTGAAAGAACCGCGATCATCCGGCAACAGGCCCCGGAATACCGGTAAAACGAACAAAATTCCGTATCTTACCGGCGCATAAATCTGAAACGACATGGGTCGCCGCAAAACAAGGAAACTGTCGCCGCCGCAGGAGTTCTTCTTCGGGGTGGCGCTGTCGTTGGGCGTCATTCTCATCGTGGCCGAATCGAACCGGCTCTACGCAGGAGACGTCCGGGGCAATGCGACCTGCGCTTTGCCGGACTCCTGCGCCACTCCGACGCTCATTGCCCCGCCCGACACGGCCGGACGGCCGATGTTCGAACTGCCGGCCATCGCCTCGGGCGAGTTTGTCCTCACCAACCCCGAAGGACGCTTCACCATGTTCTACGACACCCTCAACCGCCAGGCGGCCTGGGTGGCATACATGCTCACCCGTGCCGACGTGGTGTCGGGCAGCGTGACGCGGGCAAGCAGCTTCTACATCGACCCGCAGGTCAAAGAGAAAGGATGGAACCACGCCACCAACGCCGACTACCGCGCCAGCGGCTACGACAAGGGACACCTGCTCCCCTCGGCCGACCGGCTGGGCAGCCGCGACGAAAACCGGGCCACATTCGCCCTCTCGAACGCGTCGCCCCAGCACCCGGAGCTCAACCGCAAAGGATGGAAAAACCTCGAAGAGCGCGTCCGCCAGTGGGCCGTGTCCTGCGACACGCTTTACATCGTCACCGGCAGCATCGTCCGCAACGGCGTTCCGGCCATAGGGAAGAACCGGGTGTCCGTGCCGGTCGAATTCTATAAGGCGATCCTGTCCAAAAGCGGAAGCCGGTACCGCTGCATCGGCTTTGTGATGCCCAACCACGCCGGATGCGAGGCCGACTTTTTTCTCTATGCCACGACCATCGACCGGCTGGAAGAAGCCACCGGACTCGATTTCTTTCCCCTGCTGCCCGACAGCATCGAAACCATTGTGGAAGGGAATACGGAATTGAGACTCTGGCAACACCCATAGGGCGTTTTGTTACCAGGGGCACCGGCCTTCAAGCGCCCCCGGCAAACCCGCATCGCGACCGGAAAACCCAATACGGCCGGGGGCGAAACATGCGGCGGCGGGCATTTATGCCCGCCGCCGCACATTCACGCTGAAACAGCTTATTTCGACGAAAACGTAATCTTCGACCGAACGTTCTGCGGCGTCGAAGATCCGCCGGGCATCACCATGTTGAAATCCTGCAGGTACTCGCCATCGACAATCCAGCCTGTGTTCAGGTCGATGTTCACATAGCCCTTCTGGGTGCCGGTCACTTTCACCTCTGGCATGGAATTCGCGGCGGCGGCATCGGGTTTAGTAACCAGGATGCCGTTCTTTTTGCCGGGCGAGGAGATCACCCCTTCGCCCGAAATGGTGGCAACACTGCCTTTGACCCTGGTCAGCGTCATGTTCATATTGACGTTGATGGGCATCACAGAGGTGTTGGCTTCGGTTTTGACATTCCAGCTGTCGCCCACCTTCACCGGATAGCCCGGAAACAAGGCGGCGTTCTGGCGGAACATCTGTTGCAGCGACTCGTCGTTGAACTGTTTGCCGATATTGTCTATCATCGCACGTTTCGACCGGTCGTCCAACCCGGTTCCCACGGCATTGGCCATCTCTTCGAATATGGCCTCGAAGCCGCCCACATACTCGGCCTTGCCGCTTTTGGTGAAGACGAAATCGATGGGATGGCCGACCAATGCGCCGATCAGCGCATTGGCGACGGCCACATCGCCCGAGGCCTCTTTGTCCGAATCCATCTCCATCATCGTCTCCCCGCCCACGTTTGCCGACATTTTCAGGTTCCGGTACTGCACCTCCACATCGTACAGGGTGTCGCGCACGTCGTTGACCTTGAAGTCGACGGCCATATCCATCCGGATCTCGGTTTGGGTTTGCATGCCCATGAAGTCCATGTCCATCGTCATATCCACGACCATCCTCTGGGTCTGTTCATCACCCTTGGAGAAATTGTACTCCAGTACATAGGTTTTCTTTCTGGCCATAAGCGGAGCGGCGGGAGCAGCCATCAACAGGGATAGCGCGGCAAGCACGATTTTTTTCATCGGATCGGATTTTAATTAGAATTATTTGTTGACAAAACTACAAATAAAATTATATTTGCAAAGCTCCGGCGACATTTTCCTCCGCCGGAAAACGAAAACGCCTTCCCGGCGCGTTAATACTAAAAAGGATCGCCATGCTCTATTTCCGCAGCAAGTTCACGCTCGACAAACGGGCCCGGGCCATCACCTGGACCATCTTCATCCTGATCGCCCTGGCCAACGCGGCCCAATATATCTTCTTCCACAACGAAGGGAACTACGTTTCGGTGTGGGCGATATTCTTCGCCGTGTCGATCCTGGCGTTGTTCATCCTCTCGTTCCCGCGGTATGTGGTGGTGGAAAACGACACGCTGGAGATCCATTGCGTGGTGCAGATGGTGCGCCTTGCCGTCGAAGAGATCGAATATGTGAAAAAGATCGACCGGAGCGAAATGAACCGCTGCATGCCGCTGATCGGCAGTTTCGGTTTCGGGGGGTATTACGGTTCGTACATGAACCTGCGCTACCTGCACACATTCAAGCTCTTTGCCGGCGAGTGGAACAACTTCGTCAAGATCAAAACCATCTACGAGGAGTACTACATCATCAGCGTGGCCGACGCCGACGGCCTCATCGAAACCGTGGCCCGCTGCAAAGGGGCCGCAAACGCTCTTTGAACCGGGAGCGAACTTCTCTGAACTTCGGATCAATCCCGAAATTCGTCTTTCTTTCGCAGAATTCTCCCCCCCCCGCTTTCACTGATCGTCCGAGGGACCGGTTGACGCATGCAAGAGGAGAAATCCGGCGGAACCGCTACGGCATCTTCTCGAAATGCATATAGTCTTTCAGGCTGCGCCAGTTGCCGCCCCAAGTCCAGCCGTAACGGCGGAACAGGGCCGCCACTTTCCCTGCAGGGGTGATCGTTCCGACGGCATCGGGGTCGTAACACGCCCCCTCGGGGATGATGTGCCCCGAGCGCAAGATGGCCGGGTTTTGCAGCGGATTGATATCCACCGCCCGCCCGTACGAGTGGTTCGACAGCTTGGTAGTGTTGTAGGTGGCAATGGGCCGGTAGTGGAACCCATAGCTGTTGTTGTTGCCCAGCGTGTCGAACGAGGTGCCGTTCTCGGGCCGATCGAACGGAATGGGGATCACGCTGTAGACAGGAAATTTGATCCGCTTCAGCTCTTTGAATATCGCCTGGACGTCGCGCACCAGGTCTTTATGCACCACGATCTGGCCGCGGTGCAGCAGGCTGTCGAACGAGTAATACTCGACATCCACGATGCGCAGGTTGCGTATGATGTTCTGCGGTGCGGGCGTGCCCTCGATCGCCTGGTCGAAGGTTTGTTGCGAATCGACGATAACGGAATCGGCCTGAGGCGGGGTCTGTTGCGGCCGGGGCGACGCCGTGGCCAGCATTGCGGCGGTAAGGATAGTGGTCAGGATCATTGATAACGGCGTTTTAGGACGGACGAAGATAGGAATATTCCTCCCCATTCGGAAATTACGGCACATATTTTGCAATTTGAATGTATTCAACCCTTAAAACATATTGTTATGGTACCGTCAAAGAAAGTTCAGTCGTGGTTGCCGAGCATCATCAACGATTTTCTCGGCAACGAATGGGTGGCCAAAATGACCTCCGGCTCGCCGGCCATCAACATCATTGAAAACGAGAAGGAATACCGTGTGGAAGTAGCCGCGCCGGGTATCTCGAAAGACGATTTCACCGTCAACGTCGACAACGACAACCTGGTGATCTCGATGGAGAAGAAAACCCAGAACGAGGAAAAAGACGAGAAATACCTGCGCCGCGACTTCTCCTACTCGCAGTTCCGGCAGACGATGGTGCTGCCCGAGAACATCGACAAGGAAAACATTTCGGCCAGGCAGGAGCACGGCGTGCTGACCGTCTCGATCCCCAAAAAGGAGGCGCCCGAAACGCCGCCCGCAAAAAAAATCGAAGTCAAATAGCGTTTGTCCCACCGAACGGAAAAGTGCCCCGCAACAACGGGCACTTTTTGTTATCTTTGCAAAAACCGACCGCCATGCGTTCACTCCGAAAAGAATACTCCAACGGCGAGCTCACCATTTTCTGGCAGCCGCAGCATTGCATCCACGTGGGACACTGTTTCCGCAACCTGGTCGAGGTGTTCGACCCGTCGCGGCGGCCGTGGATCCGGCCCGAGGCGGCCGCCTCCGACCAGATCGTCAAGGTGGTGAACATGTGTCCCACGCAGGCGCTGACGTTCAAGTGGAACGACCCGGCCCGCAACGCCGAAGAGACTTCGCCCAAAGCGGTCAGAGAAGTCGCGAAAGAAGAACCCGCGGCCCCCGAAGGCGCCACCATCCGCTTCACCAAAGACGGCCCGGCGCTGGTGACGGGCGTCTATACGGCATACGACCGCAACGGGAACAGGATGGCCACCAAACGGACGCTGACAATTTGTCGTTGCGGCGGATCGGGCAACAAGCCTTTCTGCGACGGCACCCACGCCGACATCCATTTCTCGGACGAAGAGTAGGTGTTATATTAATCTGTCATCTTTTGCGATGCTCGGAATGACAACCATCTATTCAAGAATTTTTCTTCCACTTTTTCCTTGATGAAAAAGTGGACAAAAAATCAAGGCGGAGCCACAGGCTCATTTGTTGGGAATAATCTTGTTCCACTCACTAAAGTATAAACAAGAGAACTTAACGTCTTTGCCCAAAAGGAGGCTGTGCCTCTTTTCGTCCACCTGCTAAAGGTTTATCTCCGCGAGTCAAAGGTCAACTATCCCTCCGTTGCACTCCGGGCCCGAGTTGACTTTGCCCTTTTCGCGGGCTAAACCCTAACCGGGTATCCGGACGAAAACAGAGGCGCCGCACGCTCCCGATCGCGGTTAAGAAAATCCATGGATTAATCTCGCCTGCCAGCGCGGCCTCTCTTTTGGGGCAATGACAAAAAGGATGGTCACGCCGGCAAGCGAAAAAACAATCGTTTTCACACAACAATACCCCTGTGTATCTCACTCCGGGCACTGCAGCGGGAACCCATAAAAAGTCGAAAAACGAAATGTCCGGTCAGCGGCTCTGCCATCCCGAAACGACGCCAGATATCTGTTTTTTAGCTCTGTCCCCTCCCCTTCCCGATTTATATGCTTAACTTTGCAGGAACAAAAACAGAGGCTAAATGAGATATTTCACAAACGTAAACGACGCCGGCGACCTGAAGGCAATTGTCCGGGAGGCGCTGGATATCAAGGCCGACCGCTTCAGGTACGACACCCTTGGAAGGAACAAGACCCTGATGATGGTCTTTTTCAACTCAAGCCTGCGCACACGGCTCAGCACGCAGAAGGCGGCCATGAACCTGGGCATGAACGTGATCGTGCTCGACGTGAACCAGGGGGCATGGAAACTCGAAACCGAACGCGGCGTGGTGATGGACGGCGACAAGTCCGAGCACCTGCTGGAGGCCGTTCCGGTGATGGGCAGCTACTGCGACATCATCGGCGTGCGGGCGTTCGCCGGACTCGAAAACCGCGAGTACGACTACAACGAAACGGTGATCAACCAGTTCATCCGATATTCCGGCCGCCCGGTGTTCAGCATGGAGGCCGCCACCCGCCACCCGCTGCAAAGCCTGGCCGACCTGATCACCATCGAGGAATACAAGGAAACTCCTCGCCCGAAAGTGGTGATGACCTGGGCTCCCCATCCCCGCGCCCTGCCGCAGGCCGTGCCCAACTCGTTCGCCGAATGGATGAACCGCACCGACTACGACTTTGTCATCACCCATCCCGAGGGCTACGAACTCGATCCGGCATTCGCGGGCAACGCTCGTGTGGAATATGACCAGAACAAGGCGCTGGAAGGGGCCGATTTCGTCTATGCCAAAAACTGGTCGGCCTACTCCGGCGACAATTACGGCAAAATCCTGTCGAAAGAGATGTCGTGGACGGTAAGCGGCCAAAAAATGGCGCTGACCAACAACGCCCGTTTCATGCACTGCCTGCCCGTGCGCCGCAACATGATCGTCACGGACGAAGTGATCGAAGGCCCGCGCTCGATCGTGATCCCCGAGGCCGCCAACCGTGAAATCTCGGCCCAGACTGTGTTGAAAAGAATGCTGGAGGAGCTGTAGTGGAGAACGACCAAAGACTCATCGCCTTCAAGCGCCTGCTAGACGTGATGGACGCCCTGCGTGAAGGCTGTCCGTGGGACCGTGAGCAGACGTTCGAATCGCTGCGCAACAACACCATCGAAGAGACCTACGAACTGATCGACGCCCTGACCGCCGGCAACATGGACGGAATCAAGGAAGAACTGGGCGACTTGCTGCTGCACATCGTCTTCTACTCGAAGATCGGGAGCGAGCAAGGCGCGTTCGACATCGCCGACGTGGCCAACCGCATCTGCGACAAACTCATCTACCGCCATCCGCACGTATTCGGCGACGCACAGGCGGCCGACAGCGGCGCGGTGGTCAAGCGGTGGGAGGATATGAAAAGCCGGGAGCGCAACGGCAAGGCGGGCGTGCTGTCGGGCGTCCCCGCATCGCTGCCGTCGGTGGTCAAGGCGCTGCGCATCCAGGAAAAAGCGGCGGCCACCGGGTTCGACTGGGAAAAGAAAGAAGATATCTGGGATAAGGTGCGCGAAGAGATCGGCGAACTCGAAACCGAAATAGCCTCGGGCGACGCCCCCCGCAGCAGCGAGGAGTTCGGCGACGTGATGTTCGCCCTGGTGAACGTGGCCCGCGCCTACGGCATCGACCCCGAAGCAGCTTTGGAGGGATGCAACAAACGGTTCATCGCCCGCTTCAATTACATGGAACAACAAACCGTCGACAGCGGCCGCAAACTGAAAGAACTCTCCCTGGGACAAATGGAACATCTCTGGCAGGAGGCCAAAAGCAAAGGGATGTAGCGGGGTGGTGCTCACCAAGCTCGACGGCCCTGCCAGGAAAATAGAAGCAACATCTGTCGTGTCGGTTAAACCCCTGCCGTTTTCCGGTTAGGAAGCCCGCACAAAGGAAGCAGACGCCGCTTTACTGCCGATACGTGAAAAAGGGTCATGTGTTCAAAAACAGCTGATGTTCATTTTTCGTAAAACCTACTCAGCGCCCTCCCACGGTGCTCGGAGCAGGTTTTGCACCCTATTTTTCATAGATATTACCCGGTTGATGAAATCAGTTTCATAGGACTGCTGATAACTCTAATAATTATAGCTATTTACAGCGTTTCATCAGCTGTTTTTGACCATTATACCTGAAAAAGCAGCCGCAAAGTCTCTTGCGGCTGCTTTTGTATATAAGTACCTGCTCCCCGTACGTCATTTATCTTTCCGCAGCATCTCCATCATTTTACAATAACGTTTCCACGATTTATCGTTCTGAACCGGAGACCCGATCCAAATAACCTTATTGTTGCCATCCATCACAAATGTTTTGCACATCGGATTGTTCATCAACCCATTCGCCTTTCTGAATTCGTCGTCTTTCTCATACAGCACGGGATAATCCACCCCTACCTGCTCCATGAACTCTTCGGCCTCCACCCGGCTGACCTCCGGGATCATCAATAAAACCTTCACGCCAAACCGTTCCAGATCGTTCCGATGAAAGTCCAACACGCCTATACTTTGCAGAAAACAGGGAGTGCAGTCGTCGGGGCTCAGGCTGTAAACCAGAAGGTAGTCGTAGCTTCCGATTTTCTCGTCAAAATTCTCTTTCCCTGATTCCGAAAAAACGATCTCAGAACCCAAAAAAGCAACCACTTTCGGATCGATGGGGCTCTTCCGACAAGAACCAATTCCCAACAACAATACACTCAAAAGTAGAACAATACGCCTTTTCATTCCAGGTCGTGAATATCGATCCGCGAAAGCACGTTGTTGTCTTTTTCATCGACCGACAGGATATAGACCTCGCTTGTCGACACGGGAGTTACATTGACGATTTCGCAGGTTCCGTTTTTGAAATAGAACGAGCGGGTGGTCTTTTGTTTCTTGTCATAGACCGCCAAATGCTTCTTCTCGTAGGTCGTATAATTGAAGACAACCAACCGATCGTCTTCGTTGACGCCGGAAATAAATGTCGCAACCCGCCCCGGATCGGCTTCTATGAAATCAATGATATCGTATTCGTCCTTGAGAAGGATGTCCTGAGGCACATTCTTTTTCCCGAAATCGACGCGATAGCGTTCGTCCAGCTCCAGCCGGCCGTCGATCGAATAGATGATGTTTTCCAGTTGGCGCCAATAAAGAATCGTGTCGCCGTACTGCGAAAACGGATAGCCCAGCATCAGCCCCGATTTCAGTTCGGCATCTCCGATCAGTTGCTTGAAGGCGTATTGGCTGTCGTAATAACCCAGCTCGTGCGAAACGTCCGACCCTCCTTTGTAAACCAGTTTGCCGACATACCCCGCCCCCAGGGGAACGAGAGCCTGAAACGGATTCGAGGCGGCATCCGGAGACAAGGCGGTGGTTGAGAGCAGCCGGTTGTCGAGCGAATATTCCATCGCTTTCTTGCCGTTCATGTCGTACAAATAAATCGTATCGCTTTTGTTCCACACACCGCTTAGGCCGATGTATTCGTTACCGGCACGCCCGCGCATAGAAATATTTCCTTTAAACTTTCCGTCCCATCCGAATTTCATCAACCGGTCGTTGCTGCTGATCAGCAGCACGGAGTCGAAAACAAACAGATGATCGAGGTAGGCGACCAGGCTGTTTTCGCCCGCGTTTTCAAGCACAATGGACGTTGATTTGATTCCACTCTTGTCGATATCGACAAGAGTGGAATTTTCGGGATCGACGACGATTGTTTCTGCGGACGTTACCTGGGGTGTTTTATCCCTCTTGCAACAAACACAGACCGACGCCAATACCGCAATGAGTACGATTCGTTTCATTTGTTTTATTTGTCGGGTTATGATTCTTTAACGCAAGTACACTGCATCCCACAACAGGCATAATAACCACTGTTGCACGCAACAGAGCATCCTTTCGTTACACCAAAACCTGAAATCGTAATCCCTTTCGCAATACTGCAAGCAGAAGCTCCGGGCCCGCCATTATGGCAATTGGATCCACTTCCTGCTTCTCCTGCCGTCAATGCAACGACATTGCTCATGGCAATACCATACGCAGTAGCAGTGCTTTGCTTGGCAATAAACACACTTGCCACGGCAATAATTACGGCAAACACCCCGATTTTAACAGTTTTTCTTTTCATGGTTAAATTTGTTTCAGTTAATAACTATTTTAACATGATCGCGATTCATGCGGAACAAATATATATATATATAACTATCCAAATTTATTTAAAGAAAAACACCTTTTTATGCGGCCGGAAGAAAACGCAATGAGTATCCGCAATTATTTCATTTCATAAAACACCAACGCCGCGCCATCCGCCTTAAGGTGCCGCTCTATTTCATCCGGAGCTTTATTGAACCCTTCTTCTATAAGGGCTTCGTATTCTTCCTGTCCCATTATTGCCGCAATAAACCGGTTCCCATAACTGCACAGGGGGATCAACAGGCTGTTCAACATCGTTTCAGGAGAGTTGGTAAATGATTCTTCTTTTCTCCCGTCATAGACATACGTTTCCATATACTCCCCGACACTCACGTCCAGGGCGATATAATCGTTGCACAATATGGGTGTGCTGTATATATAATTATATCCGTTTTCTTCTATCTCGTGATAGTCGCGCCGGTATTTGTCTGGAATCCGGTTTTGACCGAAATCGACAAAAACGCTTTTACAGGAATTGAAGTCGGTTTTTGAGAACACATAGAACATGTCGTCACAGCATACCTGAAATACCGCGTTATGGTCTGCCTCAGAGAAATAGGCCAATTTTCCGATCGGATCGATCTCGTCTTCCCCATATTCGAACAAACGCGTCTTTATGTTAAAACCTTATCCGTTATAAATATCCTGTGCCGCGACTGTTCTTTGGAAAACCCGTCGGAATTCAAAGGAGACACCGCAAACATAAAATCGCCATTTTCGGCCACGGACAAATCCCACGCAACGATTTCGATTTTTTTACTCCACATGTATTCCCCGTTTGCATCGCTGTACGCCGTCACCGTGTTGGTTCTGTTATCAATTACGTAAACGCTGTTGTTGTCCACCGTGAAATTTTTCAGTTCCAGATATTCACCCGGCCCCCGGCCTTTTTTATCGATGTTGTAAAGAAAGCGGCCGCTGAGATCGAAAACAACAATCTTTTGCCTGAAAGAATCCCCGATGTAAATCTTATTGTTTTTGACCATCATTTTGGTGATTCCGGAATAAATGGAGCCCTCGCAGGTTTCAAGGGCCAGATATTCAACCGAGTCTATAATGTCCGGAATGACCCCGGCCGTCTTCTCCGTAAAGACAATCGTCTTGTCCGGCTCAATGGCCAAAGGCGTATTTTTTGAGCGGCACCCGCACAGCACCAGAACTGCTGCAAGTAGAAACGACTTTTTCATGTATTCTGTTTTTATTGCATCTGATTCAGGTCGTAACGACACAGGGTCTCGGTGTTGTAATTCATGGTGTAAAGCAGGTTGGTGTTGGCCGGATCGATCCAGATGCGGGCCACCCCCTGCCCCAGGTCGAGCTTGCGGACAAAATTCCCCTCCCAGTCATACACGTGCACCAGGTGAGGCAACACGACCTTCTTCTGGTCGGATTCGTATTTTTCGCCCGAATAGAGGCTGTAGATGTACCGGTCGTCGCACTGGATGTCGAAATGATACCACTTGATATCGGGCGCTTTCCTGAACACGGAAAAGTCGGGCGACCCCTCAACGCGGAACCCGCGGATTTCCCCCGACTCGACATCGATGATGTTGATTTGGTCGAGATATATCATACTTTGAGCGATTTTGCTCCCATCAGGTTTAACACACGATCCGGCGGAAAAATATCTCTCTACACCAATCACTTTGTCATTTTCCTTGACGAACGCCTCTTTAAAAGGATTATAGGAGGCGATCAATTCATTGGAGTAAAGGTCTCTTCTTTCCAAAGTAGGAACAGTCGCTTTATCAAGCTCTATGGTCGTGTACATTGCTGGAAGACACCCGATATATTCGTGGTTCGGGAGAGAATATACATAAGAATAATTACCGAGCCCGGGGCCGTTTTCCACGGTTACGATTGTGTCGAAAACAGTTACACCCTGTTCGATCGATTTCGAGATATTCCAAATCATTTCTCTTTTTTCATTGGGAGCATAAAACAATGATTTTATATCTCCACCCTCTTCATACAACTGATAAACAGAGGTAAGTCCCAATGATTCCCGAGGCCCGCGCCCTTTATTGCAGAAATACCCCAGATGGCGATCGTTTTTCATGTCATAGACACTGAAAAAAGCATCGGGGAAATACGGAGACCAAAAAATAAGAATGGAATCAAATACTGACGGATCTCCATGAACTGTACCATTAATCTCCACTATGCATGCATTAAGCTTGCTTACAGATGGAATTCCACGCGTAGATTCAATAACGCCATTAAAATATTGGCTGTCATCTATCTGATTTCCGCAGCCACAAAAGATAAAACCAATGATAGTTACGAATAACAACCTTCTCATAATACAAGAATCAGATTAAAAACAAGGTTCAAGATTAGTTAAGTAGAATTAAATGTCGGATACAAAAACGCAATGCGCACAAAACGCCTGTGCACATTGCGTTTAACGATATTTAAATAGCAAGAAACTCTATTCGTCCGTGTCGGTCGAGGCGTAGGCCTTGAGCAGCTTGTCCTGCACGTCGGCCGGCACCTGTTCGTAGCTGTGGAACTTCATGCCGAACGTGGCGCGGCCGTTGGTGAGCGAGCTCAGCGTGGTCGAATAGCGGTACATTTCGGCCAGCGGCACACGGGCCGTCAGCGTGTCGAACCCTTTCTCGCTCAGCGTCCCCTCGATCATGGCGCGGCGGCCCTGCAGGTCGCTCATCACGTCGCCCATTTTGTCGGACGGAACCAGAATTTCGATGGTGTAGATCGGCTCCATGATCTTCGGGCCCGCCTTCTTGAACGCTTCCTTGAAGGCGTTGCGGCCGGCGAGCTTGAACGAAATCTCGTTCGAATCGACCGGGTGCATCTTGCCGTCGTACACCACCACGCGGATATCGCGGGCATACGATCCGGTCAGCGGCCCCTCCTCCATCTTCTCCATAATCCCCTTGAGGATGGCCGGCATGAAGCGGGCATCGATGGCCCCACCCACGATCGAGCTGTAATATTGCAGTTTACCGCCCCATTCCAGGTCGATCTCTTCCTTGTTTTTGATATTCACAGCGATCTCCTTGCCGTCGATCTTGTATTTCCCCGGTTCGGGCATCCCTTCGTAATAGGGCTCGATGAACAGGTGCACCTCGCCGAACTGGCCCGCCCCGCCCGATTGCTTCTTGTGGCGGTAGTCGGCCGCAGCCACCTTGGTGATCGTTTCGCGGTAAGGGATTTTGGGAGCGAAATACTCGATGTCGATCTTATGCACGTTGGTCAGGTACCACTTCAGGATATTGAGGTGGTGTTCGCCCTGGCCCGACAGGATGATCTGCTTGAGTTCCTTCGAATACTGCACCTGAATGGTGGGATCTTCGAAGTTGGCGCGGTGGAGCAGCTCGCCCAGCTTCTGGTCGTCGGCCGATTTGAGCGCTTTAACGGCGGTCTGGAAACGCGGCTCGGGAAATTTGATCGGCGCGATCTGCACGTTGAGGCCGTTGCCGCACAGGGTTTGGTTGGTTTTGGTAGCCTTGAGTTTGACCGTGCAGCCGATGTCGCCGGCCAGCAGTTCGGTCACCTTCACGCGGTTTTTGCCCGCGATCACATACAGTTGCGAAATCTTCTCCTTGTTGCCGGTGGAGGTGTTGGTCAACTCCTGGCCCTCGGTCACCTTGCCCGAAATGACGCGGAAATAGCTCACCTCGCCCAGGTGTTGCTCCACGCTGCTTTTGAATACGAACAGGCAGGTGGGGGCGTTCTCGTCCGGGGCGATTTCCTGCCCGTCGGCGGTTTTGAAGTTGGGGGCTTTGATGGGGCCGGGCGCCACGTTGATGATGAACTCCATCAGGCGCTTGGTGCCGATGTCTTTTTTTGCCGAGGCGCAGAACACCGGGATCAGGTCGCGCTTGGCCAGGCCCAGTTTCAGGCCCGAGCGCATCTCGTCCTGCGTGAGCGACCCCTTTTCGAAATAGAGTTCCATCAGCGCCTCGTCGTTCTCGGCAGCCGCTTCGACCAGCGTATTATGCAGTTCGGTGGCGCGTTCCATTTCGTCGGCCGGAATGTCGAACTCCTCGCGGACGCCGGTGTCGCCTTTGAACTTGTACATCTTCATCATCAGCACGTCGACAAACGAATCGAACTGCGGCCCGGGGTTGATCGGATACTGCACCAGCACCGGTTTCACGCCCGAGTTGGCCGTGATCGAGTCGATGCACAGATCCCAGTTGGCCTTTTCATGGTCAAGCTGGTTGACCACGGCGATAATCGGTTTCTCGTGCTTGCGGGCGTAGCGGGCCTGGATTTCGGTGCCCACCTCGAAACCGCTCTGCGCATTGAACACCATCACGCCCACGTCGGCCACCTTGAAAGCCGAGAACAATCCGCCGCAGAAGTCGTCGGCCCCAGGGGAGTCGATGATGTTGAGCTTGGCGCCCATAAACTCGGTGAAAAGCAGGGTCGAGTAAATGGAGCGCTTGTAGAGCTGCTCGACTTCCGTATAGTCCGACACGGTGCTGCCCGCCTCAACGCTGCCGCGCCGGTCGATGACCTTGCCCTCGAATGCCATGGCCTCGGCCAGGGTGGTTTTGCCCGAACCCGAGCTGCCCAGCAGCACGATGTTCTTGATTTCGTTTGTTTTGTATGTTTTCATGAGTGAAAATATAAGTGATTTGTTAATAATCGCGCATTGGGGCCAAAAAACCGATCATAAAATTAAATCAAATTTTTCAAATAACGAAATCGGCAGGATAAATAATGGAAAAATCACGGAAATTCTTCGACCCATGGCACGCCATTCTTCCGTCATGGCCGGGAAAGGCCGCCTTTCTGACGCCTGATTTTAACAAAGGATGCTTCCGCATTTGTTGAAAATGATTACCTTTGTGGCTGCTAATTACGTAAGCAAAATGTCCGAAGAAAATTCGATCCTCTCCCGCCTCGACGGGCTCAAGCTCAAATACGAAGAGATCGCCCAGCAAATGACCGACCCGGCCGTGATCGCCGACATGAAACGGTTTGTGGCCCTGAATAAAGAATACCGCGAGCTGGAACCGATCGTCCACGCCAGCGACCAGTACCGCACCGCCTGGAACAACCACCAGCAGGCAAAAGACATTCTCCAGAATGAAAAAGACGACGACCTGCGCGAGATGGCCAAGTCCGAGATCGACTCCCTGGAGCCGCTGCTGGAAAAACTGGAGGAAGAGATCAAGTTGCTGCTGATCCCCGCCGACCCGCAGGACAACAAGAATGCCGTGCTCGAAATCCGCGGCGGCACGGGCGGCGACGAAGCGGCCATTTTCGCCGGCGACCTGTTCCGCATGTACACCAAATTCATCGAGAAGAAAGGCTGGAAATACGAGATCAACAACATGAGCGAAGGCGCCGCCGGCGGTTTCAAGGAAGTGGTGCTGAAAGTAACGGGCGACGGCGTCTACGGCGTATTGAAATACGAGTCGGGCGTACACCGGGTGCAGCGCGTGCCGCAGACCGAAACCCAGGGTCGGGTGCACACCTCCGCTGCCTCGGTGGCCGTCCTTCCCGAAGCCGAGGAGTTCGACATCGACCTGCGCACCGAGGACATCCGCAAAGACACGTTCTGCGCCTCGGGCCCGGGCGGGCAGTCGGTCAACACCACCTATTCGGCCATCCGCCTGACGCACATCCCCACCGGCATCGTGGTGCAGTGCCAGGATCAGAAATCGCAGCTCAAAAACTACGACAAGGCGCTCGAAGAACTGCGCACCCGCATCTTCAACCTCGAATACCAGAAATACCTCGACGAGATATCGAGCAAGCGCAAGACAATGGTCTCGACCGGCGACCGCTCGGCCAAGATCCGCACCTACAATTACCCGCAGGGGCGCGTCACCGACCACCGCATCAACCTGACGCTCTACAACCTGTCGTCCATCATGGACGGCGAGATCCAGGAGATCATCGACGCGCTGCAAGTGGCCGAGAATGCGGAACGCCTGCGTGCGAGCGAAGAGTAACCCCTGTTTGGTTGCGCATACAGCACGCCAGATTTGGAATATCGTTTGACTTTAAACTCCCCGCTCAACGAGCCTGAGAAAACAACTGTCAAAAACCCAAATGATTTTTTAA
This sequence comes from Rikenellaceae bacterium, assembly GCA_031548435.1. Lineage (GTDB taxonomy): Bacteria > Bacteroidota > Bacteroidia > Bacteroidales > Rikenellaceae > JAVBRA01. The sequence goes on from JAVBRA010000017.1 coordinate 34,225, forward strand.
AGACCATCCTATGACATCGCAACAACTTTTCGAGCAGATTCAGAAGAAAAAGAGCTTCCTGTGCGTGGGGCTGGACACGGATGTCAACAAAATTCCGCATGCCCTGCGCTCGGCCCAGGACGATCCGGTGTTCGAATTCAACAAGGCCATCGTCGACGCCACGGCGCCCTATACCGTATGCTATAAGCCCAACCTCGCCTTTTACGAAACGGAAGGTGCGCGGGGATGGATCAGCCTCCGGAAGACGATCGACTATATAAAGGAGACCTGCCCCGGCATGCTGATCATTGCCGACGCCAAGCGCGGCGACATCGGCAACACCTCGCAGATGTACGCCGCGGCATTCTACGGCGGCATGGGGGCCGATGCGGTGACACTTTCGCCTTACATGGGGCTCGACACCGCCGCGCCGTTCCTGAAAACGCCGGGCAAGTGGGCCGTACTGCTGGCGCTCACCTCGAATCCGTCGGCGGCCGATTTCGAGACCCTGGAATTGGCGGGCGGCAAAAAACTCTATGAACAGGTGCTCGAAACCTCGAAGGCCTGGGGCACAACAGACAACACGATGTACGTGGTGGGGGCCACCCGGGCCGAAATGCTCGAAGGCATCCGCCGGATCGTGCCCGACCATTTCCTGCTGGTTCCCGGCGTGGGCGCCCAGGGCGGCAGCCTGGCCGATGTGGCGCGGTACGGTATGAACAGCCGGTGCGGACTGCTGGTCAACTCCTCGCGCGGGATCATCTACGCCTCCGACGGCCCCGATTTCGCCGAAGCCGCCGCTGCCGAAGCGAAGAAAATGCAGGAAGAGATGGCTGCATTGCTCGCAAAATATCTCCGATAACAAACATCCCCCGCAGCCATTGCCGGCAACACCGGACGTCCGGTTATCCCGCGAGTGCCTCAACGCATTGGCGATCGTCATTTATCCCTGTCGCGGAAATAATTCCCCTTGCTGTCGGGCAACACCGGCGGATAGTCCGGATTTGTCCCTTCCCGAAAAAATCATACTTTTGTGGTGAAAGAACTTTTTGACAAAAATCCGATGAACATCAAACTGTCCGCCACCCTGCTCAGCGGGGTTGCCGCGGCCTGCCCGGTCGATCCGGCGGCTGCGAAAGAGAAGGCCGAGAGGCCGAACATCATCATCATCGTTGCCGACGACCTGGGTTACGGCGATCTGAGTTGCTACGGCTCGACCACCATCAGCACCCCGGGCATCGACCGCATCGCCGGCGACGGGCTGCTCTTCACGCAGGGATTTTCGACCGCCGCCACATCGACCCCCAGCCGCTACAGCCTGCTGACGGGAATGTATCCGTGGAAGAACCAGAGTGCCAAGATATTGCCCGGCGACGCCCCGCTGATCATCGACCCCGGCCAGACCACCCTACCCAAAGTGATGAAGCAGGCCGGATACACCACCGCCACCATCGGCAAGTGGCACCTGGGACTGGGAGCGGGCAACGTCGACTGGAACCGGCCGATCTACCCCGGAGCGGCCGAAGTGGGCTACGACTACTCGTTCATCCAGGCGGCTACGAACGACCGCGTGCCGTGCGTCTACATCGAAAACGGGCGCACTTATAAAGCAGACGCGAACGACCCGATCATGGTCAGCTACAAGTCCAATTTCGAGGGCGAACCCACCGGGCGCGACAATCCCGAACTGCTGAAAATGCATCCCAGCCACGGGCACGACCAGTCGATCGTCAACGGCGTGTCGCGCATCGGCTACATGAAAGGCGGCACGGACGCCCGCTGGATCGACGAGGAGATGACCGAAGTGTTTCTCGACAAAGCAGAAACGTTCATTACCGAAAATAAGGACAATCCATTTTTCATGTACTACGGCCTGCACCAGCCGCATGTGCCGCGCGTACCGAACGAGCGCTTCGCGGGACGGTCGGGCATGGGCCCGCGCGGCGACGCCATCCTGGAGGCCGACTGGGCGGTGGGACAGTTGCTCGACCTGCTCGACGGATTGGGATTGCGGGAAAACACGCTCGTCGTGTTTTCGAGCGACAACGGCCCCGTGTCGGACGACGGCTACAAAGACATGGCGCGCGAACTGATGGGCGACCACAAAATGGCGGGCCCGCTACGCGGCGGCAAATACAGCCTCTATGACGGGGGCACGCGCGTGCCGTTCATCATTTCGTGGCCGGGGCGCATCAAACCCGGCGAGTCGGACGCGCTGGTGTGCCAGATGGATTTTCTGGCCTCGTTCGCGGCAATGGCCGGCGTGACCCTCGAAGGGAGCCATGACAGCGAGAATACGCTCCGGGCTTTCATGGGCAAATCGAAGAAAGGCCGTAAAAACCTGGTGATGGAGGGCGCCGGGAACCTGGCTTTCAGGCAGGGCGACTGGGTGCTGCTGCCTCCCTCGCCCGGCGCGGCGTACAGTCCGTTAACCGATACGGAAACCGGCCGTTTGTCTGAATACCAGCTCTACAACCTGAAAGAAGACATCGGCCAGAAAAACAATCTGGCCGCCGGAAACCCGAAGCGGGTGGCAAAAATGGCAGCCGAACTCGAAGCCGTTTCGGGCCGCGAATATCCTGACCCAAAAACTGAAACGGAGAAATAGCACGAGAAAAAGCCTGCGTCCGGTCGGACGCAGGCTTTTCTCATGAAACGGATCATCTACTTCACAACCGCCCCCACCCGACCGGCATAAAACTCGATATCGACATTGCTTCCGGAAGCCAGTTCCGAGGCGTTGCGCACGGCTTTGCCATCGCTCCGCACCACGGAGTAGCCCATGCGCATCAGCAGCTTGGGGTCTTTGGAGGCGGTCAGACGGGTATAGACATCGCAACGGTCATTCCCGGCGGCAATGAACCGGGCGGCGGCATTCCGCAATGCGGCGCTTTCCGAGGCGAGGAAGTTGCGCTGAAGCGCAAGGCTCCTGCGGGAGGAGGAGGAAAGGTTGGTTATCAGGAACGAAAGCCGGGCTTCTCCGTTGCGGATCGACTGCCGGGCCGTGTGGACAAGCGTTCCGCCGAGGCGTTCAAGGCGGATACGGTGTTCTGCAAATCCGTCGGCGACAATGCTTTTGAGCATGTGCGAGGCCAGCGTCAGTGCATCTTTGGCCCGCGCCACCTCTTCCGAAGCGAATGAGGCGATCCGCTCCCCGGCCGAGGTGATGTATTCCTCGAACTCCCGGGCGCGCGCGACGATGTATTCGGCCACGGCCGTGGGGGTTTTGAGCGGTACGGCGGCCACCATGTCGGCCACGCTGGTGTCTTTGTGGTGCCCGATGCCGGTAAGCACGGGCAGGGGAAACTGCGCGATGTGGCTGCACAGGCGGTAGCTGTTGTAGCATTCGAGGTCGCTCTGAGCCCCTCCGCCGCGAAGGATAGCCACCGCGTCGTATCGGGCGGCGCTTGCGGCGATGGCGTCGAGCGCGCCGACGATCGATTCCTCGGCTTTACCTCCCTGCATGACAGCCGGATAGAGCGTAAAATTGAACCGGTATCCGTATTTATTCCCGTTCAACTGGTCTGAAAAATCCTGGAGCCCGGCAGCCGTGTGGCTCGACACCACGGCGATGTTCTGGATAACCGGCGGCAGGGGTAACTCACCGTTGAGCGCGAACACGCCCTCTTCTTCAAGTTGCGTGATAGTCTGCCGCTTCTGCCGTTCTACATCGCCCAGCGTGTAATTCGGATCGATGTCGGTGATCTGGAAATTAGTGCCGTAGAGCTCGTGGTAAGTCACCATCACCTTCATCAGCACCTTCATTCCGGCTTCCAGCTGCTGCCCGGTCACCGAGGCGAAATAGGCGTCGATCATCGCCCGCTTGTTCTTCCAGATCACGGCGCTGACCCTGGCCCGCGGCAGGGCGTCCTTCCCGTCCTTTTCCACCAGTTCGAGGAAGCAGTGCCCCGAGGCGTTGGACTTGATCTCGCTGATCTCGCCCGTCACCCATACCGGCAACAGGAACGCGCCGTCGACCAGCTCCTTGATTCTTTGCTGCAACTGGTATAGGGTATAGGTTTCGGGCATGGGTACAATCGATTAAAAATAAAAGCAGGGGGTATAAGCCGGGTTCCGTACCCGCCGAAACGGGCCTTTGTCATTTATCTTGCCTGCGCATCGCTGCGACAGGTCGTCAGCAGCCTACCCTCCGGCTCGGGCGGGCAACCCTCAATCACCGGTATATTTGGCCTTGCAACCCGTTGGTCGTACTGCCGGCCACATCACTGCGCCGCGGTGGGCTCTTACCCCGCCTTTTCACCCTTACCCCCGCACGACACGTCGCACCGGGGCGGTTCTTTTCTGTTACGTTGCCATACCCTTACGGACATCTTCCCATTAAGAAGAACGGCGCCCTGCGTTGCCCGGACTTTCCTCCGCCTCCCGAAGAAACGGCGACAAAGCCCCCCTGCTTTTATATAATAGATGCGTTTCAATCCTGTTACCCGATCTGAACTTTTTTGAAAAAAAGTTCAACAAAAAACTTTTCGGAGATACTTTCGTATCTCTTGACTGATTTTACACCGTTTGATTGACTTTTTTCGGGAGACCCCCCTCCTGAAAAACAGATCGATTGCATTGTCTGTTGAAGGGGGTCTCCCGAAAAAGTCAGTTAAATGAAGTAGAATCAAATCACGAAAAACGAAGTTTTTCCCAAAAGTTTTTGGTCAATCTTTTTGCAAAAAGCTTGGGTCAGGTACCGGGAATAAAACCCACCCGTTATAAATGTATCGTGAGCGCTCCGTTGCCGTACTGGGCGAACGGGGCGTTTTCGTACCGTATTTTCGGATACTTCGCTTCGAGCATTTTTTCCATGCGGCGGCGGAGTTTTCCCGTCCCTATGCCATGGATGTAGGTGATCGTGCCCCGGCGTCCGCTGCGCACGGCCAGGTCGAGCGACAGGGCGAAGCGGGCTGTCTGCGCCTGGAGTATCTCTTCGGGCGAGAGTCCTTCGGTCGAGTCCAGCACCTGGTCGATGTGGAGGTCGACCACTTCGTCGCCCGAAGTTTTTTTCGGCGCCGGGGCAGGCGGAACGTCTTTGGCGTAGAGCGGTTCCGGATTCTTTTCCGCCGGCGGTTCTTTTTCCGGCTTCAGCGGCGCTTCCCCCTTGCTGTCGGCCAGGGTGAAAACAACCGCCGGCTCGTCAAAGAACGGATTTTCGGCATAAGCCCCGCGCCGCACGAATTTCATGGGCGAGAGGTCGAGCGTGAACTGCTCGGGCGGATACGGTACGAACTGCACCTCTTTGAACAGCGCCAGCGTAATGTAGAGCCGGTGCGCTTTCGACAGTTCGTCGCGCGTGAATTTCCGCAGCGACAGTTTCGAGTCGTCGGGGGTGATGCCCGATCCCAGGGGGATCACCGCGTCCGAGGTGGCGCTCCACAACCCGATCGAATAGAACAACTTATAGGGGCTGTCGTTCACCAGGCACGCTTCGAGCGGCAATGTTTCAGGAGAGCCTTCGCCCACGGGCACAAAACACAGTTTTACATCGTAATCGGTCGCCTTGTAGGCGGGCGCCACGGGGGCCGGCTTCACAACCCGTTGTTCCTGTTGGGCCTGCACCCGGTTTTGCTCGGCGTGCTTTTTTATATAGGCGTAGTCGAGCGGATCGTCCTCCTCGTATTCGGGCGCAAGCGATATTTTGCCGTAATGCGGGGCCGACTTACGGGGCGCCGGAGCGTCGGCGGGTTTGGTTTTCCGGCCTTGCGGGGCGGCGGGCTTTTCGTAGCCCATTTTGTGCTGGATCTGTTTTTCGGTCTCCTCGTCCAAAAGCATCAGATCCGATAGCATGGCCGGAATGTCGAACCCCTCCTCGACCGATACGTAGGCCATATTGCCCACCACCTCCTTCACCACGCCTACCTCGGTATCGCTTATGAACTTGACCCTGTCTCCCGGTTTGATCATGCCGATTTCTTTTTTCGCAAAGATAGCGTTCTTTTTTCGCGGGATGTTGTTGTGTCGCAGGTTTTTTGTACTTTTGCCAAATATTTGCGGGATAATCGCGTTATTATTCCAGTGAATGTGAGAATTGAACCATTAAAATAATCATCACTTAAAATTCACTTAAAGACAATGAAAAAATTTGTTCTGCTGGTAACCGCGGTTGCCGCGATGGCAATGGTTACTTCGTGTACCAAAAAGGTTTCTCCCAAGGCGGATCTCAAAAACGCCATCGACTCGCTCTCTTACGCCGGCGGCATGGTACGCACCGAGGGACTTCTCAACTACCTTGCCCAGCAGGGTGTCGATTCGACCGTAATGGCCGATTTCGAACGGGGGCTGCGTGAAGGCGCCGCCATCGACAAAGACGACAAAAAGAAACTGGCTTACCTCTCGGGCCTGAACATGGGCGTCAGCTCGTCGTTCCAGTTCGAAGCATACAACAACCAGATATTCGCCGGCGACTCGACCCAGTCGCTGAGCAAAAGCAACTTCGTGGCCGGCATATTCGAAGGCCTGTTCTCGAAGAACCCCAAAATGACGATGGACTCATCGCAGACGTACGCAACCGCCAAAAGCGCTGACATCCGCCAGAAAGCCCTGGAACAACAATACGGCGAGAACAAGGAAGCAGGGATCAAGTTCCTGGAAGAAAACACGACCAAAGAAGGCGTTGTGACACTCCCCAACGGCCTCCAGTACAAAGTGATCACCGAAGGCAAGGGCGCCATCCCCACCAGGGACGACAAGGTGAAAGTACACTACAAAGGCACGCTGATCGACGGCACCGAGTTCGACAGCTCATACAGCCGCAACGAACCGGCCATCTTCCAGGCCTCACAGGTGATCCCCGGTTGGACCGAAGCCCTGACGATGATGCCCGTGGGCTCGAAATGGGAACTCTACATCCCGCAGAACCTGGCATACCGCGAACAAAACCGCGGCCTGATCAAACCGTTCTCGACCCTGGTGTTCGAAGTGGAGCTGATCAGCATCGAAAAATAAACGCCGGCCGTGCGCCGTACCGTGCTGAATAGATCTTGACAGATAAAAAATACAGATTCGTATGAAAAAACTTTTGTTGATTTCTCTCGCCGCCCTGTTGTTTTCGTGCAACGGCAGCGAAGACAAGCCCGGAACGCCGCTCGACGGTTACAACCTGCCTGCCACCACGGCCGACATCACTTGGAAATCAAGGCGTACGGATGTGGTGAATGCCATCGCCACCGGCTACACGGTGAATACGATCGACGCCAGCCATATAACGGTTGCTCCGGCGTCTTCTTCCTCGGAAGAGGTGTGGCACTACTACTTCTCGGACAAGAAATTGCTGCGGGTGATCTGGAGCCGGTTCTATCCGGAAGAGGAACTGGCAACGATACAAACCGAACTGGAAGAAGCGCTGGGCACTCCGCTCGGCGATAACAACGGCAAGGTTTACCTGTACCGTAATTCGCTCCATTGGGTGCGCTACGAGTACAACACCAGCCGGGAGATGTACCATGTTCAGGTATCGTATTACGAAGATACCCCGGAAATACGCGAGGATTTGATCGGGTCGTAGTTTTTCCTAATTATTAAGGAACTGCCCGGGCCCGGAGCCCGGGCAGTTTTTTCATTTTGAACAGGATCGCGGGATCGATGCGAACGCCTGCCTATCCGTTAAAATCTGATTGCCATGAAAATGAAGATGTTATTTGCCGCATTGATCTGCTCGCTGACGGCTGCGGGACAGGTGTTGCCCGCTGCCCCGTACAGCTACGACGGCGGGCGGGGAGGATATTCGGTACAGCTTGTTACGGTGCCTGACGTACCGGAAGCGATGTCGTTCGCGGGCGAGACCGTGCCGCTGGCCAACCGCGACACGCGCGAAAGTTTGCAAAAAGAGTTGATCGTGACCGCTTACATGCAGTCGCGCACCCTGGCATCGATGCTGGCCGCCACCCGCTATTTTCCCGTTATCGAACCGATTATGAAGGAAGAGGGCATCCCGGCCGATTTCAAGTACCTGTGCGTGGCCGAAAGCAGCCTGACCCCCAACGCGGTGTCGGTAGCCAAGGCCGCAGGGCTGTGGCAGTTCATGCCCGCCACCGGCAAGGAGTTCGGGCTGGAGGTCAACGATGACATCGACGAACGCTACCACATCGAAAAATCGACTCGCGCCGCCTGCAAATACCTCAAGGACGCCTATGCGAAATTCGGCAGTTGGACGCTGGCCGCCGCATCGTACAACATGGGCACGGGCGGGCTATCGTCGCGCATGCAGACACAGAAGGTGAAGAGCTACTACGACCTGTTTCTGCCCGAGGAAACCATGCGCTATGTGTTCCGCATCCTGTCGCTCAAGCAGATCATGGAAAACCCGCTGAGCTACGGCTATGCGGTCGACCCGGCCGAGTGTCACAAGCCCTATGGCGCCAGCAAGCAGATCACGGTCAGCGGCGCCAACATCGACTGGTCTGAGGTGGCCGCCGCCAACGGAACCACCTACAAAATGCTGCGCGAATACAACCCCTGGATCCGCACCTACACCTGTCCCAACCGGGCTGGAAAAAGCTACTCGGTGAAGATCCCCGGGGCCGACGCGCGGAAATAACCGCCCTTCCGAAGCTCTCCGGAAGGGCCCGGAACAACAACCGGATGGCCGGATGGGCCGGAATCCTGCGGATCACGGTTTGCAGGAGAGCGCCCCGTAAATTCAGCAACCCCCAGGTGCGTCACGGACGCCTATTTCGCTTTGCAACGTTTGTAAGTAAGAGCGGGCGCCCGACAACAATTGAGCCTGCGGCTCTTTCGCTTTGCGGCGATTGTGTGTGCAAAAGGCAAGTCTTGCGGTGCACGCCTGGTATAACACGACTGCAACGGGAGCGATCCCGCCCGCATTCATACAGCGGTTGCCGTATGTGTCCCGGCTTCGGGCTACCGCAACGTTACGTCCGGGAACATGACCAACGTTTCCATCAACGGGTTCGACTGGTCTGCCTCGCCCAACAGCACGGCGAACGGGTACTACCTGAACTTCAACAGCACAGGTGTCAACCCGAGCAACAACAACCATCGTGCATACGGCTTCCCGGTGCGTTGTCTCCAAGTATTTACGATCCGGCCGTCCGGTTTTATAACGATGAAACAGAAGGAAAAACAAGTGGAACAAGAGAATAAAATCGCCGTCACCGGAGCGCGGGTGCACAACCTCAAAAACGTGTCGCTCGACATTCCGCGCGATGCGTTGACCGTCATCACCGGCCTGTCGGGGTCGGGCAAGTCGTCGCTGGCTTTCGACACCATCTATGCCGAGGGGCAGCGGCGCTACATGGAAACGCTCTCGACTTACGCCCGGCAGTTCATGGGCTCCATGGAGCGGCCCGACGTCGACCAGATCACGGGGTTGAGCCCGGTCATCTCCATCGAGCAGAAGACCACCAACCGCAATCCGCGCTCGACCGTGGGCACCGTCACCGAGATCAACGACTTCCTGCGCCTGTTGTTCGCGCGGGCATCGGTGGCCTATTCGCGCCACAGCGGCCAGGAGATGGTGCGCTACTCCGATGCCGAAATCGCCGGACTGATCGCCTCGTCCTATGCCGGGCGGCGGATCGCTCTGCTTGCGCCGCTGGTCAAGGGGCGCAAAGGGCACTACCGCGAACTGTTCGAGTCGCTGGTCAAGAAAGGCTTTCTCTACGCACGCATCGATGGCGAGGTGACCGAGATCCATGCCGGGCTGAAGCTCGACCGGTACAAAATCCACGACGTGGAGCTGGTGGTCGACCGCATTGTGGTGGACGAAAGCTCGGGCGAACGCGTGATGACCGCCCTCAAGGAGTCGATGCGGCTGGGAAAGGGAACGATGCTGGTGTACGACTACGACACCGGAGTGCCGCGCTATTTCAGCCGCAGCCTCATGTGCCCCACCACCGGGTTGTCGTACGAGGAACCGGCGCCGCACACGTTCTCGTTCAACTCGCCGCACGGGGCGTGCCCCCACTGCAACGGACTGGGACAGACGGTGGTATTCGATACGGACAAGATCATCCCCGACCCGCAGAAAAGCATCAACGAGGGGGCCGTCACCCCATTCGGGAAAAACAACGGATCTCCCCTGTTCCACGAACTGGAGGCATTGGCCCTGCGCTACGGTTTTTCGCTGGCCGACCCGGTGTGCCTGCTCAGCGAAGAGGCGCTGAACGCGGTGCTGTACGGCGACGCCGAACCGCTGGCTGTCAATTTTTCGAGCGCCTCGTCCGGCTCCACGCTCATGAAATCGTGGGACGGCGTGGTCGGTTACATCGACAAGCAGCAGGAGGACGATGCGAGCGGCAAAGGGTCGAAATGGAAAGGGCAGTTCACCCGCTTCCTCGTCTGCTCGGTGTGCAACGGCAGCCGCCTCAAGAGCGACGCGCTCTTTTTCCGCATCGGGGGGAAAAACATCGCCGAACTGTCGGACTGGGACATCGAGTCGTTGCACGCCTGGTTCGCCGACGCCGAAAAGCACCTGTCGGCCAAGCAGGCGGCCATCGGACGCGACATCCTGAAAGAGATCCGCGAACGGCTGGGGTTCCTGATCGACGTGGGGCTGGGCTACCTGTCGCTCAGCCGCGGGGCGGCGACGCTCTCGGGCGGCGAGAGCCAGCGCATCCGGCTGGCAACCCAGATCGGATCGAAACTCATCAACGTGCTCTACATCCTCGACGAACCAAGCATCGGTCTGCACCACCGCGACAACATCAAGCTCATTTCATCGCTCAAAAACCTGCGCGACGCCGGCAACTCGGTGATCGTGGTCGAGCACGACGAGGAGATGATGCGCCACGCCGACTGGATCGTCGACATCGGCCCCGGCGCCGGACGCAAAGGGGGCGAAATCGTGGCCATCGGCACGTTCGACGACATTCTCAGGAGCGATTCCGTCACAGCCGACTACCTGACAGGCCGGCGCAAGATAGAGATCCCCGCCCGACGGACGCCCGGCAACGGAAAAAACATTGTCATCCGGGGGGCGACGGGGCACAACCTGAAAAACATCGATGCGTCGATCCCGCTCGGCTGCATGGTGTGCGTCACAGGCATCAGCGGCAGCGGCAAATCGACGCTCATCAACGGCACGTTGCGCCCGGCGCTGAGCGCGCTGCTCTACAACTCGTACGAAGATCCCCTCCCCTGCTCCTCGATCGAGGGGATGGAGAACGTCGATAAACTGGTGGTAGTCGATCAGGCCCCCATCGGCCGCACGCCGCGCAGCAACCCGGCCACCTACTCCAACGTCTTCTCGGACATCCGCAAGTTGTTCGAGGCCACGCCCGACGCCAAAATCCGCGGCTACAAGGCCGGACGGTTCTCGTTCAATGTCAAGGGCGGGCGGTGCGAAGAGTGCCGCGGGGCGGGTGTGCAGACCATCGAAATGAACTTCCTGCCCGACGTTTACGTCACCTGCAAAGGGTGCAACGGCCGCCGCTACAACCGCGAAACGCTGGAAGTCAAGTACAAGGGCAAGAGCATCGACCAGGTGTTGGAGATGACCATCAACCAGAGCGTCGAATTTTTCGAACACGTGCCGTCGATCCACCAGAAACTGAAAGCGATACAAGACGTGGGGCTGGGCTACCTGAAGTTAGGGCAACCGTGCACCACGCTCTCGGGCGGCGAGAGCCAGCGTATCAAACTCTCGTCCGAGCTCTCGCGCCGCGACACGGGCAACACGCTCTACATTCTCGACGAGCCCACCACCGGCCTCCATTTCGAGGACGTGCGGGTGTTGCTGGGCGTGTTGCGCAAACTGGTGGACAAGGGCAACAGCATGATCGTGATCGAGCACAACCTGGACGTGATCAAAGTGTCCGACCACCTCATCGACATGGGGCCCGAGGGCGGTGAAGGCGGCGGACGGATCGTGGCCGAAGGCACGCCCGAACAGGTGGCCGCCAATCCGGCCAGCGTCACGGGTGAGTTTCTGAAAGGCGCATAGGATCTGTTTTCCGGCTGTCGTCCTGTTTTGCCCGCCGTGCAATATTCGCGGAGCCCGTTATTCCAAGCGACGGCTGCCATTATGCAAACTCCACACCGGAACGGAATTTGCGTTATACACTGAAAATATCCGGTCAACTTTATGGACAATCCGATCAACATCCCCCAACCGGACGCCGGACGCAAGCGCGTAGTGATCGTGGGCGGCGGCTTCGGGGGGCTGAAACTGGCGCGACAGCTGCCCGACGACCTGTTCCAGGTGGTGCTGCTCGACCGCAACAACTACCATCAATTCCAGCCGTTGCTTTATCAGGTGGCCACCTCGGGACTCGAACCGGCCACGATTTTGTTCCCGTTCCGGAAAATTTTCTCGCGGCGGCCGCAGTTCCATTTCCGCATTTGCGAGGTGGAGTCGGTCGTGCCGTCGGAAAACATTCTTGAGACATCCATCGGTGCCATCGGATACGACATTCTTGTTCTGGCGTTCGGGGCCAGAACCAACTTCTTCGGGCACGAGCGGGAACTTGCGGGAGCGCTGACCCTCAAGAGCGTGGAAGAGGCCATTGCCATGCGCAACCACATTCTGCAAAGCATGGAAGAGGCCCTCAACACCCCCTCCGACGCGGAACGCACCCGGCTGATGACCTTCGTCATTTCCGGCGGCGGGGCAACCGGGGTGGAACTTGCCGGGGCCATATCGGGCATGAAGAAGCACGCTTTCCGCAAAGATTACCCGCAGATGGATCTGCGGCAAATGCGCATCGTGCTGGTGGATGCGGGGCCGAGGATGCTGCCGGCATTTTCCGAACCGTCATCGGCCTACACGCGCCGCTACCTCGAAAGGGCCGGCGTGGAGGTGATGACAGGAGCGGCGGTCAGCTCATACGACGGCCGGGAGGTAGTGCTGGGCAACGGCACGGTTATCCCCACACGCAACCTGTTCTGGGTGGCGGGCATCGCCGCGCCTGCGCTCCGGGGCATCGACCCGGCTACCACCGGCCGCGGCGGACGCATGGCCACCGACCAATACAACCGCATCAAGGGCTACAGCAACATTTACGCCATCGGCGATGCGGCGGCGACAATCAGCCCCCGGTATCCCAACGGCCATCCTCAGGTGGCGCCCGTGGCGGTGCAGCAGGCCGGGAACCTGTCCGAAAACCTGATCTGCATGGCAACCGGACACCCGCTGCGCCCGTTCGTCTACAAAGACAAGGGCTCGCTGGCCACCATTGGCCGCAACGGGGCCGTGGCCGAGATTTCCGGACTGAGGCTCAGGGGATTCATCGCCTGGGCGCTGTGGTTGTTCGTCCACCTGATGTCGATTGTGGGAGTGAAAAACCGCTTCGTCATTTTCATCGACTGGATGCAGAACTACCTCACCTACAACCAGTCGCTGAGGCTGCTGATCAGACGGGGAAAATAGATGCCATGCGCCATTTTCTTTTGAACGTTTGAACGGCGGTCGATGAGCGCAGCAATGGTGTTTTTCAGGAATTTCACGCGACACCCCTTTTGTTGCCCAACAAGCCCCTGCGACTCCGGAGAGCAACACGCGAATAAACCCTGTCTGTAAAAATCTTTCGGCTATTCAAATCGCATTGGGAGGCGGACGCTTTTTCAAGCCAAGTGTGATGCTGCTCACAAACACCCTGTCGGTTCATCAGCGGCTCTGCCGGATGACGATTTTTTTGGCTGCCACGGGCAGGAACCGGCTGAGCAGGATCAACATCCTGCGCTTGTCGGTGTTGCCCACGTAGGCCTCGAACACCTGCTCCTCGATGGCCCTGACCGACTGCCGGGCGGCTTTTTCGACGCTGCATCCATGTCCGGGCAGTTTAGGTTTCTTCGCTTTTTTCCCATTCTCGACGATATTTTTATTGACAAAATGGGTCTTCATGGCGCCGGGATAAAGTATGGTGACGTGGATGTTGTCGCCCGCCACCTCGCCCCGCAGGCTGTCGAAAAAGCCGTTCAGCGCGAACTTTGCCGCGCAATAGGCCGATTTTTCGGGAAATGCCAGCTTGCCCAACACGCCCGAGGTGACCACGAAATGGCCTCCGCCCCGTTCCAGGAAGTGGGGCAGCATCAGCCGCGTGAGTTCGTAGTAGCTGAAGTAATTGATCTCCATCAGCTGGCGGTGCTTGTCGACCGGCGTTTCGAGCACCGACCCTTTCTGCCACACGGCCCCGTTGTGGATCATGACGTCGACGTGGCCATAGATGGCGATGGCTTTGGATACCACATCGGCAAATGTGTCGCTCCGGTTCAGATCCAGCGGCAGTATCTCGCAGCTGGGCAGGCTCGACTTGACGCGCTCCAACTCGTCCTCGCGCCGGGCCGAGATGATCAGACGGGCCCCCTTGCCGGCCAACTCGTACGTCAGCGCCTCGCCGAAACCCGACGATGCGCCTGTGATCCAAACCACTTTGTTCAGCAGGTTGTTCATCATTCCCTCCAATTTTAACTGGTTAAACACAGGCCCGGATGGTATCGGGCCGCTCTCTTCCTCTGTGAACGGTATGAAAAAGGCTGTTGGGATGGCGGAATGCTCCTTGGTCAGGGAAGCAATTGGGATAAAAATAAGCATTCCCCCTGTTTTTTCCAAATCCCGATGCGACATGACCGCCATTTCGTCGCAAGAGGGCGCCTCCGATATGCAGCGCAGCCACCGGATGCGGCAGGATGAGGCGGAATAATCCGGAATATCGATTAACTTTGTTGCTGAAAAACGTTTCCCGAAACCCGGCACCGCATTAATCCCGACCGACATGATCTCGTTTCCGAACTGCAAGATAAACCTGGGGCTGCGCGTCGTGCGGCAGCGGCCGGACGGCTACCACGACATCGAAACGCTGATGTATCCCGTGCGCGGGCTGCACGACATGCTCGAAATCATCAAGGATACGGAGGCCGACGCGCCGGGCGTGCGCTTTTCGTCGTCGGGCCTTGCCCTCGATTGCCCGGACGACCGGAACCTGTGTGTCAGGGCTTACGGCGCGGTATGCGGGGAGTTTGGCGCGCTGCCCCCGGTGAAAATGCATCTGCACAAAACGATCCCTTTCGGGGCGGGGCTCGGCGGCGGGTCGGCCGACGCAGCCGAAGCGATCAGAATGCTCGACGCCCTCTTTTCTCTGGGGATGGACTACGGCCGCATGGAGCATCTGGCGGCCAAGATCGGCAGCGACACGGCGTTCTTTATACGGAACGCTCCGGCCATTGCCCGCGGCAGGGGCGAACTGCTTACGCCTTCGGGGTTGTCGCTCCGGGGCTGCCATATTGTGATCGTGAAACCCGCCGTTGCCGTGTCGACGGCGCAGGCTTACGCCTCGGTAACCCCTGCCGTCCCCGCCGTGCCGCTGGAGGAGGTTCTGCTCCGCGATCCCCGCAGTTGGCGCGAGGCGCTGACGAACGATTTCGAGCCGTCGGTGGTGGCTATCCATCCATCCATCGGGGAGATAAAAGACGAACTCTACCGCCGGGGGGCATTTTATGCAGCCATGTCGGGATCGGGATCGGCCGTGTTCGGATTGTTTGAATGCAAACCAGCAACCAATTGTTTTTCAAGTAATTGCTTCGCATATTCAGGGCCGCTTGTTGATTAATTGTTGAAAAGAAAGGCCCATCTGCGGCGGCGTTTGTAACTTTTTTAGTAACATTGTAAATTATTTTCGTCCTCGGGAACAACATGAAGCAACCAAACCGGGACGTTTGAATATTGTCTAACTAACTCTTATTTTCATGGCGAAAAATAACGAGAACAAAATCCTTGATCTGCAAAAACGCAAGGAACGGATCTACCACGGCGGAGGCCTCAAAGCGATCGAAAAACAGAAAGCGATGGGCAAGATGACCGCCCGCGAGCGCATCATCGCATTGCTCGATGAAAACTCGTTCAACGAATACGATATCTTTGTGCAGCACGGGGCTACCGACTTCGGGATGCAGGGTAAAGACCTGCCCGGCGACGGGGTGATCATCGGCACCGGCGCCGTGTGCGGCCAGCCTGTGGCCGTTTTTGCGCAAGACTTCACGGTGGCGGGCGGCTCGCTGGGCCACGCCCATGCCAGCAAGATCACCAAGATCATGGATTACGCGCTCAATATGCGCATTCCGCTGATCGGCATCAACGACTCGGGTGGCGCGCGTATTCAGGAAGGGGTGAACGCCCTGGCCGGATATGGTGAGATCTTTTTCCGCAACACGCTGGCCAGCGGGGTGATCCCGCAGATTTCGGTGATCCTCGGCCCGTGCGCCGGGGGCGCGGTTTATTCGCCCGCGTTGACCGACTTCGTGTTTGTGGTCGACAATATCTCGAAAATGTTCATCACCGGCCCCGAGGTGATCAAGACCGTGTTGGGCGAGGAGATCTCAATGGAGGAACTCGGCGGCGCCAAAGTGCATGCCGAACTGACCGGCAACGCCCACTTCTTCGCCAAAACCGAGGAAGAGTGCTTCGTCCAGATCCGCAAGCTGATCTCGATGATCCCGGCCAACAACTCGCAGAAAGCCGAGAAAGTCAATTCGGCCGAACCGAAGAAAAAATACAACATCAAAAAAATCGTTCCGTCCGACCCGACGATCCCGTACGATATCCGCGAGGTGATCAAGTCGATCGTCGACGACAGCGACTTCTATGAAGTGATGGAGCTGTTCGCGGCCAATATCGTGATCGGTTTCGGCCGCATCAACGGCCAGACGGTGGGCTTTGTGGCCAATCAGCCGATGGTGATGGCCGGCGTGCTCGACTGCGACTCGTCGGACAAGGCGGCCCGATTTATCCGCTACTGCAACGCGTACAGCATTCCCATCATCACGCTCGAAGACCTGCCGGGCTACCTGCCGGGGGTTGACCAGGAGCACGCCGGGGTGATCCGCCACGGGGCCAAGATGCTCTATGCATACAGCGAAGCCACGGTGCCCAAGATCACCGTTATTTTGCGCAAGGCTTACGGCGGCGGCTACATCGCCATGGGGTCGCGCCATCTCAGGGCCGACTTCGTTTGCGCCTGGCCCAATGCCGAAATCGCCGTGATGGGGCCCGAAGGCGCCGCCAACATCATCTTCAAGAAAGAGATCATGGAAGCGGCCGACCCCGAACAGATGCGCGAGGACAAGATCAAGGAGTACAAAGACAAATTCGCCAATCCGTATGTCGCTGCGTCGAAGGGTTACATCGACTCGGTGATCGATCCGGCCGAAACGCGCGACTTCATCGCCCACGCCCTTGAGGTGTCGAAGAATAAGCAGGTGTTGCGTCCGGCCAAGAAACACGGGATTCCGCCATTTTAATCCTTTGTGCGATGAAGAAAGTGAAAATAGAAATAAAGCCGAAAAAGGCCGCCAAAGAACCGAAGCCGGCGAAGTTGAAACCGGCCGGGGAGAAACCGAAAACAAAACCGGCGAAGGAGAAAAAGTCGGCCGAAGAACCTCAGTGGATCGAGATCGAAACCCTCCACGGCCTGTTCAAAACCGGTTCCGTCCCGCGCAAGTTCCAGGGCCGCGGGCCATGGGTGCCGGAGAACAAGAAGGAGGTGACGGCCTACATTCCCGGCACGGTGGTCGAGGTGTATGTCAAGCCGGGCGACGTGGTGGCCGTGGGCGATCCGCTGCTGTTGTTCAACACGATGAAAATGAACAACACGTTCCGGGCGGTGGCTGCCGGCAAGGTCATGAGGGTCAATATCGCCGTGGGCGACAAATTCCCGAAAGGCTTTCTATTGATCGAACTGGCGTAATACGATCCAGGGCGAATATTGTTGAAAGAAGCGTCCCTCTTTTTCGGAGGGACGCTTCTTTTTTATGTTCTTTGGATTCTGATGATGATACTCTTCAAATCACCTTCGGGAGTAGCGCCCGATGAGCGCGGCCATGCGCTCAAAGCCAACCCTGTAAAATTCCGCGCATCCGCAGGGTATTTCCGCTTCGCCCGCAAAATGAATGAGCCGGTGGTTCTTTTCAGCGGGAATTCCACCGGGTTCGCGGCCCCGTTGCCTGCTTTTGGGGCAATGACAGGGGCAATGACAAGAAATATCCCAAAGCCACCGGCTACTTTTCGTCCTTATACCACGAGGCATACATCATGTAGTCGTGGGCGATGCGCTCGATGATCTCCTTTTTCTGCTCCGGGGTGACATCCTTTACCCGTTTGGCAGGTACGCCGGCATACACACTGCCAGGTTCGATAACGGCGTTCGAGAGCACCAGCGAATTGGCCGCAATGATCGATCCCTCGCCGATGACGGCGTTGTCGAGAATGGTGGCCCCCATGCCTATCAGGCAACGATTTCCGACCCTCGCCCCGTGAATGATGGCGTTGTGGCCGACCGACACGTCGTCGCCGATGACCGACACCGACTTCTGGTACAGGGTGTGGATCACCGCCCCGTCCTGGATGTTGACGCGGTTGCCGATTCTGATGGTGTTGACATCGCCGCGCAGCACCGCTCCGTACCAGATGCTGCAATCGTCGCCGATGGTGGTGTCGCCGATAATAACGGCGGTTTCGGCCAGAAATGTATTTTGGCCGATGACCGGGGTGAATCCCCGTACTGATTTTATGATCGCCATAGTTTTCGTTGTTTATATCAATGGTTTGTGATAAGCCAACCGGGACGCTCCCATGTACTGCACCTGGCCGCAGAGGAGAAACCCCATCCGGACAAGGATCTTCTGCATACAGGGATTATCGAAATTGGTGTCGGCCCTCACATCCGACACCCCGGCCCGCAAGGCAAGGGCTTCGACTTTTCTCATGAACAGGGTCCCCACCCCACGCCGGGTCATGCCATCGGCCACGGCCAAGCGGTGCACCACGGCGTATGGACGGTCGTTCAGCCACGCTCCGTCGATCTGCGCATAAGCCGGTTCGCCGGCGAAAAGTACGGCCCCATAGGCAACGATCTCTTCCTCAGCGCACAGCACGTACCCACAACCCGTTTCGATATCGCGGGCAATGTCGTCCGGAGCCGGATAACCGTCCTGCCACTGCAGGCTGCCGCGCAAACGCATCCGCTCCTTGGCCTGCCGGATGATCGTGCCGATTCGCACAGCATCGTCTTCCTCCGCCCGCCGGAACACCATTTCATCCATAAAGCCCCTGTTTCTCGGGCAAATATACGACAATTACAGACGAAAACGGCCGGATGCGGAACAATCGCCGCATGACAACCGGAAAACATAAAAAGAGAGTCGCATTTCTGCGACTCTCTTTTCCGGTGGCACCTCCGGAAAAGGCCCGGCGGGCGCTATGGTATCCCCATAAATTTGTGGGTTTGCACCGAAACATTCCATCGAGGATGGGATTTGGCGTATTCGACGATGGGTTGCATCACGGCCTGGCTGCGGCTCCATTCGGGTTGCAGGTAGAGCAGACAGGTCTCAGGTACCCGTGCGGCGACGGTTTCGGCCCAGATCAGGTCGCCGGGCGTTTCTACGATCACTTTCAGTTCGTCGGCCAGCGCAATGTTCTCGGGCAGCGGCGGCTGTTGCTTCTTGGGCGAGAGGCAGACCCAGTCGAACGTGCCCGAGAGCGGATGGGCTCCCGACGTTTCGAGAAATATTTGCAACCCGCGCTCGTGCAGACGGGCGGTCAGTTCTCCCAGCGGATAAAGCGTGGGCTCGCCCCCAGTGATAACGATGGCGCGGGCCGGGAACGAGGCCGCCCGGGCCACGATCTCGTCCACAGGCACCGGCGGAAACTGCCGCGCGTTCCACGTGTATTTGGCGTCGCACCAGCGGCATCCCACGTCGCACCCGCCCAGGCGGATGAAATAAGCAGGCTTGCCGGTGTGGAACCCCTCGCCTTGGATGGTGTAGAAATCTTCCACCAGGGGCAACTTGAGCCCGCCGTCCAGAGTGTCTGTCATAGCGCTCTATAAATGTCTTTGAGGTTACGGCCCAGACCGTTGTAGTCGAGTCCGAAGCCGACGATGAATTCGTTGCCCGTCTCCATGCCGTAGTAGTCGACCGGAATGGCGCCCCTATAAGCGTCCGGCTTGAAAAAAAGCGCAGCGGTCTTGACCGAACGGGGCGAATGTTCGCGCAGCAGATCGTGCAGCACGGCAATGGTGCGCCCCGAGTCGATGATGTCTTCGATTACGACGATATCGCGCCCCTGCACTCCGTCCCCGATGCCGATGAGTTGCCTGACCTGCCCGGTCGAGTGGTCGCCCTGGTACGACGACACCCGCACGAACTGCACCTGGCATCCGCCCTCGATCCGCTGCATCAGCTCCGAGGCGAACATGAACGCCCCGTTAAGGACAACCAGCAGCACAGGCGGTTGCGGCGCGTCTTTATAATCGCCGGCGATGGCGCGCGCCACCCTGCCGATGGCCTTGCGGATGCGGCGGCGGCTGATGTGGCGGACGAAAGATTTGTTGTCGAGGACAATCGTTTTCATGGGCCCTTCGGTTCAGTGCCCAAAAGTAGTCATTGAAAGCGCAACTTCAAAACCCGCCTGCCGATTTCGGTTCGACGGGTATTTTCTTTTCCCGCATCGCAGCCTTGCACGATGGCGTCATTGCCAAACAAAGCGGGGGCCTCCGGTTTCCGGCAACAACTCCTTGAATGAACTACCCCGCCACAAGCGGTCGGGGTATCATCAAGAATAGCTTCTCGTTTTGTCCCCGCAAGCGGAGGGGAATTTAACCCTTAGAGATTGAAAACGCCCCGGGGAGCTCCATCGCGTAAATCCCGTTCCGTCCGCAAGCGTTCCCCTGTAAAACGGGGTTCCCGGCAACAGGACATCCTGCGGGTATTGCATTTTGCCTCCGGATTCATACCTTTGTCGTACCAAATGAACCGCCCCGCCGCAAACAGCGGGGAATCCCTTGGGAGATTTACTTAAATCATCACAGCGCATGAAACCACTTGTAAGCATCATCATGGGCAGCACCTCCGACCTGAAAGTCATGGAAGAGGCCGCCAGGTTCCTCGACCAGATGGAGATCCCGTTCGAGATCAACGCCCTGTCGGCCCACCGCGTGCCCGAGTTGGTGGCCGATTTCGCCCGCAACGCCCACACGCGCGGGGTGAAGGTCATCATCGCCGGGGCGGGCGGAGCAGCCCACCTGCCGGGTGTGGTGGCGGCCTTTACGCCGGTTCCGGTGGTGGGGGTGCCCATCAAGTCGTCGAACTCGATCGACGGGTGGGACAGCATCCTCTCGATCCTGCAGATGCCCGCCGGCATTCCGGTGGCCACGGTGGCGCTGGACGGGGCGAAGAACGCCGCCATTCTTGCCGCGCAGATCATCGCCACGGGCCAGCCCGAACTGCAACAGAAAATCGTCGCCTTCAAAGCCGACCTGGCAAAAAAGATCGAGCAGGCGAACGCCGAACTGAAACAGGTCAACTTCAAATTCAAGGTATAGGCATCGACGGCGCTTTTGTATTTCTTTCGCTTATCAATGCAAGTGCATGAAATACAACGCATAGAAAGAGCCTGCGCTTGCCCGGCATGAACATTTGCGGAACGGCCGCAAAAGCGCCTGTTCCGCGATCAACGAGCGGCCGTTTGGTTTCGTCCCGGCTTCGGGCTTGCGCAGCGACAGCTCCGGCGGCATGAGCGAGGGTACCATTGATGGGCGGATTGGTTTGCAACGCCCGCTGTGCTGCCATACGGGACGATGCTGTTCTTCGGCGGCGCAGCTCTTCTGCCCGGTGGCGCACAATTGCGCGCATGCGGCCTGCCGGTGCGTTGTATCCAAGCATTTACGGCCGGCATTCAACTTGTTGCCGGCGACAGGGCCGGAGTCGTGCAGGTTGCGGCTTGCACGAGGGCGCCCGACGTAAATTCAGCGGCCCCCGGGCAGAGGCAGGCTCTTTCGTCACCAAAACACCAACGACATGCATTCCATGACCCCAAACATCCTTCTGGCCCTGTTGCTGACCATCGCCGCCGGTCTGGCCACCGGCATCGGCAGCTCCATCGCCTTTTTCGCCAAACGCACCAACAAGGCGTTTTTCTCGTTCTCGCTCGGATTCTCGGCCGGGGTGATGCTCTATATCTCGTTCGTGGAGATGCTGTCCGAATCGCGGCTGACACTCACCGCAGCCCTGCACGGCACCCGGGGCGAGGCGGCGGCGCTGTGTTCGTTTTTCGGGGGGATGCTGCTGGTGGCGCTCATCGACAAACTGGTGCCCGAGCATGAAAACCCGCACGAAGCCCGGGGCGTGGAGCAAATGGACAAACGGCCGCTAAGAAAAGAAAAACTGATGCGCGTGGGCCTTTACACCTCGGTGATCATCGGCATCCACAACCTGCCCGAGGGCATGGCCACCTTCATGTCGGCGCTGCAAGACCCCCAGCTGGGGGTGGCCATCGCCGTGGCCATCGCCATCCACAACATCCCCGAGGGGATCGCCGTGTCGGTGCCCATCTACCACGCCACCGGCAGCCGCCGCAAGGCGTTCACCTACTCGTTCCTGTCGGGCATCACCGAACCCATCGGGGCGTTGCTGTGTTACCTGGTGCTGATGCCGTTCCTGTCGGACGTGCTGTTCGGTGTGGTATTCGCCGCCGTGGCCGGCATCATGGTCTACATCTCGCTCGACGAACTGCTGCCCGCCGCCCGCGAATACGGCAAGGCGCACCTGGCCATCTACGGGGTGATCGCCGGAATGGCGGTGATGGCCGTCAGCCTGATCATGCTGATGTAACCACGTTCTCCCGGTCGCCTGAGAGCCACAGGCCCTTTGGTTACAAAGAAGTTCAGGGGCGGGTCATCGTAACATTGGGGCCTGTCGGGATTTTTTGTTACATTCGCTTTCACAGAACGACGATTATAGAGCATGAAAAAAATGTGGAAAAACCTTTCGGGGCAGGAGAAGGGCATGGTGTTGATTATCATCATGCTGCTGATTGGCGTGATGCTCCGTTGGGGGTTCATCAAGAAAGAGGCGGGCGAGTCGGTACGGGGGATGTTCCGGGCCGACACCACACGTAACCGGTGACGGTCGAAAAGAAATAACCGGCCGGCGGGGAGGGATCGGAGTCCTGCAGGGCTACGGCCTCAGGGAGTGCATCCCTGTAAATTCAGCAGCCCCCAGGATCCGCGGCTCTTTTGTTATCCGGCGCCTTTGTGCCGTTTACAACGATTTTTCGTGCGGAATGGGCCTTTGGCATCTTGCTTTAATGGAATGCGAGGGACAAACAGCCTGAGGTCTTGTGGTATGGAAATGCAATGCGGCGAATATTCCCTGCGTTGCATGAATGAAGCGGCTGCTTGTTTTCTTCCCGGCTTCGGGCTTCCGATATGGTTCGTCGGGGAGCATGACCAACGTTTCCATCTACGGGTTCGACTGGTCTGCCTCGCTCACCGGTGCGACGAACGGGTACCCCCTGCGCTTCGACAGTGAAAGTGCCTACCCGAGCTACAGCACCAACCGCGCGTACGGCTTTCCGGTGCGTTGTCTCCAAGCATTTATGCCCGCCGACCGGTTTTTAATGAACCTCCCCGCCGCAAGCGGTCGGGGTATCATCAAGAATAGCTTCTCGCTTTCTCGCCGCCAAGCGGCGGGGAATTTAACCCTTAGAAATTAAAAGAAACAATATGATTGCATTCAGCGAGTTCACGGCTTTTGTCGAGGGATTGTTTCCCGGCATCCAACAGGTCGTCGGCCGGTATTACAACCAGGGCGCGGCGGTCGAAACCAAAAGCGACGGATCGCCCGTGACGGATGCCGACCGACGGATCGAGGCGTTGATTGTTGCAGCCATCGCCCACCGGTTCCCCGGCCATTCGATCCTGGGCGAGGAGAGCGCCACCCACAACGGCGGACAACGTTACAGCTGGTGCATCGACCCGATCGACGGCACCAAAAGCTTTATCGGCGGAGTGCCGCTGTTTACCACGCTGATCGCCTTTTGCGACAACGGCGAACCGCTCTACGGCGCGATCTTCAATCCCATTACCGGCGACCGGGCGCTTGGCGACAACCGCACATGTCTGTTCAACGGTGCGCCGTCGCATGTGCGCCAATGCAGCGGCATCGCTTCGGCCACGGTGCTCTCGACCTGCATCAAGAATGTGGAGAAATACCAAAAAGGCGCGAACTTCATGCGGCTGATCGCCGACTGCGCCGTGTTCCGCACCTGGGGCGACGGCTACGGCTACCTGATGCTGGCCGCGGGCCGCGCCGACGTGATGGTCGACCCCGTCACCTCGCCGTGGGACTCGCTGGCCGTGATCCCGGTCGTTCGCGGGGCGGGGGGCGTCATCACCGACTACCAGGGCGGCCCGGCAGCGGGCGGCCGTTCGATAATAGCCGCTGTCGATGCGCAGCTCCATGCCGAAGTGGTGCGGTTGCTGAACGGGTGATTTCCGGTGTAATGTTTTGCAGGGGTTGTTCGTTATCATGTAAAATCATTGACCGGACTTTACCATGAAAAAACTGATCCTTTTCTTTTTCTGCCTGGGGGCTGTGTCCTCCTCTTTCGGGCAACTGCCTCCCGATCCCGACGAATTTGCCCGCTACATGAAAGAGAATGGCCCGGCCATTTATCAGGAAATAGGCCGGGCTTATGAAAATAAAGACTATCGAGAATTGATCGCCGCATCCCGTGATCTGGCTGAGAGATTCGAGCGGTTGCTTCCGGTGGACAGGGCCGCCTATTTATCCGAACTGTCCCAGGCCTATTATGCTCTGGCCTGCGGCTATTCGATGACCGGGAAAAAGAAACAGGCGCTGGATGCTCTCGAAAAGGCGGTAGAAAACGGATTCTTCAGATACCAACATGTGCTGAATGATGAAGATCTCGACAATATCCGGAATCATCCCCGGTTCAAGGCAGTCCTTGAAATTATGAAGCAACGCGGGGACTTATTGGCCTTTCTCCAGCGTGCCGGAGGGTACAGCGAAATCAACGAGTCGCTGATCATGAAAGACGGCCGGATGGTGTCGCAAAGCAAGGCCCTGCCTGCGTTCGTTTACCAGCCGGCCTCCGATTCAAATCTGGTGCGCGTGCGCGAGTATTTTAAATTGGACTCCGTTGCGGGCAACGGCGACGAGATTTCGAAGATCAAAAACTTGTTGCTGTGGGCCCACAATGCGGTGCGCCACGACGGCAGCTACTGGAGTCCCGAGGGCAACTCGATCGCCATTGTCGATACGTGCCGTGCCACGAGAAACGGCGCTAATTGCCGCAAGATGGCCATTGTTCTCAACGAGTGCTACCTGGCCATGGGATTCAAATCGCGCTTTGTAACCTGCATGCCCAAAGACCCGGACGACCAGGATTGCCACGTGATCAACATGGTGTGGTCCGAAACGCTCGGCAAGTGGCTGTGGATGGATCCGACATTCAATGCCTACCTCACCGACGAGAACGGCCTGCTGTTGAGCATTGCCGAAGTGCGGGAGCGCACCATCAAAGGCGATCCCTTGATATTGAATCAGGACGCCAACTGGAATGGGGAACCGCGGACCCAAAAATGGTATATCGACACCTATATGGTCAAGAACATGTATTGGTTCAACTGCCAGACCGTCAGTGGATTCGGAGGCGACAGCAACGGCTCCCCGGTGCATCTCTATCCGGGCGGGTATTCCATCGAATCGGATACGAGTCCGGAATGGTACTACATCACCACCAACGCCGACTATTTCTGGCAACACCCATAGGGAGTTGCTCTTGTCCGCCCGCTTGGGCCGGCAGGATAAAACAAGATTCGTCCCGTAAAAAAACCGGGAGAAGTGTAAGGTTCTTGTTTTATTTTGATGTATCAGCCGTTTGTCACTATTGCACATCCCCTTTGGGCAATCGCGAAATGACTAGGCTAATTGTATTCCCGACCGGCCGTTTCACTCCCCGGCGCAGTTATGCACGAAAGAGGTTGTGCCCGCCCCCTCCCCTGCGGGTGCTATAATTGGTCGCTGTAAATTGCCCGCGGCAGGTCGCGCAGGTTGTAGTTCGAGGCCATCGCCTGCCCGTAAGCCCCGGCCGAAAGAATGGCCAGCAGGTCGCCGCGCCGGGTAGCGGGCAGCATGATATCGCGCGCGAATACGTCCGACGATTCGCATACCGGCCCGGCCACCGTGTAGGGTTTAACCGTGGACGACTGCGATGTCAGGTTGACGATCTTGTGATGCGCCTGGTACAGGGCGGGGCGGATCAGGTCGGTCATTCCGGCGTCGACCACCGCCACCTCGCGCCCGGCTGCCGTGGTCTTGTTGAACAGCACCCGTGTGGCGAGCCATCCGCACTGGGCCACTATGCTGCGCCCCAGTTCGAAGTGGAGCGTCTGCCCCGGCCGCAGTTCGAGGCGCTTGCGGAAAATCGAGAAGTAAGCCTTGAAATCGGGAACGGGTTCCGCTTCGGGGTTATCGTAATCGACGCCCAGTCCGCCGCCCACGTTGATGTGCGACAGCCTGATATCCTTGGCTTCGAACCACTTCTGTATCTCGTTGACGCGACTGCACAGGTGCTCGTACACCTCCAGCTTACGGATCTGCGACCCGATATGGAAATGGAGCCCCACGATCGCGACGTTTTTCAGCTCGGGCAGTTTGGCGATCACCTGGTCGATCTCGGTGTACGACACCCCGAATTTGCTGTCGCCATGCCCGGTGGCGATGTATTTGTGGGTTTGCGGATCGACGTCGGGGTTGATGCGCAGGGCGATGGTGGCCGTGACGCCCCGGGCTGCCGCCAATTCGTTGATCACCTCCAGCTCCTGCCGCGACTCGACATTGAAGCAGAAAATCTTCCGGTCAAGGGCGTAGTTGATCTCGGCGTCGGTTTTACCCACGCCGGCAAACACCACCTTCCCGGCCGGAATGCCCGTTTCGATGGCTTTGCGCACCTCGTTGCCGCTCACGCAGTCGGCCCCGAAGCCCGCATGGGCTATCTCGGAAAGGATCCGGTCGTCGAAATTGGCCTTGACGGCGTAGTGCACCGAGTAACCGTACCGCCCCGACTCTTTCTTCACCGTCTCCAGCGTCTGCCGCAACAGGTCGATGTCGTAATAATAGAAGGGGGTATTTAAGGTCGCAAACTTTTTTATGTCTGTTTTCATAAAAGGGCAAGGTTTTGTATTCCCTTGACATCGCTGTGCATAGCGTGCGTCAGATTTTGTTTATCGTTTGACTTTAAAACCGGAGCATACCGGAGTATGTGAGGATCTAAAAGGAAAAGGATGAACGAAATATGGCGCGCGATATGTGCAGCCCCCCAAGAGAAAAGGTTTTATTGAAACAGGAAGTCGTTCAGCAACTGAAGCGTTTTCTTCTTGTGCTCGGTGTTGATGAGCATGGCCATGTTGCGCTGGCTGGCCCCGTACGAGATCATTTTGATGGGCACGGGCGAGAGGCAGTTGAAAATTTTGCCGGCCAGCCCCGGGTTGGTGCGTTCGAAACGGCCCACCACACACACGATCGAGTTGTTCTTCTCCACCTCGATCGAGCCCAGGTCTTTCAGGTCGTCGATGATCTGCTCGATGTAGCGTTCGTTGTCGATGGTCAGCGACACGGACACCTCCGAGGTGGTGATCATGTCGATGGCCGTACGGTGGTTCTCGAACACTTCGAACACCTTGCGCATGAAGCCGTAGGCCATCAGCATGCGGGCCGAGGTGATGCGGATCATGGTGATGTTGTCCTTGGCGGCTACGGCGTGGAACGCGTCCAGCGCATCGGCGTTGTTGGTGATGGCCGTCCCCGGCGCGGCCGGATCCATCGTGTTTTTGAGCCGCACGGGAATGTTCGCCTCCTTGCACGGCTGGATGGTGGCCGGATGCAGGATCTTCGCCCCGAAATAAGCCAGTTCGGCCGCCTCGTCGAAACTCATCTCGCGGATGGGATGGGTGTTGTCGACATAACGGGGGTCGTTGTTGTGCATGCCGTCGATGTCGGTCCATATCTGCACCTCGCTCGCGCCGATGGCCACGCCGATCAGCGCCGCCGAGTAGTCGCTGCCGCCGCGCCCCAGGTTGTCGATCTCGCCCAGGATATTGGTGCAGATGAAGCCCTGCGTAATGTAATAAGTCTTGCTGTCGGTCGCCAGAGAGGAGAGTTTCTTTTTCAGCACGTCGGTCTGCACCTTTCCCTCCTGGTCGGTGATCATGAACTCGGGAGCGATCAGCAGCTGGGCGTTATACCCCGCCTCGATCATGTAACGCGCCACCATCGTCGAGGTGAGCAGTTCGCCCTGGGCCACGATCAGGCGGTCGCTGTACCCCTCCTTGTAGTTCGACGCCTCGTTGTAGATCAGGCCGAACGTGGCCACAATGTCGTCGGCCATCGCTTCGGCCCCTTTGGCGAACAGGCCGTCGGCGCAGGCGGTGTATTTTTCGGTCAGGAAGGCGATCTGCGTGTCGACCCCCTCCATGAAGCCGGCCTTGGCGCACTCGGATATTTTCACCAGCGCGTCGGTGGTGCCGCTCATGGCCGAAAGAACCGTGACCGTCGAGCCCTCGCCCGTAACGATCGCAACCACCCTTTTTATGTTTTCGGCGCTCCCGACGGAAGTGCCTCCGAATTTCATTACTTTGCTCATAAAACCTGAGGTGTGTGTAAATTTAAACAATAAGCTAAAAACCTGCGCAAAAGTAGATATAATTATCGTGCGGTTAAAATACCTCCGAAATTTTTTGCATAATACCGGACATCTGTTAAATTTGCAGAGCCGTAGGCTCTTCTTGTTATACTGTGTATTGATGGATTTGAACCGAACGCAACCAGGACAAATACATAACCAGCTTGTGCGGAGAGCAGCCCTGACACCCGCAGGGTGTTTATAGCGGGAACCGAACTTCGCCCGAACGGTTCGGGGCGAATTTACGTTCCTGCCCGGAGCGGTCTTTGACCCCGGGAACCGGAACGAAGAGGCTAAGTGAAATAAGGCGCGCTGTAAGCGCAGCCGCGATTAAAGAAATATGCTAACAATACCCAACGTAGTGGAGGAGGTTGTGAAGAACAAGCCTTTTCTGGAAAGCGCCCTCATCGAGGGGATGATCAACCTGTCGGCGCTGGCGCGCAAGCTCAAACCCGAGATTGAGAAAAAAATGGGGCGCGAGGTGAACGACAGCGCCATCATCATGGCGCTGAACCGCCTGGTTCCGAGGCTGGAATTGCTGTCGACCCTGCGGCTGAACAAGGTGCTGCGGGGCATCGGCGACATCATCGTGCGCAGCAACCTGTCGGACTACGCATTTCTCAACTCGCCCGCGCTCTACGAACGCCAGGCCGAGTTGCTGGAAAAAGTGCAGGGGCAGAGCGACGTGTTCTGCACCTTTTCGCAGGGTATTTACGAGACCACGCTGGTGGTCAGCGACTCGATATCGGATCAGGTGAAGAAAATCTTCCGGGACGAGAAAATGGTGTCGGAAACGCGCAACCTGTCGTCGATCACCATCAAACTGCCCTCCGACAACAGCCTTTGTCCGGGGGTGTACTATTTCATATTCAAGGAGCTGGCCTGGGACAACATCAACATCGTGGAGGTGATCAGCACCACCAACGAATTCACCGTGGTGGTGGGCGACGGCGACATCCACCGGGCGTTCTCGATCCTGATCGAGGCGAAGAAACAGGCCGTGCAGACGGTGTAGAATCCACAGGGTTTAAAATAGCAAATCATGCCATTTATAGTACTGGAAGGGCTCGATGGGGCCGGGAAGTCCACACAGGTGGGCCTGATCGCCAAAATGCTGGAGGAGCGGGGTGTGAAGCACGAATTTGTTCATTTTCCGCGTTTCGAGTCGCCCGTTTACGGCGAGCTGATCGCCCGTTTTCTGCGCGGCGAGCTGGGCGAAATCGACCGGGTAGATCCCTACCTGGTTGCGCTGATCTACGCCGGCGACCGGCAGAACGCCGCGCCGCAGATACGGCAATGGCTCGACCAGGGACGCTTTGTGATCGCCGACCGCTACGTGATGTCGAACGTGGCGTACCAGTGCGCCAAAGTGTCGGGCGAGGCCGAACGGCTGGCCCTGCGCCGATGGATACTTGAGCTGGAGTACGGCTACAACAAGATCCCCGAACCCGATGCGAGCCTGTTCCTGGACGTGCCCACCGCGTTCGTCGAAAGCCGCCTGGCCGCCGAACGTTCGGGCGACGACCGCGGCTACCTCAAAGGGAAGCAGGATATCCACGAGGCGTCGTTCGATTTCCAGCTGCGTGTGCGCGACGAATACCTGGCCTTTCCGCAGGGCAACCGTTACAAGATCGTCAGTTGCGTTTCCGACAGTTGCGAAATGAGGCCGGCCGCCGAGATATTCGAACGGATCCGCCCATACGTCGAGGCGTTGTTTTAAACCGCACAGGCGGCCGGAAAGAGCCGCCGATGAAACATGATAATAAAATTTCAAATGCCGACACTATGAAAAGCAACGAAAACTTTTTCACGCTGTTGTGCCGATGGACACTCGGGCTGGTGTTCATTTTATCGGGTTTTGTGAAGGCGGTCGATCCGTTCGGGTTTGCGCTCAAGATCAGCGAATACCTGACCGCTTTCGGCCTCGATTGGCTGACGCCGGCCTCGAAGGCGTTTGCCGTAGCCGGTTCGTCGATCGAGCTGTTCCTGGGACTGATGCTGTTGTTCGGCATCGGGCGGCGGATGGTTTCGCTGGCCTCGTTCGTGCTGATGTGCGGCTTTACGGTATTCACGCTGGTGTCGGCCCTGACCGACCCGGTGAGCGACTGCGGCTGCTTCGGCGACGCCGTCAAACTGTCGCCATGGGAGTCGTTCCTCAAAAACGTGGTACTGTTGCTGGTGTCGGTGCCGGTGTGGAGCAGCAACCGGGCCCGAAAGCGCGATGCTGCGCCCGAGGGGCCGCGGGCGGCGCTTTTCGCGGCGTTGTTCATTGCCTTGCCGCTGTTTGTCAACATTTACTCGTCATGCCACCTGCCCATGATCGACTTCCTGCCGTTCAAAGAAGGGGCCGACATCGGGCAACTGACCGGATATTCGGGCGAAAAGAGCCATACCACGCTGATATATAAAGAACTGGCAACGGGACAGCAACGCGAGTTCGAGATCACCGACACCACCTGGCGCGACACCACCCGGTGGGTCTATGTCGACACGCGGGTGACCAGCGCGCCTGCACAGTCCGGAGCGGCCGAAGGCATGAGTTTCGTATTGTTCAGCGGCGAGGACGACTATACCTCCGAGGTCTTGTCCGGCAACGAATACACGCTGATGCTCACCATGCTCGATCCGGCCGGGGTCACCGGCAAAGAACGGGCGGCGATGGCCGGCCTGCGCGACTATGCATTTGCGGGCGACTATCCGGTGATCGTGGCCACGGCGGCCGAGCTCGACGGCGACCTGATCGAAGGGGTGCCCTCGTACAACATCGACGGCACGACGCTCAAATCGATGGTGCGCGCCAACGCCGGACTGGTATTGCTGCACCGCGGCGTAGTCGTAAAGAAATGGTCGGCGCGCGACATTCCGCATTGGAGTTCGGGCAATGTGCTGGCCAACACCGTGGCGGCAGACCGCGTGCAGAAGACAAAATACCTTGCGGCGGCATCCGCGGGGTTGCTGCTGTTGCTCCTGATCGTTTATAAACGCCGCAGGGTTTCCCGATAACCGATGCGCACACGGCTCACCATATTTTTGTTGACGATCGCCTGCGCCTGCTGGGGGCAGAAACGGGGCTGGCCGGTTTACTACGACCTGGACAGGAAGGGATATGTCGCGGAGGTCGCCCGCACCCAACGTACCCTGCTGAGCCTGCCCGACTGCGGGTTCTACTCGCCGTCGGTGGTGACCTCCGGCAACCGGGGGCAGAACCTGATCGTGTCATGCATTAAAACAGGGGTCTCAGTCCCTTTTGTCGGAGAGAACCATCCTTCGCCCGAGGATAATTCTGAACATAATGTGATCGTCAACACCTACATGGGCGGCTTTTCAGCTCCGCAGAGTTCGACCATCGTGACCCCGCTCCTGTCGGGCGCCTGCGCCCGCACGGCATTCCTGCCCGCCACCCAGGACAACATCGCCCCCAAGGCCCTGCGCAACATGCGGCGCAACAACTACGTGCCGCTGCTCTATGTCTGCGATTCGACCCTGGAGTGCTACCGCTCGGACGACATGGGCTTTTCATGGAACGGGTGCAGCAGGCTGGCCGGTTATCGCATTTCGGATCTGACGTGCATGCGGGCCTCGCGGCAGGGGATCACCACGCTCTATGCCGGTTGCGATATGCCCGACCTTTATCCGGGGATATCGCTGCTGCACGGGGCCATCTTCACGATCGAATCGTCGGAAGGAGGCGAGATCTACGGGCTGCCGCAACTGGCGGTGAAACATAACACCGAAAACCTGTATAACGGTTACGTGGCCCGCATGCCCGGAAAAAAAGGCCGCCGGAACCTGGTGATGCTGACCAACGACGACTCGGACTACGACTGCTACGCTTCGTTCTTCGATGGGCAGGAGCGCAGTTGGACTTATCCGCAAAAGATCAACCCCCTGTTGCGGGGCGAGAACCACCGGGTTTATTTCATGCGGCGCTACGCGGTGGTGGTGTACAAAGAGCGTCCCGAGGCCGACGGCGATCCGGCGAGCGAGGCGTTGATGCTGTGGTACGGCAAATCGAAAGACCTGCTGGACGACGACCGGAACGGATTGCGGTTTGTGATCGCCGAGAGCCGTTGCGACTCCACGGGATTGGGCGTACTCGAACCGTCGGTGCTGTTCAGCCCCCGGGGCGACATGAACGTGGTGGTGAATGGCATCTGGGGCGAAGGGGAGTCTTCGTCGGTGCGCCACATCAGCATCCGGCTCCAGGATGTCAGGCGGATGTACCGCCGCTACCTGTCGGTGTCGGGCAAGTTCGAGAAAGAAGCCCAATCGCAACTGCAATGAAGCGTTGCCGCACCGCTGCTTCAGGCGGTCGGCACCACCCTTTTCGACGGAAAACGGACGCTTCCTGGTGGAATGGGATTTAGGACAACAAGCTCCGGAGTCGCTGTACGGAACTCCGGGAATTTATGTCGCTCCTGCCCGGAAACGCCGTGCGGATGCGTCGCTGCGCCGGCTCGGGATAACACGCGGGATCGTTATGATACAACACCAAATTTTCAAAATAACAACGGGGCCGGTCATCCGGCCAACCAAGCAACAATAAACGAAGTAAATGCCTTCATTTTTAGACTCTCTCAGTAATGTGCAGCGCCGCGCGGCCATCAGCTACGATGGCCCTGCACTGATTATCGCCGGCGCCGGGTCGGGCAAAACGCGCGTATTGACTTACCGCATCGCTTACATGATTTCGCAGGGGGTTCCGGCGTGGAACATCCTGGCGCTGACCTTCACCAACAAGGCTGCCAAAGAGATGAAAGAACGCATGGGACAGGTGGTCGAACCGTCGTCGTTGCGGGGACTGTGGATGGGCACGTTCCACTCGATCTTCTCGCGCATTCTGCGCAACGAGGCCGAACTGCTGGGGTTCAACCCCAACTTCACGATCTACGAACCGTCGGACTGCCGCAACGTCATCAAACAGATCGTCAAGGAGATGGAGCTCAACGACGAGAAGTACAAGCCGGGCGACATCCTCAGCCGCATTTCGCTGGCCAAGAACAATCTGGTGACGCCCGAGGCCTACGCCGCCAACGCGTCGCTGGTGGCCGAAGACCGCGAGCGGCGCATGCCCGAGATCCGGGAGATCTACCGCATCTACATGGCCCGCTGCAAGCAGAACGGGGCGATGGATTTCGACGACCTGCTGCTGTACATGAACATCCTGCTGAGGGATTTTCCGCAGGCGCTGGAGAAATACCAGAAACAGTTTTCCCATATCCTGGTCGACGAGTACCAGGACACCAACTACGCCCAATACCTGATCGTCAAGCGGCTGGCGCAGCGACACAAGAACATCTGCGTGGTGGGCGACGACGCGCAGAGCATCTACTCGTTCCGCGGGGCCAAGATCGAGAACATCCTCCGGTTCCGCAACGACTATCCCGAGGCGCACTTCTTCAAACTTGAAGAGAATTACCGGTCGACCCGGAACATTGTGAACGCAGCCAACAGCATCATCGGCAAAAACACGAACCAGATCAAAAAGGAGTCGTTCTCATCGCAGGAGGAGGGCGAATTGGTAAAGGTGGTGCGCTGCTACACCGACACCGAAGAGGCGATCGCCATCTCGCACGACATCATGTCGACGGTCTACAAGGGCGGGGGCGACTACTCCGACGCGGCCATCCTCTACCGCACCAACGCCCAGAGCCGCGTGTTCGAGGAGGCGTTGCGCAAGCTCAACGTGCCATACCGCATCTACGGGGGGATGTCGTTTTACCAGCGGGCCGAGATCAAGGACATCCTGGCATATATCCGCCTGATCGTCAACACGCGCGACGACGAGGCGCTGCGCCGCATCATCAACTATCCGGCGCGCGGCATCGGCGACACGTCGGTAAGCCGTATTGCCGAGGCGGCATCGGCACGGGGAATCAGCATGTGGGAGGCGATCGAAACCCTGTCGCCCGCCGAGATGGAAGTGCGCGGCGGGGCGGTGAAGAGCCTCGCCGGATTCGTGGAGATGATCCGTGAACTGGCGGCCAGGGCCTACACCACCGACGCTTACGACTTCGCCTCGGAATTGGTGGCCCGCACAGGGATCATCCACGGGCTGAAAATACGCAACACGCCCGAGGCCGTGAGCACGGTCGAGAACATCGAGGAACTGCTGAATTCGATCCACACGTTCACACAGGATTTCGTCTTCGACCAGGAGTACGACCCAAGCAAAGAGACGGTGACCATCGACGAATGGCTGCACCGGGTGTCGTTGCTCACCGATCTGGACAACGAGGGCAAGGACGACAGCAACAAGGTGACGCTGATGACCATCCACTCGGCCAAGGGGCTGGAGTTCAAATACGTGTATGTCGTGGGGATGGAGGAGAACCTGTTCCCCAGCCAGATGTGCCTCACCTCGCCCGAGGGGTTGGAGGAAGAACGGCGGCTGTTTTACGTGGCCGTCACCCGGGCGAAGAAGAAGGCGACCATTTCGTTCGCACGGCAGCGGTTCAAATGGGGTGAGACGGTGATGAGCCAGCCCAGCCGGTTCATCGGCGAGATCGACCGGCAGTACCTCGACATGCCGTTCGAGATCGACCCCAAGGCCCCGTTTATGACCGGTTACGAAGAGTCGAACGGCGAGGAGGAGCACGGAAGGTTTCGGGGATCGGGGAAAAGCGGCGCTTCCCGTTATGGCAGCGAGCCCGGCGGCAAAGGGGGCCGGCCGGATTTCCGCCGAGCCGGGGAAGTATCGGGAAACAACAACCCTGTGCAGCGGCCCCAACCAACCCTCGGCGGCAACTTCAAGAAGGTGACTTCCGCAACGCGTCCCGCACGCAGTTCCATTTCCGAAGAGGAGCTGGCGGAGGGGGCTCGTGTGAGCCACGAAAAATTCGGCCGGGGCACTATCGCAGCCATCGAAACAGCCCAGGGCGATAAAAAGGTGACCGTCGAATTTGACGATTTCGGAAAAAAAACGCTACTTTTGAAGTTTGCCAAACTGGAGATGGTAAAGTGACGGTCGTGCGTTGCCTGCCGCCCATTTTCATCTCCCCCCCAAAAAAAAGACATTGACAAAAACACATAACCCCCGATCCAAACCCCAAGACATGAAAAAACTCTACCTGATCGCCGCCGCCCTGATCACCTGCACGGCTTCGTGGGCGCAGAAACAAGACCTGTCGCCCGAACAGATCGAAAAGAACGCCCCCGGGCTTTCGACCCCGCTGCCCAAAACCTACGGCTGGGCCGACAACACGCACTACTACACCGTGGGCGATCGGGGCGCCGTAGCCATAAACATCAAGAACGGGAAAACAACGCTTTATAAAATTCCCGCCGAGAAAATCGCCAAAGAGGAGGTGAAAATAAAAGACGGTTACATCTGTTATTACGATGAAACCGGCGCCGAAAAACAGCTTGGCAAAGCCTCCGGCACGGAAAAGAACCCGACCGTTTCGCCCGACCACAAACAGATCGCCTTCACGCGCGACAACAACCTGTTCACCGTCAGCATCGAAACCGGCGCCGAGAAACAGCTCACCTTCGACGGCACCGACCTGATCATGAACGGTTACGCCTCGTGGGTGTATTACGAGGAGATCCTCGGCCGGGCGGGCAACTACCGCGCATTCTGGTGGTCGCCCGACAGCCGGACGCTGATCTTCTTCCGCAGCGACGACACCAACGTCCCCATGTTCCCGATCTACTCGTCCGAGGGACAGCACGGCTTCCTGGAACTGACGCGCTACCCCAAGGCCGGCGACCCGAACCCCGAGGTGCGGATCGGCTTCGTGAGCATCGACAACGGGAATACCGTCTGGGCCGACTTCGACCCCAGGGACGACCAGTACTTCGGACAGCCGTTCTGGACTCCCGACGGCAGGCAGTTGTGGATGCAATGGATGAACCGTGAACAGGACAACCTGAAAATCTACAACATCGACATTGCGACAGGCTCCAAGAAAGAGGTTTATGACGAACACCAATCCACCTGGATCGACTGGATCGAAGACATCCGCTTCGTGAGCGACGGCTTCCTGATGGTGCGCGACTACGAAGGCTGGGAACACATCTACTACCACGGACTCGACGGCAAGTTCAAGGCCCGTCTGACCGGCGGCACCCCCTGGGGAACGAAATTCGTAAAGGTCGACGAAAAAGGCAAGACCGTCTATTTCACCACCCGTGGAGAAGTGTCGACCCGTCACGATTTCTACTCGGCCACGTTCGACGGCAAAAAGCAGAAGCGGCTCTCGTTCGGCGATTACTCGTTCGATAAAATCCTCCTCTCGCCCGACAACAAGCACTACATCGCCGACTTCTCGAACGCCGCCACCCCCACCAGGCGGGCCGTGGCGAACGTCGCCAACCAAACCTATACCGTGATCGCCGACAGCTACAACCCGGCCATGGAGCAATACAACGTGGCCCTGCCCGAGATGGTGTCGATCACCACCCCCGACGGCTACACCCTGCCGGGGATCATCACCTACCCCATCCGGTTCGACCCGGCGAAGAAATATCCCGTGCTGATCGACATCTACGGCGGCCCGAACGCCGGTTCGGTCTACGATACCTGGAAAGGGTTCCGCAACCAGCGGTGGGCCTACGAGGGCGTGATCCACATTTCGATCGACCACCGCGCCTCGGGCCATTGCGGCAAGCAGGGGCTCAATTTCATCCACCGCCAGCTGCTCAAATGGGAGATGAACGACTACATCGAGTGGGTGAAATGGCTGCGCGAAAAACCCTGTGTCAACGCCCAAAAAATCGGCATCACCGGCAGCAGCTACGGAGGAACGATGGTGGCTATGGCGCTCACCTACGGGCACGACTACTTCCAGTACGGCGAAGCCGACTTCGGCGTGCAGGACTGGCATTTGTACGACTCGCACTACACCGAACGCTACATGGACCGTCCGCAGGACAATCCCGAGGGCTACCGACTGGCCTCGCCCATCACCTACGTCGACCTGTACAACAGCGACGGACGCAACTCGATGCTGCGCGTGGTGCACGGCACCATGGACGACAACGTCCACCTGCAAAACAGCATCCAGCTGATCGACGCCCTGCAGGAGAACCTCAAAGAGTTTGAGATGATGATCTACCCCGGCGGGCGCCACGGCTGGGGAGGCAATAAAGGCAAGCATTACCGCACCCAGTTGTACGATTTTTACCTGCGCTACCTGCTGGAAGAGTAACATGCAGCCCGCCTTGCGTCCGTTGTCACTGAGGGGCGACCTTTCTGCCACCTCTGAGCGCAACGGGTTGTCTTCCTGAGCGGCAGCGAAGGCCCCATAACGAAGCGCATGCAATCTCTCCAATCGAGAAAATCCGTCGCTTCGTTCGGAAAGGCAACAGAAATGACATAAATGAACCTCCCCCGCCGCAAGCGGTCGGGGTATCATCCAAATTCTTGCCGCAAGCGGCGGGAAATTTAACCCTTAGAGATTAAAAACAATACAGCCATGGAACCATCCATCGCAACCATCCGGAAAGCGGCCGAAGCCAACATGACGGCCGAAGTCTATAAAAAATGCTTCGCCTCGCTCGACCTCACCTCGCTGAACACGGGCGACACGGCGGCCTCCGTTGCCGCACTGACGCAAAAGGTCGTCGATTTCGGCCGGACATTCCCCCATCTGCCCAATGTGGCGGCGCTATGCGTGTGGCCCAACTTCGTGGAGGTGGCCGGAGTGAAGCTGGGCGACAATCCATCGGCGGCGCTGGCCTCGGTGGCCGGAGGCTTCCCCTCGTCGCAGACGTTTCTGGAGGTGAAGATGCTCGAATGCTCCATGGCGCAGGAAAACGGCGCCGACGAGATCGATATCGTCATGGACTGCGGCGGGTTCCTTGTCGGCGAATACGGACGGGTGGCCGACGAAATCCGCCTGATCAAGGCCGAGGTGGGCGACGAAGTAGTGCTCAAGGTGATCGTCGA
This sequence comes from Rikenellaceae bacterium, assembly GCA_031548435.1. Classification (GTDB taxonomy): domain Bacteria; phylum Bacteroidota; class Bacteroidia; order Bacteroidales; family Rikenellaceae; genus JAVBRA01. The sequence continues at coordinate 72,540 of JAVBRA010000017.1, forward strand.
ATCGGGTTTGCTGGCCGACCCCGGACTCATCGGCAAGGCCGCCGCGCTATGTCTCGATGCCGGGGCCGACTTCATCAAAACGTCAACAGGCAAAGGGATTCCCGGAGCGACCCCCGAAGCGGCCGCCGCCATGTGCAGCGCCATCCGCGGTCATTACGACAAAACCGGGATCCGCAAAGGGTTCAAAGCCTCCGGAGGCATCCGCACGGTCGGGGACGCCGTACTGTACTACACCCTTGTCGAACAGATCCTGGGCCCGGCATGGCTCATCCCCGACTTGTTCCGCCTCGGCGCCAGCTCGTTGGCAAACGAACTGCTCTCGGCCATCGAAGGGCGGGCGATCGCCTATTTTTAACTTCCGAAAGCAACCGATAAAGAATCCCGGAACGGCGATCGTTCCGGGATTCTTTATTTCCCATTCAATACAATTTACAAGAAAAATGATCCGAAGCCCCGGGGATGTTATATCACCTCGTCGGTCTCGTCGATCTCCTCTTCCGGGTGGTCGGGAGCGGCGTCTTCCTCCCTATGCATTTCTTCGTAATAGTCGACCTCATCGTAAAGGTCGGCTTCGATCTCGCTTTTGGGCTTCTGGGTGAACGCCTCGAACGCCCGGCTGGCAGGAGCGTACAAAATAGCGTATTTGTTGTTGTGGTACGTGGAGGGCAACAGCTGGATAATCCCGTCGTTGGGCGCCTTGACCAGCGTTTCGCTATCCATGAAAATCAGCGCGCCCTTCCTGAATCCGCTGATGGTGACGTTGCAGTACAACGTCTCCTGATAGGCGATGTAGGCCTTCCGGGTATCGTCGTTGTAGCAAAGCACCAACTGGTAACAACTGCCGCCGCCATCGCCCGACTCCAGCACCACCCCCACATCGTCGTCCTGACCGTCGGTGTCGAAATCGCCATAGGCAATCACGTGCCTGAGCCGGTCGGGATTTTGTGTGAAAACGATCGACATCAGCGAATTGGACTCGGACGAGCGTTTGTCCCACACATACTGCACAATGCCTTTCTTGATGTAAGCCGGCAGGTTCTGGGTCTCTTTCGAGGTGAAGATGTTGGAATAGTCGTCATAATGATATTCCGAAGTCACATCATCGTCATTGTCGAGCAACAGAAAATATTCTTTTCTTTTATTTTCAGCCAATGCATGACCCTCGGAAAACCCTTTGATCTCCATATACTTCTTGCCCGACTTGGAACTCCCTTCACCCAAAAGAAATTTCTCGCCGTAAACCGCTTTGCCTGCCTGGGTGAAAGATCCTTCTTCACCCTTCTCCACAATCGCAACTTCCGGTGCAACAACGAAACAATAGTCGCGGTTGTGCATCCGGGTCATCTGCATCCACACGAAAACGCCAAAAATCAGCAACAGTGCCGCCAAGGCCCCCACAACAATCAGAATCACTTTCAACCCTTTCTTGCCTCCGCCGGTGTTTTTGGTGAGGATGATCTCGTGCTTGGTCACTTTTTGTTGCGGTTGGAGGTTGTTTTCCATGATATTCGTTATATATTTTCAGTTAATCGTCCTCAAAGATAATGTAAAATGATCAATGCAAGAATAGCAGGGACATTTTTCATCAGGGAAATGAGACCAAAATAAAACTCCGGAAGGGAGATGATGCCAAGCAAACAACCATCTAGCTATAAACGCTTTACCGCCCGAAGCATGTGCCGTTTGCCCAATGCGCCCGGCAGCCGCTCGACGCTGAATCCGGCGGCGCGCAGGTTGCGCTTGACCATCCCTTTGGACGAATAGGTCACCAGCACTCCCCCGGCAGCCATCATGCCGTGCAGGCGGACAAAAAGTTCCTCGCTCCACAGTTCGGGCTGCGTGTCGGGCGAGAAGGCGTCGAAGTAAACCAGATCGAACCGCCCCACCCCGCCGGCGTACTCCTGCAACGGCAGCCGGATCTTATGCAACGAGAAGAACGAGGAGATGGCCGTCGGCTCGTCCCACGGCGCGGCGTGCATGGCATCGAACGCAGCGGCGTAAGTTCCTTCATCGATGGTGCGGTAGTTGAGAACCGAGGCCACCGAGAGGTCGATCGGGTACAGCTCGACGGCGGTGTACCCCACGGAACAGCCGGATTGTTGCGCCTGCCGGAAGGTGAGCAACGCGTTGAGCCCGCTGCCGAATCCGGCCTCCAGTATCTGCAACGGGGTTGTATTCGGGCCTGCGTTATTGCCGCCGTTCAACCGATGAAGCATTCCCGCCCCGATAAACACGTGCATGCTCTCGCCCACCGCCCCGCGGCCGGAGTGGTAACAGTCGCCCAACAGCGGATGCCGCAGCGTGTGCGATCCGTCGTCGGTGGTGAGCAGTTCGGGATGCAGCATTGTCATCGAGGATTCGTGGAACGAAAAAAGAGCCTGCGGGCTCCCTGTCGGTTGCTGAATTTACAAAGATACGCTCCCCGGGGCCGTAACCCCGCGGACTCCGATCCTGCACCGCCAGGCAATGGAACGGCGGATGTAAACGCTTGGAGACAACGCACCGGTGAACCATACGCACAATGGCTGGCGCTGCCCGGGTTGACGCCTGTGCCAAAGAAGTACAGGTAGTACCCGCCCGCCGTAGTGCCGGGTGAGGCCGACCAGCCGTACCCGTAGCCGGAAACGGAGGCCAGGCTGCCGGAGGTGTAGTCGCGCCGGCCCGAAGCCGGGAAGAAAAAAAGCAACCGTCAAGTCATGAAAAGGAGGCGCGATGTGCGGCTCCTCTCCATTTTCATAACAAGGGAACGCAGGTCTTTATTTTTGTGCGGGGAAACGTTCGCCTCAACCACCCCGACACGGTCTGTCTCAGAAGTGTCTGTAATGCTGATGCTTACGACGCCTGCACCAGTCCCGAAAAGCCCATGAACGCCATAGCCAGGATGCCGGCCACCACCAGTGCAATGGGAACGCCTTTCATGGCTTTGGGAATATCGGACAGTTCCATCTTCTCGCGCAATCCGGCGAACAGCACCAACGCCAACGTGAAACCGACGGCCACCGAAGTGGCGTAGACCACCGACTGGCCAAGATCATACTCCTTCTGTACCAGCAAGATAGCAACCCCCAGCACCGCACAGTTGGTGGTGATCAGCGGCAGGAAGATCCCCAACGCCTGATACAGGGCCGGGCTGACCTTCTTAAGGATGATCTCGACCATTTGCACCAGCGCGGCGATGACCAGAATGAAGACAATCGTCTGCATATACTCGATGCCCAGCGACACCAGCACTTTCTGGATCAGGTAGACCACCAGCGACGAGATGGCCATCACAAACGTCACGGCCATGCCCATGCCCATCGAGGTCGACACCTTGTTCGATACCCCCAGGAACGGGCAGATGCCCAGAAACTGCGCCAGGACGATGTTGTTGACGAATATCGAACTGATGATGATGATAATATATTCCATAATCCCTTATTTTTAAGAATTTGCCTCCGCTTTCCGGGCCTTCGCTGCCTTGCGGCGATCCCTGAAACGCAGGATCGAACCGCGGAAGAATAGCCCCCACAGCAGTTTGGAGTCGGCCTTACCGCTGTTGAGCTTATTGAAAAGCACCATCAGGTAACCCAGCGCCAGAAACGCTCCGGGGGCCAGCACGAAGATGAGCATCTCGCCGCCCGAAAACAGTTTGGCGCCGAACACCGACCCGTTGCCCAGCACCTCGCGCACCGTACCCAGAACCGTCAGCGAGAGGGTGAAACCCAATCCCATCCCTGCACCGTCGAGCATGGAGGCCAGCACGCCGTTTTTCGAGGCGAACGCCTCGGCACGCCCGAGAATGATGCAGTTGACCACGATCAGCGGAATGAACACTCCCAGCGTCTTGTACAAATCGGGCAGATACGCCTCCATCACCAGCTGCACCACCGTCACAAACGAGGCGATGACCACGATAAAGGCAGGTATCCGCACCATGGCCGGGATGAAGTTCTTGAGCAGCGAAATGACGATGTTCGACAGCACCAGCACAAACAACGTGGCGATGCCCATGCTCATGCCGTTGACCGACGAGGTGGTGGTGCCCAGCGTGGGACACATCCCCAGCAGCAGCACAAACGTGGGATTTTCTTTGATGATCCCCTTGGTGAAGATGGTAGTTTTTTTCATGCCGGATCTATTTTACAACGGATTGAAATACGTTATACGCCCGCGCCACCGCATCGCAGAACGCCCGCGACGAGATGGTGGCGGCCGTGATGGCGTCCACATCGCCGCCGTCTTTGGTGACGCTCAGTTTGTAGGTGGCGGGATTCTTGCCCGCGAATTGCTGCGGAAAGTCCGACTTGGACTTATCCATCTTGTCGCCCAGACCGGGGGTTTCGCTGTGTGAGATCACCTCCACGGCGTGGATAGTACCATCGGGCAGCAAGCCCACCATCAGCCTCACCGTGCCGCCAAAACCGTTATGGGGCTTGGCGCTGAACGTCTCGACGGCATATCCCACCGGATTGCCGCCTTTGGTGGCGGGATAAACGGTCACCTCGCCGCCGTCGACGGTTTCGACCCTCTTTTCGGCCGCCGGGTCGTTGTCGAAGTCGGGAAGCACCGCCCGAATGGCGTCGGTCACCTTCTGCTGCTTGGCTTTTTCGATCGGTTCCTTGGTCAGCGTATAGACGTAGCCCACCGCCGCCGAACCGACGGCCGTGATCGCCAGCAGCACCAATACCATGTTTTTTATCGTCGATTTCATGATAGCTATTTAAATTTCTTATCGGAGAGCGCCTTCAATACTTTGGGATCAGACATCGAAGACGGATTACACGGAATATCTTTTTGTTTTGCAGCGTGTGTAAGGTCACACGGTGCGCGCGCCGAAGCGGGCGGGTTTGATTTTATTGATCAGCGGCACGGCGGCATTCATGATCAGGATGGCGAACGACATCCCCTCGGGGTAGGCGCCGAACACGCGGATAAGGATGGTCAGCACCCCGATGCCGATGCCGTAAACGGCCATCGCGCGCGGATGCATGGGCGAGGTGACGTAGTCCGTTGCCATGAACACCGCCCCCAGAATCGCACCGCCGGTGAGCAGGTGGAACAGCGGGTCGATATAGCGTTCGGGATCGACCTGCCACAAGATGCCGCTGAACAGCGCCATCGCCCCCAGCACAAACACCGGGGTATGCCAGGTAATCACCTTTCGTACAAGCAGATAGATAAACCCGACAAGCAGGGCCAGCGCGGCGATTTCGCCCAACGACCCGCCCTTGAAGCCCCAAAGAAAATTCTTGTAGTTGAGCTGCGGGGCGATATCGCTCAGTTTTTTGCCGCTCTTCAACGCCTCTTTCACAAAAGCCAGCGGGGTCGCGCCGCTCGACGCGTCTACGTTATCCGACGCTTCGGTGGTTTGAACGGTCGCGGCCGTTGTTGTTGCGGGGCCGGTGCCGGGCACCGGTTCCGGTTTGTACCGGGTGGCAGAAGTTGTTTCCGCGGCGGCAGCTGTTTGCGCAATGCCGGCGGTGTCGGAGATCGGCTCAAGTTCATACCGGTCACCGGTGGATTCCACGGTCGCAGTGCCCTCCGGGGCATACTGTGCGTCGCCGGACGCCGCGGTCGCTCCCGAAACAGCCTCGATCACCAGCGGTTCGGCCAGGGCAGGCTGCGGGAACGTGGTCATCTGCACCGGAAACGAGATCAGCAGAAACACGCGCCCCACCAGCGCCGGGTTGAACAGGTTGCGCCCCAGGCCCCCGAACGACATCTTTCCGATGCCGATGGCCACCAGCGCCCCCAACACCACCATCCAGACCGGAAGGGAGCTCGGCAGGTTGAACGAAAGCAGCATCCCGGTCAGGATCGCCGACCAGTTGCCGATGGTGTACGGCCCTTTGATCATCCATTTCTGGATGGCGTACTCGAACACGATGCACGAGGCGATGGCCGTCGCCGTCACCACCACCACGTTCAGCCCGTAAACCCACGCCGACACCAGAAAGGCCGGCATCAGGGCGATCACCACGTCGCGCATCAGCCGCGTGACGCTTGTGCACTCATGCACGTGCGGCGAAGGGGAAACTATCAGTTGTTTGTCCATTATATATAGGTCTGTTATTTTTATTTTTAAGAAATCCGGGGGGCTGTAATTCCTCCCGCACCCGGTTGTGCATCGGAATATCGTTCCCAATTTTTAACCGGAGCATGCCGGGCACATTAAGAAAGAATATTTCAAAAACGGCGCGCTGTATGTGCAACCTTTACCTACTTGCGGGAACGGATCATCTTCATGACCTCAACCTTGCCCAGCCGGATCATATCCAGCAGCGGCAACGCCGACGGGCAGGTGTATGAACACGAGCCGCACTCGATGCAGTCGGTCGCTTTTTCGGCTTCCATGCGGTCGTACAGGCCCAGCTTGCCGAGTTTGCCCAGCAGGTAGGGCTCCAGCCCCATCGGGCACACACTCACGCACTTGGCGCACGAGATGCACGCCTGGGGACGGCTGCGGTGCGATTCCGCCTCGCGGAACACCACCACGCCCGAAGTGCCTTTGGTGACCGGCGCATCGAGGTTGGCCACCGCGCGGCCCATCATCGGCCCGCCGCTGACCACCTTGCCCGTGTCGTCGGGCAGGCCGCCGCACGCTTCGATCAGCGCCGAGAGCGGCGTGCCGATCCGCACCAGAAAATTGGCCGGTTTCGTCAGGTTTTTCCCCGTAACGGTCACCACCCGTTCAACAAGCGGCTTATTTTTCTGCACCGCCTCGTAAACGGCCAGCGCCGTACCCACATTCTGCACCACCGTGCGGACATCGACCGGAAGGCCGCCCGAGGGCACCTCGCGCCCGGTGACAGCCCGGATCAGTTGTTTCTCGCCCCCCTGCGGATACTGCACTTTCAGCGGCACAACGTTGATGCCGTTGAAGTTGCGCGCCAGGGACGAAAGGTGAGCGATGGCATCGGGCTTGTTGTTCTCGATGCCGATATACACCTTATTCACTTGCAGCGCTTTGGCCAGTATCTCCACGCCCACAAGCATCTCCTCGCCCCGTTCGAGCATCACCCGGTGGTCGGAGGTGAGATACGGCTCGCACTCCACCCCGTTGATAATCAGCGTATCGACGCTCTTGCCCTGCGGAATGCCGAGTTTCACCTGTGTGGGGAACGTGGCCCCGCCCATACCCACAATACCGGCGTCGGCGATCTTCTTTATGATCTCTTCAGAGGTGAGGCTGCACTCGCGCACCACGACCGGATTGCGGTCGATTCCCTCGGCCCACTGGTCGCCCTCGACCTGGATGATGACGGCCGGCTTACGCATTCCACCGGCGTCGGGCACAGCGTCGACCGCCGTCACCGTCCCCGAAACGGGCGAGTGGATGTTGGCCGACACAAATCCGGCGGCCGAAGCGATCAACTGCCCGGCCAGCACCTTATCGCCCTTGGCCACGACAGCCGAAGAAGGCGCCCCGATGTGCTGGGACAAAGGCACGGTAACCGTCGCCGGCAAAGGAAACGTTTCGATGGCCGCCCCCCGGCTGATCTTGTTGTCGGCCGGATGGATGCCCCCGAGGCGGAATGTTTTCAATCTGGACATATCGTTATGCTTTACTTATCTTTTTTAAAACGGCCCCTCGTCGCCACGGCTGCCCTGAATGACGGGCGCTGTACGAACATTTTCTATTCATATCGTCCCATCGGAAGCCTGGTATCACCACGCTTCTCTGGAATGACACCCTGCGGACGCTCATGCGAGGCCTTCCTTATCTATCGTCCTGCCCGGGAACACGCGGATGCGCCACTGCACTTTCCCGAAACGACAGGGGCGTCATCTTAGCGCCCACCATTATGCCTCCTGCACCACGGCTGAAGCGGGCATTGCGGCGGCCACTTTTTCGGCCATCGGTTCCGTCGGTTTGGATGCCTCGTCACCGGCCGGTTTTGCAGCCGGGCGCGGCGGGAAATTGGTTTCGACAATGGCCCCCGTCGGGCATTCGGGCGCGCACTTGCGGCACAGGCGGCACTTCTGCGAATCGATGTAGGCCAGGTTCGACTCGATGGTGATGGCGTCGAACGCGCACACCTTGGCGCACTTGGTGCAGGCAATGCACGACACCTGGCACGCCTTGCGCGAGACGGCCCCTTTATCCCTGTTGATGCAATTCACAAATACGCGGCGGCCCTTGGGCCCCTTGCGGCGCAGCTCGATGATGAATTTCGGGCACGCTTTCACGCACGCCCCGCACGCCGTACACTTGTCGTCGTCGACCACAGGCAGCCCGGTGGCCCCATCCATCACAATGGCGTCGAACTTGCACGACACCACGCAGTCGCCCTTGCCCAGACAGCCGTAGTTGCAGGCCGTATCGCCGCCGTAGAGCTGCGCCATCACCGCGCACGAGGGCGCTCCCTCGAACCGGTTGGTTCTGGGACGCTTATCGCAGCTTCCGCCGCAACGCACCACCGCCACCATCGGTTCGGACTCAGCAGCCACGCGCCCCAGGTATTCGGCAATCGACTTCATGGTATCGGCGCCACCCACCGGGCAGTTCATCCCCTCCATGCCGTCCCGTTTCACCAACGCATCGGCAAACCCGCGGCAACCGGGAAACCCGCATCCGCCGCAATTGGCTCCGGGCAGCAGCCCTTCGACCCCGTCGATGCGCGGATCTTCGACCACGCGGAACTTCTGCGCGACAAAATAGAGCACCACCGCCGACAACACACCTAAAGAGCTGAGCGTGATAATAGTATAAAACAACGTACTATCCATTATTCGTCAAGTTTATCCACATAAAAATAAATCGATTCGCCGATCCGCTTACGGAACACGAACAACAAGCCATAATAAACCGCCAGGAACGCCAGCGACACTCCGGCGGCGGCCACTTCCGAGACACCCGTTTTCAGCAGCACCAACAGCACCGCCAACACCACCGCCAGCGGAGCGAGGTAAGCCAACAGCGCCGACTTGAGCCCGGCCGAGCGGGCCATGTATACATCGACCGTTTCACCGGGACGGAAGCGGTTCGGATCGTCGACCTTTACCGTAACGGTTTTCTCTTTCGCCTCGCCCATGCCGCACGCCCCCCGGGCTGCGCACGAAGAACATGCCTCGCGGGCCAGGATCGTCACGTCGATGCTCGCCTCCCCGATGCGGGAAACCGTGCCCTGATGTTCGATGATGTCGTTTTTGGCCATTGGATTTTCCGATTTTGCAATGCAAAAATAATAAATCCATCGGGAAATAGGGTCGGGAAAAATTAAATGGAACGATTATAAATTACGAAGGTATTCCGCCACAGCCAACAATGGAGCGCAGCCGATTTGTTTTTCCGCAAAAAAGCATTACTTTTACGGTAATTTTTCCGGAGGAAGCCTTGGGAGCGACTGAAAGCAGAAGGTTGCGACATTGTCGGGTAAGCCCGGGGGCAAGACAGGAAAAAGATAAAGGCATCAAAAAAATCATTCCCAACAATTTCTCAAATACTAACTTCACGATGAAAAAAATCCTACTCATCCCGGCAGTGCTGATTGCGGCTGCCAGCGTATCTTTCGCCGCCCCGAAAGATAAAAAGAACGCCCCGAAGAAAGAAGAGGGCTACGTATTCACCGACCAGAAGATCAACAACCACGGCCCCATCCGCAACCAACAGAGCAGCGGCACGTGCTGGGCGTTTTCGGGCGTTTCGTTCCTGGAGGGCGAACTGCTCAGGAACGGCAAGGACAGCGTCAACCTGTCCGACATGTGGATCGTGCGCAACAATTACTACGAACGGGCTGTCCGCTACGTGCGCATGCACGGCGACATGTCGTTCGGCGAGGGGAGCATCACCCCCAACGTGTTCGACATGTACGCCAAATACGGCATGGTGCCCGAGGAAGCCTACAAGGGGCTTGAGTACGGCACCGACACCCACCGCCACGGCGAGATGAACAGCGCCCTGAAAGCCTATCTCGACGAGATCATCAAAAACCCGAACAGGCAGCTGACCACCGCCTGGCTGCGCGGCGTGGAGGGGATCCTTGACGCTTACTTCGGCCCCAAGCCCGAGAAGTTCACCTACAAGGGCGTGGAGTACACCCCGCAGAGCTTCGCCTCGATGCTGGGCCTGGACATGAACGACTACATCACCGTCAGCTCGTTCACCCACCACCCGTTCTACACGCAGTTCGTGCTTGAGGTGCCCGACAACTGGGGCTCGTACAGCGCCTACAACGTGCCCATCGCCGATTTTTCCAAAATCATATCCTCTTCCATCGAAGCCGGCTATAATGTCGTATGGGCTTCGGACGTGAGTGAAAAGGGCTTCAAATACAACGACGGCTTTGCCGTGGTGCCCGTCACCAAAGCGGCCGACCTGGAAGGAAGCGAAAAATCGAAATGGACCGCCATGACCCAGGCCGAACTCGACAGCATCGCCCTGAAACTCAACGCTCCCGGCCCCGAAAGGACAATCACGCAGGAAATGCGCCAGCAGGAGTTCAACAACTACCTCACCACCGACGACCACGGCATGGTGCTCATGGGCACGGCCTCCGACCAGAACGGCGCCCTCTATTACAAGGTGCAGAACTCGTGGGGCGAGAGCGGCAAGTACAAGGGCTTCTTCTACGCCTCCGAGCCGTTCGTGCTGCTCAAGACCACGGCCATCGCGGTGAACAAGAACACGCTGCCCAAGGAAATCGCCGACAAGCTGGGGATCAAATAGACCGGCCGCCTTTCATAAAAAAGGAACCTTGCGGGGTTCCTTTTTTTATGACAATTTCGCCTGAAATTTGGAAGTTATATTTCATTTTGTAACTTTGACATACAGATAATATCATCTGCAACCTAAAAATTCAATTAATTATGAAAAAAAATTGTCTGTTTATCAGCAATTATGCTGTGTTTAACAGGATTGTATTTATTTAACTCCTGTCAAAAAAATGAGGAGCACTCACCACTGAAACCTGCTTCCAAATACGATGAAATCGGAACTGTGCACAACGAAGGGCTTGAATTTGTTCTCAACTCATTAAAAGTCGACACAAAATCTTCCGATACGCATTCTTTTCCGACCATAGGAACAATGGAGGCGTTATGTCAAAGTTTCGCACAGTCCAAAGGATATGACCCGGCCACAACAAGAACCAATGCCGGGGAAATGGATACACTGGTGCGACAAACACCTGATTTTGCTGAATTGGGCGCTTCAGATCGAACTCTCTGTTATATAGAAAAATTCGAGACAATGCTATCCAATAAAAAAATCATTAATATTGTCAACCTTCAGCAAATCATTCGCGATTTTGAATGGAGCGTAAACAAAGACAGCCATTTAAGTCCGGAAGAGAAAGACATTCTTCTTTATATGTCTGCCGTAGCCCGTTATTCGGCAGAATACTGGAATAAGAATTACGAAAAATGGGCCGTTGAACTCAGGGGAATCGACTACTGGCAACAAACGTCCTGCCTAACAAGATCGGGAGGAGGTGAAAACGGCAGCAATTGGTTGAACACAGTTATTGCCATTACCTGGTCAGATGCAGGAGGAGCTGCAGCCGGGGCGCTGGCAACCGCAGCCACAGGAGGATTGGCTGCAGGAACAATTGTTGCAGCAGGCCTAGGTGGTTCTGTTTACGCAGCTTGGGAAAAATTATGCCCTTCCATTCCAGACAAAGACCCGCTGCAACCTAAGCTTCCGATACCGGAACATACCATGTAAAAACATAATCGACCCAAACCTATGAGAACTAAAATTTGCCCACTGATTACCCCCGGCCTGCTGTTTCTTGCTGCCGCTGTGGCGTTGCTCTATGCGAACGATCAGGTCGCCGGACACCGGATGCCTTGCTGGTCCTATGCAGTTATATCGGTGATAATCATAGCCATATGGGCTATTTGCATCTGGATCGCAAGCCGGAACAAGCGCCCGGCTGAAACTCCGAAAAAAAAGCTCAATCCCGCACGCTATATTCTGTTGACATTGCTGCCCATGGTGCTGCTTTTCGTGTTTTTCTGCGTCCGGAACGATTTCGATCCCGGGACGATGCTCTCGAACCTGCTGGCCGCAGCATTCATAACGTCGGTGTTTATCGGAGCGACGTACCTTTCAGAAAAATCCCGATAAAACTAAAAAGGAACCCCGCAGGGTTCCTTTTTAGTTTTTATTTACTCCAGCAGATCGGGGCGAAGTTCTTCGGTGCGGCGCAGGGCCTGTTCGTGCTTCCACTCTTCGATCAGGGCGAAGTTGCCTGAGAGCAGCACCGGCGGCACCTCCCACCCGTTGAATTCGGCCGGGCGGGTGTAGACCGGCGGCGAGAGCAGGTTGTCCTGAAAGCAGTCCGTCAGGGCCGACGACTCGTCGCCGATGGCCCCGGGCAGCAGGCGGATCACCGCGTCGGCGATCACCGCCGCCGCCAATTCGCCGCCCGTAAGCACAAAATCGCCGAGCGATATCTCCCTGGTGATCAAATGGTCGCGCACCCGCTGGTCGATGCCCTTGTAGTGGCCGCACAGGATGATGATGTTGCCCAGCAGCGACAGCCGGTTGGCTTCACGCTGCGAAAACCGTTCGCCATCGGGCGAGGTGTAGATGATCTCGTCGTAGGTTCGCTCGCTTTTGAGCTGTTCGATGCAGCGGAAAATCGGTTCGACCTTCATCACCATGCCGGCCTCGCCGCCGAACGGGTAGTCGTCGACCTGGCGGTGCTTGCCCTCGGCCCAGTCGCGGATGTTGTGGATATGAATCTCCGCCACGCCGGCCTGCTGCGCCCGCCGCAGGATCGACTCGTTCAGCGGGCCCGACAACAGCTCGGGAACAACGGTCAGAATGTCGATCCTCATGGCCGGATGATCTTGACGTTGGACGGGTGGACAAAAAAGATGTCTTTCGCATCACCGGCTTCAAGCCTCTTGAGGTTTCCATCGGCGAGCACATAGGCCTCGTAGCCCAGAAAGGCGAAGAACGAAGTGATGGCCAGCCGCTTCTCGCCGTCGGTTTCGACCAGCACCGTGGGCAGGTGGCGGGCGATGACCGGTTCCATTTCGGGGATCACCACCGTTTCGTAGCCCTCGATGTCGCACTTGATGAAATCGAGCCTGTCGAGGTGGGCGAACAGGCGGCTGCCACGGATCATTTCGGCCTCGAACTCCATGTCGCCCTCGCATTTGCCCCCGTTTTCGCTCACAAAGTTGCGCCCAGTGCCCATGTAGCCGGTGTAGCGGCCCGAGTCGTTGCACATGGTGACGGTTTTTTCCTCGCTGCCCAGGGCGTAATTGAGAATCTCCACGTTACGGAAGCGGCGCAGGTTGTGTTTCAGCACTTTGAGGATCGGCTTTACGGGCTCGACGGCATACACCCGTCCCGCCGCCCCCGCCAACGACGCGAAGATGTACGAGTAGTACCCCAGGTTAGCGCCGATGTCGATGACCGTATCGCCCTGGCAAACAACGTTTTTCAGGAAACGGGGGTATTCGTACGCCGCCGATCTTTTGCCCAGTCCCAGCCTGTAGCCCGTGAAGTAGAGGCCGCTCAGCGTCTTGAGGTAGTTTTCGAGCGAAAGGCTGCGGTAGAGCGTTTTTTTTATGGTGCCGGTCAGTGACATATGTTTTATGCTTGAAATATTACTCTTTTGTCGTGCTGTTCATGGCGGAGATCGACTTCGTCGGGCTGTCCGTTGCCTTCGGCCGGCGATCCCGGTTCTTGACCGAATGACAACCTGCGCCTCGTTACGGCGGAGATGTTCCTCTGCCGCTCAACATGACGGAAACGACAATCCCCTGCCGAACACGATGGACATTCCGCCCCGAAACACCCCCGGGTGCGCCGCCGCACCCGTCCGGGATGATACAACTACGGGGTTACCTCCTTATTCACCACCTCGGTGATGAACGGGTTATAGAGCGACTCCCCGCCGATGGTGGTTTGCGGGCCGTGGCCGGGGAACACCTTCACCTCGCCCCCCAGCGGCAATATCTTGTCGATGATGCTTTTCACAATGGTCGGATAGTCGCCTCCGGGCAGGTCGGTGCGGCCGATGCTGTTTTTGAACAGCGTGTCGCCCGTGAAGGCCGCCTTGCTCACCGGGTCGAAGATCGTCACTCCGCCCGGCGTGTGGCCCGGCGTGTGGACGACATGTAGCTCAGTGTTGCCGAAACGCAGCACGGGCGTCTCTTTCAGGTCGATGCCGATCTCGGGCACGGCGTCGATGTCGAGGCCGAACATGGCTGCCGAAACCGGGGCCGACATCAGCACCGGACGGTCGCCCGAATGGATGGCGAAAGGAATGCCGTATTTCTCCGTGACGGCCGAGGCGCCCAGAATGTGGTCGATGTGCCCGTGGGTGTTGACGGCCATCACCGGCAACAGCCCGTGCTTGTCGATGTAGGCGAACAGTTTTTCGTCTTCGGCGGTGTTGCTGTTGCCCGCGTCGATGATCACGCATTGGCCCGTTTCGTCCGACACGATGTAGGTGTTCTCCTGGATGGGATTGAACGTTATGGCCCCTATTTTCAGCATCTGTTTTCCGTTTGGTTGTGTGCAAAGATAGGAAGAATCCGGGAATGAGAGCGTTTTTTACGGGTACGATTTTGACCCGTTGCACCCACAATCGACAGGCCCCGCTTATCCGCCCCGCTGCCCGGTCATGCGGAAGTACTTCTCCAGCACCAGCAGCGAGATAAGCCTCTCGCGGCGGCGATCGCGGAACTGCGCCACGTATTCGTTGGCGTTGCGGGCAATGGCTTCGGCCTCTTCCGGATGGGCGATGTAATGGCGCAGGCGATCTTCCAGGTCTGAGAAGTCGGGCTGCACTTCGATGTAGTGGTAATCGGGGACAAGCCTTCCTTCCATGAACCACGTTTCGCAGGTGGGGCGCGGCATCACCGCCACCGAGTTCGACGACATGATCCACTTGAGGTTCGACGCCACGTCGATCCCCTCGACGGCCATCACGAACTTATAGCCGAGCTGCTGCGGAATGGTCATGAACCCCCGGCTCCACTCGGCCGGATACTCGGGCTGCGGCGCGATGATCCCCGCATCGACCATCGGGTGGCCGAAGAACTTCTCCATGAACAACTGCCGTTGCGGCTTGTAGTTGATCTGCCCGCGGAACACGGCACGATCTTTTTTCGCCCGGAACGGCACGGCGTCGTCCACAAAGACGTAGTGCCGCACGCGGTTGAGCTTCATCAGCACCGAATTGGCATTGTCGGGCTGCAACGGGCGGCTTTTGACGATGGCGGGGCATGGCGGCACGGTAGTGACGTCGCCGAAGATGTAGCGCCAGCGCAGCTTGCCGCTGAACCACCGCGTATATTGCCGGGCGTCGATGAAGTAACGCGAGCCCGATTTGCCTTTTTTCAATTCGCACAGCCGGGGCGAATCGGAGGGCAACGGCGTGATTTGTTGCAGTTTGTTGTAATATTCCACCCGATCGGCGATGCTGCCGCTGTCGGGGCGCTTTTCGGCACTGCGCAACACGCATCCGAGCCGCCACCGTAAAAAACAGCGCGGCACCAGAAACCCCAGTGCATGAATCAAATAGTACCCGGGGATGAATGTCTGCCTGATTGCTGTTTTTTTAGCCATGACGGTTCCGATTTAGTCCCAAAGGTAGTATTTTTGGAGCAATTTTTACAAGACGCCTTGGGGCCTCCTTTCATTCCGGAGAACCCGGCCATACCTGAGACGCCCGGGAACAGGCGAAGGCCGGCGGGAACAAGACGCCCCTCGTGGAAGATAAAATATCCCGAATGATTTTAATTTTGGACATATCGAATTTATGTTTTTAACTGATTTAAAATAAGTATTATAGACAACACATCAAAAACAATTTCACCGTTGGATATCATGAAACATATTCATTCTGATTGTTCAACCGGCGAAGCCGTTTCTATTTTTGTACCAAATAAAATATAAAGTATAGGATCGAACATCGTTCGGACAAAAAAATCAAGGAGAAAACGTTATGGCTGAAAGATTATTTGTATTCGACACCACGCTGCGCGACGGCGAGCAGGTTCCGGGATGTCAGTTGAACACCATCGAAAAGATCGAGGTGGCGAAAATGCTGGAAAGCCTGGGGGTCGACGTGCTTGAGGCGGGATTTCCGGTATCGAGTCCGGGCGACTTCAACTCGGTGCGCGAAATCTCGAAGGCCATCAGCGAGCCGACCATCTGCGCCCTGACCCGCGCCGTGGAAAAAGACATCGACGTGGCGGCCGACGCGCTTTCGTTGGCTAAACGCAAGCGCATCCACACGGGAATCGGGGTGTCCGAGTCGCATATCTACCACAAGCTCAAGTCCACGCCCGAGGAGATCATCGAACGGGCCAGGCGGGCCGTGAAACACGCGCGCAAATACGTCGACGATGTGGAGTTTTACGCCGAAGACGCCGGACGCGCCGACAATGAATACCTGGCCCGCGTGGTCGAGGCGGTGATCGCGGCCGGGGCCACGGTGGTCAACATCCCCGACACCACGGGCTACTGCCTTCCGTACCAGTACGGCGAAAAGATCAAATACCTGATGGAGCACGTGTCGAACATCGACAAGGCGATCCTCTCGACCCATTGCCACAACGACCTGGGCATGGCCACGGCCAATACCCTTGCGGGAGTGATGAACGGCGCCCGCCAGGTGGAGGTGACCATCAACGGCATCGGCGAACGGGCCGGCAACACGGCCCTCGAAGAGGTGGTGATGGCCCTGCGCTGCCACAAGCATTTAGGCATCGACACCCGCATCGACTCGCAGAAAATCACGGCCGCCAGCCGCCTGGTAGCCGGCCTGATGAATATGCCCGTGCAGGCCAACAAGGCCATCGTGGGGCGCAACGCGTTCGCCCATTCGTCGGGCATCCACCAGGATGGGGTGCTCAAGAGCCGCGAAAGTTACGAGATCATCGACCCGAAAGAGGTGGGCCTGGTCGACTCGTCGATCGTGCTGACGGCCCGCAGCGGACGCGCCGCGCTCAAACACCGGCTCGAACTGCTGGGGCACGTGCTTGAAAACGAGGCGCTGGACAAGGTGTACGCCGAGTTCCTGCTCCTGGCCGACAAGAAAAAAGACATCCGCGACGAAGACCTGCTGGGGCTGGTGGGCGACACGGGCGGCACGTCGAACCGCGCCATCAAGCTCAAATATTTGCAGGTGCTCTCGGGCACGCTTGTCCCCACGGCCACGGTGATCCTGGAGATCGGCGGCAAGGAACTGACCGCCACCGACGTGGGCAACGGCCCGGTGGATGCGGCGTTCAAGGCGATCAAAAGCATCGTCACGGGCGGCCCGGGCGTCATCATGCAGGAGTTCCTGATCCAGGCCATGACCCGCGGCAGCAACGACGTGGGCCGCGTGCACGTGCAGCTCGAACAGGACGGCGTGTTGGTACACGGGTTCGCCACCAACACCGATATCGTCACGGCGTCGGTCAAAGCGTTCATCGACGGATTGAACAAGTTGCTCAATCTGCGGAAATAACGGCTGCGCATACAGGCGCCACGGACGCATTTGCGATCGGAAGCCTTTTTCCGTTTTTTCTTATATCTCGATAGCAAATGAGCCTGTGTCCCTTTTGTTATCGGGGAAAAAGCAGGATCAGGCAAAGGATTTCTCATTAAAAAAACAGAAAAAGGGCCGCAAGCCCTTTAACCGAATAAAGCAATGGCAAAAACACTCTTCGACAAAGTCTGGGACGCGCACGTGGTGAAAGACGTGGACGGGGGACGCAACGTCCTGTACATCGACCGGCATTATATCCACGAGGTGACCTCTCCCGTGGCGTTCCTGGGCCTGAAGGCCAGGGGGCTGAAACTGTTCCGGCCGCAGAACACCACCGCCACGGCCGATCACAACGTGCCGACCGAGAACCAGCATCTTCCCGTGGCCGACCCGATGGGGCGCGAACAATTGCAAACGCTGGCCGACAACTGCCGCGAAAACGGGCTGGAACTGTACGGGCTGGGGCACGACCGCAACGGCATCGTGCATGTGATCGGGCCTGAGCTGGGCTATACCCGCCCCGGCATGACCATCGTCTGCGGCGACAGCCACACCTCGACCCACGGGGCGTTCGGCGCGGTGGCGTTCGGTATCGGCACATCGGAGGTGGAGATGGTGTTCGCATCGCAGTGCATCCTGCAACCCAAGCCGAAAAAAATGCGCATCACCATCGAGGGCAGACCGGGGACGGGCA
The DNA here is from genome assembly GCA_031548435.1 of Rikenellaceae bacterium. Lineage (GTDB taxonomy): Bacteria > Bacteroidota > Bacteroidia > Bacteroidales > Rikenellaceae > JAVBRA01. The sequence goes on from JAVBRA010000017.1 coordinate 90,663, forward strand.
TCACGGCCAAAGACCTTATATTGTACGTCATTGCACAGATCTCGGCCTCGGGCGGCACGGGTTATTTCATCGAGTTTGCGGGCGAGGCGATCCGCGCGCTGTCGATGGAAGGACGCATGACCGTCTGCAACATGAGCATCGAGTGCGGCGCGCGCGGGGGCATCATCGCTCCGGACGAGGCGACTTTCGCTTACATGAAAGGCCGTCCCGAAGCGCCCAAAGGTAGCGAGTGGGACGAGAGCGTAGCCTATTGGAAGACGCTCGCGACCGATCCCGGCGCCGCGTTCGACAAAGAATACACGTTCAACGCCGCCGACATCGCCCCGATGGTCACCTACGGCACCAATCCGGGCATGGGCATCGCCGTGACGGCAACCATTCCCACAGGCGGCGGGCTGAGCGGAAGCGACAAAACATCGTTCGACAAATCGCTGGAATACATGGGCTTCAACGCCGGAGAGGCGATCGAAGGCAAGAAGATCGACTACGTGTTCGTGGGCAGCTGTACCAACGGCCGCATCGAAGACCTGCGCCAGTTTGCCGAAGCCGTCAGGGGAATGAAAAAAGCCGACGGCGTGGTGGCATGGATCGTACCCGGATCGGCCGCGGTGGCGAAAATGGCGCGTGAAGAAGGGATCGAAAAGGCGCTGGCCGACGCCGGCTTCGAATTGCGCCAACCGGGCTGCTCGGCCTGTCTGGCGATGAACGCCGATAAGGTGCCGGCAGGCAAATACTGCGTATCAACCTCGAACCGCAACTTCGAAGGGCGTCAGGGCCCCGGAGCGCGAACCCTGCTGGCCGGGCCGCTGGTGGCCGCCGCCGCCGCCGTTACGGGCACGATTGCCGACCCGCGCAAAGTGTTTGCAGGAAAAGAGGTTATCAAAGGGATTTGATTGCGAACCGGGCCGCTGAAAAACGATGGATTAATCTGTCATCTTTCGCGATGCTCGGGATGACAACCATGTTCTTTACTATCGACGGAATTTTCATTCCACTTTTTCCTTGATGAAAAAGTAACCGAAAAATCAAGACGAAACCACAGGCTCATTTGTTGGCAATGACAAAAAGGATGGCCGCGCCGGCAGGCGAAATGAATCCATCCATGTAATTACGAATTAAAAAACAACACATATGTCCATCCCCAAATTTCAGAAGCTGCATTGCGGCATGGTGCCGCTGCCGATCGAAAACATCGACACCGACCAGATCATCCCCGCCCGGTTTCTCAAGGCGGTCGAACGCAAGGGATTCGGCGACAACCTGTTCCGCGACTGGCGCTACACGCCCGACGGCAAAAAGGCAGAGTCGTTCCCGCTCAACGACCCGCGTTATGGAGGAGAAATATTGGTGGCGGGGAAAAACTTCGGCTGCGGATCGTCGCGCGAGCATGCGGCCTGGAGCCTGTTCGACTATGGTTTCCGGGTGGTGGTGTCGAGCTTTTTCGCCGATATTTTCCGCAACAACGCCCTCAACAACGGGCTGTTGCCGGTGCAGGTGTCGGAAGAGTTTCTGAAAAAGTTGTTCGAGGCAGCCGAAAAAGACCCTGCGGCGCAGGTCGAAGTTGACCTCGAAAAGCAGACCATCACCCTTGTTGCCACGGGCCAGAGCGAGCATTTCGACATCGACGGCTACAAAAAGGAGTGCCTGCTCAACGGCTATGACGATGTGGATTACCTGGTGAGCCTGCACAACGAGATCGGGCAGCACGAAAAATCGAAATAACCCGAGGTTGCCACTGAGGCCCATGTTCTTTATCCATCGCCTCAACCAGCCGATACGGGTAAACTCTCCGGACGATGCACGGTTCAGAGTCCCGGACGGCCAAGGCCCCCGGGAGAGCGACCTGCAAATTCAGCATCCCCCAAGGTACCGCAATCAGGAAGAACGCTTATTCCGTTTTCCCGCGGAGGAGTCTCCCAATAATACAGGCTCTCGTTAATCAGCACACTGCGTATGCCCTGGTATGAAAATGGGGAAAGCTGCATAAATGCACCTTTTTTCATGCAACGAGCGGATGCCGGTTTCTTCCCGGCTTCGGGCTACCGCAACTTTCAGTCCGGGAGTATGGCCGCCGCTACCGGTGCCGGGTACGGTTCGTACGCGTCGCCCGCCAGCACGGCGAACGGGTTTTATCTGCGCGCCGCCTTCGACAGTGTCGTTCCGGACAATGCCTACCCCCGCGCATTCGGGTTCGCGGTGCGTTGTCTCCAAGCATTTGCAGGCATCGTCCGGATTTTTCACTATCTTTGTCCGGGCAAGTCATTCCCCGACTGCGGAAGGCGCTTTCCGCCCGGTCAAACGCATATTTACGGGCTCCGGCAAGGGCCCCCGAAATAAATTTTGTAACCAGATGATAAAAAACATCGCACTGCTGCCCGGCGACGGGATCGGGCCCGAAATCGTGGCCGAGGCCGTGAAGTCGCTCGACGCCGTGGCCGACAAATTCGGACACACGTTCAATTACACCAAAGCGCTGGTGGGCGCCTGCGCCATCGATGCCACGGGCGACCCCTACCCCGCTTCGACCCACGAGGTCTGCACCGCCGCCGACGCCATCCTGTTCGGGGCCATCGGCGACCCGAAATACGACAACAATCCGGCCGCCAAAGTGCGTCCCGAACAGGGACTGCTGCGTATGCGCAAAGCGCTGGGACTGTATGCCAACATCCGGCCGTTGGTGATGTTCCCGTCGTTGGTGGGGCGATCGCCGTTGAAGGAAGAGATCGTTAAGGACGCCGATTTTGTGTGCGTACGCGAACTGACCGGAGGCATCTACTTCGGCCGCCCGCAGGGACGCAGCGAGGACGGCAACACGGCCTACGACTCGTGCGTCTATACCCGCCAGGAGATCGAACGCATTCTGCATCTGGCCTTTGACATGGCCTCCAAACGCCGCGGCAAACTGACCGTGGTAGACAAAGCCAACGTACTGGCTACAAGCCGGTTGTGGCGTCAGATCGCGACCGAAATCGCCCCCTCCTACCCGGCCGTGGCGATGGATTTCATGTTCGTGGACAACGCCGCCATGCAGCTGATCCAGCGTCCGTCGCACTTCGACGTGATGGTGACCGAGAATATGTTCGGCGACATTCTCACCGACGAGGCGAGCGTCATCAGCGGGTCGCTGGGATTGCTTCCGTCGGCCTCGGTGGGGAGTGCGGTGGCGCTGTTCGAGCCCATTCACGGCTCGTATCCGCAGGCCGCCGGCAAGGGCATCGCCAACCCGGTGGCTACCATCCTCTCGGCGGCCATGCTACTGGAACACCTGGGCATGACGGCCGAAGGGGAGGCCATCCGCAATGCGGTCAACGAATCGCTTTCGCAAGGCATTGTCACCGAAGACCTGGCCGCAGGGGCGACAACATATTCTACATCGCAGGTCGGTGATTTTATTGCTGAAATAATAAAAAAATAAATTATCTTTGGGACGTTAACCTAAACTTCAAACCAGTGAAAAAGATTCTACTTCTGTCCGCCATGGCAGTGATGTTGTTCTCGGCCTGCGGAAAAGGCAAGAAAACCACCGCTGCCGAGCAGAAATGCTGCCAGTGCACCGAATGTACCTGCGGCGACGCATGCACCTGCGCTTGCGTCGAAGGCGAAAATTGCGAAGGCTGCACCGAGTGCTGCTGCAAAAAGGCTACAGCCGAAAACACGCCTGCATGCCAGTGCACCGAATGCCAGTGCGGCGATCAGTGCAAACCGGGTGAATGCGCCTGCCAGTGCTGCGCCGGTGAAACGGCCAAATGCACCGAATGCAAAGAAGGCTGCACCTGCGAGAAATGCGCATGCGCCAAGACCGAAGCCGGAGCCGAAGCAAAAAGCTGATTCCGTTGACATTACCAAAAAGGCGACCGTAAATTACGGTCGCCTTTTTGTTTTAGATGCATTCCTTACAATATCCGGATGGCGATTGCCGCGCACGCTTCGGCGTCGGCCAGGGCATGATGGTGGTTCTCGAAGTCGAAGCCGATGTGGGCCGCCACAGTCGGAAGTCGATGGTTATCAAGTTCCTTGTGGCAGCGGCGCGAAGCGCGGCAGGTACAGTAAAACTCGTAGCCGGGATACTCCATCTCATAACGATCGTGTACGGCGCGCAAACACCCCTCATCGAACGGGCTGTTGTGGGCCACCAGCGGCAAGCCTGCGATCAACGGGGCGATTTCGGCCCACACCTCGGGGAACGAGGGGGCGTCGACCGTGTCGCTGTACGCCATGCCGTGGATCTTAGTGGTAAAGCGGCTGTAATAGTTGGGCGTGGGGCGGATCAGCCGGTAGAGTCTGTCGGTTACGGCCCTGCCGCGCACAATCACCACGCCCACGCTGCACACGCTGGAGCGCTGGCCGTTGGCGGTCTCGAAATCGATGGCGGCGAAATCGTTCATTGGCGGGCGGGTAGAAACAGCCTCCCGCCTTTATGCGGAAGAGGTTACCCCAAAGGCGGGGAGGCTGTTGTTTGTTATTTTGTCAAAGCATCTCACGGCCAACTTCGCGGCACTCATAAGAGCCCACTCGGGAACAAAAAAGGCCGTACTTCTATTCGCCGAACGACATCTTGACGTTGATCACCTGCCGCCCCCGGATCGGCAGCACTTCGGTGCGCAGGCTGGATCCTGCGAAGGTAATGGTGTCGGTCGACATGGCCTGCAACTTATACGCTCCGTCGGGCCCGGTGACGAACTCCCTGCCGCCGGCCCGCACCGTGATGCCTTTCTGCGGGTTGGCCTGCACATCGCGCACAATGCCGGTGACGGTCACGGGTGTCGAGGCTACGGGAGCCGCCGCCTGGGGCGTTTCACGCTCTTTGGCCGTGGGGATGAGGACGATCTTCTCCTTTTCAATGGTCACCACCTGCTTGATGCGGATGTCGTCCGAGGCGCGGCCCACCTGCAATTCGTACGAACCGGGCTCCACGACATAATTCATTGCCCGGTCGTAGATCGCAAGGGAGGCAACCGGAACCAGGATCTTCACCTGCACCGTCTCGCCTTTTTTAATCAGCACCTTGTTCAGGCCCTTGAGCTCGTGTACGGGCGTGGCCACGCTCGGGAAGATATGGCGCACATAGAGCTGCACCGCCTCCTTGCCGTCGTATGCGCCTTCGTTGGCCACGGTCACCGTCACCTCGATGGTGTCGCTCACCCCGTAATTTTCTTTGGAGGTCTCCATCGCCACATAGTCGAACCCGGTGTAGCTGAGGCCATGACCGAACGCCCACAGCGGGGCGGGCGATGAAAAGACGTAATCTTTGCCCGGATGGTTGGGCGTGCCCGGACGCTTGTAGTACCCCTTGTCGGTGGGCAGGTAATTGTAATAGCAAGGCAGCGTGCCCGTGCTCTGCGGGAACGAGTAGTTGAGCTTGCCCGAGGGATTGACCTTGCCGAACAGCACGTCGGCCAGCGCGTTGCCGCCCTGTTCGCCGGGATACCACTGCACCACGATGGCCGGAATGTTCTCTTTCACCCACGGCATGGCGAACGGCTTGCCGGACAGCAGCACCACCACCACGGGCTTGCCGGTGGCGTGCACGGCCCGGATCAGCTCTTCCTGCACGCCGGTCAACTCGATGTCGCTCAGGTCGAACCCTTCGCCGCAGGTGGCGTCGGTGTAGTCGCGCGAGAGCGAGGCGCTGGCCGAACCGACCATCACCACCGTAACGTCGCTGCGGCGGCTGGCAGCCACGGCATCGGCGAATCCGGCCTTATTGTCGGTAACCATATCGCATCCCTTGGCGTAGTTGATCTGCAATCGGCCTCCGTATTGTTCCTTCAGGGCGGCGGCAAGGGTCACCCCGTCGCTGTTGCTGCGGCTCCAGGTGTAGTCGCCGAACTGCACCTGATCGGCGTTGGGGCCGACCAGGGCGATCGAGCGGATCTTGTTGATGTCGAGCGGCAGCGCGTTTTTCTCATTTTTCACCAGCACCACCGACTCTTCGGCGATCTCGCGCGCCAGGGCGATGTGGGCTTCGGTGTGGATGCTTTTATCGTAATCGGCCGGATCGGGCAATTCGGCCTCGAACAGCCCGGCGGCAAACTTGGCCCGCAGGATGCGTTCCACCGCCAGATCGATGTATTTGACGTCGAGGACGCCGTTTTCAACCAACTGCTTCAACTCCGTGTAGCAGCTGGCCGACGCTTCGAGGTCGAGCCCGGCCGTAAGCGCCTGGATGGCGGCGACGGCCTGGTTCTGCGCCGTTTTATGGAAGTAGCTGAGCATTCCGGTGGCCCCCCAGTCCGAGTAGACGTATCCCCGGAAGCCCCACTGGTCGCGCAGCAGCTCGGTCATCAGGTAATGCGACGACGAGTTGGGGATGTTATTCCACGAGTTGTACGACGACATGACGGCCATCGGATGCAGTTCTTTCACCACCACCTCGAATGGCTTCAGGTGGACGGACAGCAGTTCGCGTTCGCCGCACGCCACCGACGACAGGTTCAGCCCTCCGGTTGGTTGGGCGTGGGCTCCGAAGTGCTTGAGCATCGGACAGATGCCGCTGTCCATGTACCCTTTGACACTGTTGTAGCCCATCAGGGTCACCAGAAAGGGATCTTCCGAGAAACACTCCTCCACGCGCCCCCAGCGCAAGTCGCGGGCCACGTCCAGCACCGGGCCCAGCACCTGCGACACGCCGGTGCCTTTGAGTTCCTCCGAGATGGCACAGCTCATGCGGTACGACAGTTCGGGATTGAACGTGCTACCCACGGCGATCGACTGAGGGAAGATGGTCGATCCGTCCTGCACCACGCCGTGCAGCGACTCGGCCACGGTGAACAGCGGAATTCCCAGCCGGGTACTGTCGCGCATGTATCGCTGCACCTGGTTCATGGCCTCGCAGTACTCCCGGCCGGTGAAAGTGAATCCTTCGATGCAGCCGAAACTCAGCCCGTCGGTGCTCTCGCGCAGCTTTTGCAGGTCGACCCGGCCGTCGGTGGTGATCGCATAGCTGTGGATATGCCGCATCTGGGCGATCTTTTCGTCGAGCGTCATGCGTTTCAGAAGGTCCTGCACCCGTACCTCGACCGATTGCTTCGGATCTTTGTACCTGGGCGCCTCGCCGCCGCCGGAACACGAGGCCAGCGCCAACACGGCAAGAAGGCTTGTAATGATTTTTCTCATCGATAAAATATTGTTAGTTATGGGTTTTAGCTTTCCAAAGATAGGCGATTACGGCAAATAAACAAAAGAATGGATGGATTTTCTTAATCACTTTTAGGTGCACATGCCTGATGAGCGCGGCCGAGCGCTCAACCCCGGGCCATATGAAATTCCGCGGCCCGCAGGGGGAAGGTTTCCGGTCAGGTGCGTGAAGAAACGCCGCGTTGTTTGACGACCGTTAGTCTCGGAGCGCAGCAGAGTGACTAAAAGGGAGGAGTCCGGCGTTTTAGCAACTGCCCGGAAACCTTCAGCGGAAATTTCATCGGGCCCGTAGCCTTTTTGCATCCTTTTTGGGCAATGACAAAAAGGATGGCCACGCCGGCAGGTAAAATTAATCCATCCGTTTTCTCCATCATCCTGAATAGTCTTGGGTATTATTGAGGACAAGTACAAATAATTACCTTTGCAATTAAACCGCACATACGATGAAGAACCTGTTCGACACCGATCTTTCCGGCCGCGTCCCGGAAGAGTATTTCGACACGATCCTTGAATCGGGAGCCTTGGAAAAGGGAGGCTTCCGGCTCGAACGCATCGTTTCGCAGGGCTGCCCCACTCCCTCGGGGCAATGGTATGACCAGGCGTGGAACGAATGGGTGATGTTGGCCCGCGGAGAAGCCCTGCTCGAATACAACGACGGCTCCACGGAACGAATGACCGCCGGCGACCACCTGCTGATCCCCGCCGGACGCCGCCACCGGGTCGCCTCCGTTTCGGCCGACTGCGTGTGGCTGGCCCTGCACTACGGCGCGCAACACGAAAAATAAACCGAAACATCCGCACCAGTCCCACGGAAGGCATTTTCACACACCGACAAGAGAAAATAGTTCCGTTAAAGTTTTTAAAATTCCGCCAAACGGTTTAATTTTGCAGAATATAGAATGTGCCCTGCGACAGGTTCGGGCAATCCCGGGCCTTCCTCTATCCTGCAAATAAGAACGACCATGAGCAGCAACATCACCGTACAACGCATCTGCCAACATTGCGGCAGCGAATTCACCGCCCGCACCACCGTCACCCGCTTTTGCGGCAAGGTGTGCGCCAAAGCCGCCTACAAAAAACGGATGCGAGAGAGCCGCCTGGCCCAGGTGCCCGACGAATTCGCCGGCCCGGCCGCACAAGCGTTGCAACCGGGACAAACCACTCCGGCGCCCGCCTCGAACGAGATCCTGACCATCGCCCAGGTGGCCGCGATGGTGGGCTGCTGCAACAAAACCATCTACAACCTCATCAAAAACGGCACGCTGAAAGCCTCGCGCTTCGGGCTGCGCAAGATCGTGATCCGCCGCAGCGAGCTCGACCGCCTGCTGAGCATGTCCGAAATAGCGCCTGCCGACACCCCCGCCGAACCCCGCGCCCCGAAACCGAAGCAACAACCCGCCGAAGGATGGTACACCACCCGGCAGATCCAGCAACTTTACGATATCTCCGAGAACGCGCTTTACACCCTGATCAACGCCAACAAAATTCCCCGGAAATTCGTCGGCGCCGACCTGCTCATCTCCAAAGCCGACATCGATTCGCTGTTAGGGTAAAAATATTCCATCAATTCAAAGAATACCTCATTTACAGCCTCATAAATCGCATCAAACCCTCTTCAGAACCGGAATAACCTTCCCCACAACAGAAGAAATAAGGGCTTTTGTGAAAAAAATCACAATAGATCGATGCTTTTCCCGTTTTATTCCATACTTTAGCACAATGATTGTGGTGTTATTTCGCAAACAATCACTTTTTCTGAATTATTTATGGGACGGGAAATTAAATTCAGCCTGGTGTACCGCGATATGTGGCAGTCGTCGGGCAAATACCAGCCGCGACGCGACCAACTGAAGCAGGTTGCTCCGGCCATCATCGACATGGGGTGCTTCGCGCGCGTGGAGACCAACGGGGGCGCATTCGAGCAGGTGAACCTGCTGTATGGCGAGAACCCCAATCCGGCCGTACGCGAATTCACAGCTCCGTTCAACAAGGCGGGCATACAGACCCACATGCTCGACCGCGGGCTGAACGGGCTGCGGATGAACCCCGTGCCGGCCGACGTGCGGCGGCTCATGTACAAGGTCAAGCACGCGCAGGGGGTCGACATTACGCGCATCTTCTGCGGGCTGAACGACGTGCGCAACATCATCCCGTCGATCCGGTACGCCAAAGAGGGCGGCATGATCCCGCAGGCGGCGCTGTGCATCACCCACTCGCCGATCCACACGGTAGAATATTACGTCGACCTGGCCAGGCAACTCATCGATGCAGGGGCGGAAGAGATCTGCCTCAAAGACATGGCCGGCATCGGCCGGCCGGTAAGCATCGGGCAGATTGTCAAGGGAATCAAGCAGTCGAAACCCGATATCGTCGTTGAATACCACGGCCACAGCGGCCCCGGCTTCTCGGTGGCATCGATGCTGGAAGCGGCCGAAAACGGGGTCGACATTTTGGATGTGGCCATGGAACCCCTCTCGTGGGGAATGGTGCACCCGGACGTCATCACCATTCAGGCGATGCTCAAAGACGCCGGCTTCTCGGTGCCGGAGATCAATATGGAGGCGTATATGGAAGTCCGCCGCCTGACACAGTCGTTCATCGACGACTTCCTGGGCTATTTCATCGACCCGAGCAACAAGGTGATGACCTCGCTGCTGGTAGGCTGCGGCCTGCCCGGAGGCATGATGGGCTCGATGATGGCCGACCTGAAAGGGATGCTGGGCGCCATCAACCTGGCGCTCAGGGGTCGCGGCAAGAAAGAAGTGACGTTAAACAATCTTGTAGTGCAATTATTCAAGGAAGTAGAGGACATCTGGCCCATGCTGGGCTATCCGCCGCTGGTGACCCCGTTCAGCCAGTACGTGAAGAACATCGCCCTGATGAACATCTTCGCCGCAGCGAAAGACGAACCGCGATTCTCGATGATCGACAAAGACAGCTGGAACATGATCCTGGGCAAGACAGGGCGTCTGCCCGGCCCGCTGGCCCCCGAGATCGTGGAGTTGGCCCGAAAGCAGGGACTCGAATTCTACGACGGCGACCCGCAGGCGGCTTTCCCCGATGAACTCGACCGTTTCCGCGCCATGATGAAAGAGAATGGCTGGAACGAGGGCCCCGACCAGGAAGAGTTGTTCGAGCTGGCCATGCACGAACGCCAATACCTCGACTATCGCTCGGGGCTTGCCAAGACGCGCTTCAACCAGGAACTGGAACAGGCCCGGGAAAAAGCCGGCACACCGATCGTCGTCACCCGGCCGGTAATCGAGGTGCCCAAATTCGACCTCGGCCAGGTGATGTCCAAATACCCCGAGGCCAAAGCCATACATGCCCCATCGAAAGGGCAGGTGTTGTGGCAATACGATACGGTAGCCGAATCGATGCCGCCGTTCGATGGCACAGAAATCAAGGCGGGCAACACCCTCTGCTATATGCAATCGACCTACGGCACCGAACCGGTGACCTCGCCCTTTGACGGAAAAATCATCGGCACCTACGCGGCCCAGGGCGAATATGTGCAAAAAGGCGAGGTGATCGCACTGATTCTCTGATTTTTTTCACTTAAACAACAATCCCATTAAAACACTGATAGACTGTATGTTTTAAAGTCTTCGACAGGCCGTTATTTAACTATTTTTGTAGCCATCTATTGCTTTTGTCATAAAAAATAGTTTATATTGTACCAAAAACAACTGATTTCGCGTTATTAATAATAAACAGACAAACCTAAGCATAAAATCCCCGACATGAAGAAACTGATCACCTTTGCCGTAGCCCTTGTTATAGGCATCGGCGCCGCGTCTGCCCATGCAGATACGACCGTTACCTCCGTCTCAACGTCGAATTCGCAGGACGATTTCATCCGATACGTCCGCAGGCAGCAGGCCAAAGCCCAGAAGGCGCAATACGCAGCGTCGGGGATGCAGGACGAAGACAAAACCAGGCTCAGCTACGAGGAAATCGTCCGCAAATACCAGAAAAGGCTTCTGCACCAGAACCACCTCAAATACAGCAAATTGCTATGGGGCCCGAGGATCGGCCTGAACTACCAGTTTTCGGGTGAAAGCCGCATCGAAGGGGAAAACAACAAGAAATACGACCTGTCGGATCAGTTCGGGTTCAACGTCGGCGCTTTCGCCAAATGGAGGATCATGCCGCACCTGTACCTCCAGCCCGAGTTGGTGTACACCATGACCGGGATCAACATGAAAGCGGACGAAAGCACCGCCGGGATGGGCACCGACCCCCGGGCGGCAGTCACCAAACTGCACACGATCGGAATGCCGCTGTTGGTGGGCGGACAGTTCGGCATCATGCGCCCGTATGTCGGCGTGGAAGTGCCGCTGTGGGAGAATGAAGTGGTATCGTCCAGGGCGCACGGCGACGCGAACAACCTCACCGTCGACAGCCCGACGTTCAAATACGTCGTGGGGCTGGGCGTCGACATCGACTACCAGTTCAGCGTCGACCTGCGCTACTCGTCCTACTTCGGCAAATCGACCGAAACGGTGCAGTATCCCAGCGGCACGCTCGACCCGCTGGGTACGCAGGAAACCCAGTTCGGCTTCCTGTCGCTGGTGGTGGGAATGTATTTCTAACAGACAGAGAGTCCAATACGAAACGCAGGCTGGATTTTTTCCAGCCTGCGTTTTTATTTATCGCATCGGGCGTTGATGATTCGCATAAACCCACCGCTATTTTGACACGAAACAACGGCGCCCGTTATCCGGGACGCCGTTGCCGTATGTTGCCGTTCGAGAAGTGGAACCGGAAGAAGGTTACTCTTCGTCGTTCTCTTCGTCGTTGATCTCGTCGGCCCCTTCGATGTGGTCGTCGTCGTAGTAGCCTTTTTCCTCCTCTTCCTCCACTTTGGTGTCGATCTTGACATCGATTTTCACCAGGTAGATATACTCTTCCGTTTCGAGGGTTACAGCATAGAAAAAGTCGCCGGGCCCCTTGTCGATCCTTATCATTTTATCGGTAAAGCCGGCCGGATACGCCTTTTTCAACTCTGCCTGAAGCTCTTCGGACAGGTTCTTATAGCTGATTACCACTCGCTTCTTGTTCTGAACTGTTGTTGCCATAGGTTAGTTTAGCTCCATTTTCGCCTGCAATATTACACCAAAAATCAATAATACAATAGCCTGCACGCGTTTTTTTATCCCAAAACTTTTTCCGGGCGCACAAGGTAAAAACGTGAAATACGACCGAATATTTTTGATACCTTTGTTCGTGGGAATCCAAATCCGCCCGAAACCAGGAAATACCCTGCCCATCTTTGGTGCAAAGGTGCACTTTACCAATTTAAAAAACACCCGATGTCGCCCGAAAAAGAGATACAGACACTCCGCCAGCAGATCGAAAAGCACAACCGCGCCTATTATATACAGAATGCTCCCGTGATCTCCGACAGCGAGTACGACCGTCTGATGGAACGACTGCAACAACTCGAAAACGAACACCCCGAACTCGACGACCCCGATTCGCCGACCCACCGCGTGGGCAGCGACCTGACGACCGCCTTCAAACAAGTGCGGCACCGCTATCCGATGCAATCGCTCTCGAACACTTACTCGATCGACGAGTTTACCGACTTCGCACGGCGGGTGTACAAAGAGGTCGACGGCACGGCGGATTTCGTGTGCGAACTCAAGTTCGACGGCACGGCCATCGGACTCGCCTACGAGCACGGACGGCTGGTGCAGGCCGTCACCCGCGGCGACGGAGAGTCGGGCGACGACGTGACGGCCAACGTGCGCACCATCCGCAGCATTCCGCTGGTGCTGGAGGGAAGCGGCTATCCCGAACGGTTCGAGATCCGCGGCGAGATTTTCATGCCCCACGCCTCGTTCAAGCGGCTCAACGCCGAGCGCGAGGAGATCGGCGAGGCCCCTTTCGCCAATCCGCGCAACGCCGCCGCCGGCACGCTCAAGCTGCTCGACCCCAAGATCGTCGCCCTGCGCGGGTTGGACGCCTTTCTCTACTATCTGCCGGGCGACGATCTGCCCTCGCAGTCGCACTACGAAAACATGCTGGCCGCCCGCGGTTGGGGGTTCAAAATATCGGATCACATCTCCAAATGCGGCAGCATTGAGAATGTCAGGAAATTTATCGCCTATTGGGACGCCGAACGCCACAACCTGCCCTACGACGTGGACGGCATCGTCATCAAGGTCGACGACTACGCCCTGCAGCGGCGCCTGGGTTCCACGGCCAAAAGCCCGCGGTGGGCGGTGGCCTATAAGTTCAAGGCCGAGTCGGCGCTGACACGGCTGCTTTCGGTCGATTTCCAGGTGGGGCGCACGGGAGCCGTCACGCCGGTAGCCAATCTGGAACCGGTGCAGCTTTCGGGCACCACGGTCAGGCGCGCCTCGCTGCACAACGCCGAGCAGATCGCCCTGTTGGACATCCGAATCGGCGACACGGTGTCGGTCGAAAAGGGAGGCGAGATCATCCCCAAGGTAACGGGGGTCGACAAGACAAAACGTCCTGCCGGGGCACAGCCGTTCACATTCATCAAAGAGTGCCCCGAGTGCGGCACTCCGCTGGTCAGGCCCGAGGGCGAAGCGCGTCATTTCTGCCCCAACCAGGCCGGATGCCCGCCGCAGATCAAGGGGCGCATCGAGCACTTTGTCAGCCGCAAGGCAATGGACATCGGCGGCGGGGGAGAGAAAACCGTCGACGCGCTCTATTCCAAAGAACTGATCTACGACATCGCCGACCTGTACCGCCTGACCCTTGACGACCTGCTATCGCTGGAGCGTTTCGGGGAGAAGAGCGCCTCGAACCTGCTCAAAAGCATCGAGGAGTCGAAGCGGGTGCCGTTCGAGCGGGTGCTGTACGCCATCGGCATCCGGTTTGTGGGCGAGACCACAGCCAAGAGCGTCGCACGCGAAATGGGCTCGATCGACGCCATCGCGTCGGCCGACACACCCCGCCTGGCCGAGATCGGCGACGTGGGCAAGAAGATCGCCGAGAGCATCGCCGCTTTCTTTGCCGACGAGCGCAACCGCAAGCTGGTCGAACGGCTCAGGGAGGCGGGAGTGCAACTCGAAACCGTGCGAAAAGAGGCGCAGAGCGACGCCTTGCGGGGGATGACATTTGTCGTGTCGGGCACGTTCGACACTTTCTCTCGCGAGGAACTCAAGGAGCGGATCGAGGCCGGCGGCGGCAAGAATGTGTCGTCCGTTTCGGCGCACACCACCTGCCTGGTAGCAGGCCACAAGGCGGGCGACGCCAAGCTGGCCAAGGCCGCCAAGCTCGGCGTGAAGGTCATCGGGGAAGAAGAGATCATCGGCATGTTGAGCGGGAACTCCGGCCCGGCCGCACCGGTTCCCGGAGGCGGGCCCGACCCCGAAATACAGGGCGAAGCCACCCAGACAACGCTATTTTTAACCTCATAATAACATCAACCAACTGAGAATCTTATGACAACACCTTTTGGCATTTCAATGACATTCATCATTCTTATTTACGTTTGCATGGCGGTTCTTTATGCCATCCTGATCGTAAAATTCTTTCAGATGGCCCGCGACCTGAGGGCGTTGAAACAAAAAGGGCTCCCCTGCATGAAAGACGTTGAAGACAAAGCGTTTTTCGAGTTCCGGTTCCTGTGGTTCAACGGCTACAAAGACGAAGCCCTGCGGTTTCTCCGCGCCAGGATCTGGGATAACAACCATCTGCTGGACATGATGGGCCGGACAAATAATCGCGAGCGTTTCGATTCGATTTACGCAAACCTGAAGAGAGAGTTTGAGCGGTACGCCAACATTCTCGGAGACCAGTTCCCGACCTACGACGAGATGTTCGAAACCGCCTGTCGGCTGCATCCGGCCAAAGAGACGCAACAACCGTAAGCCCATGGACGAATTCACCACCCTTTACCGTTCGAACAACCCCTCGGAGCTGCTGGTTGTGCAAAGCCTGCTCGAATCCGAGGGCATCCGTTGCTTTGTGATGGACGGCTTATCGACCCAAATGAGCCTGGCATACGGCAACGCCATGGGTGGAGCCAAGTTGCGGGTGCGTACCTGCGACGCCGAAGCCACAATTGAGATCCTCCGCGACGCAGGCTACCTGCACGACGAAAAGCCCGAACAACCCGACTGGTTCGCCTCTCTGCTGATGAAAACGGCAGCGTTGTTCAGCCCGAAAAAGAAACGTTGACGGCGCATCCGCATCTTTCTGAACGGAGATAAAATAGCTGCGGGCCGGAAAATCTTTAGATTTTCCGGCCCGCAGCCTTTCATCGGTGTCCATTCCTGTCAGAGGATAAAAACAGCGCGCAACCCAATACGCGCATGGTGGAGATGGAGGGAGTCGAACCCTCGTCCAAACAGGGAACCCATAGGCTTTCTACATGCTTAGCTCTTGATTGATCCTCCTGCGGAAACCTGGCAAAGAGCATGCCTAATTCCCGCCCCAGCCTGCTTGCTTCGCGCACCGCCACAGGCATCGCGGCACGCTATCCCTTTAAGTTTGATACCCTGTACGCTTCCGGCCAAAAGGAGGGGCCGTCGGCAGGATACTCGTCGGAACACTAACCTTGAGCGTCCCGATTAAGCAACTTTAACTTGGTTAAAATTAAGCAGCGAGTGCATAGCTATTATTGCCATTTGATTTTTGAGCATTCAGATTAACGAGCCCCTGCACAACGCTCGGCATGCTTACATACAAACTCTGCCTGCTGTCAAAACCGGTCATCCCCATTCTTTCAGCGACTTTGCCTGACGCAAAGATAGCAACAATAATCATAACGCGCAACCCGAAGCGCAGCCCCTTTTGCCGCCACACACCTGTTACTGTACATAAACGCAGGTAAACAATCCGATATTGTTGATGGCACAAGAGCCTGCGGCTTCCCTGCGGATTGCTGAATTTACAGGGATGCGCTCGGCGAGGCCATGGCCCCGCGGATTCCGATCCTGTTTTCATATGGCTTTCCGTATACAGGAAGCCATCTGTAAATGCTTGGAGACAACGCACCGGGAAACCGTACGTACAGGAAATGCCGTAACTCGGACTAATACCTGTGCGGTAAAAGTACAGGGAGTGTCCGTTCGACGCGCTGCTAAGCGAAGCATACCAGCTGTACCCATAACCGGAAACATAGGTCATAACCCCGGAGGTGCAGTAGCGCAGTCCCGAAGCCGGGAAGAAAAAAGCAATCGCTGACCATTCGAAGAAGAGGTGCGGGGGCAGCCCGTCTCCGTTCCCATAACAAGGGAGCGCAAGCTCTGTGTGATTGAAAATCTTGTGTGTCAGAGGGCCCCTTTGTCGTTACCATCCCGGCACGGGTGCAGCAACGGAGGGGGCTGTATCCCGGAAGCAGCCACACCATCGTTTCGATACATTTTCAGATGTATGGGCGCGACCGCCTGCAAACCGACTACCTTCGATGCAACTTCACCACGTTTTCGACATGGTGGGTGTGGGGAAACATGTCGACCGGCCGCACGGCAACCACTTTGTATGCGGCGTCGAACAAGGCCATGTCGCGCGCCTGCGTGGCCGGATTGCAGCTCACGTAGACAATCGTCTGCGGCGCGGCCGCCAGCACCGCTTCGGCCACATCGCCGTGGATGCCCGCCCGCGGAGGATCGAGGATCACCACGTCGGGCCGTCCGTTGGCCGCGATGAACGAGGCGTTGAGCACATCCTTCATGTCGCCGGCGTAAAAGACCGTGTTATCGATGCCGTTGATCTGCGAGTTGACCTTCGCGTCTTCGATGGCTTCGGGCACATACTCCACCCCCACCACCTTGCGGCAGCCGCGCGCCACAAAATTGGCGATGGTGCCCGTGCCGGTGTAGAGGTCGTAAACGATTTCGCCGCCGGTCAGCCCGGCGAATTCGCGTGCCACCTTATACAAGTTGTAAGCCTGCTGCGAGTTGGTCTGATAGAACGACTTGGGTCCGATCTTGAACCGCAGCCCCTCCATCTGTTCGAAGATGTGGTCGCGGCCGCTATGCAGCAAAATGTCGAGGTCGCCGATGGTGTCGTTCATCTTTTCGTTGACCACGTACATGAGCGAGGTGATCTCCGGAAATCGTTCCTTTATATGGTTGAGCATCAATTCCATTTGCTCTTTATCCTCGCCCCCGAACACGACGATCACCATCACCTCGCCCGTGGACGAAGTACGGACAATGAGGTTGCGCAACAGCCCCTCGTGCGTGCGCATGTTGTAGAACGACATGCCGTGTTCGACAGCGAACGACCTGACGGCGAGCCGGATGGCATTTGACGGCCCGTCCTGCAACCAGCACCGCTCGATGTCGACCACCTTGTCGAACATGCCCGGCACGTGGAAGCCCAGTCCGTTGCGGTCGGCCACCGCCTCGCCCGAAATCATCTGCGCACGCGGGATCCACCGGCTGCACGAGAAGGTGAATTCGAGCTTGTTGCGGTAGCAGATGGTGCGTTCCGACCCCAGGATCGGGCTCACGGGCGGCAACTCCATGCGCCCGATGCGGCTGAGCTGGTCGAACACCTGTTGCTGCTTGAATCGGAGCTGCTCTTCGTACGGCAGGCTCTGCCATTTGCACCCGCCGCATTCGCCGTAGTGCGTGCAGAACGGATCGACCCGCAACGGCGACCTGGTCACGTAGCGCGTAATGTACCCTTCCATGAACCGCTTGCGTTTGGAGTTGACCTGCACGTCGACCACGTCGCCCGGCACGGCCATGGGCACGAACACCACCATGTCGCCGTGTTTGCCCAATGCCTTGCCTTCGGCGGCCAGCTCAATGATTTTCAATCCCTCGATCAGGGGATACTGCTTCTTTTTTCTTACCAAGGTTGTTGCGTTTTAGGATATTATAAGATTCTTTGTCTCAATATAAAAGCCCGAGGGCCCGGGCGGCACAGATGCTTTTGAGCAGATGTCCCTTGATCCACTTGGGGAGGCGAATGAATTACGGGCCCGGGAAACAAGGCGGTTCATTTGCAGAATTCGACGATATTCCGCACCAGTCCGGCCACCAGCGTCCGGCGGGCCTCGACCGACGCCCAGGCGATGTGGGGCGTGAGAATGAGGCGGTGAGGCTCGTTCGTATGCAGCAACGGATTGTCGGCGGCAATGGGTTCGTTCGTAAAGACATCGACCGCCGCACCGGCAATCACCCCCTCGTCAAGGGCGCGGGCCAGCGACGCCTCGTCGACAATGCCCCCGCGCGCCATGTTGGCAATGACGGCCGAAGGTTTCATCAGCCGCAGTTGGCTGTCGCCGATCAGGCCGCGGGTAGCGTCATTGAGCGGCGCGTGCACCGACACCACGTCCGAGGTGGAAAGCAACCCCTCCAGCGGCAGCGCTTCGTATTCCCCGACATGGGTGTTGCGCCCCGAGGTCGAGTAATAGACGACCTCCGCCCCGAAAGCCTGCGCGATCGAGGCCACCCGTTTGCCGATGTTCCCCATGCCGATGATGCCCCAACGCATGTCCGCCAACTCGTGGAAACGCGGCCCGTGGTGGGTGAACATCGCGCACCGCGTATACCCGCCGCCTTTGACATAATGGTCGTAGTAGCAGATGCCGTGCATCAGCGACAGCACGCAGGCCAGCGTATGCTGCGCCACACTGCGGGTCGAATAGTCGGTGACGTTTTTCACCTGCACTCCATGCCGTGCGGCGGCCTCCGGATCGATATTATCGGTGCCGGTAGCGGCCACGCACACCAGTTCAAGCCCGGGCAGGCGCGAAAATTCGGCATCGCCCATGCGCACCTTGTTGGCAATGACGATCGACGCTCCGGCACACCGTTCGACGATCTGATCCGGGGCTGTGAGGTTGTAAACGACTGTCTGCCCGAGGGCTTCTATCGGCGAATAGTCGATATGGCCGAGTGTGTCGGCGTCGAGAAACACGATTTTCATGGCGGTTTGTTTGTGCAAAGGTAGGAAAAGACGCGGACACACGCAGTGCGTTTTATTAAAATCGGGCTTATTTGCCGGAGTGTTACGGGATGACAATATGAGGCGAGATAAATCCGTCAGATATTGTTCGGCGGATTGCATTTGCACGAAAATTGCAGTGAGATAGTGTCAAAGCATTAAAACCAAACCAAAAACAGTATCCGCCATGAAAAAATCAATTTTGAGAAACATCCTGATGCTTCCGGCCGCCGCCCTGATGCTGGCCTCGTGCGCCACGCTGAACGTAACCACCGACTACGACCGGACGGCCAATTTCGCCTCAATGAGAACCTACGCCATGTATAGCGGCGGCGGCGAAAACAAGACCATCAGCCCGCTCAACGCCGACCGCATTACAACCGCCGTACGCAACGAGCTCAACGCCAAAGGCTACACCGAAAC
This sequence comes from Rikenellaceae bacterium, assembly GCA_031548435.1. Classification (GTDB taxonomy): domain Bacteria; phylum Bacteroidota; class Bacteroidia; order Bacteroidales; family Rikenellaceae; genus JAVBRA01. The sequence goes on from JAVBRA010000017.1 coordinate 110,112, forward strand.
CACCGGCACCGCCGACTTTCTGGTCAATGTCAACACCGTTGTGCAGGAGAAACAGCAGTTGTCGGCCAACACCGACTTCTACGGCGGCGTGGGCCCGTACGGCTATGGCGGCATGTATCGCCCCTATGGCTACTGGGGCGGCATCGCCGGCGGACAGGCCATCACCACCTTCAACGTGGATGACTACAAAGACGGCTCGATTATCATCGACATGATCGATCCCGTCACTTCGAAGATGTTCTGGGAAGGCACCGGCAACGCCGAGATCGACGGCAATTTCAATAATCCCGAAAAGAAGATCGCCGCCGCCATCGCCAAGGTACTCTCGTCGTATCCCAACGCGGGCGCACAACCGGTACAGAAAAAATAACGGCATTGTCCACAACGAAGGGAGGGCGGGAAATTTCCCGCCCTCCCTTCGTTAAACCAGGTCTTATACCGCATTTCCATTCTCGTCGGTACCATATTGTTCGGTAACGTTCAGTCCCGTATCTACGAAAAAAGTGACCGAACCGGAATGCCGGCAAGTTTGCGGATCATAAGACGCGGATCCGCTGACCCGCAAAATTTTGCGGGGACAAATCGATTAAATCCAAATCCGCCTACGGCTTGCTGTAAATCCAAAGTTGATCGCCTTCGGAATAAGTGCGGGCCAGAGCGTTCATGGACTGCTGCGCCTCCTCTTTGGTAGGGTATGAACCGATGCTGACCAAAAAGCGGCTGCCGTAGGGTATCTTGCGGCCGGAGAGGTTCTCGCCGCGCAGGGCGACGATGGCCTTGTCGGCATTGGCCTCGACCGAGTACATCCCGGCGATGATGTGATAAGCCTGATCGGCGACGGCGATTGTCGCCGATACCGACGGCTCGGGGCACTCGACCACCGGAGGCGCAGGGGTTTCGGTTTTGGCCGGAGGCGTCGGGCGCGGGGCCTCTTTGTACGGCTCCTTGAAGTAGAACCACACGCCCCCGCCGATAATGACCAGAATCACAACCGTCAGCACCACGTTCCACACCCTCGTTTTGCTGCGTTCTGCCACGGGCGCCTGTTCCCATATTTTGGTCAGCGGATTGATGAGGCGGTCGAAGCGGTCGGTCATCACCACATTGTAGACGCCGTCGCTGTTGATCACCATGCCCACATTGCCGATCTCCAACTCGGAGAACGCGCCGTCGGCCGTGGCATTGCCGAACCACTCCCAATAGAGTTTATCGACGTTCTCGACGTTGGTTTCGTAGCGCGTGGCAGCGTAGTCGATCACCGATAGCACCCGCTCGTCGTCGCCGGGAATGAACTCCGTTTTGTATTGGGGAGGAGCCGCCTGTCCGGCTGTTTGCCCGGGCTGCGCCGGCACGGCCACAACGCGCAACACCCCTATGCGCGGCAGGCGGATCTCGCGGTGCCGCAGCAGAGCATTGAAGATGATGTTGTCGATCACTTCCATAGTCATAGCTCTCTTTTTAAAAGTGACTTGATAATCATTTTATGGAACGGTTTCACGAAGAAAAAGTAGACCCGCCCCCATATGTTATGAAAACGAACAATCGTTGTCAGGTAAATAACCTCGTTTGCCCTGTCGGCGAAAACCGATGTCCTGAAATCGAGGTGCTTGTCGCTCTCGCCCATGACAATCTCGTTTTCATTCTGCAAGACCATCCCGAAATAGGTTGTTCCTTCCGGCCTCAACTCCTTGCCCGACTTCAACCCGAAAATCGATGTAACCGAGTCCCGAATCTTCATCAGGCCCTTCACCCATCCGGGCACGTCGAATATTGCGGAGGTGATTTCCCCGATGCTGTCGTCCGTCGCTTTGGACACACCAAACGCATCTGAATAATCGACCCGTCCGAATCCGTCCGCGATGATGGAACCTTCCGGAATGACAGACAGCCGCGCCATCGGTCTCATCATTTTTTCTTGGCGGCGACCTGTTTGGCTTTAACCGCCGGCTTCACCGGCTGCTCGGGACGGCGCAGGGCCCAGATCAGGATGCCGACTCCCAGCAAAATGAACGGGATGCTCAGCCACTGTCCCATCAGCAGGCTCATGCCCTGCTCGAACTCTTCCTGCGGATTTTTGATGTACTCGATCACAAACCGCGCGCCGAACAACAAGATCAGGAAAACGCCGAACATCACCCCCGGACGGCGCACCGCCAGGTTCCGGCCGAAATACATCCACATCATCACCCCGAAGATGGCCAGATAGGCCAGCGCCTCGTAGATCTGCGTCGGGTGCATGGGCACGGTTTCGCCCGCCCGCGCGAAAATGAATCCCCACGGCAGGTCGGTGGGGGTGCCGTATATTTCGGAGTTCATCAGGTTGCCCAGGCGGATGGCCGCCCCGCCGATAGCCACCACAATGCCGATGCGGTCGAGCGACCAGATGTAGGGCATATGCCTCTTGCGCGAGAACATCCACAGCCCCGCCAGCAGCCCGAAAGCCGCCCCGTGGCTGGCCAGCCCCCCTTCGCGTATGTTAAGTATCCTGACCGGGTTCAGCAGATAGGTTTCCGGCTCGTAGAACAGGCAATGCCCCAGCCGCGCGCCGATGACCGTCGACAGTACGCCGTACCAGAACAGCGAGTCGAGCAGTTTGGAGTCGAGGTTCTCGCGTTTGATAATGATGCTGAAAATCCACAGGCCGATGCCGAAAGCCACCGCCCACAGCAGGCCGTAGTAGCGGATGTCGAACGAACCGATGCTGAAAATCACCGGATCGACGTTCCAAAAAACCGAAAGAAGTTGCATAATTTAATTTTTCAAAAGCGCCGGCGACGGTCGGAATGCATTGCCCGGCCCCGGGGTTGTTCGTTTTGTTCGGGCACTCTCTTCCGCCACCCGGACAGATTGATCCCGTCCGGCAAAGATAATATAAAATACCTCCCGGCGCACCGGGGATATTTTCCTGCGGGGGAATATCTCCCGGGCAGAGGAAAACACCCGGACGGCAGTCGTAAATGTTTGACGACAACGCACCGGGAAGCCCATCACACAATGGCTGCTGCTACTCGGACTGACACCTGCGCTGTCGAAGCCCAGGTAGTCCCCGCTCGCCGTGCTGCTGGGGCAAAGCAGACCAGCTTAAACCAAAGCCGGAAACAAGAGAGGCGTAGTTGCGCGGGCCCGAAGCCGGGAAGAAAACAACCAATCGCCCGCACATGGAAAAAAGGCGCGCCCGGCGGCCCTTCCCGTTCTTATGCCGACATGCCGTGGGTCGTTCCGCTCACCCGTAAACCTGCGGAATGAAGCAAGACAGGAGTTCGAGACCGCCGTCAAAGCGCCTTATGGGCGGCCATCAGGCGGGCGATGTATTTGCCCACGATGTCGAATTCGAGGTTCACCACCGTACCCTTTCCAATATGCCTGAAGTTGGTATGGTTGAACGTATAAGGGATGATGGCAACCTGGAACGACCCGTCCTGCGAGTTGACCACCGTCAGGCTCACGCCGTTGACGCACACCGACCCCTTCTCGACCGTAACATTGCCCGGCGCGGTGTCGTATTCGAAGGTGAAATACCAGCTGCCGTCAGCTTCCTCGACCGCGGTGCACGTGGCCGTCTGGTCGACATGCCCCTGGACGATGTGTCCGTCCAGGAGGGCATCGGGACGCATGCTCCGCTCCAGGTTCACCTCATCGCCAGGAGCAAGCAGCCCCAGATTGCTCTTTTTCAGCGTCTCGGCAATGGCGGTGACGGTATAGCTGTCGCCATCGACCGACACCACCGTCAGGCACACGCCGTTGTGCGCCACACTCTGGTCTATCTTCAACTGCGGAGCGAACCCGCACGTCAGGGTGATGTTGGCGTTGCCCCCCTCTTTCTCGATCCGGCGTACGGCGCCGGTAGCCTCTACGATTCCTGAAAACATATTTTCCTGTTTTTGATTGGCGCCTCCCGGTCATCATGGAAGACATTTTTTCACTCACAAAGATAGTGAAAGAACCTGACTCCTCCCGCAGATTGCCGAATTTACAGGGATACACTTCAAAGGAACCGCCCTCTCCCTGGGAATTGTGATCCTGCCGTGGAGATATAAATACCCCATGAGCACCGAGAAGCACCCGGGCACGGACAAATCACCACAAACAGAAAAGGCGTCCGAAGACGCCTTTTGAAATCTGAAAACCAACCGGTTACAGGATTTTGGTCTGAATAACGCCCTTCACCAGGTAAACGCTTTTAATGCGGTCGAGCGGCAGGGAAATTTCGTCATACGATGCGGTATTGACCGGCACCAGCCTCACCTTCGAGGGATCGTCCGCGATGCGGATATTGCGGATGGTCGTGTACTCGGGCGTTTCGATCAGGTACGACTCGCCCGGAATGATCGTCTCTTTGGTGATCGACTTCAACACCACGATCGATCCGTTGGGGATCATCGGGGCCATCGAGTCGCCGATAAAGTGCGCAGCAATGTCGCAGTTTGTGAAATGGGGCACGCTGATATAGGCCGTGGGGCGTACGTCGCCGCCGTCTTTGAGCACCGAAGCCACGTCGATCTCGTAGTACGGAATTCCGTTGTCCGAAGCGAACGTACCGTCGATCAGGGGTTTTTCGATAAACATCTCGCCCTCGCCGGTAATCAACCAGCCTTTGCTGATGTTCTTATAGTTCGAGCTAATGAGGTCTGCCAGGTCTCGGCTGATGCCGTGGTTCCCTTTCTTGATCTGATACAGATTCTCGGACCTCTTCAATCCAATGTGATGGGCAAATGCGTTGACTGACATCCCCGTCCATTTGATCACCTTTTCCAACCGTTGCCAACTGTTCATTTTATTTGCCATTTTAGATTAAAAATTAAAAAATAAAACAATATTTAAGTTTGTTTTGGGTCGTTTTTTGACAGTAAATTGGTTAAAAACAACCAATCCTGTGGATTTTGTTTGATCTGTAAGTACTTTAGTTTGACAAAATTAATTACAATTATTTCAAAAACAAAAAAATAATGAAAAAATGTTTCGTTTTCTTTCCTTTTTCCGCTCGCGCGTTTATCAGCAAAAGAGATGCCAACCAGCACCGGCGCTCAAAGGAAAATAAATTCCGCCGCCATTTTTATCCTGTTTTTGCATTTTCAGGAAAAAAAGAGCACCTTTGCAGAAGTTTTGGCTCTGTAGTTTAAAGGATAGAATGGCAGATTCCGGTTCTGCTGGTGTGGGTTCGATTCCCGCCGGAGCTACTCTGTTATAAAAATAACGAATGAAAAGCGGAATTATTGGCCGGGGGCCTGCATTTCGCAATAAATCCGATCCGGAAATAAAAAAGCGGAACCTTTTGAGGGTTCCGCTTTTTTTTACCGGCCGCCGGTCAACCCGGGAATTTTCTGATTTTCAGGGCCAGTTTGACCAAGCCCCATCCCACCGAAGCCAAAGCGACGACAAAGCACCACCAGAAGAACCGGGGAATGTGTTTCACCTCCTTGATCACATCGACATAGACCGGGTACGATATGGAATCGCGCATAAACACCGTGTCGCGCAGGAAACGGTCGCGGTAAACGCAGCGGAACCGGTCGCGCCACACCGTGTCGCCTTTGACGGCAACGAATATCGAATCGCGGACAAACGTGCTGTCGCGCAGGAAACGGTCGCGGGACTCGGTGCGCACCACCTCTTTCGGAACATAGACCGTACGAGTGGCCCGGCAGCCCGCGATCAACGCCGGCAGCAGCAGGAAAAACATCAGCCGTTTCATGCTCCTGCCATAAAAAGTTCCCATCCCTTTTCCACATCGGCCAGCACGGCCGGGATACCGTTCTCAACCCGCGACATGGCGGCCACGATCGACACCATCGTGTTTTTGTCGGCGGCGGGTATCGCGGCGTCAGCCCCTACCCCGCTCCACCGGACAACGGAAGCGACATACGCGCCGGTATCGTTCTCGCAGGGCGGGGCGTAACGGTTGATGATGCCCCGGAGGGTGTTCAACCCGTACTTTTTCCGATAAGTCTGAAGCAGCATGAACATGGCCCGGTAGCCCCACGCCATCGTTTCGAACTGCTTGAAAGCGCGATCCCGCGAGGGTTGCACCTCGCCCCGGTACCGGGTCGGCGAGATGCGGATGTTGCCCGGGTTGTTGTTCCGCAACCCCCGGCTTGATACTGTGTTTCGATCCATAGTAAAATTAAATGATGCGTTTTGAACTCTTCGAATTTTCACCGGCAAACGCGGCTCATTGTCTCGGCGGTTTGCGGTTGGGACACTGGTTGTCTTCGCACTTGAGGTACTCGGCGATCCGGCGCAGGCGCACCTCCTCCATCAGCCTCAGCTCCAGGTCGAGGATCTTTGTCTCTTGCGCCATAATGGTTTCGCGCTTCTGATCCATCCGCAGCTGGAGGTTGTCCAGGTCGTCGTACGCCTCGCGGTTTTCGCGTTTGAGGTGGCCGATCTGCATCACCAGCGCCTCGAAGCCGGCGTTGTCGGCCGACACCTTTTCCTTGCGGCGCCGGCTCCGGTAGAACAACAGCAGGCCGACAAGCCCCCCGCCAACCGTAAAATCAAGAATCGTGTTCAGTAGTTTCATAAAATATGGAATGTTGGTTGTGATATCGAAAAAGAGATGCGGACGGAACGCGCACGCAGGATGAGCGGCAACGACCGGACATGAAGCCCTTCAGGTGCAGGGCTGACAGGTATTCCGATAAGTTTTGAATGCGAAAGGGCGGAATGCCCGGAAAAAAGGCGCCGGTATCCGGCACATAAGGAGAGTACAAATATAGTGTCGGTTTATCCGTTTGGTGCGGGGAACGCCTTATTTATAGCGGGACTAAATTATTCCGGAAAATCTGCGTATATTTACGGTTAAAATCGCAAACGGCATGACCGGATCAATCTCTTTTCTGGCGTTCGACCTGGGCGCCACCAGCGGACGCACCATTCTGGGCACGCTCAGCGGCGGCTCTCTGACCATGAAGGAACTGACGCGCTTTCCGAACGGGCCGACGGAGTGGAACGGTCACTCGTACTGGAACATCCTCGGGCTATACGGCCACCTGGTCGAGGGGATGAAAGCATGCGCCGCCACAGGGGTGAAGGTGGCCTCGATCGGCATCGACACATGGGGCGTCGACTTTGCGCTGCTGGGCAGCGACGGGCAACTGGCGGGGCTTCCTCACACCTACCGCGACCGCCACACGCAGGGGGCGGCCGACGAGTTCGCCCGCAACGTCATGCCGCGCGCCGAGATTTACGCCAAAACCGGCATCGAGGTAATGGACATCAACAGCCTCTACCAACTCTACGCCATGAAACGCGACGGATCGCCCGCACTGGTGGCGGCCAAACGGGCGCTGTTCATGCCCGATGCACTGGCGTATATGCTCACGGGCAATACGACGACAGAATATACCATCGCCTCCACCTCGCAGCTGCTCAATCCGTTCACGCGGCAGATCGACCGCACCATACTGGAAGCCGCCGGCCTCGACGCCTCGCTTTTCGGCGATGTGGTGGTGATGCCCGGAACGGTTATCGGGACACTCTCCGACGACATCGCGCGTGAAACGGGGCTGGGCAAGGTGCCGGTGGTAGCCGTCGCCGGGCACGATACCGCCGCAGCCGTGGCAGCCATCCCGGCCGCCGGGCGCAACTTCGCGTTCCTGAGCTCGGGCACCTGGTCGCTGATGGGCGTGGAAGCGGACGCCCCGGTGATCACGGAAGAGACCGCCCGCGAGAACATCACCAACGAGGGAGGCGTCGACGGCACCATCTGCCTGCTGAAAAACCTGACCGGCATGTGGATCCTGGAACGGTGCATCAAAGAGTGGAACGACGACGGGAACAACTATTCCTATGCCGAAATCGTTTCGATGGCCTCCGCTGCCGAACCGTTCCGCTCGTTCATCGACACCGACGACGCGCGGTTCGCCAATCCGGAAAGCATGACCGCCGCCATTGCGGAGTACTGCACGGCCACCGGGCAGCCCGCACCCGCAACCGACGCGCAAACCATGCGCTGCATCTTCGAAAGCCTGGCGCTCAAATACCGCCGCGTGCTCGACAAGTTCCGCCGCATCGCCCCGCGCCCCATCGACACGCTGCATATCATCGGCGGCGGGTCGCGCAACGAACTGCTGTGCGGCTTCACCGCCTCGGCCACGGGGCTGACGGTGATCGCCGGCCCGGCCGAAGCCACCGCCATCGGCAACATCATGATCCAGGCCAAGGCTGCCGGGCACGTGGAATCGCTGGCCCGGATGCGAGAAATGACCGCCCGTGTGGTCGAAACCAAAACGTACATCCCGCACAACATCCCCGCATGGAACGCCGCCTATGAAAAAATCGCCTCCCTGATGGAGTAGCGTCTGTCGCGAACCGGAGCTGAAACGATGGGGCTTATTCAACAACACCTCTTAACACGCTCCTTCGCCGATACCGTAGCGTACCTTTATAACAAATATAAAAGGTACGCTGTTTGCATTCATTGCCAGGTGCAAAAACATCGCGGCGGCTTCTACTTTCGAAAATATTAGGCGCATTCACACAAAATGCGTACTTTTGCCAATTGCGCCCGTACACGTCGGGCTGCCGCGAAAAAACAACAAAACATCTATGGACAAACTGCTTGAAACCATTGTAGAAGCAATACAGGATAAAAAAGGGCACAACATCGTTTCGCTCGACATGTCGCAAATCGAGGGGGCGATCTGCTCCACGTTCGTCATCTGCGACGCCGAATCGACAACCCAGGTAGGGGCCATTGCCTCCGGCATCGAAAACGAAACGGAGAAGAAGCTGAAAGAGAAAGTGTGGCGCGTCGAGGGGCTTGAAAACAGCGTGTGGGTGGTGCTCGATTACGGCGACGTGATGGTGCACATATTCCAGACGCCGCTGCGCTCGTACTACGACATCGAGAAATTGTGGGCCGACGCCCCCGCCACCAGATACGAAAGCGAGGATTGATCCGTTAGCACTTAAGGGACTGCGTACGGCAGCCTTTTGCGAAAAATTCGACCGAATTTCATTTCAGGGACGTCGCTAACACTACTATTTAAAAACAAAAAATGGCACAGAAAAAACCGCAAAACATACTGAAATCCCCACGGCCGTCGATCTTCTGGCTTTACGGGATCATTCTGGTGATTATCCTGGGATGGAACTTTCTCGCCTCGGCCGAGTCGCCCGTGGCAACCAGCTGGGAGAAAGTGAAGCAGACCATGCTCAAGAACGACGAGGTAAAGAAAATGGTGGCCGTGCGCGGGTCCAACATCGTCGAGGTGTACCTGCGCGACGACAAGGTGCAGGCTTACAAGGCGCAGAAAGAGTATAAAAACATCCCCGCAGCCGGGCCGCAGTTCACGTTCAACATCTCGTCGGTCGAGGGGTTCAAGAAAGACTTCGACTCGGCGCTGGTCGAATACGGCATCCCCGAGGGAAAGGTGGGTATCGACTACCGCGACAAGAAAGGGACGTTCATGGAATTCTTTCTTAACAACGTCATTTTCATCGTATTGCTGATCGTAGCCTGGATCGTCATCATGCGCATCATGTCGCGCAATGCCGGCGGCGGAGGCGGCGGGGGCAACGTCTTCAGCGTGGGCAAGGCCAAGGCGCAGTTGTTCGACAAGGAAAACTCGGTCAAGATCACGTTCAAGGACGTGGCCGGGCTGGAGGAGGCCAAGGTGGAGGTGATGGAGATCGTCGATTTCCTCAAAAACCCGCGCAAATACAGCGACCTGGGAGGAAAGATACCCAAAGGCGCGCTGCTGGTAGGCCCTCCGGGTACAGGGAAAACATTGCTGGCCAAAGCGGTGGCGGGAGAAGCCAATGTGCCGTTCTTTTCGATCAGCGGGTCGGATTTCGTGGAAATGTTCGTGGGCGTGGGCGCCTCGCGTGTGCGCGACCTGTTCCGCCAGGCGAAGGAGAAAGCCCCCTGCATCGTGTTCATCGACGAGATCGACGCCATCGGGCGGGCCCGCGGCAAGAACGTCGGATTTTCATCGAACGACGAACGCGAGAACACACTGAACCAGCTGCTTACAGAAATGGACGGCTTCGGCACCAACGCCGGGGTCATCATTCTGGCGGCCACGAACCGCGTCGACATCCTCGACAAGGCGCTGCTGCGCGCCGGCCGATTCGACCGCCAGATCCACGTCGAACTGCCCGATATGAAAGAACGCGCCGAAATCTTCGATGTCTACCTCAAGAAACTGAAACTCCATCCGGACTTCGACGCGTCGTTCCTGGGCAAACAGACGCCCGGCTTCTCGGGGGCCGACATCGCCAACGTGTGCAACGAGGCCGCCCTGATCGCCGCGCGAAAGAACAAACCGTTCATCGACAAGGCCGATTTCCTCGACGCCATCGACCGCATCATCGGCGGGCTGGAGCGCAAGAATAAGATACTGACCCGGCAGGAAAAGCGTTCGATCGCCTTCCACGAGGCGGGGCACGCCACGGTGAGCTGGCTGCTGGAGTATGCCCAGCCGCTGATCAAGGTCACCATCATCCCGCGCGGAAGGGCGCTGGGCGCGGCATGGTACACGCCCGACGAGCGGCAAATCGTGACCAAGGAGCAGATGATGCACCAACTGGCATCGACCCTGGGCGGACGCGCCTCGGAAGAGATCGTGTTCGGGAAGATATCGTCGGGGGCGCTGAGCGACCTCGAAAGCAGCACCCGAAGCGCCTACGCCATGATCGCATATTACGGCATGGGCGACAAGCTGCGCAACATGAGCTACTACGACTCCTCGGGCCAGAGCGACATGGGCCTGACTAAACCGTACAGCGAACAGACGGCTCAGGAGATCGACCGCGAGGCCAAAGCCATCATCGACGAGGCCTATGAGTTGTCGAAGAAAGTGTTGAACGAACACCTCGACGGACTGACGCAACTGGCCGAACTGCTCATCGCACAGGAAGTGATCTTCACCGAAGACATGGAACGCATCTTCGGCAAACGCCAATGGAAAGCACGAATCGAGGAGTTCGAAGCCGAGGTGAAGGCCGACTCCGGGGAGAACGGCACGCCTCCGCCCGTCCCGGCACAAAATCCGTCACCCGCGCCCCACGGGGGCAACGACGAGCCTGTGGGGGCCGAAACCCCTCCCGACAGGCACATGCCGACGCCCCAAACGCCGGATATTTCTTAGGGCGCTTCAGGACGACGGCAATTTCATCCATCCGTTTTAATGAAATTACCAGCTAACCAAGGCGTGCGTTTTCGCTGACAGAACAAATTTCCCATCGCCACGTCCGCCCGGAATAAGAGCGGAAGCGATGAAATTCAGAATCAGCCCCGGAAAACCATCATCTAACCACAGACAACAGCCATGACAACGCTATTAAAACGAACTTTAAGCGGGGTGATATTCGCCGCCATCGTCATCGGAGCGGTGTGGTACTCGCCATTCACTTTTCTGTTGCTGTTGGCCGCTGTCTGCACCGGTTGTATGTGGGAATTTTTCCGCATCGTCGAGAGCAAAGGAGTCCAGCCCCAGAAACGCTATTCGGTGTTCGTGGGCCTGTTGGCGATTGCAGCGGCATTCTTTATCCGCATGATGGGGCTGCCCGCCGGCGCAATGCTGACGGTAGCGCCGTTTGTTTTCGTCGTTTTCATCCGCGAGTTGTACCGCAAACGGAACAACCCTGCCGGGGCCATCGCATCGTCGCTGATGGGGATCGTGTATGTGGCCGTGCCGCTGGCGCTGTTGTGCTATGTGGCTTTCGGACACAACTTCGAGGGCCGCGGCGGATTCATCTACCGTCGCGAAATCATTCTTTCGTATATCGCAGTGGTGTGGATGAACGACGTGGGGGCGTACCTGACCGGCGTGACCATCGGGCGGCACCGGCTGTTCGAGCGCATCTCGCCCAAGAAGTCGTGGGAGGGATTCTTCGGCGGACTGGCGTTTGCCGTTGCAACGGCCGCCGGGGCTGTGTGGTTGTTGTTTCCGGGTGACCCGGGGTTTTTCATTCCGGCGGCTATTATCGCTGCGGCAGTGGCGGTTTCGGGTGTATTCGGCGATCTGGTCGAGTCGATGCTCAAGCGCTGGGTGGGTGTTAAGGACTCGGGACGGATGATGCCCGGCCACGGAGGCTTCCTCGACCGCTTCGACGCCATGCTGCTGTCGGCGCCGTTTGTGGCCGCCTGTTTTGCTATTATCGAAATAATCGGTATGTTTGAACGGTCGTAGCACTCCCCCGGGTGCACCCCAAATCGGGGCAAAACACTGCGGGGCCGCCGACTTCAAACACAAAAACGCTGTTAAACCATTCAATGCCTTTATGAGAGTTCATAAAGAGGGACGCAAGGTCGTCTTCACCACTTTCGCCACCGTTCTTGTCCTGATCGGCATTTCGTTGTGGCTCATTCCTTCCGTCGGATGGGCTGCGGCCCTGTCGGCCGTGTTTGCGCTGGCGGGCCTGTTTGTGCTGCGGTTTTTCCGCAATCCCCAGCGCGAACTGGTGCAGGAAGAGGGTGCGGTTTTCTCGCCCGCCGACGGCACGGTAGTCGCGGTGGAGAGGGTCTTCGAACCGGAATACCTGCAATGCGAGTGCATCCAGGTGTCGGTGTTCATGTCGGTATGGAACGTGCACGCCAACTGGTATCCGGTGGGCGGCACCATTGAGTATTTCCGCCATCACCACGGCAGGTTCCTGGTGGCATGGCACCCCAAGTCGTCGACCGAGAACGAGCGCACCACCACGGTCATCGATGCCGGGGGCGGGCGAAAGATCCTGTTCCGGCAGATCGCCGGGGCGGTGGCGCGGCGCATCGTCAATTACTCGAAACCGGGCCGCATTGTGGGGCAGAACAGCCCGTGCGGGTTCATCAAGTTCGGCTCGCGGGTCGACGTGTTCCTGCCGTTGGACGCCCAGGTAAAGGTCGACCTGAACGAAAAAGTGACCGGATCGCAAACCGTACTGGCCACGTTCGGGGAATAGGAAACACCGAACACCACGCCACAAACCGGGCCTGTCAGAGTTGCCGGGCTATCGGGGCGGGCATATTTTCGGAATCGCCGGTCGGGCGAGCTGCCGGAAGCCTATCCGGACTATCGAAACCGTCGGGCGTAACTCCCGGGGCTATCGGGGCGGGCATACAAAAAAGCGTCCGGCAATAACTTATACTGTGTGCCATGGAAAAAGCGGCAACCATATCGAAATACATTGCCGGGGCGGTGGCGCTGATCGTCATCGGACTGGTGGTGTGGTACTTCAGCAATATCGTCATCTACATCATCGCGGCGGCGGTGTTGTCGATCCTGGGACGGCCGGCCATGGAATACATCGCCGGGCTGCATGTGGGCAAAGTGCGCATCCCCAGAGGGGTGGCGGCGGCACTGACACTGGTGTTGCTGGCCTTGCTGGTGTGCGGATTTTTCTATGTGTTCATTCCGGTGATCTTCGACAAGTTGTCGCAACTGGCCTCGATCGACTTCGAGGGATTGTCGAACCAGATCCTCCAACCGCTCCAACAGGTCGAATCGTTCATTGTCAGGTATTTACCCGTCGGCGCCGATTTCTCGATCACGCAGGCCATCGGCGAACAGGTCGGATCGTACATCAACCTTTCGCACATCAACGACTTCGTTTCGTCGTTCATCGGCACGGTCACGTCGTTTTTCATCGCGATATTCTCGATCGGATTCATCACTTTTTTCTTCCTTAAAGACAAAAACCTGTTTTCGGACGGGGTGACGCTGCTTTTCCCTGCCCGCAACAAAGACAATGTGACACGGGCGCTCGACTCGGCCAACCGGCTGCTGGTGCGCTACTTCGTGGGCATTGTCATCGAGTCGACGGTGGTGCTGATCATCGTCGCCGTGGGGATGCTCATTGTCGGGTTCGATTTGCAGGACAGCCTGTTGTACGGCCTGATCATGGGCGTATTGAACGTCATTCCTTACGTGGGGCCGTTCATGGGCTATGTCATCGGCGTTCTGATCGGGCTGTTGTCGCCCATTCCGGGAGCAGCGCTGCTGCCGTTGGTCATCAAGATGGTGGCTGTGTTTGCCATCGCCCAGCTGGTCGACAACATGGTGCTTCAGCCGCTGATCTATTCCAACAGCGTTAAGGCCCATCCGCTGGAGATTTTCATTGTGCTGCTGATCGCCGGCAGCATCGGCGGCATCTGGGGCATGCTGGTGGCCGTACCGTCCTACACCGTGCTGAGGGTCTTCGCCAAGGAGTTCCTCAACAATTTCCGCATCGTCCGGAAGCTGACCGACAAAATCTGAGAGGGACGACTCCCTTTGTTATCGAGGCATTGTGTTCGCTTGGGGCTTTGCTTTCGCCCCGGAACGCACTCTTCGCATGAAAGCATGCGTGTTCGCTGTTTCTTTGTCTCCCCCACCCGTCCGCAAACACACTAAAGCGGCACAAGATTCCTAATAATTAGAGAGTCTGTGGCTCTTTTTCATGCAAAATCGTTAACTTTGTTGTTTAAAATCATAAAATAACAAGACAGCATGACACTGATCAAGTCCATTTCCGGCATCCGCGGCACCATTGGAGGCAAGCCCGGCGAGGGTCTCAGCCCGCTCGACGCCGTTAAATTCACAGCGGCCTACGCCCAGTTTCTCAAAGACCGCACCCCCGGCCGCAGGCTGACAGTGGTCGTGGGACGCGACGCCCGCATCTCGGGCGAGATGGTCGCCAGCCTGGTCGAGGGCACGCTCATGGGTTGCGGCATCGATGTCATCGCCCTGGGACTGGCCACCACCCCCACCGTGGAAGTGGCCGTGGCCGACAAGAAGGCCGACGGCGGTATCATCCTCACCGCCAGCCACAACCCCAAACAATGGAACGCACTGAAACTGCTCAACGAACGCGGTGAATTCCTCAACGACAAGGAGGGCAAAACCATTCTGGCTATCGCAGAAGCCGACAGCTATGTGTTTCCCGAAGTGGACAACCTCGGAAAGATCATAGAACGCACCTCGTACGACCAGCAACACATCGATGCTGTGCTGGCCCTGCCGCTGGTGGATGTGGCGGCCGTCAGAGCGGCCAAATTCAAAGTGGTGGTCGATGCGGTCAACTCCGTAGGCGGAACCATCATCCCGCAACTGCTCAAACAGATGGGGGTGGAAGTGGTGGAACTCAACTGTGTTCCCGACGGTCAGTTCGCCCACAACCCCGAGCCGCTGCCCGAAAACCTGACTGAAATATCGGCCGCCGTGGTGCGCGAAAAAGCCAACCTGGGCGTGGTGGTCGACCCCGATGTCGACCGTCTGGCGCTGGTGAACGAAGACGGCACCATGTTCGGCGAAGAGTACACGCTGGTGGCCGTGGCCGACTACGTGCTGTCGAAAACGCCCGGCAACACGGTGTCGAACCTCAGCTCGTCGCGCGCGCTCAAGGACGTGACCGTAGCCCGTGGCGGAAGCTATTCCGCGGCAGCCGTCGGCGAGGTGAACGTGGTAGCCAGGATGAAGGAAGCGAACGCCGTGATCGGCGGCGAAGGCAACGGCGGCGTCATCTATCCCGCGCTGCACTACGGCCGCGACGCCCTGGTGGGAGTGGCCCTGTTCCTGACCCTGCTGGCCAAAAGCGGCAAAAAAGCCACCGAACTGCGCGCCACCTATCCGCCCTACTTCATCTCGAAAAACAAAATCGAACTTACCCCGTCGATCGACGTGGACGACGTGCTGCGCAAAATGAAGGAAAAATACGCCAGCGAACAGGTGAACGACATCGACGGCGTGAAGATCGACTTCCCCGCCGAATGGGTGCATCTGCGCAAATCGAACACCGAGCCCATCATTCGTATATACAGCGAAAGCGCCACCATGCAACAAGCCGACGCCCTCGCTCAAAAGATCATCGCCGATATCAGGCAGATCTGCGGGCTTTAGCGGGTTGAATTTTTAGCCGGGGACTCAATCGAAGCTTTTTAGAAGCTTAACCAGAAACTTTCAGGAAGATACCCTCGGATCTCTTGACAGACTTTTACTCGGACCAACATTCTTTCAAAGAGAAGGCCCCGCCCGAAAAATGACATAACAATTTGTTATGCTGTTATCTGGGCGGAGCCTTCTCTTTAAAAGAATAATAGATTGAAGTGGAGGCAATCACGAAAAACGAAATTTCTCCCAAGAGTTTTTTGTTAAACTTTTTTGCAAAAAAGTTCAGATTGAAGTACCGGTCAAAAACAAACCCGATGAAGCGGACAATCTATGTAATATTGGCAGGGATCGTGATTGCGGCAGGATTGTTTTTGATCGATCCGTCGCATCAGGTGCTGGCGCCCAAGTGCCCGGTGTGGTTGGCTACGGGGTTGAAGTGCCCCGGGTGCGGATCGCAGCGGATGTTCCATCATTTGCTGCACGGGCGATTGGGGCAGTCGTTCACGCAGAACCCACTGTTGTTCATCACGTTGCCATACTTTGCACTGCTGTTGTGGTACGGATTGTTCGGCAATGCGGAGAAATACCCCCGGCTGCGGAACTTCCTGCTCGGCCGGTGGACGCTTTATATCATTGTCGGGCTGTTTTTCGGATATATGATCGTGCGGAACGTGGCGGGATTTTGAAAGGAGAAGCGACCTCTGCCGGCAAATTTCGTAAAGATGTCATTCCGAACCCCGAATGAAACACATCCATGCGTCCGGTGTATCCGGGCAAAATAGCACTCTCGCCCTCGGGTGGGCCTGTGGTTCCGAAGGATGACGGGAGTTTATATCGCCGCACACTTTCCAGCCGGCTATCTGTTTTCCGCAGCCGCTTTCCGTTTTTCGACCCGGCGGGCCAGCGAAATGCTGAACTCAAACAGGGCGTACATCGGTATC
The DNA here is from genome assembly GCA_031548435.1 of Rikenellaceae bacterium. Lineage (GTDB taxonomy): Bacteria > Bacteroidota > Bacteroidia > Bacteroidales > Rikenellaceae > JAVBRA01. The sequence goes on from JAVBRA010000017.1 coordinate 126,847, forward strand.
AGCACCAAGGTCATGCTCAGCGCGTCGGGCGGGGTGATGATGGCCGACAACAGCGCCAGCACCACGATGGCATGCTTGCGGTATCTCTTCAGGAACGCCGCGCTGATGATCCCCATACGCGTGAGGAAGTAAACCAGCAACGGCAACTGGAACACCGCCGCGCAAGCCAGACTCACCCCCAGCACCGCCGAGAGGTACGAGTTGGCATCGATCATGTTGGTGATATATTCGCTGGCGGTGTAGCCCCCCAGGAAACTGATGGTCATCGGCGCGATGATGAAATAGCCGAACAGCAGTCCCGTAAAAAAACACAGCGACACATAAAAGACGAACGACTGGCTGCCGTGCTGCTCGCGTGCGGTGAGGGCGGGCCTCACAAACCGCCATATCTCCCACAGCAGGTAAGGCACCGCCAGCGCAATGGCCGTGGCCAGCGACACCATCATGTGCAACCCGAACTGTCCGCCCAGCCGCGTGTTGATGAGCGACAGCCCCTCGGGGTTGATGCACAACGCCTCCACACCGGTCTTCTGCGCCAGCATGCACAGGAACCGGTTGGTCGGAAAATCGGGCGACTGCGGCCCGAACAAAATGACGTCGATGATGTAATGGCGAAGGCAGAATGCCGCAACAAAAAACACGAAAACCGAAGCGAATCCCCTTACAAGATGGGGACGCAGGTCGTCGAGATGACCGAAGAACGATTTCTCTTCCGCGTTGTTATTCGTGTTATCCTTGTTCGTGCCACCGTTCGCTCCGCCGCTTGGGTTCGAGGACATGGGTTACGCTTTTTTTTCCTCGTCGTCTTTCTTGGCCGGGGTTTCTCTGGGAGGCTCGTTGCGGTTCTCGGCGGTGTAATCCTTGTTGACGGAGTCTTTGAACTCCTTGACCCCGCGGCCCACTCCGCGCATGAGTTCGGGAATCTTCTTGGCTCCGAACAGCAGGATGACAATAATAAGGATCAGGATGATCTCCTGTCCTCCAAGCCACCCCATGGGCAAAAATAACCAATTCATAATAATTCAGTTTTAAGGCGAAAGCAAATGTACGTATTTTTTTCGTTTATCGCACCTGCAAGGCATTTTGTTATCGAAAACATCTCCCTGAGCGAAACAACGTCACCGCTCAAGGATTTTCCCGAAATTCTAACATCCGCCGCAACTCGTTCCCGATGCCCGTTGGGCGCAGAGTGCGTCCTATTTTGCTTGCCGTTCGGTTTTACGGACGCAGCGTACTCAGGTACGTGAGATCCGCAAAACCGAACGACAAGTGAAAGATGGCGTTGCTATATGTGCAACCCGCCAAACAAGGGAAAACCTACGGTTTTTCCTTGTTTTTAAACGTATAGGAGATGCCCAGTTCGATCTTGTGGGTGTATTGCAGCACTTTGTCTTCCTGGGGGGTTTTGGCGTTGACGTCGTATTTGAACTGCCAGTAGGCGGCCGCCGTGATCAGGTTGGTCAGCTTGAACGTGAACGCGTTGTCCCACCACACCACCGGATCCGCCTCATAATTGTAGAAAACGTTCAGGTGCGAATAATAGCGGAATTTATTATTTTTCCCCACCGACTTGCCGAAACTTTTGTCGAAGTAGATATCGAGCAGCGAACCGAACTGGGCTTTGAAATTTTTGCCCGCCTCCACCCCGAAAGCCCCTTTATCGCTCAGCTCCTTGTCCATGACAAAGGTGCCCTTGCCCGAAATGGGGTTGATGGTGACGATCCAGGGCTTTTTGTCCTTCTTGTAGGTGAACCCCAGCGAGGCGGTCAGATAACCCGGAGCCATGAACTGCGACACTTTGGTCACCCCGTCGCCGGCGTAACCCTTGTCGAACTGGGTCTTGAAGTCGAGGGTTCCCGAATACGACCAGTTGCGGTGCATTTTCCAGCTGATGCGGTTGTTGTAGTTGATCAGGTCGTCGGTTTTGCGCATCCCCGTGCCGTCGATGATCTGGAAACCGTAACGCAGGTCGAGGAAATGGTCCATCGAGAACTTCTCCATGTTGCGCACATGGCGGATGTACGACAGGGCCGTGGCGTTGATGGCGTCGGTACCCCCGCTGGCCCAGTTGAAAAACTGCGACCCCGTGCCCACGAGCGACCCGCGGTATTCGAGGTAGTTGATGCGGTTGCGGCGCTTGATTTTCTCGGCGCGCCAGTAGGCCGGGTTGCGCATATCCACCTGGATGTTGGTATAGCGTTTGTAGTTGAGGCCGGGGTAGCTGTAATCGCCCACCCCCTGGTAGCTGTCGTACAGCGAGAACTGGGCATGAGCGGCCGAAGCCCACAGCATGGTAAATAAAAAAGATAGCGTATATTTGTAGAGATGTTTCATACCGATCGCGGTTTTGGGGTAATAATTTCTGCAAATTTAATAAAAACACGCACACGATGTGCCTTTATTTTTCCGCTTCGGGGAGATTTGCGGGCTAAAATCCGTAACGGAAAGACATGGTGCGGATCAACAGATGTTTTCTCCGCGGGCCTTATCGACGTAAAATACCGATAAACGAAGCAGACGCCCCTGAAACAAGGGCGCCTGGAGGCCGGCGGCGAAGCGTAAATGCTTGGAGACAACGCACCGGAAAGCCGAACGCGCGGTGGTATTCGTTGCCTGTGAGAAGACTGGAACTGCTAAAAAACAGGTAGTATCCGAATTCCGCGCTGTTAAGCGAAGCAGACCAGTTACACCCATTGCCGGAAACGTTGGTCATGCTTCCGGTGTCGTAATAGCGCCGGCCCGAAGCCGGGAAGAACCAAGCGGTTGCTCATTGCATGCGGAACAGGCTTGCGGCCATTCCGTATTTATATAACAAAGCGTACGCGGAAGCCAAAGATCCGTTTTGACCGAAAGCGGGATTGCTCCGGCAAACGAGAGCCGCAGGATCATCTGCCATCGGAAAACCAATTCGCGACAATTGTTGCGAAACAAAATAGACGTTTCGAATAACAATGCGTCCGCGCGACGCCTTTGTGAACCGCTGAATTTACGGGACACTCTTCCGCAGGCCGTGGCCCGACGGAACTCAGGCCCTTGGCCGCCGGTTTTTGTTAAGTAAAAGTATAACTATCTCATAAAAGAGCAAAACCATGAAATATTTCGGAGCACACGTAAGTGCGGCGGGCGGCGTAGGCAATGCGCCCCTGAACGCCGATGCCATCGGGGCCAAGGCCTTCGCACTGTTCACCAAAAACCAGCGCCAATGGGCCGCCCCGCCCCTGAAATCCGAGGAGATCGAACGCTTCAGGGCCAATTGCCGCGACAAAGGCTTCTCGCCCAAACACATTCTGCCGCACAGCAACTACCTCACCAATCTCGGCCACCCCGAACAGGAAGGGCTGGAAACGTCGCGGCGGTCGTTTTTCGATGAAATGTCGCGTTGCGAGCAACTGGGGCTGATGTACCTCAATTTCCACCCCGGGTCGCACCTGCGGAAGATTTCCGAGGAAGCCTGCATGGACATTATCGCCGAATCGGTGAACATGGCCCTGGAGCGCACCAAAGGGGTGACGGCCGTCATCGAAAACACCGCCGGACAGGGGTCGAACGTAGGGTACAGGTTCGAGCATCTGCGCTACATCATCGACCGGATCGACGACCCGTCGCGCGTGGGCGTGTGCCTCGACACATGCCATCTGTTTGCCGCCGGTTACGACATGCGCGAAGAAAAAGGATGCGCCGAGGCCTTCGACGAATTCGACCGCATCGTGGGGTTCAGGTACCTGTGCGGCATGCACCTGAACGATTCGATGAAGGACGAAGGCAGCCGCGTCGACCGGCACCGCAACCTGGGCGAGGGCTTTCTGGGCATGACCGTGTTCCGTTTCATTGCCCGCGACAGCCGCTTCGACGACCTGCCGCTGATACTCGAAACCCCCGACGAGGCGCTCTGGCCGGAAGAGATCAGGATGCTGTATTCGTTGTAACCCCATAATCGCTATCAGAATGAAAACACTATTATTGGCAGCCCTCGCCGCTGCAACCGTCGCCGCGACCTCCTGCTGCCGCACCGGCGCAAACACTCCTCCCGCCTACATCGAGGTGACGGGCAAGGCCGAACAGGAGGTCGAACCGGACATTTTTTATCTGAGCATCTCGCTGAGCGAAAGCAACTCCACATCCAGGGACAACATCTCCGCCATGGAAAAACGGATGATCGAGGCGATCAAATCGGCCGGGGCCGACACCCAGAATGACCTCAGCGTCACAGGGATGTCGGGCGACAACTGGTATTGGTGGCACCGCAGCCGCACCGTCTACCAGAACAAAAGCTACCTGCTCAAGGCCGTCAACCTCGACGTGCTCAACCGCGCGTGCGACAAGCTCGACAGCATGGGACATGTCAATTATTACCTCCAGAAAGCTGAATTTTCGGCCATCGACAGCCTGAAAAAAGAGGTACAGCAACAGGCCGTGCGCCAGGCCCGGGCCAAAGCCGACAACCTGCTCGGCGGTGAGCGCTGTACGGCGGGCCGGCTGATCTTTTTGCAAGAACGGGAAGCGGATGCCACACCGCCCTACCGGGGCCAATACGAGTACGATGCCAACAAAATGGAAATCGACGAAGCTCCGGAGGTAGGGTTCCGCAAACTGAAAGTGTCGTACGACATCGTGGCGCGGTTCGAGATCGAGTAAGGGCCTAAGGAACTGCGGCCTGCTTTCCTGCCGGGCGGTGATGGCCTCCTGTTATCAGACGGGCGGTGTTCTCCCGGCGCCTTTGTCAAAACCGGATCGGGGGAGTGGGGGGGGGGGGGGGGGGGCGCGCGCGGGGCGCCCCCCGCGGGGGGGGGGGGGGCGCGCCGGCCCACCCCCCCCCCCCCCCACTCCCCCGATCCGGTTCGCAATACCGTCCCTACTCTTCCCCGAGCGCCTGCTCAACGGCGGTAGCGGCAGCGGCGGCTTCGGCCAGGCGTTTTTTCTCGCGGGTCTCTTCCATAATCACCTGATAGTTATTGACAATGGCGCCCACCACCAGGTTCAGCAGCAGGAACGCCGAGAGGATAAACCACACCACGTGGAACGAAGTGATGAACACCGAACTGACCGAAATCAGTCCATGCTCGTGGGCCTTGACCAGATTATACCGCAGATCGGTCCAGTCTTCGCCGGTCAGGGCGCGGAACAGGGTGAACATCGCCTCGCCGAGCGTGCCATAAGGCTCGGGCGAGCATTCCGGTGCATTGGGGGCCTCGGCCATCAACTGTCCGTAAGCGGCTTTTCCGGAGGCGTCGAGAGTGTCGTAAGCCGGCAGACGGAACATCGACACCCCGATGATGGCAAACAGGTACAGGAATATAAAGAAAAATATGCCGTTGTAAAGCAGCGCGCTGAACGACTTGGAAAGCACCGACACGATGAGCTTGATCTCGGGCGAGGTGCGCAACAGGCGCAACACGCGGAACACCCTCAGCACACGCAGCATCATCAGCGTCGAAACGTTGCTGAAGAGCGACTCGGGGACATAGCTGATGAGCACCAGCGCCAGGTCGAAGTTGTTCCATCCCGAGCGGAAAAACGCGCGGACGCCTCCGCTGGCCACCATGCGCACGACGATCTCAAAGGTAAACATCCCCAGTACAATCCCCTGCACCAACCGGATCCAATGGTGGTGGGCATAGGTTTCGACCCCTATCAGGATACAGTTGAGCAGGATAATGCCCACGATCAGCAACTCGAACCATTTGGACTCGGACAGGTGGCGGCAAAATCGGACAATCTGTTTCATTTCGATAATACGATATAATAAAATGTTGCGCGAAAGTACGAATATTTTTCAACATTCGGCAACAATCGCCCCAACCCATACCAATAAAGCAACCGAATTTTGGCGGAACCACGTCTGAAAAAGCCGCTGAAAAAGCATCGCGATGCGCTAAAAACGGTAAAAATGCTTACTTTTGCATCTATTCTAAACGGGGTTCCAAATTGAAAAGAACGATACTGCTGATCGTGCCGTTGCTGCTGTGCCTGTCGTGCGGTACGGACAAAACGTGCGACGACTATAAAGTGTGGGGCATCGACGTGTCGTGGCACCAGGGCCGCATCAACTGGCGGAAAGTGCTGAACACGGCCGATCGCCCATCGTTCGTGTTCGTCAAAGCCACCGAGGGCAGCGCCATCGTCGACACCGAATACGAACGACACCGCCGCGCTCTCGACACCACCGGAGTACTATTCGGCGCCTATCATTTTTTCGGCCACCGCACCAGCGGCAAGGAGCAGGCTTCGCTGTTCATCAAAACGGCACGGCTGCGCAAGGGCAACCTGCCGCCGGTGCTCGATATCGAACCCCACCGTTTCATGACCGACCCGAAAAAGAGCGTGAAAGAAGCCAAGGCGTTCTGCAACGAGATCAAGAAAGAGTATGGCGTCTACCCCATCATCTACTGCTCGTCGTCGTTTTACAACAGCTACCTGAGCAACGACTTCCGGCCCGGGCGCTATGTGCTGTGGATCGCCGACTACTCGAAGCATCCGCCGCACGACTGGCAGTTCTGGCAACACACCGACTCGCACAAATTAAAACACATCGGAGGCAAGGTCGACCGCAACGTTTTCGTCGGCGACGAAGCCCAACTGCAGGAGATGGTGCTGTAACCGCGCCACAGGAGGCCCTTTTATTTTAGGAATGAAACGCACGCCCAAACGTTTTTTAAAGCGAAATAACGCTTCTGATAACAAATGCGTCTGTGACGCCTATACACACCGCGACCAAAACAGGTATGACAAAGGAGACTGATTTTCTGGTAATAGGCAGCGGCCTGGCGGGCATGAGCTTCGCCCTGGGCGCGGCCGAGCACGGGCGGGTGATCGTCGTCACCAAGGGCGACATCAATGAGTCGAGCACCAACTTTGCCCAGGGGGGAATCGCTTCGGTGAGCCTCGACACCGACAGCTTCGAACAGCACGTGCACGACACGCTGGTGTGCGGCGCGGGACAGTGCAACGAACCCGTGGTGCGGAGCGTGGTGGCCGAGGCGCCGCAGCAGATCCGCAACCTGATCCGTTGGGGTGTCAGGTTCGACAAGGGCCCCGACGGCCACTACGATCTGGCGCGCGAGGGCGGACACACCCAACACCGCATTTTCCATCACAAAGACAATACCGGCTACGAGATCCAGCATGCACTGATGCGCCAGGTGAAGCGCCATCCCAACATCACGGTGATGGAGCACCACTTCGCCGTCGACCTCCTCACCCAGCACCACACCGGCCTGCTGGTCAAGCGCGGCATGCCCGGCATCGAATGCTACGGGGCCTACGTGCTCGACCTGAAAACCGGCGAGGTGAACACGTTCCTGTCGAGGGTGACGGTGCTGTCGACCGGGGGCGTGGGCAACATCTACCACACCACGACCAACCCGTCGGTGGCCACGGGCGACGGTATCGCCATGGTGCACCGCGCCAAGGGGGTGATCGAGAACATGGAGTTCATCCAGTTCCACCCCTCCTCGCTTTACAACCTCAACGAGCGGCCCTCGTTCCTGATCACCGAGGCCATGCGCGGCTTCGGGGCGATCCTGCGCACGCGCGACGGCCGCGAGTTCATGGACAAATACCACCCGATGGGGTCGCTGGCCCCGCGCGACATCGTGGCCCGCAGCATCGACCACGAGATGAAGGCCCGCGGCGACGAGTTCGTCTACCTCGACGTCACCCACAAACCCAAGGCCGGGATTCGCAGCCACTTCCCGAACATCTACGAAAAGTGCCTGAGCGTGGGTATCGACATAACGAAGGACATGATTCCGGTGGTGCCGGCGGCGCATTACTGCTGCGGCGGGGTGAAGGTCGACCTGAACGGCGAAACGTCGATCCGCCACCTGTATGCTCTGGGCGAAGCATCGTCGACCGGATTGCACGGGGCCAACCGACTGGCCAGCAACTCACTAATCGAGGCGCTGGTGTTCGCCGACCATGCGGTGAAGCACTCGGCGGAAACCGTCGGGAGCATTGTGCTCAACCCGAATATTCCCAAGTGGGACTACGAAGGAACGAGCGTGCCCGACGAACTGGTGCTCATCACCCAGAACTACAAGGAGATGCAGCAGATCATGAGCAACTACGTGGGCATCGTCCGCTCCGACATGCGCCTCGAACGCGCCAAACGCCGCCTGGAAATCCTCTACAAAGAAACCGAGGAGATGTACACCACCCTGCGCCTGAGCCGAAACCTGTGCGAACTGCGCAACATGATCGCCGTGGGCTACCTGATCATCAAGCAGGCGCAGCAGATGAAGCAGAGCGTCGGGCTGCACTACTCGCTCGACTATCCCTTTTCGGAGAGGGGAACCGAATACTAAGAGCGAATGAAACAAGCCTACAAAGTCATATTCTACACGGTCATATTGTTTGCAATATGGGTAGTTGTTGTGGTCGGACTCGACATTCGGCCGCTACTAATCCCTTCCTTCGTCAACACTCCTCTCCCTCAAAAAATCAACGCGGTTCTACTTAACGTATCATACAGCACCTTAGCCGCCGCTATATTCTATTTATTCACGGTTTATCTTCCCCGGAAAAGACACGTCCGGACTTTACATCCGATCATCAGCCGAAAGATAAATAACATTTACAGTCAGGTTTACTCCATCTATCTGGAGTTCGGAAGAACAATCGGACATCAGGACGCTCTCTATCTGAACAATGCCATAAAGAACGACTCCATGGGACTGGAATTATTATCCTCGGTAAAAGAATGGAATGAGGCAATTCCATTGTATCGGAAATTTAAGATCACGAAAACATACATACAGCATATCCATCATTGTTATCTCAGAATAATAGACGTATCCGACAGCCTCATTTTACATCAAGAGTTATTGACTTCTGAACAATTAAGGCTTATCGACGAAATCAGGAACAGTTCATTTTTCACAATCATCGATAAAGTCGCCACCGATCCGCAAAGAAAACTCGACGTCAATCACAATATCACCCGTTTGTTTTTCGAAACAAAAGACAAAATACTGGAACTTAAAAATATCCAAGAGAATAAACTGAATGGACTATAAACAAGAGATCGACCGCAGGCGCACTTTCGCCATCATCAGCCACCCCGACGCGGGGAAAACCACCCTGACCGAGAAACTGCTGCTCTTCGGCGGCGCCATCCACGTGGCGGGGGCCGTCAAGTCGAACAAGATCAAGAAGGGGGCCACGTCCGACTTCATGGAGATCGAGCGCCAGCGCGGCATTTCGGTGGCCACGAGCGTGATGGGCTTCGAATACAACGGCATCAAAGTCAATATATTGGACACGCCCGGCCACGAGGACTTCGCCGAAGACACTTACCGCACGCTCACGGCCGTGGACAGCGTCATCATCGTCATCGACTGCGCCAAGGGGGTCGAGACACAGACCCGCAAGCTGATGGAGGTGTGCCGCATGCGCAACACCCCGGTAATGGTGTTCATCAACAAGCTCGACCGCCCCAGCAAGGACGCGTTCGACCTGCTGGACGAGATCGAGAGCGAACTGAAAATAAAAGTACGCCCGTTGGCCTGGCCCGTGAGCAACGGCCCCACGTTCAAGGGGGTGTACAACCTGTATAAGAACAGCCTGAACCTGTTCACCTCCACCGACAAGCAGCGCGTGGACGAGGGTGTCATCGAGATCACGCTCGACAATCCCGCCCTCGACGGCTACATCGCCCCGTTCGGCCCGCAGTTGCGCGACGACCTGTCGCTGGTCGAAGGCGTCTACCCCGAATTCAACGTCGAGGAATACCGCCGCGGCAAACTGGCCCCGGTGTTTTTCGGCAGCGCGTTGAACAACTTCGGGGTTAATGAGTTGCTCGATTGTTTCGTTGAAATCGCCCCCGCCCCCGGCACCTCGAAAACCCTGGAGCGCGAGGTCGACTCGCACGAGGCGAAAATGACCGGCTTCGTCTTCAAGATCCACGCCAACCTCGACCCCAACCACCGCGACCGTATCGCATTCTTCAAAATATGCTCGGGCACCTTCGAGCGCAACAAGGCCTACCTCCACACCGGCCTGGGCAAGAACATGAAGTTCTCCAGCCCCAGCGCCTTCATGGCCGAGAAGAAGTCGATCGTCGACCAGGCATACGCCGGCGACATCGTGGGCCTGCACGACACGGGCAACTTCAAGATCGGCGACACGCTCACCGAAGGCGAACAGCTCCACTTCACCGGCATCCCCAGCTTCTCGCCCGAACTGTTCCAATACATCGAGAATGCCGACCCGCTGAAATTCAAGCAACTATCCAAAGGCGTCGACCAGCTCATGGACGAAGGCGTGGCCCAACTCTTCACCTCGAAGATGAACGGCCGCAAGATCATCGGCACCGTCGGAGCCCTCCAGTTCGACGTCATCCAGTACCGCCTCGAACACGAATACGGCGCCAAATGCCGATACGAACCCATCCAACTCCACAAAGCCTGCTGGATCGAAAGTGACAACCGCGAACAACTCGACGACTTCCGCCGCCGAAAACACAACAACATGGCCATCGACAAACACGGCCGCGAAGTGTTCCTGGCCGAAACATCCTACGCCCTGTCCATGGCCCAGGAAAAATTCCCCGACATCCGGTTCCACTTCACTTCGGAGTTCTGACGGACGATTTTTCCTGATACCCGCTCCAAGCTTTTTGTAAAAAGCTTAACCAAAAACTTTTCGGAGATACTGCGTATCTCTTGACTGACTTATATTCGATTCATTATCCCGTCAATGAAAAGGCCCTGCCCGAAAAATGACATAACAACCTGTTATGTTGTTGCCCGGGCGGGGCCTTTTCATTGAGCGGATATTGGGCCGAGACAAAATCAAATCACGAAAAACGAAGTTTTTCCCGAAAGTTTTTGATTGAACTTCTTACAAAAAGTTCAGATGGAGTACCGGGGAGGAACTATCCCGTCAGGGCACTGAGACGAACGTGCAGCGGGTTGCCGGGGTGTTCGGATCGTAGGCGGCGATCGATTCGAGGCGGCAGAGGATGATTTCTCCGGCCACACGCAACCGATATAACGCACGGAAATCGCGGCACAGGTCGTTGGGCGATACGAACCCTTCCACATCGGCGGGGGTAAGGCGCAGCCAGGCCGCGATTCGGCGGCCGGCGTTCAGGGCGCGGATCTCTTCGTCGTGGTACTTGTGCAGGCCCATCACCCCGCGCCAGTCGCCGAACAGCAGTGAGAATCCGGGCAACCCGCCTCCCGCCGCTCCACGGAACGTGTGATCGAACGTATGGTCGAAAACCGACGGGGCGGCATTCTCCGCACTGCCGTCCGAATCGAGCGGCACATCACGGTCGAAGAACGCCACATGGGGGCAGGAGTTCAGTACCGGCTGGCTATCAAGCGCGATACGCTCTCCCTCTGGCAACTGACGCAGCCCGAAATAACCCACGATCTTCGGTTCGAAGGTCAGGCAGGCATTGTCGTCGCCCGAAACGAACGCCTCGCGCTTGCCCACGCTCAGGAACGAGGCCGACAGCGCCGAATCAAGCACACCCGACACCACCATCGACGGGCCGAACAGCGGATTGATACGGTTTTCGTCGCGGTCTTTGGCGAAACGATTGGTCAGATTAGCGCGGTAGCGGCCATACTTGAGGGTGTTCCCTTCGTTGTAATCGGCCACGGTGTCGTCGGTGTCGCGGTAGCAGAGGGTGTAGGTGCGCCCGGCTTCGGCGCCCAGTTCCTCTATTTCGACCGGGCGGTTGCCGTCGATGCGGTCGCTCCAGTCGACCACCGCGCCCGTAAACAACTGAGGAGCAGGCTCTATGAACACTTTCTTCTCGCGGTTGTCGGTATGGAAGCGCAGATTGAACAGGTGCGCCACGGCACGAATGAAATCGATTTGCCGGACATCATACAAGTTGAGCATCCCCGAGGTCGAGAGGGTCGATCCCATCCCCGGCGAGGCGGAATAAAGCGACCGCACACGCGTGCCCGAGGCCAGCACGGTGATCTTCGTTCCGGGCTTTGCCCCGCTGAACACCAGGTCGTTGAGTTGCACCGCCGTACCCGCCCGGCGATATTCGTATGGCGTGCGGATCGTCACCCGCACCCGGATGTCGGGTGCCAGATCTTTTGCCCGGATAAACTGGTCGGCGGTGATGTCGGTGTAGGCCGATCCGCTCTTTTTGTGGATGCGCACGCGCCCCGTGGCGTCCGAGGGGGCCGTCAGGGTCTGGCTCTGAATGGCCGCCGTGGCATGGCGCACCGGCCCCGCGGCCGTTTCGAACGCAACGAACAGCGTGCCGTCGCCCTGAGCCGCGCCGCCGGTCACCACCACGGTCACCAGGTAGCTCTTGCCGCCGGCGATGCGCCCGCTGTAATCGTCAAACGGATCGGGCTTGTAGACCACCTCCTGCGACACGCCGCCCGAGGTCACCGTGTCGAACCACCGGGTATGGCCGTCGCTGCCTGCCTGCGACTGGCTTACATACTCCACCTGATACTCGAACGCCATCACCGCTCCCACCGGCGGGGTGTACGACGCCACACCGTCGACAAGGCCGAAGCCGCCGCCGTTGTTGTAAAGGTCGGGCAGCGACATGCCATTGGTCACCGCCGAAGGATCGGCGCTATCGGCCAGATTGCCGGGCGATCCGGCACCGGCAAGCGAGGCGACCGTCACCTTTCCGTCCGCATCGGCCACGCCCGTGCGGTCGACGAAACTGCCCGCACAGAATCCGCCCTTAAGATCGAGCAGGGCGGTATCCTTGTGAACATAATTCCCGCTGATGTACAGCGACTTGAACATCTGCGTACCGAAAAACGCCGACTCGACCGTGTAGCCCGCCGCGCCGAAGATAGCCCGCAACAGGTTGCGCACATTGAAAAACGGGAAAAAGTCGTCGAACGTAAGGTGATCTCGCCGAACCATCCCCCCGTTGGGCGTCAGCCGGCGGAATCCGCGATACACAGGCAGAAAAGCCAGCGTGGCCGGCTCGCCCGCCCGATAGGCCGCGTCAACCACCGACAGATTGTCGGCGAGGTTCTCATAGCTCATTTTATAGCTGATTCCCAGCGGCGTATCGTGCAGCATAGTCCCCGAGGCAACCGTCACCCAGGGATGGTTGTCGCCGCGGATCACCACCGTATAGCGGCTGTTTCCCAGCAGATCGGTGTCAGAGACGGCCAACTGCACCTCGCCCTCGATGATGCGCACGCCGTCGACCTCGATGTAACCCGTGTGGCGGCGGCGGTTGAACCGTTCGGGATTGAGCAGCTGTTCGCCGTAGCCCAGCGCGCGCCGGTTGGCAGGCGTGGCAGGCACGGTGATGGGGGTCGAAACATACTCCGAGAAACGATCGGGCTCACCGATGGTGCGGATCCGGAAAGCGATTCCGGTTCGGGTACGGGCATCGCAATCGAGCCGCACCCCGTCGATATAAATATCCATCATTCGTTGATTTTTAAGTTATTGCCGCGAAATTTATTCACATGCAAGCGTTCATGGATGAAAAATGTCGCCCGCAAAAGCGCCTGCAACACTCAGACATTGGCCGGAGGCGACCCTGCCGGACGGAAAGCGATTTGCGCCGATGCCGGGTCGCCCCCTTCGGACGGCCATTCGGCGGTGAGAATATCTACCGGCAGCAGACCGTCCGGGGTCACCATCCACACCCGGGGCGATGCCACCAGAGAAGCCAGCCAACGCATCACTGCCGCGCACTGATGACCGGGACGGAGAGTGCGGACGGTTTCCGTAACACCCGAAACAACACTCACTCCATCGGGGCCGTATATACGGTCTTTCTTCACCGCGTCCACCGCCGACGCCGGCGCCCGGAAAGTAAAATGGTCGATGGCGCCATGGGCGTTGACCCAGGCCAGCCGCACCCCGTCGGCATTGTCGCGGTCGATGCGGTAGCGGCAACTGTGCACTACTGTCGCGCCGCAAACGACCTCCAGATCGAAAAAGCCCATGTCATCGAGGTCGCGGTCAAGGTGTTCGAGGCAGACGGCGATTCCCGGCATCGACACGTTGAGTGCCACGACCGAAGTGATTGACGGAGCGAACGTTTCCTCGAACGAGACACAGGTATCGCCCTCGCGGGTGAAGAGCTCGAAGCGGGCTTTGCACGGCGTGCCGGCCAGAGCGATAAAAGCAATCTCGTCGGCATCGCCCGGACGGATCGACAGGCTCGACGGACGGGCCGACAGCAACTTGTGGGCACCGACCGACAGTTCCGCCACGGCGCCGGTGATGAACGTCTGCTGCGACGCAATCCCTCCGGCAACCGATGAGCCGTCGGCCGCAAGGCGGCCTCCGGCCACAATGTGCGACAGGGTCAGGCGCCCTTGCGGGGCCACAAAACCCACGCCGCCCGCAGGCAGGGGACGCGGATCGAACTCGCCGCGCAAATACGGGGCAATGTTGACCGCGTACTGCGTCGCGCCGCTGATACGCTTGGCTCCCAGCACACGCTGAGGGTTTCCACCGACGATATGGACGGTGGCGGCGGTTTCGCTCCCGGCGGCTATGCCATAGGACACAGCCCCGAAAGCGGATGAGAACTGATTAGGTTGTGATTCGATTTGCATAGTGGTTTCTGTTGGAATTGGTTTTGGCGCGTCACGCCCGTTCGCCATAGGATCGAATGCCGCGACACGAAATGATTAAATCGCCCTATGGATGCCGGACATACCCCGCCTGCACGGTGAACGTCACTTTCATCGACAGCGTGGGATGCGCCCCCAGCAACTTGTCCTGCCCCGGCGTACAGACCAGTTCGCTGGCAGAGAACACCTCGTCCGACAGGGCGTAGCGGTCATAAAGGTCGCAGGCCGTACGCTCCATCTGCTGCCACAGCTCGTCGTGGCTGCCGTCGCGGGGCAGGGCCATCGCCAGCGTGAACGACAGCTTGTAACGCAGCAATCCCTCGGCTCGTCCGCTCTTTCCGGCAAGAACAGCCGGCGACATGCACAGACAAGGCAACGGCGGGGTTTTGGCATTGGCATCCCACTCGAACCCGCTGAAAAAAGCGCAACCGGCCTCGGCGGCAAAGGCAGCGGCAACCTGATTCAGATACACGCGCTTCATCGCACACACTCCTTTCTGTAAATTTCAACCACCCGCTTCAGGTCGGCGATCTGGCGTTCGACGGCACGGTAACGGGTGCACGGACGGTGTCCCTGCCTGCGTCCCTCGACAATGCCTGCGGCAATGCCCCGGGCGCGCCCCAGGGCGGTTTCGAGTTTACGGATCATGTCGCGCTCGGCGACGGTTTTCTCTTTGGCCGCGGCGGTCGTACGGAGCCGCGCGCCGGTGTTGGTTTGTGTCATAGCAATAAGGGTTAAGGTTATTTAAAAGAATGGACGAATCGATCGTTCCGAACCTGCCGCTGCCCTCCCGAGCGGGCAGCATCCGCGGGGTGTTTTGAGCGATGGCCTTTTTCGCTCATAATCAATCTCAGGTAGAACAAGGCTCCTGATGAAAAAAACGGAGGCTCCTTTGGGGACGGTGCAAAATTTAAGACCCTGCTCTTCGGCATGGATGGATTCATTTCACCTGCCGGCGGGGCAATCCTTTTTGTCATTGCCCAAAAAGGAACCAAAAAGGCTGCGGGGAGCCACAGGCTCACTTGTTATCGGGAGCCACACCACACTCAGAAATGTTTGTGAGCGAAAAAAGGT